>CAZNLR010000022.1:0-76549 GCA_964574215.1 uncultured Rhodospirillaceae bacterium | reverse complement strand
AAGAATAATATGTTAATCACAATTTTGATGCCAGGATTATGTTGGGGATTCTATTACAAATATTCGAATGCCGGGATTTAAATATTTCAAATAGATTATGTAATTTATTCAACAATACAATATTTCGGATCGTGTGGAATTGTTGTGGTGGGCTGGTGTACCCAATCGATATGTGGTATGTCACGCCAGGGAAATCACATTATTCGAGTCGATACCAATGGATGCAAGTAGCAAAGAAAGCATCGCCATCGCGTGCGATCATGCTGGATTCGAATTGAAATCCGATCTTGCCGATTTTTTGGCAGAGAAGGGTTATCAAATAATAGATCTGGGAACCAATGGACCTGAGTCGGTTGATTACCCGGATTTTGCCCATGCCCTTGCGGCTGCAATTCAGGAAGAGAAAGCTAAAAAAGGCGTGCTGGTTTGCGGGTCCGGAATTGGGATTAGTATTGCCGCCAACCGGCATCCTGAAATTCGTGCGGCCTTGATACATGATGCTTTGGGTGCCCGTATGTGCCGCCAGCATAACGATGCGAACGTCATCGTTTTTGGTGGCCGTATGATCGGCTCCGAAACCGCCCGGGATTGCCTTGAATTATTTCTGACCACCGAATTTGAGGGCGGCCGGCACGCCGGACGCCTGGAAAAACTTGCGCTACCTCAATAATTCAGAAAATTGAAAATATAAGGAACTAAATTAAATGTCTCTCGCGAAGGCCGACAATTCTTCATCATTCCACGACCGGTTTTTTAACCGGAATTTAGCCGACAGCGATCCCGAAATCTTCAAATCGGTGAGCGATGAGTTGGGCCGCCAAAAGCATCAGATCGAACTGATTGCCTCGGAAAATATCGTCTCCAGAGCCGTATTGGAAGCGCAAGGGTCGGTCATGACCAACAAGTACGCCGAAGGCTATCCGGGGCGACGCTATTACGGCGGTTGCGAATTTGTCGATGTCGCGGAAAATCTGGCAATCGACCGGGCGAAAACTTTGTTCGGTTGCGGTTTTGCCAACGTTCAGCCCAACTCGGGGTCGCAGGCGAACCAGGGGGCTTTCGCGGCCCTGATAAAACCAGGCGATACGATTTTGGGCATGTCGCTGGCAGCCGGTGGGCATCTGACCCATGGCGCGCCGCCGAACCAATCGGGAAAATGGTTTAACGCCGTTCAATATGGCGTCCGCAAGCAGGACGCCTTGATCGATTTCGACGAAGTCGCCGAATTGGCGCGTGAGCACAAGCCAAAGATGATCATCGCGGGCGGGTCCGCATATCCTCGGACAATAGATTTCGCAAAATTCCGGGAGATCGCCGATGAAGTCGGCGCCTACTTCATGGTCGATATGGCCCACTTCGCCGGGTTGGTTGCCGCCGGTGTTCATCCCAGCCCGTTTCCCTATGCCGACGTAGCTACCTCGACGACCCACAAAACGTTGCGCGGTCCACGCGGCGGCCTGATCCTCACCAATGACGAAGAGATTGGCAAAAAGGTCAATTCCGCCATTTTCCCGGGTATTCAGGGCGGTCCTTTGATGCATGTCATCGCCGCCAAAGCCGTTGCATTCCAGGAAGCCATGCAGCCAGAATTCAAACAATATGCCCAAAACGTGGTGGATAACGCCAAGGCCCTGGCTGCGAAACTGAGCGAACGGGGTTGCGACATCGTTTCGGGCGGTACTGATACTCATTTGATGCTGGTGGATTTGCGGCCGAAAGGTCTCACCGGAAAAGCCGCCCAGAGCAGCTTGGAAAATGCCGGTATCACCTGCAACAAAAACGGTATTCCCTTCGACCCGGAAAAACCCATGGTGACGTCGGGTGTGCGGTTAGGCTCGCCAGCTTGCACGACGCGGGGCTTTGGCCTTGCCGAATTTAATCAGGTCGGGGATATGATTAGCCGGGTTCTGGACGGCTTGGCCGAAAATCTCGACGACAATAGCGCCGCGGAAACGGAGATAAGAAAACAGGTCGAAGACCTATGTGCCCGGTTCCCGGTTTACACAAATTTCTGAGCGTGAACAGAAGTTCATAGAAAGGAAACCAATCCATGCGCTGCCCCTTTTGTGGTCATAACGACACTCAGGTAAAAGATTCGCGCCCCACCGAAGACAATTCGGCAATCCGCAGAAGGCGGTCGTGCCCGGAATGCGGGGCGCGCTGGACGACGTTTGAACGGGTTCAATTGCGTGAACTGACAATTCTTAAAAAGAACGACAAGAAAGAAACGTTCGACCGGGATAAGTTAGCGCGCTCACTCAGGATTTCGCTGCAAAAACGGCCGGTCGACCCGGATCAGGTGGAACGGATCGTCAATTCCATCCAGCGGCGGCTGGAAAGTTTGGGCGAAAATGAAGTTCCGTCCAAGGTTATCGGGGAAATGGTCATGGACGTGCTCGCGGATCTCGATAAAGTAGCCTATGTACGGTTTGCCTCTGTCTACCGGAATTTCCGTGAAGCCAAGGATTTCGAAGACTTCGTAGGAACGTTGAGTGAAGAGTAATTCATCGGGAGAAAATTCGACTCCCGATTATCACATTGATCATATGACTACGGCGCTGACGCTGGCGCGGCGAGGATTGGGTAATGTCTGGCCAAATCCCGCGGTCGGCTGCGTCATCGTTAAAGACGGTAAAGTGGTGGGCAGGGGATGGACCCAACCGACCGGACGGCCCCACGCGGAAACCGAAGCTTTGCGACGCGCCGGTGATCTTGCCCGGGGCGCCACCGCCTACGTCACGCTCGAACCCTGCAATCACGAAGGGCAGACACCGCCCTGCACGGATGCCCTCATCGACGCTAGAATCAAAAAGGTCGTCGTCGCCCTGCAGGATTCAGATCCCCGGGTCGCCGGTTCCGGAATTACCCGACTGAAAAAGGCAAAAATTGAAACGCAGACGGGAATCTGCCAGTCGGAAGCACGGGACGTCAATGTTGGTTTTTTTTCACGCGTCGAACTCGGCCGGCCGTATATAACGTTAAAAACGGCAACGACCCTGGATGGCCGTATCGCTTTGGCCAACGGCGAAAGCCAATGGATTACCGGTGAAAATGCGCGCCATGCCGCCCATGGATTACGGGCCATCCACGATGCCGTCATGGTTGGCAGCGGCACGGTAATTGAAGATAACCCGAGCTTAACTTGCCGCCTGCCGGGAATTTCCAATCAACGCCGGCCCCGGATCGTCTTGGATGGCCGGCTAAGAACACCCGTTGACAGCGAACTGGTCAAATCCGCCCAGAAGGCGCCCGTTTGGATCGTTATTTCCGAGGGACATTCACAAGAGCAAATCGACCAATTCCGACAAAAACATGTCACAATGCTCGAAGCGCCCACTGGTGCAGACGGTCACCCTGACCTGGAATGGGTTATTCACACGTTAGGTGCAAAAGGCTTAACCCGCATTATGGTTGAAGGTGGAGGGCAATTGGCCGCCTCTCTTTTGAGGGCCGAATTTGTCGATCAGATCGCGTGGTTTCGGGCACCGGCCATCATTGGTGACACAGGAATTTCCGCGATTGGGGAAATTGGGCTGGAAAACTTGGCAGAAATGCCTAAGTTCAGTCGCCAGTCACTGAGCGTGATCGGTGACGATACGTTGGAAATTCTCAGAAAAACTAGTTAGGTATACCCCATGTTTACCGGCATTGTTACGGACCTCGGCACAGTCAGGAAGGTTCAGAAAAACGGCGACACCAGGTTTGAGTTCGCCACCAAATACGATATGGACACGGTCGACATCGGCGCCTCCATTGCTTGTTCTGGAACCTGTTTGACGGTGACCGAGAAAGGCGACGGCTGGTTCGCCGTAATGGCGTCAGGAGAGACGCTTTCGGTAACCATCGCCGGGGATTGGAGCGAAGGTTCGGTGGTAAATTTCGAGCGCCCGTTGCGGGCCGCCGATGAATTGGGCGGACATCTGGTGTCCGGTCATGTGGATGGCGTCGGTGAAATCAAGGATATCCAGCCGGACGGAGATTCTTACCGCTATACATTCACGGCTCCTGAGGAATTGATGAAATTTATTGCCTCCAAGGGATCGGTGGCGGTCAATGGCGTGTCGCTGACTGTCAACGAAGTCGAGGGGAATACCTTCGGCATCAACATAATCGAACATACCCAGAAAGTGACGACCTTCGGAAAGTCAAAAATCGGCGACCGGGTAAATCTGGAAATTGATTTGCTGGCGCGGTATGTTGCGCGCCTTCTGGAAAAGGAATAGCGCGTGCCTCATAGTAAATATCTTTCCTCCATCGAGGAAATTATCGAAGACGCCCGTAACGGCAGGATGTTCATCCTGGTCGATGACGAGGACCGTGAAAACGAAGGTGACCTGGTCATTCCGGCGCAGATGGCAACGCCTGATGCGATTAACTTTATGGCCACTCATGGCCGAGGTTTGATTTGTCTGACCCTAACTCAAAAGCGGATTCAGGAACTGGGCTTGCCGGCCATGGCACAGCACAATGAAGACCGTCATCAAACCGCCTTCACGGTATCCATCGAGGCCAAAGAAGGGGTCACGACCGGAATCTCCGCTTCTGACCGGGCGCGCACCATTGCAACGGCGATCGATGCGTCAAAAGCCCGCGAGGATATCACCACGCCCGGGCATATTTTTCCACTCGAAGCACGGGAAGGCGGCGTACTGGTAAGAACGGGACACACCGAGGCGTCCGTCGATATCGCCCGCTTGGCGGGTCTAAATCCCGGCGGCGTTATCTGCGAAATTATGAACGACGACGGCACCATGGCGCGTATGCCGGACCTTATATCGTTTGCCCAACTTCATGGTTTGAAAATAGCCACCATCGCCGATCTTATCGCCTACCGCTTGCGCAACGACAGGATCATCAAACCCGGCGTCGAAACCATGCTGAGCACCATCGGCGGCGGTGATTTTCGGGCGGTCGTTTACACCAATATAGCCGAGTCGGTCGAACATATGGCTTTGGTAAAGGGCGATCTTTCGTCCGGAGGCCCGGCGCTCATACGCATGCATTCCTTCAATATATTCGATGATATTTACAGTGCGGAGAAAACCATAGAACTGCACCGGGCGATGGAAATGATCGAACAAGAGGGCAGGGGCGCGGTTGTTATGATTAGAGGGGCGAGTTCAACCAATTTGAGCGATCGCATCAAACATCATTTGGAGACCCGTGAACGTCCTGCGCCCATGCTGCGAGACTATGGCACGGGCGCTCAAATTCTCCTTGATCTTGGCGTCCATGAGATGATTTTGCTGTCCAACACCAAAAGGACTTTGGTCGCGCTCGAAGGCTATGATATTAAAATTGTCGAACAACGACCCATTAAGCTGAACAGAAACGACCCCATTCCAGTGAGAGACGACTTTTATGAGTGATAAAACATCAAAGATTTTGATCGTCGAGGCCCGATTTTACGAAGAAATTGCCGATGATCTAGCCGCCGGCGCCATCAAGGTCATTGAAGATGCCGGCATGGAATATGTGCGTGTGGCTGTGCCCGGCGTTTTCGAAGTCCCGGCGGCAGTTCGGCGGGCCTGGGCGACGGGAAAATACGACGGCTGCATTACGTTGGGCTGCGTCATTCGCGGTGAAACGGATCACTACGACCATATTTGCCGGGAAGTCAGCCGGACCCTGATGGATCAAACCGTCGATCACGTCATGCCCCATGGATTCGGCATTTTGACCTGCGAAAACCAGGAGCAGGCCCGGGAGCGCGCCGATGTAAAACAGCGCGATATTGGTGGCCGTGCTGCCGTTGCGTGCCTGCGTATGATCGATGTCGAGGCGCAGTTCTCCAGTAGCTCTATTCGCTATTAACGTATTGAAATAATTACAATAATATTGGAGTTGGCGGTTTGTCCAAAAAGGCCAAGTCTTCACGCGATAGCCGCAGCACCAGCACGGCTCGATTGGCCGCCGTGCAAGGCCTTTATGAAATCGAACAGTCCGGTGCTTCACCGGACAGCATTTTGCTGGAGTTCCTCGGTCGCCGCTGGACCGTGCAAAACGATCTAAACGATGCGGATGAAGTCCGTGAGGGAGAACTGGCCGCACCCGACAAAAAGAAATTTGGTGAAGTCGTGCGCGGCGTTCTCGAAAATAAATCAGAATTAGATAAGATGATTGGAGGGTCACTTTCCGAAAACCGGACGCTTGAAAAATTAGACGTCATCATGCGGTCGATTCTGCGAGCCGGCGCCTTTGAACTTTTTCATCTTCCATCGGTCCCCGCCAGGGTTATTATCAATGAGTACGTGGATCTGGCGCATGCCTTTTACGGAGAGAAAGAACCAGGCTTTGTCAACGGCGTGCTCGACCGTTTGGCCCAGGTGCTGCGTCAGCAGGAAATGAACGGCTAGGTTGGTTCCGTGACCGAAAAATTGGGCGAATTCGAATTGATCCGTCGATATTTCGCGCCCCTGTGCGCCGACGTAAAGGGCGCGTTTGACCTCGCCGATGATGCCGCAGTCATCGATGTTCCCCCAGGCCAGCATTTGGTTGTCACCACGGATGCCCTGATTGAAGGAATTCATTTCCTGCCCGACGATCCGGCGGACTCGATCGCGGCAAAGCTGTTAGGGGTTAATCTTTCTGATCTCGCGTCAATGGGCGCCGATCCACTAAATTATACTTTGACTTTATCCCTCCCAAAAGAGTGGAAAAATATTAAAATAAACAATTGGTTATCCGTTTTTTCTAAAGAATTAAATGAATTGCAGGGCATGTTTGATATAACACTAATCGGCGGTGATACCGTTTCGACATCGGGACCCTTGGTCCTAACCATTACCGCTTTCGGTCTGGTGGATGACGACACCGAGTTACGCCGTAACGGCGCTAAAATAGACGATACGATATGGCTTACCGGAACCATCGGCGATGGGGCGCTGGGCCTGCGGGTACTGTCAGGCGACTTGAAACTGGCTTCTATTTCCGATCAGGATTATCTGGCAGACCGCTACCGGCGCCCCCAACCCCGGGTCGATGTTGGACAACGGTTGACCGGCAAGGCCCATGCAGCGATCGACGTCTCCGACGGTCTAGCTGCGGACTTGCATCATTTGTGTCAGGCATCCGAAGTCGGCGCCGATATTTATCTGGAAAAAATCCCGCTCTCTACCGCGGCTCAATCAGCCGTCGAACTCAATCCGGAACTGTTAAACGTGATTCTAACCGGTGGCGACGATTACGAACTTTTGTTTTCAACCGACTCCGGCAAGTCTGCTGCAATTCGAGCAATCGCCGAGTCTGTGGAATGCGATATCACGGAAATCGGCATTGTTACCAACAACCAAACGATTCGTTTTTTGGATGAGAATAAAAAGCCTGTTTCATTCAAGAGGACCGGATTTACCCATTTTTGAGCAGAAAGCTTTATTTTATAGTGAAAAACGAGTGGTTGATTGATTTCACTGTAGATTCTCGGAACTTTCTTTATTAGGGTCGAAACATGCCACGAATGCTCGTCATTATTATTGCAGTGATCATCATGCTTGCCGGCGGCGCAATTACCGTCATGCAGCAGATGGAACTCGGGCCCTTTGCGTCGAAGGCCGCCGGCGGCGAAGAGGGTGGCGAGCAAAAAGCGGAAGCGCCTAAATCCATCGAACCACCCCGGTTCATTTCCATGGAACCACTATTAATTCCATTATTTCAGGGGGATAACGTCGCTGCGACGGTGCAAATTCAGGTGCAAATCGAAACCACCGCGGATCGGGAACCGCTTCTTACCAAGCAGTTGCCGCGCCTGAAAGATGCTTATATTAGGGATTTGCACGCCTACGTCCCCAGGCTGCTCAAGGAAAAAAAGGATTTAGACATCAATTCTCTGAAACGCCGATTGACGATAATCGGTAATCGTACGATCGGAAAGGGGATGATCGACGGTATTCTGATCCAGTCGGCGATGAACCGAAAACTGCGATAAATAAATCTTTCCAATTTTAATAAATTTTTTCAATGCTCCGGTTGCTTTGTCGGACGGCTTCTGGCATTGTCCCGGCGCATTTTTCAGCGCCTGGTTTTAATCCCGGTTTGCCAATGAATTGGCTCAGGGATTCTAAACCGGGAGTATTCCCAAACATAAAGTCAACAACCAAGTAAGGGTTAACGACATGTCTAACATATCCCTGTTGATCGTCGGATGCGGCGTCATCGCACTTCTCTATGGCGTTTATGCCATTCGTTCGGTACTTGCCGCTCCGGCCGGCACCGATAGAATGCAGGAAATCGCCGCCGCCGTTCAGGAAGGCGCCAGCGCCTATCTGAACCGCCAATATACGGCGATCGCCATCGCCGGCGTCGTGATCGGCGTCATTCTCGGCCTCCTGCTGGGCTGGACCGTCGCCATCGGCTTTTTTATCGGCGCCATCCTATCGGGCGCTGCCGGTTATATCGGCATGAACGTTTCCGTTCGCGCCAATGTGCGTACGGCTGAAGCCGCCCGTTCCGAAGGTCTGGCTGCCGGGCTCAGCGTTGCTTTTAAATCTGGAGCCATTACCGGCATGTTGGTCGCCGGTCTGGCCTTGTTAGGCGTCGTAATCTACTGGTTGATTTTGCAAGACATGCTGGACGTAACCACGGCAGCCGGTATGCGGCATGCGCTTGAAGCGCTCGTTGCCCTGGGTTTCGGCGCGTCCTTGATTTCGATTTTCGCTCGATTGGGCGGCGGCATCTTCACCAAAGGCGCCGATGTGGGATCGGACTTGGTTGGTAAGATCGAAGCCGGCATTCCGGAAGACGATCCGCGCAATGCCGGTGTTATTGCGGACAATGTGGGCGACAATGTCGGCGATTGCGCCGGTATGGCGGCCGATTTGTTCGAAACTTACGCCGTGACAGTGGTTGCGACCATGCTTTTAGGCGCTGCGTTCTTTACCGGTGCTGATCGTGAATTAATGATGACTCTGCCGCTTTTGATCGGCGCGGTGTGCATTATCGGGTCCGTTGTCGCCACCTTCTTTGTCAAACTGGGTTCCAGCAACAGCATCATGGGCGCCCTCTACAAAGGGTTCTTCGCCAGCGCGATAATTTCCGCCATACTGATTGTTGCGGTAATTAATTGGCAATACGGTTTCGACACCGAATTCAAATCCTCGAACGGCAATATCACGGGTATGGATCTCGTCATTTCCGCCTTTGTCGGACTGGTCGTAACCGCTTTGATCGTGTGGATCACCGAATACTATACGGGTACTGAATACCGCCCGGTGAAAAGCGTTGCTAAAGCATCTGAAACCGGCCATGCGACCAATATCATTCAGGGTATCGCGGTTTCCATGGAAGCCACGGCGCTCCCGGTCATCGTTATTTGCGCCGGTATCATCGTCGCATTTTTGACGGCTGGTCTTTTCGGCCTCGCGATTGCCGCTACTTCCATGCTGGCGATGGCCGGTATGGTTGTCGCCCTCGACGCTTTCGGTCCCGTTACCGATAACGCCGGCGGTATTGCGGAAATGGCGGATCTGCCGGAAGACGTTCGCAAGACCACGGACGCCCTGGACGCTGTCGGCAACACGACCAAAGCGGTAACCAAAGGCTACGCCATCGGTTCTGCCGGTCTGGCCGCTTTGGTGTTGTTTACGGCGTACACGCAGGATCTGAGCCTGCTGTTCCCGAATTTGAAAGTCAGCTTCTCGCTGAGCGATCCGTTTGTGGTTGTCGGACTGTTTATCGGTGGATTGATTCCGTTCCTGTTCGGCGCTCTTGGCATGATGGCTGTAGGCCGCGCCGGTGGCGCCATCGTCGAGGAAGTCCGGCGTCAGTTCCGGGAAATTCCGGGGATTATGGAAGGCACCGCCAAGCCCGAATATGGCAAGTGCGTTGACCTGCTGACCAAGGCAGCGATCAAAGAAATGATCGTGCCGTCAATTCTGCCCATTGCGGCGCCGTTCGTCATTTACTTCGTTATCAACGCCATTGCCGGTCAGGCAGCCGCCTTTGCGGCTCTCGGGGCCTCTCTGATGGGTGTGATTGTTACCGGCTTGTTCGTGGCTCTGTCCATGACCTCGGGCGGTGGCGCGTGGGATAACGCCAAGAAGTATATCGAAGACGGTAACCATGGCGGCAAAGGTTCCGAAGCCCACATGGCGGCGGTAACCGGCGATACGGTTGGTGATCCCTACAAGGATACCGCCGGTCCCGCGGTCAATCCGCTGATCAAAATCATGAATATCGTCGCCATTCTGTTGCTGGCGATCATCGCCGCATAAAGACGACGACAATGAAATCAAAGGCCCCGAGGATCGATCTTCGGGGCCTTTTTTTTATCTCAAATAAAGCATAATTAATTTATTGGGCGCCGCCTGTATTAAATCGGCCGATATTGCCGAATAGCTGTTTGATCAAAGAAAGCTCTTTCCCGGCGGTCGGCGTCACGCGGGCGACCATTTCAATATCCTGTCCGGCCTCAAGACCAAACGATTTCTTCTCTTTGACCAATCCTTTTTCATCGAAGCGGATGATGATCACTTTGCGTTCCAACACCTCCGGCTTGAAAAAAGCGACTGTTTCCGTGCGTTCGCTGATATAATACCAGGTTTCACCGTTGAACGGCGCGATGCTGGAAGGCGATCCCAGCATTTCAGCAACATCGCGTTTGTTGACGTGTCCGACCTCGACGTCTGCCAGTAAGTCGGGATCGGGAAGGTTGCCTCGGACGGCAATACGGGGTGTGCAGGCTTCCAAAGCAAAAATCGATGCGAGCACGATGGCCATGAGGTGAAATTTGGTTTGCATTATTCGTTCATATCTCTCAATTACAACACCACTGATCGAGTTTAATCCGATTAAGTATATTTTATCACAGCGAATTCGTTTTGGGAAAACAGTTGTGATGTCCTAGGACTTCTGTCACGTCGGCATTCTCTAGAGGTCAAAATGAGTTTTATCAAGTATCTCGGGCGAGTATTCGGCATTATCAAGCCGCCGGAATATGTTGATCATCTTTACGCAGAGATTGTAAAGCAGGCACGCCTGACTATTTTTTATACTGACTTCAATGTTCCGGATTCCGTCGCCGGGCGTTTCGATCTCATTGCGCTGCATGCCTATATCGTCATGCGTAGGCTCAAAATACTCGGCGAAGAAGGCACGGAAACCTCGCAACATTTATTCGATGTCATGTTTACGGACATGGATCGCAACATGCGGGAAATGGGAGTGGGCGACTTAGGCGTCGGAAAAAAAGTGAAAAGTCTGGCAAAGTCATTTTATGGCAGGATCAAAGCCTATGATGAAGGGGTTGAACAAGGTGATGACGTCCTGATTGCCGCGTTGCGTCGAAACCTTTATGGCGATACCGAGCCCGGTACGAGCCGTCTAACGGCGATGAAAGATTACGTAAAAAAAGAAATTGAAAGGTCCGGCAACTGGAAATTGGACGAAATTATAACGGGGAATATCCAATTTGGTAAATTGAAGAGCCAAGCTTCGGAATCGGATGAAGGGAATAATAATTGATGAATACGTCACATTCCGAATTTTCCCGGCTGATCCGGGTCGAAGAATTGTCGGATGAAAGTCTGGAGAAAGATATCAGCCCCAATGAAACTGAGCGAAAGGCGCTGGCCGATCGATTTGATCTATTGTCTCTCGACGCTTTGTCGGCTCATCTTGAATTGTCGGGGTCCGGAGAAAAAGGTGATATTCTTCTCTCGGCGTCATTTAGTGCGGATGTAACGCAACGCTGCGTCGTCACTCTAAAACCGGTGAAAAACCATGTGGAAGGTCATTTTTCCTGCCATTTCACAGAGAGATTTCAGGAGTCAGATGAGGACATCCTCGAGATCGATGTAGACGCCGAAGACCCACCGGAACCAATTCTCAATGGTGAGTTTGATGTGGGCGAAATCGTTATCGAACATTTCGGGTTGGAGTTGGATCCGTTTCCACGGCAATTGGGGATCGATTTCGAGGCAATTAAAAAAGATATAAAGGCGATAAATGGCCAGGATGACGCCGATAATCCGTTTGCAGTCCTTAAAAAACTAAAGTAAACAAAAAAATAGAATTCAGTCCGGTCAATTTTGCGGTTACAATTCATTCGGCTTGCCGAAGAGGAGTTTTTTTGATTTAAGTACCGCCCCGCCGCGACGGATACATCGACGGAAACTTCCGAATTTTCAGGTTAGCGATTGATTAGAGGGATATAGCTATGGCTGTTCCAAAAAAGAAAATATCGAATTCACGCAGAAATATGCGTAGGGCGCACGACGCCTTGAAATCTCAGGCCCACGGCGAATGTCCTAATTGCGGTGAATTGAAAAGACCGCATCACGTTTGCGGATCCTGTGGCTATTATGATGGCCGAGAGGTGGTCGAATTAGACACAATTGCCTAAACTGATATCAGCTTTAGGGGATTTAAGCAGTTGGTAGAGACAATTTCCGTAGCCGTAGACGGTATGGGGGGTGATGGCGCTCCCGATTCTGTAATCGGCGGTATAGACCTTGTCTGCAAATCTCAACCAGACGCCCGTTTTCTGGTGTTTGGTGAAGAGTCCCGGCTGAGCCAGCTTTTGAATAGCTATCCGCGGGCAAAAGAAGTTTGCCAAATTCGCCACACCGATGATGTCGTCGCCAATGACGACAAGCCGACGGCGGCCCTGCGGTCCCGCAAGAATTCAAGCATGCGTTTGGCCATCGATTCAGTTGCCGCCGGCGAGGCCTCCGCCATCGTGTCAGCCGGCAATACCGGCGCCCTTATGGCCATGGCGACCATCGTCTTGAAAATGCTGCCGGGTATCAGCCGACCGGCCATTGTCACCAGTTTTCCGACCCAATCCGGCGATTGCGTCATGCTCGACCTGGGCGCCAACATCGAATGTGATGAAGTCAATCTGGTTCAGTTTGCCGTCATGGGAGAAGTTTTTGCCCGCAATGAACTAAATTTGACCCAACCGTCGGTGGGCTTGCTTAACGTTGGTTCCGAGGTTCTAAAAGGAAACGATTCGGTGAAAAAAGCGGCAGCCATTCTGGAAACTTCGGACCTGCCCGTGAAATTCTACGGATTTGTCGAAGGAGACGATATCGGCAAGGGTACGGTCGACGTCATTGTCACCGACGGGTTCACTGGCAATATCGCGTTGAAAACCGCCGAAGGCACGGCGAAAATGTTCACCCACTACTTGAAAAGCTCCCTCACCGATTCGATACCTGCCAAGTTGGGAGCTATGCTGGCCAGACCGGCGCTGGAAAGATTTCGTGATCATTTCGATCCCCGGCGTTATAACGGGGCCATGCTCGTTGGATTGAACGGGGTTTGTGTCAAAAGCCATGGTGGTACGGATGCCATCGGCTTTGCGCATGCTTTGGAGGTCGGGATCAATCTCGTCCGCCGTGATTTCAATGAACTGATCAAGGAAGACCTCGGTCGTTTGATCTCGGAAAAATCAGAACCACAAACGGCCGCGGAATAAATGCAAACTATTTCTCAGTTAATCGGGTGCGGGTCTTATCTCCCCGACCAAATTGTCACCAATGAAGATCTCGCCAAACGCGTTGACACGTCGGACGAATGGATTGTTGCCCGGACGGGCATCAAACAACGGCACGTCGCCAAGGAGGGCGAACACACTTCTGATCTGGCATATGAAGCGACAGTGCGGGCATTGAAACATGCCGGAATCGATGCCTCGGAAGTGGATTTAATCATTGTTGGAACGACGACTCCGGACCGGACTTTTCCTTCCGTTGCGGTAAGAATTCAGGCCCGTCTCGGTATGACTGCCGGCGTCGCCTTCGATGTGCAGGCTGCCTGTTCCGGTTTCATCTATGCGCTGTCGGTTGCCAACGACATGTTACGTGCCGGCAGTGTTAAAACGGCGGTGGTGATTGGCGCCGACACCCTGACTCGTCTATTGAACTGGGAAGATCGAACGACCTGTGTACTGTTTGGCGATGGCGCCGGAGCGGTTGTTATGCGCGCCGAAGAAGTTGAAGATAAAAACGCCGACAGCCGGGGCATTCTCTCCACCCACATTCATTCCGACGGCCGGCTCGAGGACCTTCTCTATACCGACGGCGGTCCGTCCACCACTCAGGGCATCGGCAAGATCGTCATGGAAGGTCCAGATGTATTCAAACATGCCGTCAAGAATTTAGCCGAGGTGGTCTTTGAGGCATTGGAGGCCAATGATCTCGAAGATGAAGATATCGACTGGCTGGTACCGCATCAGGCCAACAAGCGGATTATCGACAGCACCGCTAAAAAACTAAAAATGCCCCAAGAGAAAATCGTTTTGACCGTTCAAAATCACGCCAATACATCGGCAGCGTCGATCCCATTGGCGTTGGATCAAGCTGTACGAGATGGCCGAATTCAGCGCGGTAATCTGCTTCTCATGGAAGCAATGGGAGGCGGATTTACATGGGGTTCTGCCTTAGTTCGCTGGTAAAAAATCTGTCCAAAGTAAATTCCGATCGAAAATAGTCTTAAATAATGCCTCCATCCCATTGATCCTTAGGGATTTTTCGCCTAAAGTCGAAATCAATAGCGGTCTGACAAAGGGGATGGAAAAAAATGGCGGGACAAACAATTACCCGTTCGCAGATCAGCGAGGCTGTATATCAAGAAGTCGGTCTTTCGAGAAATGAATCTGCGGAACTCTTGGAATCAGTTCTGACAAAAATCTCCAATACGCTGGCTGGCGGCGAATCGGTGAAAATCTCATCGTTCGGTAGTTTTTCCGTTCGCAGCAAGGGACAACGTATTGGCCGCAACCCTAAGACCGGTGAGGAAGTCCCCATTTTGCCACGAAAAGTCTTGGTTTTCCGCCCATCACAGGTTCTCAAAAGCAGAATCGATGGGTCTTCAGATAGTGATATTCACGACGAAATCGATTGACCATGAATCCGCCGCCGGAGCAGCAGGCGTCGTCAAAACGCCGTAACGGCAAGTCAGAATCCGCTTTCCGGACCATCAGCGAAGTCGCCAAGGAACTCGGATTGCCGCAACATGTCCTGCGTTTCTGGGAGAGTAAATTTCCACAGATTAAACCAATGAAGCGGGGTGGTGGACGCCGCTACTATCGTCCCGAGGATTTAAAACTTCTCAAGCGCGTGCGCGATCTCCTGTACAATGACGGCTATACCATTAAAGGCGTGCAAAAACTTTTGAAGGACGACCCTTCGGGTGCAAACGAAACGGTCGATACCGGCGTAACCGGTTCTCTCGGCGATCAAGACCGGGATAAAGTTCAAGCGGTTTTGACCGAACTGGAAGACATTCGCAAACTTTTACCGTAACTTTAAATTAGTCGGTATCGGCGATTGCCGAGAAGGAAAGGGCGCAGTATAGTGCGCCCGCATTGGCCTCCACAGGTAGCGGAGAGCTTATTTGACGGAGCGTGGCGCAGTCTGGTAGCGCATTCGACTGGGGGTCGAAAGGTCGTAGGTTCAAATCCTATCGCTCCGACCATAAATACGGACGGAGGGGCTTTTTGAAAGCCTCTCCGTTTTCTATGCAGGGTGAACGCTGATCATGACGGAACTATGTTCGTTGGACGAAATCGAAGACAACGACGCCAAAGGTATGGTGGCGCGCATCGACGGTAAACAGAGAAATATATTGATCGCCCGAAAAGGGGATAAAGCTTTCGCTTATTTAAACTGGTGTCCCCACAATCAAGTGCTCATTGATCAAATTCCAGGAAAATTTTTTGACGCCGATCATCAGCATCTGCAATGTTCCAAACACGGAGCAAAGTTCCGGGTTGAAGACGGCCACTGTTTCGAAGGCCCGTGCGAAGGGGACGGGCTGAAAAGCCTGAAGATAGAACTGAAAGACGGCGTCATTTACCTCGCCGAATAAGTATCCGTGAGAACGGGGCTAGCCGCGACCTCGATAACTCGGAACACCCTGATCCGGAACCCAGAGTCCCTCGGGCAGATTGCCAACCTGATAAAAAACGTCGATCGGGATGCCGCCCCTCGGATACCAATAACCGCCGATCCGCAGCCAAACGGGTGAGATTTCCTCTACCAATCGGGAGGCGATGGAGACGGTGCAATCTTCATGGAAGGCGCCGTGATTGCGAAACGATCCCATATACAGTTTCAAAGATTTACTTTCGACGATGTATCGGTCGGGTACGTAGTCGATTACCAAGTGGGCAAAGTCCGGCTGGCCGGTCACGGGGCACAGCGAAGTGAACTCCGGGCAGGTGAAACGAATGAGATACGGTTTGTCGGCATGCGGATTGTCGACCCTTTCCAATTTCGCGTGATCGGGGGACTCAGGTAATTTCGATTTTTCTCCCAGTTGATCCAATTTATCGTAATCAGGCGATGTCATTTTTCTTCCCTAGTTGTGGCCGACACCGGCACCCTAGTAAGTGGAACAAACATAGTCCAGTCAGTCATTGAATTAATTGAATGAGGAAAAAAGCAAAAAAAAGCCGGCGATTAAGCCGGCTGAGTTGTGCTCTTGAGGGAACTCTAAAAAGGAGGATCACAATTGATCTGCGCCTACATTGCCACAGACTTTAATTTAAATCTGTGATCTACATCACAATATCTCGCTTTTTTGTAAAAAATTGGCGCTCACCCTAAGAAGTCGCTTGATTTCATGGCGTTATGAGACCAATTTTGGATAGATGCCTTGCAGAAAATATTTTTACCTCGGTTCAGTCCAAAGGAAGAAAAAGTGGTAGATACCCAAGACGATTATCAGCAGTTGCTCAATCAAAAGCGCTTTCTGGGCGAGATTGAGCAGGGGATCCGACTGGCGAACCGTGAATTAATTACCAAGAAAATACCCGGTCTGAATAAGGATTCGATTCTTTCTTTTGCCGTCACCGTTGGGCGCCTGCGGGCGTCGTATCTGAGTGCAGCTGTCCAAATGAGCGTCAATGAGCAAGGCGAACAGCCCGATACCGCCTATATCGAGGATTTAAAACGGAAGCGCGAGATGTATGAAGAAGCCAGATCCGGCTTTGAAGCTCTCCGGGACGCCATTGAGAAGGGGTATATCGACGTCGAGGACCTGATAAAATAAAATATCCAATCGGCTGAGCAGTCGCACCGAAATTAAGCCCAAAAAACTGCAAAAGTGGTTTTTTTGGGCTTTTTAATTGCAAATACGAAACGAAAAGTAAGATTAGTAGTTCGAATTACCGCTCAAGGACTTTACGTCCGGCATCCGTTAATTTGCAGACCAGCCAATCGGGTTTGATGGGATTTTCAAACCAGGGTTCCGCCCAGCCTGATTTAATGCAGCTTTCAACGGTCCGGGAGCTGATTTTTTGGCCGTCACCATCAAAAAGGGGTAATTTGCCGCCCGGTTGATCAAGCCCACGCGTTAACCATTTTTTTTGAGCGCCGCTCGGCTTGCCCACGGGTTTTTCCTGAACTTCCCCCGATTTTACGACTTTTAAAACGCTTTCCGGCATTTTTCCCGCAAGTCCTTTCCCCAGTGACCGTTCCGGACCAGCCTCTTCGCTACCAGCCTTCGTTGAACGGTTCATCAATCCTCTATAGTAATGTAATTTCATCAAATTACCAAATTTCGAATTACCGGAGATCGGAGTCATGTCAGTTCAATTATTTTATGTCACTGCGTCTTCCCGGGAGGAAGCCGAAGCGATTGTCCGAAATTTATTGGACGAACGGCTGATCGCCTGCGCCAATATTCTCGGTGCCATGACGTCGATTTACCGGTGGGAAGGGGAAGTCGTAACCGAGGAGGAAGTCGCCGTTATTTTAAAATCGACAGCCGAAAACGGCGATCGCGTGATTGAGAAAGTAAAAGAGCTTCACAGCTATGATTGCCCGTGTATCGTTGCGTTAACAGTGGATAATGGCAATTCAGAATTTTTAAACTGGATTGATAATGAAGTTAAATAGTCCATTGTTATAAAATGATAAAAATATATTAATTAAAGTAAATTCTTACAATTTATCGGGGATCGGCAGCCAAACATTTACACTTGCCTGTGCGGCGATACCTTCACCACGTCCGGTGAATCCCAGGCCTTCTGTGGTCGTACCTTTGACATTCACTTGGCTTGCTTCAAGGTTCAATATTTCCGCAATCCGGTTTTGCATTTGGCTGCGATGAGCAGCGATTTTTGGGGCCTGGCAGATGATGGTCACATCGGCATTAACGATATGTCCTCCTTGATCCGCAACTAGCTTTGCAGCATGAGCGAGAAACATATCGGAAGAAACATTTTTCCATTTCGGATCCGTCGGTGGAAAATAATGGCCGATGTCGCCAGCCCCAACCGCACCTAAAACCGCATCGGTCAGAGCGTGCAAAGGGGCATCGGCATCGGAATGACCGGCCAGCCCAAAATCGTGGGGAATGGCCACACCGCCCAGCATGACGTGGTCGCCAGCGGTAAAACGATGAACATCAAAGCCAGTTCCAACCCGATAAACGCCGGTTTCTCTTTGAAAATAGCCGCGAGCCCGGTCCAAATCCTCCGGCGTCGTAATTTTAAAATTCGATTCTTTTCCGGGCACGATGGCAACCTGAATTCCCGACCGTTCTGCAACGGCGGCATCGTCCGTCAATTCCTCTCCCGCCACCTTTTGATGGCAGTCTAAAATGCTATTAAATTCAAAACCTTGTGGGGTTTGAGCCCGCCATAATCCAGCGCGCTCCACAGTGCCCTCAATGATTACTCCCCCCTTTTTCAGAGTATCGGCGACCGGCACAGCGGGAATGGCCGCCCGGTTCCGCTCCAAAGCGTCGATAACGCCATCAAGAATATCGTTGTCGATAAACGGCCGGACTGAATCATGGATCAACACCGATTTCGGCTTGAATTCCTGGAGACTTTTCAGACCCAGACGGACCGATTCTTGCCGCGTTTCACCGCCAAAGACAGGGGGCAGCAAGTTCAAACCGACAGTGGAATCCTCATAAAGAGATCGATCATCGGGATGGATGACGGCACGGACACAGCCAATCCGAGGATGGGAGAGCAGGGTACTCGCCGATTTGGCGAGCACCGACATACCGTCCAAATCCAGGTATTGCTTCGGGATTTCGCCGCCAAACCGGTGTCCACGTCCAGCCGATACGATGAGGGCGGCGACATCGATGAGCATAACTGGTCCACCGTTACCGCCGTTTTTCGGCTCTGATTCCTCTGTCCGCGTATCCACGAAATCAATACCTTGCTTTCCGCCTCTGTATTTCCAGGCTAAAATAGAGTAACTCACTTGCCAAGACAGGTAATTTTTTTAACCGGTGGAATACAGGGACCTTTTAGGGGACTTTAACGCGCAATGGAACTGACTTTACTCAAAATCACGGCTCTGATCGCCCTGATCCCGGCATCTTTAACGACTTGGCGCCGCACGCCCCAGCGTGATGTCATATTCTGGTCGGCGCTGCTGGTCGCTGTATTCGGTTCCCTGGTCTTCGTTTTTGTCCGCCAGTCAGCCGGCTGGCACACCGGACTATCCACGGCTCTGTGGCTGACAGTTGCAACCTGCCTGCTGTTACATGCCTTAATATCAGCGTTTTCGGCAGATAACTGGCGGTTAACGCCGCTGTTGATGCCGTATTTATTCATCCTGGGTTTATTGGCGATTATTTGGGGGCAGGCGCCGGAACAACCCATGGCAGGGGATGCGCCGCTGGCCTGGGTCGGTGCGCATATCGTCGTTTCCGTGGCGACCTATGGTTTAATTACCTTGGCGGCGGTCGCGGCCTTGGCGGCGACCCTGCAGGAAAGGGCGCTAAAGGCCAAAAAACGTACTAAATTCTCCTCAATATTGCCGTCGGTTGCCGGCGCTGAAAATATTTTGGTCAGACTGCTGGTATCCAGCGAAATCGTTTTGATCATCGGATTGCTGACCGGCATGGCAACGCTTTATTCTTCGACCGGCAAGTTATTGATATTTGACCATAAAACGATGTTTTCCTTGGTCGTCCTCGTGGTTGTCGGAGTGCTGCTTTTTGCACATTTTCGCTCAGGTGTGAGAGGCAGATCGGCCACGCGTCTGGTGCTTTTGGCCTATCTTATGCTTACTTTGGGATATCCCGGTGTAAAATTCGTTACGGATATTCTGTTGGGTTGATTATTTTTCCTATTTTTTAGGCAATTTAAAGATTGCCTTTCCGGGCCGCTTGCCTAATAAATAAGCAAATTTTCAGAGAAACAAATTGTTATGACGATTAAAATCGGACCGATCAGTCTCGAAAACACGGTGATTCTCGCGCCTATGTCCGGCGTTTCGGATATGCCGTATCGCCGGCTTGCCAAGAAACATGGGGCTGGTTTGGTAATTTCAGAGATGATCGCCAGTCAAGCGATGGTCTACGCCAACCGCAAGACCATGAAAATGGCCAGCAATTGCGCTGAAGAATTTCCCATGGCCGTTCAACTCGCCGGATGCGAGCCGAACTTGATGGCGGAAGCGGCCAAAATGAACCAGGACAGAGGCGCGGCAATTATCGATATCAACATGGGTTGCCCCGTTAAAAAAGTCATCAAAGGCCAGGCCGGGTCCGCCTTGATGCGGAATGAACGGTTGGCGGGAGAGATTATCGAAGCCGTGGTAAAAGCGGTTGATTTGCCGGTAACGCTGAAAATGCGAACCGGGTGGGACGATGACAACCGGAACGCGCCGAAATTGGCTCAAATTGCGGAAGATGCAGGTGTGCAGATGATCACCGTCCATGGCCGGACCCGCAATCAATTCTACAACGGCCAGGCGGACTGGTCGTTTATCCGCAAAGTGAAAGAAGCCGTCGACGTTCCGGTTATCGGCAACGGCGACGTTAAATCGGTGGACGATGCAGAGAAACTGCTGAAAGTGTCACGGGCCGACGGTGTAATGATCGGCCGCGGCACTTACGGACGTCCCTGGTTTTTACAGCAGATTATTCATTTCCTTGAGACCGGCGAAAAATTACCGGATCCTTCCCTCGCCGAGCAATTCGCGACCGTGGAATCCCACTATGAAGATATGCTGAGCCACCACGGTAGTCTGAGGGGCCTCAGAATGGCCCGCAAGCATGTGGGCTGGTACAGCAAAGGCCTGCCGGGTTCAGCCGAATTCAGGGGAACGATCAATCAGATAGACAACCCGGACGAGGCAAAACGCGTGATTGCCGATTTTTATCTCGCCAATCTGGATCGACAGGCGGCGTGAATCATACCATGAGCGGAAATCTAGCCCCGTCCAATTTAAACGAACCGGAGCCCCAATTGGATCAAGGTTCGATGGTCATCCTCAATGCCTTGGAGGCCACCGTCGTTTTGATTTCTCCGGGCAATGTTATCGAGTTCGTTAACAGCGCGGCGGAACAGTTTTTTGCCAGTTCCGCACCGCAGTTGATCGGTGGAAAGATCAACGAAATTTTACCCTCTGACAGTCCGCTAATTGCCCTTATCAACCAGGTCCAAACCCAGGCCAGCAGCAGCGTTTCGGAATATGGGCTGACCCTGAATACACCGCGTATCAAGAAACACTTGGTCAATGTTCAGGTCACTTCTATCCCTGATCGGCCAGGCTATGCGGTGCTGTCTATATTCGAGCGATCCATCGCCGACAAAATCGACCGCCAATTGACGCACCGGAATGCCGCCAGATCGGTAACCGCCATGTCAGCCATGTTGGCCCATGAGGTTAAAAACCCTCTTTCCGGAATTCGCGGGGCGGCTCAATTGTTGGAACACGGATCAAATGCCGAAGATCAAAAACTGACCCGATTGATATGTGACGAAACCGATCGAATTTGCGCACTTGTCGACCGGATGGAGATTTTTTCGGACAGCCGCCCCCTTGAGCGCGAACCGGTGAATATTCATAAGGTACTGGAGCGCGTTCGGCAGTTGGCCCAAAACGGCTTCGCTCGAAACCTGAAAATTGTCGAAAATTACGATCCGTCATTGCCGCCCGTTGACGGTAATAACGATCAATTGGTTCAGATTTTTCTTAACCTGGTAAAAAATGCAGCGGAATCGATCACCGAAAAAAACGGTGAGATATTACTAACGACAGCCTATCAGCATAGCGTCCGCTTTGCCGTGCCCGGCAGCAACTCAAGAACCCACCTGCCGCTGGTAATCAGTGTGCAGGATAGCGGCGACGGTATTCCCGAAGACCTTCAGGATCATCTGTTCGACGCATTTGTCACATCGAAGCAAAAAGGGTCGGGCCTGGGTTTGGCGGTGGTTGCCAAAATGGTCGATGATCATGGCGGGGTTATCGAGTTCGACAGCAGACCGGGAAAGACCGTGTTTCGTGTCATGTTGCCGATGGCGCCTCAGCGGACCGTGCAGCAAGCGAGCCAGGATGAAGGGGAAGTAAAATGACCGGTGAAACTATCCTGATCGCCGATGACGATAGTGCCATCCGCACCGTACTCAATCAGGCGCTGGGCCGGGAAGGGTATGAGGTCAGAACCACCGGCAACGCAGCCACGCTTTGGAAATGGGTAAGCGATGGAGAGGGGAATCTAGTCATCACCGATGTGGTCATGCCCGATGAAAACGGCCTGGACTTGTTGCCGCGCATCAAAAAAATACGCCCCGAGTTAAGGGTTATCGTGATGAGCGCCCAAAACACGCTGATGACGGCCGTCAATGCCACTCAACGCGGCGCCTTCGATTACCTGCCAAAACCTTTTGATCTCAATGAGCTGACGAATGTCGTAAAGCGCGCTCTTCAGGCTGCCAAAGAGAGCCAGGAAAATACCGCTCAGGACGAAGAGGAACAATTACCGCTGATCGGCCGTTCGGCGGCCATGCAGGAGGTCTACCGATCATTGGCCCGGCTGATGGGAACGGATCTGACGGTTTTGATTTCCGGAGAATCCGGTACCGGCAAGGAATTGGCCGCCCGGGCGCTGCATGATTACGGAAAAAGAAAGAACTTCCCTTTTGTCGCCATCAACATGGCCGCCATTCCGCGCGATCTCATCGAAAGCGAACTCTTTGGCCATGAAAAGGGCGCCTTTACCGGAGCCGCCAGCCGCACCACGGGCCGGTTCGATCAGGCCGAGGGCGGCACGCTGTTTCTAGACGAAATCGGGGATATGCCGCCGGAAGCCCAGACCCGATTGCTGCGTGTATTGCAGGAGGGCGAGTATACGACGGTGGGCGGAAAAACGCCGATACGGACCAACGTCCGGATCGTTGCCGCCACGCACCGGGATCTGACCCAGTTGATCAGGCAAGGACTGTTCCGAGAAGACCTTTACTACCGGCTAAATGTCGTTCCGCTCCGCATGCCGCCGCTGCGCGAAAGACGCGACGATATCCCTGAACTGGTTCGCCATTTCCTTTCGCAGGCCGCCGAAGAAGGGTTGCCTTGGAAAATTGTCGACGGCGAAGCCATGGAACGCCTTCAGGCCTATCATTGGCCGGGCAATGTACGGGAGCTCGAAAACGCGGTGCGGCGCTTGGCGGCATTGTATTCACAGGAAACCATCAGTATCGAAGTGATCGAGGCCGAATTGGCGGAAACCGGACCGGCCAATGACGGTAATAAATCCGGTAACGGGATCAGCGAATCAGTGGAGAACCATTTGAGGGACTACTTTACCGCGCACGGCACCACTTTGCCGCCGGCGGGACTATATGATCGGGTCCTGAAGGAAGTTGAACGACCCTTAATATCCTTATCCTTGGCGGCAACCAGGGGTAATCAACTACGCGCCGCGGATCTTCTGGGGCTCAATCGAAATACTTTACGCAAAAAAATACGCGATCTGAATATATCGGTAACCAAGACACCGAAATAAGGGAACCAGATGAGCGAACAAGTGGCGGACTTTAAAAGCGATACGGAAAAAGCACCTCTGGTTGGCGAAGGGGGGAAGCTGCGCCTGACCCATATTATTGCCGGCGTCATTGGTCTGGCATTGGTCGTGTCAGGCTTGGCCACGGTATCGGTTCTTGCGGACTATTCACCGCTTGAGTCCGATTTGACCAATGTCATCGCGCTTCTCAACCTCGACTTAATATTGGCGCTTTTGCTGGGTGCGGTGCTGGCACGGCGGATCGTCCTCAGTTGGATATCACGGAAATACGGGTCCGCCGGCTCTAGGTTACATACCCGCATCGTGCTATCGTTCGGTATGGTGGCCATTGTCCCGGCGATATTGGTTGCTGTGTTTTCCGGATTGTTTCTGAATTTTGGCATTGAAACCTGGTTTTCCGAACGGGTGAGGACGGCGGTCAACGCCTCCAGTGCGGTTGCCCGCTCCTACTTGCAAGAACATCAGTTGGGTATCCGAGGGGCCGCTCTGGCCATGGCCAACGACCTCAACCGAGCCGCACCGGCCTTGCGCCAAAATCCGAAAATTCTCTCCCAGATCGTCAGAACGCAATCCATCGTGCGCAATCTGTCGGAAGCCGTCGTCGTCAACAGCAGCGGTCAAACTATTGCGCGCTCGGAATTGAGTTTTTCCTTGGGTTTTAACTTTGCGTCCGATGCTTTGTTGAAGCGCGTTCTTAATGGCCGGCCCGGTGAAGTTTTTATTATCAACTCTCCGGGCGGGGACCGGGTGCGGGCGGCGATAAAACTGGAAGCTTTCGTTGATGCTTATTTGTTGGTCGGTCGCATCGTGGCGCCCCAGGTGCTGGAGCACGTCTCGCAAACAGAGGGTGCTGCGGCACAATACGCGCAGTTGGAGGAAAGCCGATCTAACTTGCAAATTAAATTTCTCTTCGTGTTTGTTCTGGTTGCCGTACTCTTACTGCTGGTGGCCATTTGGATCGGCTGGTCCATTGCGTCGCAACTCTCCACGCCGATTGGTGATCTCATTGATGCCGCCGATAAAGTTCGCAAGGGCGATTTAACGGCCCGCGTCGAAACGGCCTCAAGCAGCGACCGAGACGAAATCGGTGTTCTGAGCCGGTCATTCAATCGCATGACGGAGCAATTGGATACGCAGCAGGAAGGTTTGATGGAAGCCAACCGGCAATTAGATGAACGGCGGCGGTTTACGGAAACCGTCCTGACAGGCGTGTCGGCAGGTGTTATCGGGTTGGATCGGGATCGAAGAATTAATCTGCCCAACCGGTCAGCCTCGGATCTGCTCGAAACCAATCTTGAAAATCATAGTGGTGAGGAACTTTCCGCAATCGTTCCAGAGATGGCTCAGCTGGTATCCGAAATCACCAAAAACCCAGGCAGAAGCGTGCAAGGGGAGATCAAAATTCAGCGCCAGGGAAGGCACCGAACGCTCATGGTCTCCATGGCGGCTGAGAAAATCGCCGATGAAATTATTGGTTATGTGGTTACCTTTGACGATGTCACCGAATTGTTTTCCGCTCAGCGTAAGGCGGCCTGGGCTGATGTCGCCAGGCGTATCGCCCATGAAATCAAAAACCCACTGACGCCTATTCAACTGTCGGCGGAGCGGCTTCGCCGAAAATATCAAGATGAGATAGAATCCGACCCCAAGACGTTTGCCATGTGCACCGATACGATCATTCGCCAGGTCGAGGATATCGGCCGCATGGTCGATGAATTTTCGGCTTTTGCCCGCATGCCGCAGCCGGAATTGAAGCGTATCGATTTGGTCGATTTATGTCAGCAGAGTTTGTTCTTGGAAAGAAACAGATATCCGGATATCGAATACGAGTTCGATAAGCCTGACGACGCCTTTATGCACCGGTGCGACCGTCTGCAAATCGGCCGCGCTTTAACCAATGTTCTAAAAAATGCGGCGGAATCAATTACCGCCAGAGAAAAAATCAATGGCGCCGATTCTCCTGCGGGCAAAATAAGCCTCAATCTGGATGTTTCGGAAGATACTGTATCTGTTAGCATTTTTGATAATGGGAAAGGATTCCCCGAAGACCTTATCGATAGAATCACGGAACCCTATGTCACGACGCGGGATAAAGGCACTGGATTGGGACTCGCAATTGCCGCCAAAATCATGGAAGATCATGACGGTGAGCTGATGCTGAAAAACAATGAAGAGACGGAAGGGGGAGCCGTTGTGTCGCTCTTGTTCCACCGCACCAATAGTGAAACCGCTGGTTCCGATGACTCTCGCGTTGCAGAACAAAACTATATTAAAACCGAGAAACTATCCTAATGGCCCATGACATTCTGATCGTCGACGACGAAGCGGATATTCGAATGCTGACAGCCGGCATCCTGGAGGATGAAGGCCATCAGACGCGCGAGGCCAAAAACAGCACCGAAGCCTTGTCCGCCATTGAAACTCGTCGGCCGAATCTGGTGCTGTTGGATATCTGGCTGGAAGGCAGCGAGCTGGACGGCATGCAGATACTGGAATCACTCAGCATCGAGCATCCCGGGCTACCGGTGGTGATGATGAGCGGACACGGCAATATCGAAACCGCCGTATCGGCAATCAATCTCGGGGCCTTCGATTTTATCGAAAAGCCGTTCAAAGCGGACCGGATGATCCTCATTGTCGCCAGGGCGATTGAAGCGGCGCGGTTAAGGCGGGAAAACGAGGAACTGAAATTAAAGGCGGGGGGCGAAGAAGAATTGATCGGCGACTCCAACGCTATCAATCAGATTCGTCAATCGATTGATCGTGTGGCGGGAGCAAACAGCCGGGTTTTAATTACCGGTCCCGCAGGTTCGGGTAAGGACGTCGTCGCACGGCTGATTCACAATCAGTCCAGTCGCGCCAATGGTCCATTCATTTCCCTGAATTGCGCGACCATGCAGGCCGATGGTTTCGAAATAAGCCTGTTTGGCGTTGAATCATCCGGCGAAGAAAGTGGTCCGAAGGCCATCGGTACGTTCGAGCAAGCCCATAATGGCACCCTTTTCCTGGACGAAGTCGCGGATATGCCCCTGGAAACCCAGGGAAAGATAGTCCGGGTTCTTCAGGAGCAAACATTCCAACGGGTGGGGGGCGCCACCCGTGTCGAAGTTGATGTCAGGGTTATCGCGGCGTCCACCAAGGATTTAAATCTGGAAATGAGCGAAGGCCGTTTCCGGGAAGATCTGTTTTACCGGTTAAGCGTCGTTCCCATCGAAGTACCGCCGTTAAACGAATACCGCGAGGATATTCCGGCGTTGGCTGAGTTTTTTATCGCCAAGATGGCGCAAGCCTCGGGCGGGAAAAGAAGGTGTTTTTCAGAGGACGCTTTTGCCACTCTGCAGGCCTATGAATGGCCCGGTAATGTGAGAGAATTGAGAAATGTTATCGAGCGCGTTTTGATCATGGCGCCGGGTGACGATGAAGAGCCGATCCGGTCAGAGATGATTCCAGGAGAAATCGGCAACGAATCTTCGGTTGCTGCCAATCCCGGTACCGACAATTCGGAGATAATGGGATTGCCGTTGCGGGAGGCTCGGGAAATTTTTGAACGGGAATATCTGGCGGCACAAATTACGCGGTTCGGCGGGAATATTTCCCGTACGGCCGCTTTTATCGGCATGGAGCGGTCGGCACTCCACCGCAAGCTCAAATCTCTCGGTGTACAATCGGAGGAGCGGGCTCAGGCTGCTGCCAACGACTGAACTCAATTCTACTCAGCTAATTTCTATTCGGGGCATCTCAGGAAAATTAAGAGACAGCTATGAAAGTCATAATATGCGGCGCCGGACAGGTCGGTCACAATATCGCGCGATATCTGGCGCAAGAGGATAACGACGTCACCGTTATCGATCAAAGACCCGAACTGTCGCGTAAAATAAGCGATACGCTGGATGTAAAAGCCATTACCGGTTTTGCCTCGCATCCCAACGTCTTGGCCCAAGCGGGCGCCTCGGATGCCGATATGCTGATTGCCGTTACGCAGGCCGACGAAGTAAATATGGTGGCCTGCCAGGTAGCCCATTCCCTGTTCGACGTAACGACCAAAATCGCCCGCATCCGGCAACAGGGTTATATGGACCCAAAATGGGCGAATTTGTATTCCCGCGACCAATTACCCATCGATGTGGTGATTTCACCGGAACTGGAAGTGGCCAGAGCCGTCGCCCGCAGGCTGCGTGTACCGGGCACGTTCGATATGATTTCGCTGGTCGATGACAAGGTTAAAGTCGTCGGCGTACGCTGTGGTGAGGATTGCCCCCTGGTCAACACGCCGCTGCGCCAGTTAACCCAACTCTTCCCCGATTTAAACGTCGTGATTGTCGGCATTGTCCGGGACAACAAAGCGATTATCCCCAATGCGGACGATCATATGGTGACCGGCGACGAGGTCTATTTCGTGGCCGATAGCGAACACGTGACCCGCGCCATGGCGGCATTTGGATATGAGGAAGCAGAAGCGCGGCGCATGGTAATTTTCGGCGGCGGGAATATCGGCCAGTTCCTGGCTCAGGAAATCGAATCCAATCACCCATCGGTCAATTTGAAGGTGGTGGAATCCGAGAAATCCAGAGCGGAAATCGTAGCACGTACCATGAAACGCTCCGTTGTGTTGCAGGGAAACGTGTTGGATACAGAAATTTTGGAAGAAGCCAACGTGGCGACTTCCGAGGCCGTTGTTTCCGTTACCAATGATGACGAGACCAATATTTTGGCATCGCTCCTGGCCAAGCGAATGGGTGCGCAGCGTGCCATAACGTTAATCAACAGTGCGACCTATATTCCGTTGACGCCGTCCCTCGGTATTGATGTCGTCGTCAGCCCGCGCAATATTACCGTCTCGACAATTCTTCAGCATGTCCGGCGCGGTAAAATTCATTCGGTGCACACCATTAGGGACGGATTCGGAGAAGTTATAGAGGCCGAGGCGATGGATACATCCAGCCTGATAAATGTTCCTCTCAGCGAAGCGGAGCTTCCCGACGGTGTATTAGTCGGCTCTATTGTTCGCGACGGAGAAGTCATTTCGCCGCGGTCCGATTCGGTGGTTCGCGTAAAAGACAGGGTCGTCTTATTTGCCGCTGCGGAGGCGGTTAAGCAGGTCGAAAAAATGTTTGCCGTCCGGCTGGAATATTTCTGAGGAAACTATTCAATGCCGAAGATTACCTATGTAAACGGTCGTTACGTGCCGCACGGGCAGGCAGTTGTCCATGTGGAAGACCGTGGTTTCCAGTTTGCCGATGGTGTTTACGAAGTGATCGCGGTTTCCAACGGCGTGATTGTCGATGAAGAAGCTCATCTGGACCGATTTGACCGATCGCTGAGGGAATTAAGTATGGATTGGCCGGTGGGGCGGCGGCCGTTGCGTTTCATCATGCAGGAAGTGCTCCGGCGGAACACGGTGTCCTATGGAAGCATCTACCTCCAGGCAACGCGGGGATCTGCGCCCCGCAATCATCCGTTTCCCGCGTATTCCTCGCCGTCGCTAATCGTTTCGGCAAAGTCAGGAAAAAAACCGGATTTCGAAACGGCGATCAAGGGCAATAGCGTTATTTCCCTGCCGGATATCCGATGGCAACGCTGCGATATTAAATCGGTGTCTCTGTTGCCCAATGTCCTGTTGAAACAGGCGGCCATCGAAGCGGATGCTGCCGAATCCTGGCTGGTCAATGATCAAGGCGTGGTGACCGAAGGAACGGCGTCCAACGCCTGGATTGTCACACACGAATATGAACTGATCACCCGACATTTGGATTCTTCCATATTGGCCGGTATAACCCGTCAATCGATCTTGAAACTCATTACGGAAGAAGGAATATCCTTTGTCGAACGGGAGTTTACGTTAGTCGAAGCCAAACAGGCCAAAGAAGCATTTTTCACCAGCACCACCGCTTTGGTAAAACCGGCCGTCCAAATAGACGACACGGTTATTGGAGACGGTCAACCGGGGCCACTCACCAAGAAAATTTTGGCCTATTATCTGAAATACATGGAAAACATTAGTGACTAAGAAATTATCCTGTCCGCCGGCGGTTATCTTCGATTGGGATGACACGTTAATCGATAACTGGGAATCCATTCACAACGCCCTCAACATAACGCTGACCGCGATGGGGCACGATCCCTGGCCGATTGAACGGACCCGTATTCAGGTGCGCCAATCCATGCGCAACAGCTTTCCCCAGATGTTCGGTGATCAGTGGGAAAAGGCTGCCGACATATTCTATGAACATGTTGAAAAAAATCACCTCCAAACTCTGAAACGGCTGCCCCATGCGGACAATTTATTGAATTCTATTGCGGATATCGGGCTGCCAATGGGGATCGTCAGCAACAAAACCGGCTATTTATTACGGGAGGAAGTGGCTCACCTCGGCTGGGACAGGTATTTCGGTAAAATTGTCGGTGCCGGAGACGCCAAAAAAGACAAACCGGAACCCGATCCCATTTATCTTTGTATGGAAGGCAGCAACATTTCAACCGGACATCAAGACTGGAAACTTGTTTGGTTTGTCGGGGATGCACCGTCTGATCTGGAATGTGCCCATAAAGCGGGCGTAACATCCGTGCTTATGAAAGAAAAACCGGCCTCAGCGGAAGAATTCGGTGATTTGAAACCCGAAATCCATGTAGATAGCCTGAAATCCCTGGAAAGTTTGCTCCTGAAATTGAAACAAACTCTTTCAAACTAAAATCACCGGTGTAAAATGGTACTTGGAAGGGCGATAAAACGGACCTCCGGTATAACGATAAACAAACAGACACAAAAAGGGGGATACCCAAATGTCTGAAAAATCACAAAATGTGCAGGACGTGTTCTTAAATCATGTCCGTAAAAATAAGAATCCGGTCACGGTTTTTTTAGTGAACGGCGTAAAACTACAGGGAATCATCACTTGGTTCGACAATTTCTCGGTGCTCTTGCGCCGGGATGGGCATACGCAGTTGGTATATAAGCACGCAATCTCTACGGTCATGCCGTCTGGCCCGGTTCAGTTGTTTGAACCGGACAAGGAAGAAGAAGGAAGCGCGGAGTAATTTGACCTGGAATTCGGCTAACGAGACCCGGCCAACAATTGGCCGGTGTCTGGTTGTGCATCCCAGTATTAAATCACAAATGGAAAACCCCTCAACCAACATGCAGGGGCGGAGCGCCGACTCGCGGCTGGAGGAAGCGACCCGTTTGGCCGAAGCCATCGACCTGGAAATCGTCAATGCCGAATCCGTCAATGTGGTGAAACCGCGACCGGCCAGCCTGATGGGCAGCGGCACCGTGGAACGATTTGCCGGCTATGTTGCCGCCCATGACATAGAAGTCGTTGTCATTGACGCCGCATTAACGCCAATTCAACAGCGCAATCTGGAAAGAAGCTGGAAGTGCAAGGTCATCGACCGGACGGGTCTGATTCTTGAAATATTCGGTGCTCGCGCCCGCACGAAGGAAGGCACCCTACAAGTCGAATTGGCGGCTCTCAGTTATCAACGGAGCCGGCTGGTACGGTCCTGGACCCATTTGGAACGGCAACGGGGCGGCTTTGGATTTATGGGTGGTCCCGGAGAGCGGCAGATCGAAGCAGACCGGCGGCTGATTGACGAAAGAATCACCCGTCTCAAACGGGAACTCAAGGTTGTCCGAAGGACGCGGGCGTTGCATCGCCAGGCGCGTCAACGCGTACCCTATCCGGTGATTGCGCTGGTGGGCTATACCAATTCAGGCAAATCGACGCTGTTCAACGCCTTGAGCAACGCCGACGTCATATCGAAAGATCAGTTGTTCGCCACCCTCGATCCGACCATGCGGCGCATGAAACTGCCGTCGGGTCGGGAGACCATTCTCTCCGATACCGTGGGCTTCGTATCGGACCTGCCCCATGAGTTGGTCGAAGCCTTTCGGGCAACGCTGGAGGAAGTGGTGGAAGCCGATATGTTGCTCCACGTCCGGGATATTGCCCATCCCGATACCGAAGAACAAAAAGCCGACGTCGATGATGTTCTGAAAAGCCTGCCGATTAACGGAAAAAGAAGCGAATTATCAGAGACGCCAAAAATCGAAGTGTTAAATAAAGTCGATTTGCTTGATGATGAAGAAAAGGATTTTCAAAACAATCGGGCGTTGCGCGGCAACGGCGAGATGGTTTTGGTCTCGGCGAAAACGGGGGAAGGGTTTGGGACTCTGCTCGAAACCGTAGACGCTCATTTCACTGCCCGCCGCCAAGAAGTGACGATACAAGTCGGTTGGGACGAAGGGGCGCTGTTAAACTGGCTATATGACCGGGGAGAAGTCGTCGAAAGACGGGATAAGGAAAAATGGGTTGAATTAAAAGTCCGCCTTGAACCGGAAGACATTGCCCGCTACGAACAGAAACAGATTACAAATTAATTCAAAGATTTTCCCGATGTCAAAAATGACCACCGCCGAAGCCATCGTCGAAATGCTGATCAAGTATGAGGTCGATACGGTATTCGGCCTGCCGGGTGCGCAGACTTACGATCTGATGGACGCCCTATATAATGTTCAGGATAAAATTAAGTTCATCACCGTCCGGCATGAGCAGGCCGCCGCCTACATGGCTTTCGGCTATGCCCGTTCCACTGGAAAAGCTGGCGTCTTTACCGTGGTACCGGGTCCCGGCGTTTTGAATACCATGGCGGCGTTATGTACGGCGCTCGGCTGTAATACGCCGGTGCTATGCCTGACGGCTCAGGTTCCGTCAGATTTCCTGGGCAAGGGCAGGGGGCATCTCCATGAATTGCCGGACCAATTGGCGACGCTCCGCTCGTTGTTGAAATGGGCCGATCGCATCGATGATCCCAGCCAAACTGCAACAAAAGTACAGGAAGCGTTCACGCAAATGCTGTCGGGCCGGCAAGGACCCGTATCCATAGAAGTGCCCTGGGATGTCATGGGTCAAGAGGGTGAGATCAACCTGCCAAACGTCGTAAATTTACCATCGCCAGATTCGCCGGACCGATCACAATTGAGCGCTGCTGCAGAAATGATCGCCCAATCGAAGCGGCCGATGATCTATGTCGGTGGCGGCGCTTTGCATGCGTCGGAAGAAGTAACGGCGTTGGCGGAAAAACTGTGCGCGCCGGTGGGTTCTTTCAGGGCGGGTCGGGGTGTCGTGGCCGAAGATCATCCCCTCGGTTTCTCCCTCCCTGTCGCCCATGAGGTGTGGCCGGAAACCGATCTCTTGATTGGTATCGGCAGCCGCCTCGAAGGTCCCTATATGCGCTGGAATTTGATGCAGTGGGTGGAAAGACCTGCTTCGCCGCCTCTCATCCGTATCGATATCGATGCCGAAGAGTTTAATCGTTTTCCCGCCGACGCCGGTATCGAAGGGGATGCAAAAATAGTTACGCGGGCGCTGTTGGAACTCCTAGACGGTATGACGCTTCACTGTGAAGATCGGGCGGAGCGGTTTAAAGACATCAAGGAAGAGACCTGGGCGTCATTCGACAAAGTGCAGCCCCAGGTTTCTTATCTCAAAGCCATCCGGGACGTATTGCCACGTGACGGATTCTTTGTCGAAGAATTGACGCAGGTCGGATTTACATCGAACTTCGCATTTCCGGTGCTGGAGCCCAGAACTTATGTTACCTGTGGCTATCAAGGAACATTGGGCTTCGGATTTCCGACTGCATTGGGGGTCAAAGTTGCCCATCCCGAAAAGGCCGTTGTATCCGTCATCGGGGACGGCGGATTTATGTTCGGCGTACAGGACTTGGCGACGGCGGCTCAATTCGATATCGGACTGATAACCATTGTGTTCAATAACCATTACTTCGGCAATGTGCGGCGTGATCAGGAAAACCGTTTTGGCGGTCGCATCATGGGCGCCGAACTGCAAAACCCGGATTTCTGCACGATGGCGAAAACCTTCGGCGTTGACGGCTACCAGACTGACTCCCCTGACGGCTTGCTCGACATCCTTCAGTCGGCTCTGGATTTAGACCGCCCGGCATTGATTGAGGTCTTGGTTGACGGTTCGTCGGAATCGTCGCCCTGGGAATTTATTCACCCCGTGAAGAAAGAGACCGTGCTCTTTTAATTACTCCGGCGTGTTGGTGGATTCCATCAGGAATTCTTTGAACGAATCGAGCAGAACCATATCCAACTCGTTTGACATGCCTTCCATAATGGAGATGGCCTTTTCAGCCGGCATGGCCGGTTTATAGACGCGGCGGTCGGTCAAGGCACCGTAAATATCGACGATCGATGACATGCGCGCCAATATGTTTAGCTCACTTCCCTTAAGTCCCAAAGGATAGCCGGTGCCGTCCAGCTTTTCATGGTGCTGCAAAGCAATAATCTGAGCACCCTTGGTAATATCAGTGCTTTGGTCGAAGATATCCTTGGTGTGGGTAACATGGGTTTTCATTATCACGAATTCGTCTTCATCCAATCGGGCCGGTTTATTCAGGATATCATGGGGCACCCGGGATTTACCGAGATCATGCATCAAACCACCCGAAGATAGCGTCAACAGTTCATCGCCTTTCATGCCGACATGATGGCCCAACAATGACAGGTAGATAGCCACGCGCAGGGAATGGACGTAGGTGTAATCGTCGTGCGCCTGTACGGCCGACAGCAATCCTGTGACCTGGTCGCTTTCGACCGCCTCCACCAAGGGACTGCAACTGCTTTCAATATGGGCCACAGGAACCGGTTGGTCTCCCTGAACACCTTGAAAGCAGTCCTGGAAAATAGATACCGTTTCCTTCAACACGGTTTTTTGAATTTGCGGTAGGATTTCCCAAGATTGTTCCACCGCCTCGTTGACGCAGCTGGACACCATTTCCAGGAGTTCCTTTCTGTTGAAAGGTTTTACCAGGAACTTAATGCCTTCGTAGTAATCCCCTTTGGAAACGATATCGGCCAGTTTCGCATCCACGGCCATGATGACCGGGAGTTTTTTAAGTTTATCGGAACTTCGAACTCTCTCGAGGAAGCGAAGACCGCCATTGGGCGGTAAATCGTAATCGATAATGAGGCCGTAAAATTTACCCTTAACAAGACGTTCTAAGGCGACCTCGGCATCGGTATCAGTATCTATCATGTAATGAATTGCCAACACCGATTGCAATTCCGCGTTAAATTCGTCTCTAGCGCTGACGGTCATAATGGGCGTTAAATTGGACATACTTCGTAGTATTAGATTTTTAAGGAATACACCACCTAAATAAGAATTAAATTTTTAATATTCAATAAGAAATCGAACTATTGCCTAATTTATCGGAAATCGCCATTATCTACTAGTAGATTTTTATTAAAAAAACATCCAGTCAGGAGTGAAAAATGGCGAGCTTGAAAGCACAACGAAAATGGCGCCATAAAAATAAGTTCGTAAAAAGCCAGTTGAACATTATGGCGCGAAAGAAGGTCCATGAGTATCTGGAGGAAATCGCCGATACCCATGAACTGCGTGGTAAAGGGGAGGCGGTCACATTTGCCGTTTATTTGACCATGGCGCTCGTGCAACAGGGCGATTTCAATGATGAAGCCGACCGCCTGCACCAGATATTTACCGATAGCTATCACCGTGACCGTGATGTATATGCTCCTTGATGTCACAGTTGAAGTTACCCGATCCCGACGCCATTGCCGAAATTCTGCGCGAAGCCGCCGTCGTGGATATCCTGCCTTTATTCAATCAGCTTAAAGACCACGAAGTCAGCGACAAGGAGTCGGGAGAAATCGTCACGGCGGCCGATATCCGTGCGGAAAAAAGACTGATCAGCTCTTTAACTAAAGCCCTGCCTCGAAGTACGACGGTTGGGGAGGAAGAAGTCTCTGAAAACGCATCGGTAATCGAACGGTTATCGGGAGAGGCAGCGGTCTGGGTGATCGACCCGTTGGACGGAACACGCAATTTCAGCAAAGGCAAAGAGCGTTTCGCCGTGATCGTCGCTCTCTGCCATAAAGGTGAAACTCTCATGGGGTGGATTTACAATCCTATCGAAGAGGCCATGGTGATCGCGGAGAAAGGGCAGGGGAGCTGGGAGAACGGTAGTAGAATGCATTTGTCCAAGCCGCCGAAAATTGAAAAAATGCACGGTTCGGTCAGTAAACGGCGATACGACAAGCTCAAGGAATTGGCGGAAAATGAAAACGGCATCCTGCCCGCTGATATGGTGAGATACCGCTGCGTCGGCATGGAGTACGTGGATTTGGCTCGTGGCAAGTTGCATTTCGCCGAATACGGCATGTTAAAACCGTGGGATCATGCCGCCGGACTCCTCATCCATGCCGAGGCCGGCGGATACGCGGCCTTTACGAAAGACAATTCACCATACAAACCGGGTCCGACCGTGCGGGACCACATAGTCGCCGCGCCAGATAAAAATAGTTGGCGGGACTTGAGCCGTTTGCTCGACGTCGTCTGAACGGTGTCATAAAATATCAACTCACTACAGGGGAATTTGAAGAAATGAGTAATTTGACCGTTGCTTTTGTCGGGCTCGGCGTCATGGGGTATCCCATGGCGGGACACTTGGCCGGCGCCGGCCATACCGTCCGGGTATATAATAGAACCAGTGCAAAATCAGATGCCTGGGTTGAGGAATATGGCGGATCCGCCCACGCCACGCCAGCGGAAGCCAGCCAGGGTGCCGATTTTGTGTTTGCCTGCGTTGGCAATGACAATGACTTGAAAAGTGTCGTTTTCGGCGATGACGGCATTTTATCGGGATTAATAGAAGGCGCGATTTTTGTCGACCATACGACCGCCTCGGCTCACGTGGCTCGGGAAATAAACGAAAAGGCGATAAAAAATAAAGTCGGTTTTCTGGATGGTCCGGTTTCCGGTGGCCAGGCCGGCGCTGAAAACGGCGCACTGACCGTCATGGTCGGCGGCGACCAAAATCATTTCGACCGCGCCAAGCCGGTAATGGACGCCTACGGCAAGGCGGTTACGCTGATGGGGCCATCGGGTGCCGGTCAAATTACCAAAATGGCCAATCAAATTTGTATTGCCGGTCTTATTCAGGGACTTTCCGAGGGCATTAATTTCGCCATTAATGCCGGACTGGATGCCAAACAGGTTGTCGATGTGATTTCGAAAGGGGCGGCGGGGTCCTGGCAAATGGAAAACCGGGGAAACACGATGGTGGATGATCAATTCGACTTCGGGTTTGCCGTTGACTGGATGTGCAAGGATATGGATATCGCCCTGGCGGAAGCAGCCGACAATGGATCAACCTTACCCGTTACCGCTTTGGTCGCTCAATTTTACAAAGAAATTCAAACCATGGAGGGAGGTCGCTGGGATACCTCGAGCCTCATCCGCCGAATACGAAAATAATAAATTCCGGCTAAGTACAGCTCATCCTGGTCTCTGGTATCGGTTAATACGGATGTACCATCAGGCGAATAAACGATAAGCCAACACCATTAGGCGGTAGGGCATCAAGCTCACGTTAATTTTTAATTCGCCTTTAATTAATCAGGTTGAGAGATGACCGACATCAGCCAATCGACTGTAGCCGACGAAGAACTTTTAGTGCCCGACACGAACAACGTTATTGTATTTGAGAATTCCGTCGAAGCTCAGCTCATCGAGCAAATCCAAAAAAATTTACTAGTCCCGATTCTGGTCAATTCGCTTATCGCGATTATCGTCGTTTTCGTCATGCGCGACGAAATATCAGCCCGGTATTTGGCCCTATGGCTCTGTAGCGTCATCGGTTTGAACTTTGGCCGATATTACTTATTCAAAGATCAATTGACAGAAACTGATACGATCGAGAAGAAAGTCCGATGGATACAGCGATTCAACGTCAGCACCGCTGTCATGGGTATCCTGTGGGGAGCCTCGGGCATTCTGTTTTTTGCCGATCAGGCGATCCATTTACAGGTATTTTTGGCTTTTGTCTTGGGTGGGCTGACGGCAGGGACTGTATTTACTTATTCTCCCTGGCCGACCACGTATTACTGCTTCGTCGTACCGGTGGCACTGCCGCTGGCATTCCGATTTTTTTACGAATTTACCGAACTATCATTTTTCATGGGATTTTTGGTGCTGGTGTTTGCCGTATCGGCCAGTCTTTTAATGTTGTCATTTCACAAATCATTAAAAACCACAATCAGACTACAGGTCGACCGCTCAAAACTTGTCGTCGATCTCGAGGAAGCCAACGAAGCCAAATCGAGATTTTTATCATCCATGAGCCATGAACTGAGGACGCCGTTGAATGCTATTCTCGGTTTCAGTCAACTGATGGAAAATAACCCTGAAGAACCTCTCACCAAAGCACAGCAAAATGGCGTTAATCACATTCTAAACGGCGGCTATCATTTGCTGGATTTGATAAACCAGGTACTGGATCTGGAAAAAATCAATCGGGGTCAAATAGCATTGATGATAGAACCCCTGGAACTGTCCGTTGTTTTAAATGAATGTATCGATATCGTGGAGCCCATGGCCTACGATAAAGATGTCAGCGTAACGGCAAATATCGGTGATGTGAAAATGGTGAATTCTGATAGGACCCGGCTAAAACAGATTCTTCTCAATTTGATTTCAAACGGCATCAAATACAATCGGATAGGTGGGTCGGTAACGGTCGATTGTGAGGAAAGTTCCTACAATACGATTCAAATAACCGTTTCCGATACGGGAGACGGTATCGCTGAGGAAAAGCAAAACGAATTGTTTGTCCCCTTCAACCGATTGGGCCGGGAGAATTCGGGAATCGAAGGAACCGGGGTTGGGCTCGCCATAACCAAGCGGTTATTGGAAAGTATGGGCAGCGAAATCAGTTTCAGAAGCAGCGAAGGGGAAGGATCGACATTCTGGTTCGATCTGCCGATTATTTCTAATTGATATTCTATTATCTTTGAAAGTTGTCGATAAAATTCTTTTTATCGTTTTCGTCGTCGAATACAATTTTTAACGTTTTCAATTGGCGCTTGCTTTGCAGTTCTTCGACGCCGATTGAAAAATCGCCGATTGAATTGCTCTCCAGCCAATCTTCGACTTTCATTGCCGATTCTGTAGTTCGATATAATACGCCGTATTTCATGTCTGGCTAAACTCCCTCAAGTCATGCCGTTATAATTTTGCGTAGATATAGTCGCAATTAACGATGATGCAAGCTTCGTTTTTAACAACGATTGCAAGGGATTACCATCATAAGGCCTGCGGTCCACTATCCGATAATTGGGTTATTTGATCAAAGTAGTCCCAGTGTAACGACCATTCGTGGCGACGGGTCCTCTATGGAGTTTAATTTCCAGCCATAGATGGTAATCAAACCGTCTTTGGTGACTTTGGTGGCATTGTGGGAAAGGACCTTGGCGTCGGTCTTAATTTTGATAACGCCTTGAACATCCAGGCCCATTTGAATCAGCCGATCACGGTCCTGTTTTTTAATGTACTTTCCGCGCAAGGTAATTATCGCTTTTTTCTTGTCGTAGGTAATGGAAAGCATATTTTCGTTGCGGCGGAAAAATGTGATCATTTTTGATTTGATGACATCTCCGGTCTTCACCCAGCGGACCTTGAAGGCGCCTTGATTGTAATAGCTCACCTCTTTGGTGCCCCTGTCCCGCTTAAAGTCACCTATGACCTGTTTAATTTTGTCTTTGATCTGTTTCTGCGTGAGTTTTTTCTTCCGCAAGCCGTCGTACAGGGTGATCTCGACGATATAACCGTCGAAGCTCATCTTGTAATGTCCGGTCCGGGAAAGCTCGATCTCCGCATCGAAACTGCCGGGCAGGTAGCAACCTGTCACCACTGACACGATGGACAGAAAGGCGATCAGCCGGAAAGATTTTTTAATATATGCGATCATTGCCATCTTGATAAATTGATCAAACAACGAATATTTGTCGATAGTAAGGCAACCAGTTTCGAAAATCATGCCAGGAAGTCAAGTCTGAGCCTCATAAGCGCCGTTTCGCCTCTTGCCATAGTTCTTCCAGTTTCGCCAAATCGACATCATCGAATTCCAATTCTTCTTCTCCAAGGAGAGATTCGACCATATGGAAACGTTCTTCGAACTTCGTATTGCCGTGCCGCAACGCTGCTTCCGGGTCTATGCCGAGTTTGCGCCCAACGTTTACCGTCGAGAACAAGACGTCACCAAGTTCATCCTTAACAAGTTCCAAATCGATTTTGCCTGACCTGATCTCCGTCTGCAGTTCGTTTAATTCCTCCCGTAATTTCTCAAAAGCGCCATCGACATCGGGCCAATCATACCCGACACGTGCCGCCCGTTTCTGTAATTTAAATGCGCGGAGGAGGGCAGGCAGGCCCTTGGCTACGCCCCCCAGTACACCGTCCTCGTTTCCAGATTTTTCAGAGCGTTCTCTCGCTTTTTGTTCCTCCCATGCCAATGTTTGCTGCTCGGCCGTTTCGACATCGTCTAAACCGAACACGTGCGGATGCCGCCGGATCATTTTTTCACTGATGCCGTCGACCACATCCTGAAAGTTGAAATCGCCGGCCTCACTGGCCATTTGGGCATGATACACGACCTGCAGCAGTAGATCGCCCAGTTCGTCCTTTAGCGCCGCCATATCCTCGTGCTCGATAGCGTCCGCCACCTCGTAAGCTTCTTCGATGGTGTAGGGGGCAATGGAGGAAAAATTCTGTTCAATATCCCAGGGACAACCGCCCTCCGGATCCCTCAAACGGGCCATGACGTAGAGAAGGCGTTCAATGCCGGAGAGATTTTTCTTCGTTAATTCATCCATTGAGAGTTATTCTCATATTGTATTGAATGGAACAGCTGAGCCGCGCGCGGACAATATGTACAACATATCCTGCCGGCGGTGTATGGGAGAATTTAAAATGCGTATGATAAAATCCCTCCGGTCCGTTTCTATTGCGTGTCTGGCCGTCATTCTGTTGACGGCCGCGGCGCAACAACCCGACGACGAAGCAGTCGGCACCGTGGTGAAAATCAAAGGCGCTGCGTTTGCCATGCAGGACGCGATCCCACGAAAATTGGACGCCAAATCGACTATCTTCATCGGTGATGTCATTTCGACCGGCAAAGGCAGCCGGTTGGCAATCAAAATGATCGACGACGCGCATTTTAATCTGGGAGAGCGCGCTGTCTTCGTCGTTGAAGAATATTTCTTGAAAGCAACCGAAGGGAAGGGGGTGACCAACCTGTTGCAGGGCGCCGTCGCCGTTGTATCGGGAAAACTGGCGTCATTGGATCAAAAACCCTTCATTCTTAAAACGCCGGTGGCAACCATCGGCGTCCGCGGTACCACGTTCTGGGGCGGACAATTGGATGGCGACTATCAGTTTGCCTTACTGGACGGCGCTGGCATCGTGGTTGAAAATAAGGCCGGTACGGTTGCCATTACCAAAGTTGGCGACGGCGTCATCGTCAAAGACGATAAAAGTTTGCCTCCGCAGTCGAAAACCTGGGGAAATAATAAGCTTCAACGTGCCGCCGCGATGACCAATCCCGGCTAAGCGCGCGTACCGCTCAAAAGCCGCATCTGGGACAAAGGCGCCGCATGGTGCCGTCTTTCACCATGGCCGCAATCGCTTTGCTGAGCGGCGCTTCCAGGGGGCGATTTTTTCCGCTTAGATACAAATAGCCGAACAGGGTTTCCAATGCCGGTTCGAGTATTTTGAGACCGCTATATTCTTTATTTTTAAGCATTTGCCGGGCTAAAAAATACGGCACGACGCCGTAGTCAAGTCGGTCGGCGGCCATCATGTCGAATATGGTTTTGTTTTTTGGCACATCATATTTCTTTGAAAACTGCGCCACCCTATTTGAAATATGCTTTGCGTCCCGGTAATAGGCAAATTCCAAGGGTGCCAGGGATTGCCAGCCATTTGGTTGAAAATTCGCAGATTTATCGGCAACGACGACGATATTTATCTGGAAGAGGGGGTGCGACACCATGAGGATGGTTTCGTCTTTTTCAATGGCCCTCTTAACCCTAAAATATTGACCATCGATTTTTCCTGTTTCCAGGTCCCGGACTGCTCGTTTGGGTGGCAGGGTTTTGATTTGAATGCGGTGATCGATTCGGCGAAAACTCTCTCTAATTACCCGGTCCAGAAACCCGTCATGATTTTCCGTCGACATTGGTATCGGTGCGTGAGTGGCAATGATAAGGGTCCGTTCAGCCACGGCAACGCCCGGCAGCAATACAGCACCGAAGGTCAGGAGTATTATCAGAACGCAAAAAGGCATAAAAAAATGTAGTCGTTTCTCACAATATTTTGCGACGACAAATATTGAGGCTTAATATTTTATGATAAAAAGCCTTTTAGAGATAAATTCAATATAGGGCTGGTAATAGCTTATAAGCAATTTTGATTTCCTTAACCGGAGTCAAGCGTTCGGTATTTTATTTTGATCGGAAGGGCGCATTAATGGGATTCGTGACGACTGTCGTACTGCCACTGGCGTTGGCGTTTATTATGTTTTCACTGGGATTGGGGCTGACGTGGCAGGATTTCGCCCGGGTCGCCAAGCAACCGAAGGATTTTATCGTCGGTTTAATATCGCAAGTCATATTGCTGCCGGTGGTGGGTTTCGCGCTGATTGTCATCTGGCCGGTGCCACCGGAGATTGCCCTTGGCGTGATGATTATCGCCGCGGCGCCGGGTGGCGTGACGTCTAATTTGTTAACCTCCTTTGCCAAGGGTGATGTGGCGCTTTCGATTTCCCTTACGGCGATTATCAGTCTGCTGTGTGTGGTGACCATTCCGTTGATTGTCGTCTTTTCCTACAGCCATTTGTTCGGCGAGGCGGCAAAAGGGGACATATCTGTCGCTGACACTGCCGTTAAAGTGTTTTTGATTGTCACCATTCCGGTTTTGATTGGCCTGGCGGTGCGTCATTTCGCCGAAGGGTTCGCCGTCAGGTTCGATGCCACGGCCCAAAAAATATCCGCTGTCCTGTTCGCGCTCGTATTATTCGGCGCTATTTTCCAGGAACGCAATAATATCGTCGCATTTTATGCCGACGCCGGATTGATCACCCTGGCTCTGAACCTGGTGATGCTGTTTCTTGCTTGGTGGCTCGGTTTCATGTTCGGGTCGGGCCGGCCGCAACGGATCGCCATTTCCATCGAGTGCGGATTGCAAAACGGTACCCTGGCCATTGCCGTCGCCACTTTGTTATTCGGCGGTGGAGCAACGGTCATTCCGGCGGCAACCTACAGCCTGACCATGTTCGCTACGGCACTGATCCTGATTTATTTTTTGCGGCGGGGAGTTTCTTCGGATATTTAGCGAAGCAGTGATATTCAAAGGATCGGTTACAACATAAAACTTCAATGTCACTCGATTAAATTTAAGATCAAAAAATAATCTGAGTTTAGCTTTAAATTTTAACCGGATGCGCAAGAGGGAGGTCATTTCAAGACTTCCCATAAACGCCAACGAAATTTCCGAACAATATCCAATTGGAGGAGCTGGCTGCATTCCCCCATATATAAAAGTCGCATAATATATATTATGTATAATAAGTGTATATATTACATTAAGTATTTAATTGCAATTGGTTAATACTATTTAGTGATACTCTTTAAAATTACTTTTTCGCCCCTTTTTAGACTTCGAATTTCATGCCGTCGTAGGCCATTCCGGCTCCGTCTGGCAATTGATTTGAAATGTTGTCGTAGTCCAATTGATGACTGAGATGGGTGAGGATGAGGCGGCGTGGGCCTACCCTCTTTGACCACTCGACCGCTTTTTCTACATGAGCATGGGTCGGATGCTCGGCCTCCCACAATGTGCCGACCATCCAGGTGTCAACGCCATGGAGTGCGTCAAATGATACCTCCGGCATGTCGACCACATCCGTCGAATAGGCAAAGCGGCCGAAACGGAAACCGAGCGTATGACCGTAACCGTGATCCTGTTCGTAAACACCGATCGGAATATCGCCAATGGTAAAATCATCTCCGACCGAAATATCATGACGGGTTAAACACGGTTTATAGAAAATTGTCGCGCCTTCTTTGAGCGGCTCGGTAACGTAGCCGAACCGGTGTTCAATCTGATCCCAAGTATGCCCGTCCGTATAGGTTGGCAGCCAGTTATCCATGGCACGATTAACGCTGCGGAGGTCATCGATGCCGTGCAGATGGTTGGCATGGGCATGGGTGAACAGCACAGCGTCAATCTTCGTAACATCGGCCGTCAACAACTGCTGCCGTAAATCCGGCGAGGTATCGACCAAAATCCTGGTTTTTTCCGTTTCAACCAGAATGGACGGCCGGGTTCGGCGGTTTTTCGGGTTGGCGGGGTCGCATTTTCCCCAACCTTCGCCGATCATCGGGGTGCCGCCGGAGTGCCCGCAGCCCAAAACCGTAATTTTCATGACACGTTAATTTTCGTCATTTGGCTGCGCTAGTCCGGTTTTCTTGCTTTGGTAAAAAGATCGAAGAAATTTTCGGTCGTCTGTTGAGCCAGTTCCTCTGGCGATATGTTGAAGATTTCCGCGGCTTTTGCCGCCGTATGGGTGACATAGGCGGGTTCGTTGGTTTTACCACGGTATGGGATCGGCGCCAGATAGGGCGCATCGGTCTCTACCAGGATTTTCTCCAACGGGGCCGTTTTGGCCGCTTCACGCACCGGTTCGGCGGATTTGAAGGTGATAATGCCCGACAAGGAAATAGACAGTCCAAGTCCGACCGCACATTGGGCCAGTTCAGGACCGCCGCTGAAACAGTGAATTAGCCCGGGAAACGGCCCTTTTTGGTATTCCTCTTCGAGGATTTCCATGGTTTTTTTTTCGGCATCGCGGGTATGAACGACTACCGGTAGCTGGGTCTCCCGGGCGGCGGCGATATGGGAGCGGAAACTCCGTTCCTGAATCTCCCGGGGAGAATGCTCATAATAGAAATCAAGCCCCGTCTCGCCGATGCCCACGACTTTCGGATGCAAGGTGAGTTCAACCAGTTTCTCAACCGAGGCTTCGATCTCCGAGCCTGCCTCATGCGGGTGAATTCCCACGGTACAAGCGACATTGTCGTGCCCTTCCGCCGTCGCGAGCAATCCGTCGAAATCGGACAAACGGGTGCCGATGGACAGCATGAATCCGACCCCGGCTGTTTTGGCCCGCGCCAGCACGCCCGGCAGGTCTTCGGTCAAGCCGGGATAGTTTAAATGACAATGACTATCGACGAGCATTGGAATACTTCTAATCTGCGGTCTTGGGATGTTTACTTAACATGTACCCTCCTGGAGGGACAGACATTCAATTATCTTGTTTTTACTGTTATGATGGATAATCGTTATCGAAAGATTTACGGCTCTTTGGGAGGGAAATCATGGCACAAATTCAAACAACCTGTCGGCTCTGCTTGGTGCGGTGCGGCATGCTGGTCGAAACCCACGACGAAACCACGGTCACAGGTGAAAACGCCCTTCCCAACTCAAAACCCGGCGATATTATCAAATTTATCGGCGACCGCGATCATCCGCTGAGCAAAGGCTACCTGTGCATTAAAGGTAAAGCCTCCAAAGATATGATGGAATCTCCCAACCGGGTGATCTATCCCCAAAAACGCGTCGGCGAACGGGGATCCGGCCAGTGGGAGCAGGTCACCTGGGACGAAGCCCTGGACGACATTGCCACCCGCATGAACGCCATCATCGATGAACATGGCTCCCGCGCCATATCCGTACAGGCCCTGCCGCCCAAAGAATATTACGCTTATGAGCTTTTCCTGGAAGCCATCGACAGCCCCACTTTCTTCAAGCACGACTCCCACAACTGTTTCACGCCACAATTAATGTCCGATATGCTCACCTACGGCGCGCTGGCCACCTACCCCGCCTTTATCGGGTTGGATGAGTGCGACCTGATCATGCTGTGGGGCGTCAATCTGTCGGAAACCAACGGATCCAAAGCCTTCCGGGTTCGCGACGCCCAGCGGGCCGGGGCCAAAACCATCGCCGTCGACCCCCGTCCCACCCGTTCCGCCATGGAAGCCGATCTGTGGCTGCGTATCCGTCCCGGCACCGATGCGGCGTTGGCTTACGGCATGATCAATCTGATGATCGAAAACGGCTGGTACGATAAGAGTTTTGTCGCGGAATGGACCCTGGGTTTCGAAGACCTCAAAGCCCGCGCCGCCGAATATCCGGTGGAAAGGGTTTCCGAAATCACCTGGATACCCGAAGAAGATATCCGTGAAGCCGCCCGCCTGTTCGGCACTTCGGGCAACTCTGCAATTTATACCTTTATCGGCGCCACCATGGGCGGCAACTCGATATCCGCTTTGCGATTGCTGGGTTTCCTGCCGGCGCTGACGGGCAATATCGACAAGGACGGCAACAACTGTTTCATGCCGCCGGCAAAAATCCGCATGCCCAGCTATTATCGGCCCGATACGGATACCGCCAATGCGGAACGTCTGGCCGATCAGATCAGCACCGACAAGTTCCCGCTGCTGGCGGGTCCAAGGGCGCTGACGGCCCCCTATCCGCATCCCCTCCATGTCATCGACGCCATGCTGACCGGCGATCCCTACCCGGTCCGAGCCCTCTGGACCGATTGCAACCCCATGGTCGGGCTGGAGGACAGCTATAAGGTGATGGAAGCATTGAAGTCCCTGGACCTGTTGATCGTTTCCGACATGGTTGAATCGCCAACCGCCCACCTGGCCGACTATATCCTGCCGGTTACCAATCACCTGGAATCCAACGCCATAACGGAGTATTCGGGCCTCAACATGATTTCGGCCCGGGTCCGGACGACGGAACCCAGGGGCGAAGCCCGCGAAGAGGCGGATATCGTCCTCGATGTGGCCAAGCGTATGGGCTACGGCGACAAAATCCCCGTGGAGTCCTATGAAGAACTGCTGGATTACCGCTTGGCGCCCATCGACATGACCTTCCAGGATTTGGCCGAAAAAGGCACCTTTATGTGGCCGGATGAACGCCAGAAATACCTCAAAGGCAAAATGCGCCCCGACGGCGAGCCCGGTTTCAACACGCCGTCCGGCAAGATCGAGTTTACCTCCAGCAAGCTGGACGAGTTCGGCTATGATCCCCTGCCCGATCATCGGGAACCGCCGTTCAGTCCCCAAGGCACCCCGGAACTGGCCGAAGAGTATCCCCTGGTCATGGGCTCGGGCACCCGCTCGGTGGAATTTTACTCGACCCTCGGCATCGAAATACCCCGGCTGCGCAAGCGGCGGCCCTTCCCCGGCTTGGAGATGAGTCCGGAAACGGCCGAGGAATACGGCCTGGAACAGGGCGACTGGGTTAAAATCGAAGCCCCCACCACCGATAAGTCGATCATCCGCCAGGTGCTGATCATTCCCGGCATGGACCCCCGCGTCGTCAATGCGGAGGGCCTTTGGTATTTGCCCGGTGACGATCTGGTCGAGGGCACGTTGCGGGTGGGCGCCAACGTATTGACGCCGCTGCGGGACGATCTTGACCCGATTATGGGCGGATCGGTGGCCCGCTGCCTCCTGTGCCGCATCAAAAAGGTCGAAGAAGACGTACAGTTGCGCGCTGCGGAATAGAACCATTTGAAAGTACTTCTATTCGGAGGAAAATACGCTAGAATTCAAAAAAAGGGGACGGTCCCCATTTTTTGGAGGTAGTCTTATGAGCAGTTCTGTCGAAGTGATCAAACGCGGTGTCAGCCTGGGTGCTGAAATCCGCAATGCGGATTTGTCCCAGGAACTGAGCGACGACGATTTTCAGGTGATCAAGGACGCCCTTCTGGAACACCAGATCATCAGGTTCCATGATCAGGACATCACGTCGGCCCAGCAGATCGCCTTCGGCAACCGGTTTGGCGAGCTGACCGTCCATCCCTTCTCTCCCAACGCCTCCGACACGCCGGAATTGATCGTCTTTGACAACAAGGAAGGCGTGAAGCCCTTTTTCACCGACGTTTGGCATTCGGATGAGACCTTCCGGGCCGAGCCACCCATGGCCACCATGCTCCATTCCCTGATCGTGCCCGAAGTCGGCGGTGACACCATGTTCTCCAGCATGACCGCCGCCTTTGAAGGTCTCAGCGACCGCATGCAGAATTTCATTTCCGACATGGTGGCGGTGCACGACTTCAAACCATTCAAGCTGCTGTTTAACCAAAACGAAGAAGGCAAGGATCAGCTGCGCCATTTTGAAAAACTCTATCCGCCGGTGCTCCATCCAGTGGTGCGTATTCATCCCGAAACCAAGAAAAAAACCATATTCGTCAATCCCCAGTTCACCATTTCCATCAAGGGCATGAAGGACCGGGAAAGCCGGGTTTTGCTCGATCTCCTGTTCGAACAGGCCCATGTGCCCGAATATCAGTTCCGCCACAATTGGACGCCCAACACCGTGGTCATGTGGGATAACCGCTCGACCCAGCACTACGCCGTCAACGACTATTATCCCCAGCGCCGTAATCTGGAACGCGTTACCGTCAAAGGCGACCGTCCCTATGGCCTGATGCCCATAGAGGAACTGGAACAATCCGCCGATCCGGGTAACGACGAAGGCTTTACCGAAATGGGCGGTCACAAACCGTTGCGCCAATTCCAGCGGGAAGTCGCCGAATAAAAACGATGAGATTCAATAAATTCTAGATATTGAAATTAAAGTAAAAATTTCGCCTTCGGAAAGGCTCCGTCTCTTTTCTCGCCAAATTTTATCGCCTAAAATCCGGAATTAGCCCAATCACAAAAAATCAGAGGCCCCGATGCGCGTCGCCGTCACCAGTCCCTTTTTTCACCTTTTCCCTCACCTTAAAGAAGAACTGCTGGCTCAGTACCCGGACGCCAAGTTCAAAGAAGCGTTCCCGTCGATCGGCGGCGACGAACTGGTGGAATTCTGCCAGGGGTACGATGCCGCCGTCATCGGCTTGGATCGGTTCGACGACGATGTCCTGTCCCGCCTGCCAGACTTGAAAGTTATCGGATTGTGCTCGGCCGGCGCCGACCATATCGATCCGGTGGCCATGAAAAAGCATGGCGTCCGCATGGGCTGGGTCGCCGGCATCAACAAGGTGGCCGTGTCGGAAATGACCATCAGCCACATGATTAATATCATGCGGAATTTTCACCTCTACAGCAATCAAATGACCAGCGGCCAGTGGCCCAGCAAGCGGATCGGCTCTCTGCTTAACGGCCGCACCGTCGGCCTGCACGGCTGCGGCCATATCGGCAAGGAAGTGGTCAAACGCCTGATCCCCTTCGGCGTCGACATTCTGGCCTGCGACCGGCTGGATTTCAGTGAGTTCTACGAAGAATACAGTGTCGAAGCCGTTGACCAGGAGGAACTCTGGGCCCGCTCGGATGTTTTGTCGGTCCATCTCTCCCGCAACGCCACCACCATCGGGCTTTATTCCGCCGAGGTCCTGGATAAGCTCAAACAAGGCGTTTATATCGTCAACACGGCACGTGGCAAGATGTTCGACGAAGTGGCCCTCAAAGAACGGCTCGAAAACGGCCACATCGCCGCCGCCGCTTTCGATGTCTTCGATGTGGAACCGGCCATCGACAACCCGCTGTTCGACCTCCCCAACTTCTTCGGCACCCCCCACACCGGCGCCGGCGCCCAGGAAGCCTGGGAAGCCATGGCCCGCTCAGGCATCAAAGGACTGACCGAGAATTGGATTCCGGAACCCGGCGAATATCCATACGATTAAGGTGCCCCCTCGTCCCAACCTTCCCCCGCCAGGGGGGAAGGAGAAGAAACGTACCAAATTAGTTCCCTCTCCCTTGGCGGGAGAGGGTTAGGGTGAGGGGGTAAAATTCAACGCCGAGATCGGCGCGTCCTTCCCTGTCCCCGCGTCGTTGACCAAGCAGGGATGGTTATTTACCCGGGCTGATGATCGAAATCAGACCAATCTAGTAAATGGGCGCAAATATTAATATGCAAACCAATGCCACGGCCAACACTTGAAGGCCAACCCGCCACCGCATCATGATATTGCGGAATTGGGGGGGAAAACGACTATCCGGACCTTCCGGACTCCCCATGGCCACTACACCCGTAACCAAAACAGCGACAATGGCAATCAGTACGATCACAATCAGTACCGGGAGAATGTCGAGCACCATCTCCATAATCCCTAATTATACACTATAAGCTGTGTAATATCCATCGGTTTACGGTGCGGCAACTGCTGTCCGGATTGGCGGCATGAGATAAATTTAACCCAAACCCCGCAAAGCCCGTCTGATCAGGACAGGCGTATTTTTTTAGCAGGCGGCTTCTTCGATACATGCTTCCGACGCAAGGGCAAATGACCAACAGGCTTCCCAGCATTTTTCGAAACCCCATTTCCCGACACATAGTTCGACACATACATTGTTGGTTGGGCGATAACAAATTTTTACGTTCGCCCATCCGTTATCCCACACTGTATGACATCCCTGAACCGGTATATCGATTGGGATTCTTTCATCAAACCCTGCTTCCTGCCCGATTATTTTGATTTTGACCCAAATATGGAGTGTCGCTCGAATACGGCCGTTTTCATACCTTGGATTTTCGATCTGTATGCCCCCGTCGATTCCTTTAGCCGAAACTTTGTCCAAAATATCTTCGACCGACCCAAGTTTCACATCAAGCATGGCGGTGTTGTCGGTTAAGCTGATACGCCACAGCATTTCTCCGGGTTTGGCGCATTTGTCGGATTGGTCAGGCTTGGAACCAGTGCCCGGTACCGCAAGAATGATCGGAAAAGGTAACCTTTCGCACACATCGCCTATTGCATATCCACGAACAAGCGCAAAACCGGCTCCGGATTTATCCTTTTCGTAGGTAATCTGGCCGGTATTTGTTCCAAGTTTTAAATCGGACATGTCTTCGCCGTAAACTTTAACTTCGAAGGACCTGTTTATCGAAGTTCCTAAATCGATAGTCATATTGAATACCTCCCATAATTGTTGTCGAATAACAATTATTATAAAAAGAGGATAAATATTCAATATATAATTGTTTATTATTATTTAATACTATTTTTTAGTGTATCTGAATGCATCGGCGATTTACTGAAAAAATGGGTACCAAACGGTGAGAATCGGTTACTTATCTCGACGGCTTAAGGCTTTGCCTACCGCAACCCCCTCAGCTTCAACTTATCGATCTTGGCCGGTCCGGTCTTCGGCAGTTCGTCCAAAATCTCCACTACCTTAGGCACTTTGTACTTCACCAATCGTTCGGCGCAGTAGTCGATGACGTCTTGTTCCGTGATCTCCGAACCCGGCACCAGGGAGATGCAGGCTTTGACCACCTCGCCGGAGAAGTCGTCGGGGTGGGCGACGGCGGCGGCTTCGCGGATGGCGTCGTGGCTCAGGAGGAGTTCGTCGATTTCGCGGGGATAGACGTTGTAACCGCCGACGATAATCAGTTCCTTCTTGCGGTCCACCAAATAGATATAGCCCTCCTCGTCCAGATAACCGATATCGCCCGTGTAGAGCCAGCCGTCGCGAACGGTTTCGGCCGTTTCTTCCGGGCGGTTACGGTAACTGCTGGTAAAGGTATCCGCCTTGATCCGGACCTCTCCCCGCTCGCCCGTGGGCATGACGTCTTGGCCGTTCTCCAGATCGACGATCTCGATTTCGGTGACCGGCGGGATGGGGCCGATGGACAGCAATTTGCGTTCGCCATGGGTCGGGTTACAGCCGACCGGCGCGCCTTCCGACATGCCGCCGCCTTCCAAAATGGGACAGCCGGATTTTTCCTCCCAGGTTTTGAGAAGGTATTCGGAACAGGCCGCGCCGCCGGACAGGCAATATTTGAGGGCCGAGAAATCCGTGCTGGCCAGTTTTTCACTGGCCAGCAGACCCATGTAAATCACCGGTGGACCGCCCGCGAATACCGTAATTTTGTGATCTTCAAAAGCCGCCAGAACGTCATCGGGCTTGTACATGGGTATGATCACCGTGGTCGCCCGTACATAGATGGGCATGATGTTAACGAAGTGATGGCCCCAGATGTGGAAAATGGGCGCCACCGACAGAATACGCTCCGCATCGAACTCCAATTGCCACAAGGTGCCGATGACGCGGCAGAACAGTTCCATCATATCGTGGGTGTGTTCCGCGCCTTTCGGTAACCCCGTTGTGCCGCCGGTGAAGAACATGGCCGATTTGTCTTCTGGCTTGGGCAGAGGTTCGGGCAGACACAGCGACTCGTCGTTGATCCAGGCGTCCAGGGCGTAGTCCCCTACCCCCATGACAATCACGTTGTCGACACCCAGTTTCTTGGCGTGCTCGTCTATCCGGTCCTTAAACGGCGGGATACAAATTATGGCGACCGGGTCCACATCTTCCAGCAGGGGCGCCAGTTCGTGATCGGTATACATGGGATTGAGGAGCGCGATCTGCGCACCCGCCGCCATACCGCCCATGGCTGCGACAGATGTCTCCACCGAGTTGCCCATGACGATGGCAACCCGCCCGCCCTTGGCGCCCATCTCTTGCAGGCGATGGGCCAAGCCACCGACGGCGCGCACATATTGCGCGTATGTCACCCGCGTGTCTTCGCAAATGAAAGCGTCCCGGTCGGGCGCGATTTCCGCCGCCGCCTTTACGGCGTGAATAATGGTCGGATAAACGGGTACATCATCCCGCAATTGGATATTGGATTTCATAATATCCCCCTTCTGGCCCTCTGCCCTGTTCGCAGATTATTTTTAGCCGCCTGATTATGTCGCCGGGGCGGCCTCGCTTTTCTTGGTCATCAACCGGTTGAAATATAATAAACCGGCGCCGATAACGGAAACAATTATTACCATCATAGATTCCTGGCCGAACCAGACCGTGGAGCCACCGACAAAAGCGGTCGCTACCAGCAGCAGCAGGCCGAAAAGTTTCTCTTTGGCGTCACCGATAAAGCTGGGCAGCGCCACGGCCAGCATCCAGCCCGCGACCAACGTGGAGAATATGGCGAAAGCGATGGCCATGGGCGTGCCTTGTGAGATGATTGCCGGATTGAACGCCCACAGGAACGGCAACAAATAGGCCGGGGCCGCCAGTTGCATGCCCACCAGTCCGGTCCGCCACATATCGCTGCCGGCCATACCGGCGGCCACCATGCTGGCCACGGCGACAGGCGGCGTCAGCATGCTGAGCAGGCCAAAGTAAAAGAGGAACAGATGGGCCGCCATGGGCTGCAACCCCATGTCGATCAGCGCCGGGGCGATCACCGTCACCAGGACGATATATACCGCCGCCGTCGGCATTCCCATACCGAGAATGATGGCGATCACCGCGGTTAACAGCAGCATGACGAAAATGCCCGCGCTTTTACCCAGGGCCGTTAGGATCAATGACAATTGAAAAGCCAGCCCGGTTGCGTTCAAGACGCCGATCACCACGCCCGCAGCCCCGCCGATCAATATAAGCGGCACCAGGTTCTCGCCGCCGCCGAAGACAAAGTCCGACAGGTTTTTGAGGCTCGGCAGCGCCCGGTTTTTGATGATCATCAGCGCCAGCAGCGCGCCGGTGGCGTACATGGCCGACAGTCCCGGATTGAAACCGAGGTAAAAGAGGAAATACAACAGTACACCGATGGGGAAGATATACACCCAGCCGGCCAGGAATACCGCACCCGATTTGGGAAGTTCTTCTTTCGCCATACCCTTCAAGCCGAAACGGGCGGCGATGGCGTCCACTTGCAGGAACAGCACCATGAAATAAAGGGCAGCCGGCAATGCGGCGGCGATGACCACATCCTGATACGGAACTTCCAGAAACTCGGCGATAATAAAGGCGGTTGCACCCATCACCGGCGGTGCAATCTGGCCGCCGTTGGAGGCGACGGCTTCGATGGCGGCGGCGTATTTCGGCTTGAAACCGAATTTCTTCATCAGCGGGATGGTGACGATCCCGGTCGACATGATGTTGCCGACCGTCGACCCGGAAATGGTGCCGAAAGCCGACGACGCCACCACGGACACTTTGGCCGGGCCGCCCCGGCGATGGCCCATCCACCCCATGGCCAGATCGTTGAAAAATGCAGCGCCGCCGCTGATATCAAGTAGTTTCCCAAACAGGATGAACGCCAGCACCAGCTGAGCGATGACCCGCAGAACCAGTCCGGGAATACCGTTGTTATCGGCGTAAAGGAACAGGACGACCTTGGTCGGCGGAAAGACTTCCGCTTCCAAGACGCCGGGCATGTGATCGCCCAAAAAGGCGTAGGCGATAATTACCCAGACCAGACCAGTGATGATGCCGCCGGCCGCTTTGCGCATGGCTTCCATCATCAATACGATTGCGACGACACCGGGCCCCCACATATCCGGCGTACGGTCGGCCATGCGGACCATCCAATCCTCGAAATTCCACGACATCCAGTACCAGGAGCCGAAAACGAGGATCGCTAATACGATTTCCAGAAGGCCGGACTTTTTACCGTAGGGATATTTAAGAAATGCCGCAGCAGAGGCCAGACCCAACAGCACCACCACGACTTCCTGAAAGGTCAGCGCGAAACCTAAATAAAAGGGGATATTCAGTATCCAGCTGACGCCGACGATCGTGATGAGGCCAAGACTGGCGCGTAAGAGCAAAAACGTAGAACGTTCCATGCGTTTAAACCCGGCCCTTACGCGCCAACTTGCTTACTTTTTGATCTCAGACCGGACGATTACCGGCGGCCCGCGTCTTGCTTCTCATTAGCGTCCGTCCACAGACCCGCTTCCTTGTAATATTTAGCGGCGCCCGGATGGAACGGAATGGGATTGTTGGAAGGCACCAGCTGTTTGGCTTTGACGCCCCGCAGAGGCGGATAATCTTTTTGCATCTTTTTCCAGTTCTGATGCATGGTTTTTGCCAGATTGTAAGCGTCTTCATCGCCCACCGTCGTGCCGGCGTTGAGATAGGTGTCGAATGCGGCAATCGAGGTGTCGCCTTTGACATAGCCATACCGTTTGTTGGCTTTCATGGTATAGGTGTAAAGGCCGGGCATCCCGTTTTTGAGAAAATCATCGCTCGCCTTCGGACCGATGGAAAGAATCCTCAACCCGCCGGGAACGGCGGCATGGGCTTTGCGCATTTGCGGCATGATGACGGCAACCGTGGTCGCATCGACCCGGCCTTCGACTACCGAATTGAGGGCGGAGACGACACCGCCGCCGACAACCGACACCACGTCACTTTCCTTTAAGCCTGCGGTGGCCAGTAGGGTTCTATTGGTTTGTCCCAGGGAAACGTTGGTCTTGTAGGCGACGACGACCTTTTTGCCTTTCAGATCGGCAATGGTTTTCATGCCGGAACTTTCCTTGACCATATAGGCATACGGCAGAATCCAAATGCGTCCGATGGAGCGGACTTTTTTCATGGGGTTTTTGTAAGGCGCCCGTCCAACCCAAGCCATGCCGGAATCGAGGCTTGAGTTGAGACCAAGAGTAATTTCGCCTTTATCCATCAAGGGCAAATAAACCGATGATCCCGCATGGGGTTGCGCCGTCGCGCGAACTTTGAGTTTTTCCTGAAATAATTTAGCGAAACCGCCAGCCAGCAAGAAATAGGTGGAACCGGCAGGATTAGAACCGATGGTGATACTTTTCATTTTCGCATTGGCGTTGGTAGCGCCGGAAACAGCAAAAGCGCCGGCTGCACCCACGACAAGAGCAAAAGAAATGGCTTTACGTAATTTCATTAGAATGTCTCCCTTTTATATCGATCGTTGGCATGGTTGGTTCAGGGGCTATCCCCCATAATTAAGCCAACTTGGGTGCAGTATAGGGTAAGGGGCTTTTGATTATCCAGAAAATAAGTGAGCTCAAATCGCAAATTGCCCTTAAAGTTCCAAATAATGGAATTGTTAGAAGGCTAAGCGACTTCCTCTTCCACGAACCGTGGGAACACACCTTCCGGTTTCGGTAGCACGGTACCCGGCACCAATCTGCCGGCCTCGCCCATGGCGGCGAAATTTCGGGCGGCGGGATCGACGGCCACCTGATCGAGCATGGCGCCGGCGGCGTCCGGCACAAAAGGCTGCGTCAAAAGGGCCAACTGACGGATGGAATCCGCCAATACATACAAAACCGTCGCCATTCTGGCCGGGTCCTCTTTCTTGAGAGTCCACGGCGCTTGACGGTCGATATAGGCGTTAGCGGCGCGGATCACCGACCAAATCGCTTCCAATGCCGTGTGGAATGCCTGAACGTCCAAATTATCCCGAACCGACGCCAATAATCCTTCGGCAGCGCTCAAAAGCTCGGTGTCCTCCGCCGTAAACTCTCCGGGCTCAGGGACTTTGGCATCGCAGTTCTTGTTGATCATAGAGAGGACCCGTTGGGCCAAGTTCCCGAAATCATTGGCCAGCTCGCCGTTCATGCGCTGCACCATGGCGCTTCGGGAAAAATCTCCGTCGTTGCCGAACGGAACTTCCCGGAGCAGGAAATAGCGTACGGAGTCGAGGCCAAACGTTTCGATCAACTGGTGCGGATCAATAACATTGCCGAGGGATTTGGATATTTTTTCTCCTTCGTTGGTCCACCAACCATGGGCGAAAATCCGCTTCGGCGGTTCGAGCCCGGCAGCCATCAAAAAAGCCGGCCAATAGACGGCATGAAATCGCAATATATCCTTACCGACCATGTGAACATCAGCAGGCCAGTACTTCTGATATTCCGCATGATCCGTGTCGGGATAGCCGACGGCGGTGATATAATTGGTCAAGGCATCCAACCATACATACATGATATGATCATCATCCCCCGGCACCGGCACACCCCAATTAAAAGACGTACGGGAGACCGAAAGATCAAGCAAACCGCCGCTGACGAAGCTGACGACTTCGTTACGCCGGGTTTTCGGCAAGATGCAATTGGGATCTTTGTCGTAATATTCCAGCAGTCTGTCTTGCCATTCGGACAGCTTGAAAAAATAACTGGGCTCCTCCACCCATTCCACTTCGGCGCCCGACGGCGCAATTCGGTTACCATCTGCGTCCTTGGTCAGTTCATCTTCACCGTAAAAGGCTTCATCGCGGACCGAGTACCAACCGGCATATTTGTCCAGATATATTTCACCGTTATCCAGCAACCGCCGCCAGATATCCTGAACGGATTTTTTATGGCGTGCTTCGGTGGTGCGGATGAAATCATCGTTGGTAAAATTCATGGTTACGGCGAGATCTCGAAAATTCTGCGACACCTTATCGGTAAAGGATTGAGGATCAATCCCTGCCTCTTTGGCCGATTTCTCGACTTTTTGACCGTGCTCGTCGGTACCCGTCAGAAACTTCACATCGTAGCCGTCCAAACGCTTGAAACGGGCCAATACGTCGCACGCCAGCGTCGTGTAGGCGTGCCCGATATGGGGCGCGTCGTTCACATAGTAAATGGGCGTCGTAACGTAATAGGTGTTATCTGTGGACAAACCCGAAACTCCGGAAAAGTTAATAGTGGATCAGGACTTTATTTCTATGACTGAGCCGCCGCCTCGATCGACAGGAAAGTGTTGAGAATGACCTGTTTGCGGTCCAAGTTCAAACCGTTAGCTTGCTGAAACAAACGGCTAGTCTTTTCCCACACCTCAATCCAAGGATCAAGCCCGCTCGGAACCGGATTTCCGGCGTTAATGGAGAGCGCGTTGGCCTTGATACGTTCCACCAGCCACCGATTGAGCATCTCGGCAGATTGTTCAAAGGCGTCACCGGTTTTGTCGCGGGCCAGCTTATCACCCAATTTGTGTACCCCCGGGATGTCCAGTACCGGCAGTTCAGCCAGCAGTTCGTTGATATCCCGGTAAAGTTCCAAGCCACCCTCCTCCGCCAATTGAATGGCGCGACCGACGCTGCCGTCCGCCAACTCGGCCAAATCGGCGGCATCGACTTCATTCACTTCCGGGGCAAAGCGATTTAGCAGTTGGGTAATGACGTTTTGCTCCAACGGATGCAGCATAAGCCGGCGGCAGCGTGACCGGATGGTGGGCAGCAATCGGCCCGGATTGTGACTGACCAGCAGTAAAAGTGCCTTTTTCGGCGGTTCCTCGAGTACTTTGAGGACGGCATTGGCGGCGTTGGCATTCATTTCATCGGCGCTGTCGATAACGACGGCCCGCCAACCGCCCTCAGCCGGAGTCATGGACAGGAAAGAGCCGATCTCCCTGACTTCGTCTACCCTAATTTCCTTACGCCGCTTTCCGGTTTTTTCGTCAACGCTTCTTTCGATGAAAAGAAAGTCAGCATGAGCTCCCGCTGAAACCCGCCTGAACAAAGGCGATTCCGGATTGGTGTAAAGACTGGTTGGATCGGACGCGGGCAGATCATCGCCGAAAAGACCGGGTCCCGCCGGCTCATCGGCAGGGGCTTGGGACATTACGAACCGGGCGATGCCGACCCCTTTGGGACCGCACAAAAGCCAGGCATGGGGCAGTTTGCCGGCGTTGAAAGCGCCCAGAAACTGACTTTCCGCCTCAGCTTGACCTTCCAAATCAGGATTCTCACGGGGCAGCGGCGGGCCTTGTTCGTCTGTGTCCTGGTTCATAACTTTAATTCGAGACGGCTCGCTACCGTTTCCATAATTATTTGATGTAAATCATCAATCGACCGTCCAGCGTAGACGACCGCGCAGCGATCCGGGTCCCGCCGGGCAATTTCCAAAAACCCTTCTCTTAGCTTTTCGTGAAATTCAACGTCCATCCGCTCATAGCGGTCCTCGCCGTTGCCCTCGTCCAAAGCCCTTTTTCCGGCTCGATCAAGCCCTTCTTCCACCGGTAAATCCAGAATTACGGTCAGGTCGGGACCGTTCTCACCGACGGTAAATTTGTAAAGCGCCCGGATGAACTCCTCAGCGACTCCATGGCCAAATCCTTGATAGGCAAATGTCGAATCAGCAAACCGGTCAGAGATCACGAAGCGTCCGGCCGCCAACGCGGGTCGTACCGTCTTTTCCATATGATCACGCCGGGCGGCAAAATGGAGGAGTGTCTCGGTTACGGCGTCCCATCGATCAGGTTCACCTTCGACCAGCAATTTACGGATTTCTTCGGCGCCTTCCGCCCCGCCCGGTTCCCGGGTCAGCAGAACATCCAACCCTGCCGCATTCATGGCGTCCGCCAACATTTTAACCTGGGTGGATTTACCGCTCCCTTCGCCGCCTTCAAAGCTGATAAATTTACCCATGAAATTCGCCTACGTGGATGTATTCAATTTCAGCCCGATTCGCCCCAAAGAATGAATTTGATGGCTGCGCCGAGGCGGGAAACGATGCCGAGTTTGGCTACATCGGCCCCGGCAACGAGAGGAACATCTAAAGTCGTCTCGCCGGGAACTTCAACGGACAGTGTTGCCAATTTATCACCTTTTTTCAAAGGTGCTGGGATCGGTTCCTCATACTTTACTTTAACTTTCATGCCGCGTCGCGCTTTGCGCGGAAGGGTCAAAACCAGATCTTTTTCGATGACCAGAGGTATACGTCCGAGATCGCCCATCCACACTTGCGCCTCGGTAACGGTCTCGCCTGCTTTAAACAGGGTGTAATTGCCGAATTCCCTAAATCCCCAATCGATGAGTCGTTCCGATTCGGTGCGCCGCGCCTTTTTACTGGCGAGACCGTTGACCACCAAAATCAGCCGCCGCCCCTTGCGGATGGCGCTGGCGGTGAGACCGTATCCCGCCGCCTCCGTATGACCTGTCTTAAGACCGTCGGCACCAATGTTCCGGTAGATGGTCGGGTTCCGATTGCTTTGTTTGATGCCGTTATAGGTGAACGTTTTCTCGGCGTAGTATTTATAAAGCTTCGGAAACTCCCGAATGGTCGCTGCCGCAAGTGTTGCCAGGTCGCGGGCGGTGGTTTCATGGCCCTCGGCCGGCCAACCGCTGGCGTTAACGAAATGAGAATTGGTCATGCCCAACTGTTGCGCCGATTCATTTAGTTCGTCGGCAAAAGCGTCCTCCGAGCCCGCAATCCCTTCGGCGACGACGATGGTTGCGTCATTGCCCGATTGCACGATGATGCCGCGGATCAGATCTTCCACTTTGACCCTGGAGTTCACCGCGACAAACATTTTCGATCCCTTTTTGCGCCAGGCTTTTTCGCTGACCGCAAAGGTATCGTTGAGTGACAAACGGCCATCGCGCAATCGTTCGAAAACCTTATAGATGGTCATGATCTTGCTCATCGAGGACGGCGGCATGCGCTCGTCGGCGTTTTTATTGAACAATACAGTCCCGGTGGTCATATCGATCAAAATCGCCTGCTTGGCCGCTGATTCTATGGCGGATGCCGGCCATGTTAAGGCCATGAAAATAAAGAAAAAGACCGCGAGTGATATTCGGCCGACGGACGGCATCGCCCTACCTCCCCATTTATTGTAACGCTTATTATTAGGCATCTTTCTCGGTCTCGTCTACGGTGATTCGTCAGCCGGGATTTTATGGCAAAGCTTGGCCGTTACGCCAAGACAAATGACTGACTATATGCGGAATGTGGGCGAATTAGGGCGAGAAAATCAATCTACGACAATGCGGGCGTTGGTATAGCCGGCTTTGATCACATAATTTAATATTGAATCAGCCTCGCCGACGGTATTGATCGGTCCGGCGCGGACCCGGAAAAACTCTCGTCCATTGGCCCTATACGAGGATATCTTTACATTCTTGAATCCGTAAAGCCGCGTGGCGACACGGTTGGCATTGTCGTAGCGTGTAAAGGCGCCGGCCTGGACGAACATTTTGGTCTGCGAAACCGGCGCGACGGAAACAATGCCATCGGGAGCGACCGGCATATCCGTGACCCTCGCCCGGCTGGCAACAACGGTTTTGCGCGGCGCATATTGCGGCAATGGACTTGCGTTACGCGCCCCAGCCGGCGGCGGTAACGAATTGCTGGCGACACCCGGTTTGGCGACATTTATATCCTGTCGTATGGGCGTTCCAACTTTGGCGAAGGTGGCTTGTCCTTTCAGTCTTTGGGCCAGTTGACGGCTTTCGTCGGCCAAAACCTGGACGCGCACCCGGGCGGTTCCCTTACGGAAGACACCCAGCATCTGCGCAGAACGTCGCGATAGGTCGATGATTCGCCCATGAGCATAAGGCCCGCGATCATTGATCCTGAGTTTCATGGACCTCCCATTATCCAAATTCGTGACCTGCACGATGGTCGGCAACGGCAGTGTTTTGTGGGCTGCCGTTAAAGCATTTTGGTTATAAACTTCCCCATTAGCCGTTTTCTTGCCGTGAAAACCGGGGCCATACCAGGAAGCAATACCCGTTCTATCATACCCGTAGTTTACCGCCGGATAGTACCAGATTCCCTTGATTTTGTAGGGATTGCCGATCTTGTATTTGCCCGACTGTTGCGGTGCGCTTTCGGTGCTTTTACCGATGCGCTTGGCAGTATGAAACAGCAATTGCGTTTCCGCACAAGCACCCAACACGAACAACGCTATCAGCATTACAGCCAAACGTCGGAATTTCAGACCATCCATTTACTATCCCCAATCGGGCTTGTCTGCGACCATAAAGACAACTGCATTCAGCCCACGACTAAATTCTATCCCCCGCCGATACCTTCGGCAAGCTTACCCACGGCCACGGCGAAGTAGGTTGAACGGTTCCACTTCAAGGTCACCCGAAAATTCTGGTACACCATGAAGGCCGCCCCGCCTGATCCTTTTGCTATAACGATGGAGGCGTTAAGATTTCGTTTCGGAAGATCGCTGCCGTCCGCTCTCCTAACACCAAGTTTCTGCCATTCACCGATGGACTTTCGCACATTCAGGCCAATTAGCGCCTTATCCATGTTAGATGGTAACTTAACCGGCCTTCCCCAAGTCTGATCGGACCGCCAGCCGGATTTCGACAGATAATTGGCTGCCGAAGCAAAGGCATCGCCCTTATTGGTCCAGATATCGCGTTTTCCGTCCCCATCGTAATCGACGGCGAAATTTTCGAAGCTGGACGGCATGAATTGAAAATTACCCATTGCCCCGGCCCAAGAACCTTTCATGCGCTGGGGACTGATATGACCCTGGTCGAGGATCCGTAAGGCCCTCAGCAATTCACCTCGGAAAAATTTACTGCGGCGTCCGTCAAAAGCCAAAGTCGCCAGTGACTCGACCACGGAAAAACCGCCAAAATGGCGGCCGAAATCCGTTTCGATACCCCAGAAGGCCACGATAAAGCGCGGCTGCACCGAGAACTTTTTACCGATTTCGGTCAAAAGGGCGCGGTTTTCGTTATACTTGCGTTTGCCTTTGGCGACGCGGGATTTGGGAACCACCCGGTTCAGATATTGCTGAAACGTCAAAGTAAATTCCGGTTGCCGCCGGTCCAATTCAATTACGCGAGGTATGGGCTTTATACCGGCTAACGCTGAATCCAGTGTTTTCTCCGAAATACCTTTGGCGATCGCTTCGGTCCGCAAACCCTTTAGCCATGTTGCAAAATCCGTGGTCTGCGCCTGAACGTCGACACTGGAGATCGTCACCAGTAAAACGGCAGCAGCCAAACGGCTTAAAATATTAAATTTCATCTCTACTCCCTAGTCCGGTCCCGGATAGAACTCATTTGTACGGCCTGTTAGCCAATAAAAGGTTAACCCGATCCATTCGTGCAGGCCGTGGGCAAAACTGTTCAAACCGGACCTGAGACTAAACCCCGGCGCAAACGCTTCATTGCCTTTGGTAGTAAAATCCACCGGATACGGAATGATCGTCCAACCGGCCTGCCGAAACGAACCGGCGGCGCGGGGCATATGGAAGGCCGAGGTGATGAGCACCCACTTTTCATCCAGTAACGGCTTTATCAACTGTTTGGTAAAAACGGCGTTCTCAACGGTGTTTTTCGATTGGTCTTCAAAAATTACACGATTGGGATTGATGCCAAGGGTGACCAGTACCGGTTTGATGAAATGAGCCTCCTTCAATTCCTGCCGTCCCAACACTCCGGATCCGCCGGTAAAAACGAGCTTGGCGTCCGGGTATTTAAAAGCCAGTTTGGCAAACTCGGTCAGGCGCTCGGCGGCGCTATTGATTGCCACCTGGCCTCGTGCTTGGGTGATGAATTGATCGACCACACCGCCTAAAACGACGATGCCGTCCACTCTCTCCAGCTTGCCGGAAACCGGCGGAAACCTGTTTTCTAAATTCAGAACGATTTGTCTGCCGATGGGAACGGTGGTCAAAACCAAGGCGTAAAGAGCCGTCAAACTCAATAGTATTTTCGCTGTTTTTTTCCAACGGCTCCAGGCGAGAACTGCTGAAATGCACAGCGCAATCAGCAAAATGTTGCCCGGGTCGGCGAAAAACCAGAGGATTTTAGACAGGTAGAAAAACATCTAGGGGTGATACTACGGGCAACCATTGACGGCAACTGCCGATCACCGTCAAAAGTTTGAAATCTTGCCTTCACGCCCGGCATAATGCACAACGAAATCCAACGATATTACAGGGAGGCTGGCCGGACGGCCGGCAGCATACATGTCGAAAGAAAAAATCGGCTTTATCGGCCTCGGCACCATGGGTATGCCGATGGCGCAGAATTTCCTCAAAGCGGGACACGATTTAACGGTTTGGGGTCGGACGCCTGCCAAATTGGAACCGGCGGTTGAGGCCGGAGCGAAATTGGCCGCGTCGCCCCAAGAACTGGCCCAAAAGGTCGATATCGTCTTCACCTGCGTATTCGATTCCGATGCTGTGGAAGAAGTTATTTTCGCCGAGAATGGCCTCGATTCCGGGGCCGATGCCGACATGCTGATGGTCGATTGCTCTTCCATTCACCCGGAACGAGCGCGGGATTTTGCAGCGCGTCTTAAGGATGGCTCGGGCATGCATTTTATCGATTCACCCGTATCCGGCGGACCGTATGGTGCGCGTGACGGCACGCTGGTGATGATGGCCGGGGGTGAGGGCAAGGATATCGCCCGGTTGAGCCCCGTCGCCGAAGCCATCTCCCAAAGGTTGACCCACATGGGGCCCACGGGATGCGGCCAAGCGACCAAGCTGGTCAATCAGGTCATTATCGGCGCCGAGATCGCCGTCATGGCGGAAGCCTTTTCCTTCGCGTCGAAATACGGCGTCGATGTGCCGAAAATCCCCGGTGCCTTGGCAGACGGCTGGGCCGACTCAACGGTTCTCCAGGATCACGCCAAACGGATGATCGCCGCCGAATATTGGGACCGCGCGCCGGGCAACATGCTGAAAGACATGAACACGGCTTGTGATATGGGCAATCGGACCGGATCGCCCATGCCGATTTCGTCCCTGGTCTCGGAGTTGTACCGGTTTCTGGGCGCCCAGGGAAACGACAACAAGGGCCAGATCGGGCTCATGTATCTGTATGACCAGGAACCCCTGTGAGGTAGCCGTCATGGCAAAAGCAAAAAAGAAGTTAGAAGATCTGCGCAGTCAGCGGTGGTACGGCCCGAATACCCAACGAGGATTCACCCATCGGACACGGGGGCGACAAATGGGAATAGGCCGGGAAGACATTGTCGGCAAACCCTGTATCGGCATCATCAATACCTGGAGCGATATGAACACCTGTCATTCGCACTTCAAGGATCGCGCCGAGGAAATCAAACGGGGTGTATACCAAACCGGCGGTTTTCCCATCGAACTTCCGGCCATGTCCTTAGGCGAGATTTTCGTCAAACCATCCACCATGCTTTACCGCAATTTCCTGGCCATGGAGGCGGAAGAACTGATCCGCTGCCACCCCATCGACGGTGTGGTGCTGATGGGCGGGTGCGACAAAACCACGCCTGCCCTCTTGATGGCGGCACTGACCATGAACCTTCCCGCCATCTACATGCCGGCGGGCCCCATGCTCAAAGGGTTTTACGCCGGGGAGACCTTGGGCAGCGGCACCGATGTCTGGCGCTTCTGGGCAGATCGCCGGGCCGGGCTCATCGATGACGACACCATGGAAAACGCGTTGGGCGGCATGGCACGGTCGGCCGGCACCTGCATGGTCATGGGCACCGCCGCCACCATGATGTCGCTGACCGAGACCCTGGGTATGAGCCTGCCCGGCGCCTCTTCCATTCCGGCCGTGGACACCAATCACGCTTTGATGGCCGCGGCGTGCGGCAGGCGCATCGTCGATATGGTCTGGGAGGACCTCAAACCGCGCGACATAATGACCGAAGCCGCCTTCGATAACGCCACCGTGGTGGATATGTCCTTGGGCGGCTCAACCAACGCCATGATCCATCTCATCGCCGTCGCCGGGCGGGCAGGAATCAAACTCGATCTGGAGCGTTTCGACCAGATTTCCCAGAAAACACCGGTGCTCGGCAATATCAAACCTTCCGGTGAGTATGTGATGGAGGACTTTTATTACGCGGGCGGATTGCGAGGTCTGATGAACCGGTTAAGTGACCATTTGGACCTGGACCAGATCAACGTTTCCGGCGGAACCTTGGGCGACGCTATCAAGGATGCGCCGGTCTACGAGGACGAAGTAATCAAACCCATCGATGAGCCTCTTTACCACCAAGGCGGCACGGCGATCTTGCGGGGCAATCTGGCGCCTGACGGATGCGTCATCAAACAGACGGCGGCCGATCCCAAATTCCACCAGCACAAAGGCAAGGCGGTGGTCTTCAAGGATTATGCCGATCTCAATGATCGCATCGACGACCCCGATCTGGAAGTGGACGAAAATTCAGTGTTGGTACTGCAAAACGCCGGTCCCATCGGCGCACCGGGAATGCCCGAATGGGGCATGCTGCCGATCCCCAAAAAACTTCTGGAACAGGGCGTGCGGGACATGGTCAGAATTTCCGACTGCCGCATGAGCGGAACGGCCTACGGCACCTGCATTCTTCACGTGGCGCCGGAAGCCGCCGTCGGCGGACCGCTGGGACTGGTCGAGGACGGCGATTTGATCGAACTGGATATCCCGGCTCGGAAACTTCTTTTGGATGTCAGCGACGAGGAATTGAATAAACGCCGGGCAACTTGGCAGGCGCCGCCCTACCCCGCCACCCGCGGCTACACGGCGCTCTTTGCCAAACATGTCACCCAGGCCAACGAAGGCTGCGACTTCGACTTCCTCCACGCCGGAGACGAAACGCCGGAACCGCTCATTTTTTAGGCATAAAAAAAGTGTACCAGGAATACTTTTACGAAATACGGGAAAAGTATTCCTGGTACACTTTTTGGTACACTTTTTATTGTTGGTCTTCCGGCTGGCAGATTTCGAACAGGAGGCCGGTGGTTTCGTCGGGTTCGAAGAAAGCGACCTGTCCGTGGACGCCTTGGCGGGGAAAACCGTCCTGGAGTTTGAACCCGGCATCGGTGAGGTCGGTTATGGCGGCGGTGATATCGGCCACCTCGGCGGAGAAATGATTGATGCCCTTTTGTTCGCCCATCACCTGTTGGGCGAAATCGGAATTTTTGCCGGTGTATTCCAGTAGTTCGATGGCGATATTTTCCGCTTCGAACACGGCGACGCGGAGACCCACATCGGGCATTTCCTTGGTGTTGGCCGGACCCTCGCCCAGCAGTTTCTCGAACATGGCCACCGAGGCGTCGAGATCGGCCACGATAATACCCATGTGATCGATACGTACCTTTCTCATATCGAATTACCCCTTAGTTCCGCCGTCGCGCCATTGTCGATTTCCAGTGTTGTCGGATCGATGACCACGCCGTAGACGTCCCGCGCCCGTTCGACGGACAGTGTATCATTGGCAACCTCGCGCTGAACCAAATTGGCATCCCGGTCATAGGGTTCGCCGTAACCGCCGCCGCCACCGGCCGTTTGCCGAAAGACAGTGCCGTTGGATATTCCCCGCACAATCTCCTTCGATTTTGGCGTATGGGTTGCGCCGTCTGGACCGTCCAGGACGAGTTTATTGATACTCCCCTCGCCACCGCCGAATAGGCCAAAGGCTTTGGCTTCTTCTTCGATGCCGTCACCGAAAGCGATGCCTGTCATGTCGTCGCCGCCAAACACGATTTCCGTTTCGATCCCCAAACCGCCACGCCATTCGCCGGCGCCCGCCGAATCCTTTTCGTACTGATGCTTGGACAGCAGGAAGGGATTGTGGATCTCGAACATCTCATAGTCCTGAGCCAGGATACCGCCGGCGCAATTGATCAGACCGATATGGTCATAGCCGTCTGCCGAGTGGGTGGCACCCGATCCGCCTTTGGTGGAAATAAACAGAATATCGACGAATTTCTCCCCGCCTGCCGTCGGATCGTTGCCGGTAATGGCAAAGCTCAGCATGCGGTTCCATCCGGCGGTGACGGTTTGCGGCAAAGCCTGCGATAATGCCTTGAACATGGCGTCAGAGATCGGCCCGGTCAGGGAGTTGCCGAAGGTGGTGGCGGCCGGAAACTGGGCGTTGAGAAAACATCCTTCCGGCGCCTGTAAATTAATCGGGCGGGTCAGGCCGTCATTGTGGGGAATCTCGGGATTGATCAACATGAGGAAGGTCAGGAGAACGGCCGATGTCGTGGCGGCTAAGGGTGCGTTGACAAAGCCTTCGGTCTGCGGCGATGACCCGGTGAAATCGAATGTAATCTTACCTGCATCAACGTGGACCGTCAGGGCGATTTTCATTTTCGATCCGTCGTAAATGCCGTCGTAAAAAGCATAGCTTTCGCCTTTGTAAACACCTTCAGGAATGTCGGCGATATCGTTCACCACCATTTTTTCGGTGGCGTCGAACAGATATTCCTTGTGATCTTCGAAGGATTGGCGACCATAACGATTCAGCAAAGCATGAATTCCGCGTTCCCCCACCACGGTACCGCCGATCTGGGCTTCGATATCCTCGGCGACGATCGACAACCGGATATTGGCGAAAACCAAACCCCACACATCTTCCCGCCTTTTACCACGGTTGTAAATTTTCAACGGAGGAATACGCAACGCTTCCTGCCACACTTCCCGCGCTTCCGGATTGTACCCGCCTTGGACGGCACCGCCGATATCCGCCTGATGTCCTTTGCAAGCCGCCCAGGCGACAATCTCACCATCGAAAAAAATGGGCCGGAATACGGCGACGTCGTTGTTCTGGTTACCGCCGGTAAAGACGTCGTTATGGAGAAAAACATCACCCTCGTGAATATCATCGCCGAAATAATCGATGATCCTGGCGCACACCGGCTGCACGGCAAAAGCCAGCACCGGAATATATTCCGTCTGTTCCAGCATACGACCTTTATAGTCGTAAAGCCCGGTAACAAAATCTCTGGCTTCGTTGAGGATGGGAGAATGGGTGGTCCTCAGTAAGGTCAGACCCATTTCCTCGGTGATGGCTTTCAACCGGCGTTGCAGGACGGAAACGAGTACCGGATCGATTTTGCCAAATTTAGCCACAGACAACCTCTTCCTAAAACCAGTTAGGAAGATAGCGAAATAAGAAATTAATGAAAGTGATTAAGCGTTTACAGTTTGGGGCGGTTCGCTGTCCACGACCGAGAGGCCCGGTCCCTGGATCATTTTATTGTCGGCATCCACCAAGACAACTCTCGGCTCCCAATTGCGGGCCTCTTCCTCTTCCATTTCTGCAAATGTACAAAGAATGACCAAATCGTCCACATCTACCAAATGGGCAGCGGCGCCGTTGATACAAATGACGCCCTCTTCTTCCGACCGCAAGGCATAAGTCTGAAGGCGCGTTCCGCTAGTAATGTTCCACACATGCACCATTTCATGTTCCATAATCCCGGCGGCATCCATCAACTTGTGACAAATGGAAATGCTGCCGTTATAGGCAATATCCGCCTCGGTAACCCGGCAGCGATGGATTTTGGATTTGAAGATTGTAACGCGCATGTATGGTCCCAAATTTTAGTCTCGGTCCGGCCCGGAATATTTTTTGAAAACAGGCCTGCTGATTACATAAGGCACTTGATAAATGGATTCTCGAGAAAATCAAGTCAAAAAATAGGTATTCTTTTACCTATTTATTGCAATTCTCTACTAAATAATTGTTATTAAAAAACTTTTTTGCCAAACAATACATTTACTCATAGCTGCATCCTAATCTATGCAGAGCTCATTTGACAAACCGTTCCGCGGCGGCTTTTCTGACCGGAAAGAGGAGATGCTTTTGACGGGTACGATTACCTTTTTACTCACCTGCATCGTCGGCACGTCGTTCATTAGTGGCGTGATGAGTTTAGGCGGTGGCACCATTCTCATGGGAATCATGGGCTGGGTTCTTCCGGTATCCGTCGCCATGATGCTGCACGGCGTCACCCAGATCGCCTCCAACGGAACCCGAGGGTTAATTTATTGGCGGCACATCTATTGGCCGGTTCTTTTAAAATATTTTACCGGCGCAGCAGTGTGCGTATCCATATTCGCCTGGATCGCCTATGTTCCGGACAAAGTTGTCCTGTTCTTTTTGCTGGGCGCTTTTCCCTACATCAATTTTTTCATGCCGAAAAGATATGCCCTGGATATCAGCCGGGGCGGCACCGGCTATGTTTGCGGGTTTGTCGTTTCGGCGTGTCTGCTGACCGCCGGTGTTTCGGGCACTTTGTTAGACGTCTTCTATAACAAGTCGTCCCTTACCCGGTATCAAATCCACGCCACCAAAGGGGTTACCCAGACAGTCGGCCATCTTATCAAGGTCATCTACTTCGCTTTTGTATTAAATCTCATGGACGAGGCGTTGTCGGTCATGCCCCTTTGGGTATTCGGCGCCGTCATTCCCCTCGCCTATCTGGGCGTGTTTCTGGCGCGCCGCGTCGTCCTGGCCATGACCGATGATCAGTTCCGCAAATGGGCCCAATACATTACATTAGCCATCGGCACCGTCTTCATGATCAAGGCGGTGAACCTGGCGATTACTGGCGGCTAAACTATTCTGCTGCTTTTTGTCCCGCCCCTTCCTGGCCGGGCGGCGGCGCTTCCGATTTTTGATCCGGTTGATTTTTGAAGCGGCCATGCTTGGCGTAATATTCGTCGACCAAATGATGCTTGTGGGCGACGTAAGGAAGCCCTCGGAAAAAATCGTAGAGCGCAACAATGCCGCCGGTCCACATGGTACGGATCATGTGGAACTTCTTTCGGGAGGCCCGCAACGTTGCCGTATCGGCATTCTCCAGACGATGAAAATTTTCCCGGTCGGACAAAGCCTCGCGGACGAGATCAGGCGCCGCCCAATTGCTTCGGTAATGAATCAGACCGTCGGGACGAATGATGTAGAGAACGTTGGGCATGGCTCCATAGGCGCGGTGAAAATCTCCCGCCAGATTGTCGACTAGAACCCGGCGGTGTTCGCCATAGCGCGGCGCCACCAAATGGGCCGCCGCCAGTTTCTCCTCCATTGATAGATGGGGGCCTAACCGTTCACCGGGATGAGCCTCGCGCACATAGACGACCACAAACTGAACGTCGGGAAATTCCTGCTCGATTCCCTTCATGTCGGGAATATTCTTGGTGTACATGGAGCACGTGGAGGAAGCGGTCTCGACCACGACCCATTTACCGTTGAAGTCAGACAGTTTCACCTGGTCGCCGCTGGCCAGATCAGTGAACGTGAAATCGATTAACTGCTCTCCGGCCGCCGGGCCAACGAACATGTCAAAATTGTAATCGTTCGGTTTGAAACGTTTGTTGTTGTAGATCGGCTTATTCGATTCCGTCATCTTGATCTTCCCTACAAATCGTTTTGTTTTTCTATTTGCGGGAAATTAGACGGATTCTAAAATTTGATCAATTGGGGTTTATTCAAACCTCTGTGACTGTTTGCGCTCTATACCGGCGGCATGTAGCCGGCCGTCAGACCGCCGTCGATCACCAGTTCGGCACCCGTCATCATGCGGGATTCGTCCGAAGCCAGATAAATAATCCCGTAGGTGACATCTTCGGTTTCCAGAATTTCTTTCATGGGAACGACTGAAGCCAATGTCTCGTAAGCTTTTTCCTCATCTCCCACGGCGTCGGCGAAGCGTTTTAATAAAGGCGTTTTGATGAAAGTCGGATGAACGGAATTACAGCGAATTTTGTAACCTTCCTTGGCGCAATGGAGGGCAACGGATTTGGTTAGATGCCGGACCGCCGCTTTGGCCGTGCCGTAAGCCAAGGTCAAAGGATTGCCGTAGATACCAACGGTCGAGGAAATGTTGATGATAGAGCCGCCGCCCGATTCGACCATCATCGGCAAGGCCAGCTTGCACCCCCAAAAAATACTATCGACATCGATTTCCTGAAGTTTTTTCCAGTCGGAAAATTCGGTGGATTCAATATCTCCGCCGATACTGATGCCGGCATTGTTCAAAAGAACATGCAAGCCGCCGAAATTGAACTTGGCTTGAAATATAACCGCCCGCCAATCTTCCTCTAATGTCACATCGTGTTTGGCGCCAACGGCAGCACCCTCAATTTCCTCGTTGATCATGGCTGCGGTTTCATCGGCAGCATCCAAGTCTATGTCAGAAGCCACGACACTGGCCCCTTCCCGCGCCAGATGAATAGCCGACGCGCGCCCCAGACCAGACCCCGCTCCGGTAACCAACGCCGTTTTACCTTTGACCCTTCCGGGCGCTTTGTTTTTATTTTTCTTCGCCATCGAATTCTCCGTTTAAATGCTCAGCTTTTTCATAGCGCCAGCCGGATACCGGTCACCGGAGGTCACCCCGACGGGAAAAGCATCGCTCAACTGCTTTAGATCCTGCGGCTGCAATTTCAGATCGACGGCGCGCGCGTTTTGTTCGAGATATTTGATACGCTGTGTACCCGGGATCGGAAAGATTTCTTCCCCTTGATGCAGCAACCACGAAATCGCCAGCTGTGCCGTTTTGAAGCCTTTGCTTTCGGCGACCTTTTCCAGCGTTTCCAGCAGGGAGATATTCTGCTCCATATTATCCGCGTTGAAGCGTGGGTGATCCAACCGGCGGTCACCGTCGCGGAAATCGTCGGGACTGTGATAAGCACCCGATAAAAACCCCCTTCCCAAAGGCGCATAGGCGACGAAGCCGATTCCCAGATCCCTGCAGGCGGGAAGAATTTCCGCTTCCACATCGCGCGTCCATAAAGAGTATTCCGTTTCCAGACAGGTGATTGGATGGGTCGCATGAGCCCGCCGGATGGTCTCGGCGCCGGCTTCCGATAAACCGATATAGCGGGTCTTCCCTTGCTCGATCAGCCGCGCCATGGCACCGACCGTCTCTTCAATGGGCACGTCGGGATCGACCCGGTGCTGGCAATAGAGATCGACATGGTCGACACCCAGCCGTTGGAGACTGGCTTCACAGGCCGTTTGAACGTATTCGGGACGGCCGTCGACACCACCGGTACCGTCTGGGTTGGTGATTTGCCCAAATTTGGTCGTCAGGATCGCTTCGTCCCGCTTGCCTTTAAGTGCACGCCCAACCAGCTCCTCGTTTTTGCCCTTGGCGTACATGTCGGCGGTATTGATCAGCGTGACGCCGATTTCCAGCGCCCGGTGGATGGTGGCGATGGAGCCCTCTTCATCCATCTCGCCATAGGCAATCGACATGCCCATGCAGCCGAGACCGACCGCCGAGACTTCCGGACCGTTGGTGCCGAGTTTTCTGGTTTTCATAATTGCATCTCCCCTGAAACGCTTCATTCATTCCGATATTTTTATCGTTAAATCGCCGACACCGTCGATATGCCCTTCCATGGTCTCGCCCGCCTGCACCGGCCCTACACCCTCAGGTGTTCCCATGAAAATAAGATCACCGGGTTGCATCTCCACCAAGCAGGACAAATAAGCGATTGTTTCCTGAACATTCCAGATGTGAAGGTCGAGCGTACTTTCCTGTTTAACCTCACCATTCACTTTGATCCAAATGGCGCCGGTTGACGGATGCCCGATTTCTCTGGCGGGTTTAAGGGCGGTACAGGGCGCCGATTTGTCAAAACCCTTGCCCATGTCCCAGGGACGCCCGGCTTTTTTTGCCTGCCCCTGAAGATCGCGCCGGGTCAAGTCGATACCGACGCCATACCCCCAGACATGCTCAAGCGCGGAATCTTCCGCGATACCCTTACCGCCTTTTCCGATGGCCACCACCAGCTCAATCTCATGGTGCAGATTGTCTGTCCGTGGAGGATAAGGAATGGTCTCGCCGTTTTGTACAATGGCATCGGCCGGTTTCATAAAAAAGAATGGCGGATCCCGGTCCGGGTCCGACCCCATTTCAATGGCGTGCGCCCGGTAATTGCGCCCGACGCAGTAAATCCGGCGAACCGGAAATTTATCCTCGCAGCCCGCAATGGGCAGCGCCGGCTGCTCAGAGGGCGGAATGACATAGTTCATGGGAATCCCCGAAATTATCGTTTGCTATTACCAATAAGATAACCGCGCGGTCACGAAGTTCAAGCTCCAGCGGTATTGCCAATCTTCAATTATTCGGGAAAGGATTTGCCACCGCCGAACAGTCGGGCGGCATTGCGGAAAGCGATGGCTTCGGCGACCGGCCTGGGCAATTGGCGTATCCAATTTCGGTGTTCATCGACAATCAACTGATAGTCAACCCAGCGTTCATTGACGTAAGTATCGGTGCCGAACATAAAGCGGTCCGTGTGACGGAGGATAACCTGCCGCCAGACGGCATCGATGGTGCCGTTGGGTGCAATGGAGTCAGCCCGAAACGAGACGCCCGCCCAAAGCTGTTTGTGGGTATCCAGCATTCGTCCAACCGTTTCCGCCGGCTCGCTCAAACCGGCGTGCGCCCACAGTATTTTCAATTTAGGAGATTGCTCGAAAAGGAGTGATATGGCCTTGGCGTCGGAGTGCACCTGCAAAATGAATTTTTGTTCAACGGCCAGTTTCGCTAATTCCCGAACCTGCCTCGATTGTGCGGAACGCCAATCATAAAGATGAAACTCGCCAACACCTTTGTAGATACCTTTGGCCAAACGACCCCTCAGATAACTCATGCTATCGGGCGCATTGAACCAGTTGGAGGGATCGGCTCCTGGGCGGTAGGGGCGCAACATGGGAACGACAACTTCCGGCCGCTGGTCGTGCAGCATCACGGTGCCGTCGTCTGGTGAACTGGACACCAAGGCTTTGACAACACCGGCTTTCTTAAAGATTTCAAATATTTCCTGGGTTTTGAAAAAGCGCCAGGCCGGTTGACTGTAGTGGACGTGGGTGTCGAAGAGAGGAAGCACCCCGTCCGCTTTTACGGGGGCGGATAACAAAATAGCAATGAGGAAAAAAATGAATAGGCGGCTCATTCAGTATGTGCCTTCCCTTCTATGGCTCAAGATTTCGACGGTGTCTCCTCGTATCGAGCCTTTATATGGGAGACGAGAGGATACATCGCCGCACAAAGCGCCAGAACGAGCCCATATCCCTTTTCTTTTCTGGCGCCACGCACCACATATATTTTCCAAAATCGGGACAAAAATTTCCGGGCGGCGCCCCATGTCCCAAGCACTTTCTCGTTATTTTCGGCGAGATCTTTGGCCCGGTAATCGGAATAGCGATCCAAGCATCTGATAATCGCTGAGACATCAGAAAATATATGGTGGACGACGGGATTTTTGAGGGCGGTAGGGCAAATCGTCCCTTCAAAAGACACATGAGCGTGAGCTCTGCGCGGTGCGTATGTTTTGGTGCCGTTTCGAAACAGACCGTTGTAACTTTTTTTACCGAAGGAGCCCCCTCCCCAGCCATGAACAATCAGCTTACCACCAATATAATTCTCAACGTTCAAGTCATAGACGTCATATTTCGGGTCGGCAATCGTCTCGCGTATTTCGTCCGCTAGTTCCTTGGTAATCCACTCGTCCGCGTCCACTTCGAGGACCCACTCGGTTCGACAAAGGCCGAGCGACATTTCTCGGCGAGCGCCGTCGACATCCCAACGTCCTTCTTCAATTCTTGCGTTGTGGGCCAGCGCAATTTCTTTAGACCGGTCAGTGCATTTGTCCAGCACAACCATTATTTCATCGACCCACGCGAGCCGTTTCAGGCAGTTTTCGAGAATTTTCTCTTCATTGTAAATGACAACAAGCGCCGTAATCCCCGGCGAGAACCCCTTTGCGACTGTCATTACTTTTTGAGTTCATCGGGATGGCGGATACGGGTTTCAATGAAGTGAAGATGTTGGATATCCGATTCCCCCTCCTTGGCCGGAACTATTTCAACGCCCGTGTTCCCTTCATGCTGACTATCTGAAACGATGGAATACTGTAGGTAAACTTTTCCACCATCAGGCACCACTATATCCAGTTTTGACGCCCCTTCATTGTAATTGATTACATGAGGTCCAGCTTTGAGATCATGAATAATTACAGCAGATCCGTAAACGTCACCAACCGGTTTACCGTCGACCCAAAGTACTCGAGAAATTAATCCGGAGAACGGATTAATTTCGCGGTAAACCAGCAAACGTCCATCACCCGCTTTAATTGCCGGAATTTTAGACACGGCATCGCGGTACTGCACACCAACGGCGCATCCCGCCAGCAAAATAGCCAAGCCGACGATAGATAACTTAAAATAAATTTTTCGCATTCCATTTTCACCCGATTTATTCAACTCTATCGCACCTCATTAACAATTAGCGGCCAAAATTGCTACAAAAGAGTTGGAATAAATGACTGAAGCGCGCTAGAAGAAGCTCCCGCCGCCACTAATGGAGAGGTGCCTGAGTGGTTGAAAGGACTGGTCTTGAAAACTAGGCTAGTGAATTGCGCCTATTATCAATTAGTTCAATTTAACTTTACTTAACAAATGTTTAGCGGAACCTTCATTCGCTTCTTTTGTTAACAAATGGCACCGAAAATCACCTATATTGGGAAATTCCGGTGCCAATTCGGTGCCAATTTCACCTTACCGATAATACGTTTTCATATAGGTCTCGGAGTTCTCGGTCGGCCATTACATCTTGGTGGTCTCGGCGGCTAACCAACCAACTTGGACGGCTTCCTGGCTTTCGTAATGTTAAGCCAATGCATGAAGATGCCAACGGAGGTCATCCACTCGTAATTATTAAGCGAAGTACATTTGCGCCAGTTGCGATTGATCTATTATCCGAGGCTAGAGATTTAATCGCCAACTCGCCTTCTCTCCCCCCCTCCACCCTTGGGCCGTGTGCTCCAACTAATTCAAACCTAGACATCGATCCATCACGTTCACCAATGACAGCGAATGAGGCACATGAAATCTATAACGCAGAAGTAGAACACCAGGCAGATCGTAAAGGTTGGCGACTGCCAATACAGAAAGGATTGCGAAGTGATGTAGATTACGCTGTGGTTTTTAATCTTCACTTTCGGTACGGATTTTATCCAGATGATCTTGCTGCATTATTAAATTTTGAAAGTGAGAAGGCTGCAGAACGTGGAATGGATTATGTGATTAGGACGGTAAATGCTGCTATATATTAGTAAGGTTTGATTTCATCCAATGTCTCGACTATGCCAGAAAACAGATCATTTTTTAATTGTTCTTTTTTGTTTTCGGCTTGCTCCACTGTTAAATTTCCATTCGCTGCAAACCAATCAAGTGTGTAATTATGCATTATTACTAACTGCGTTTCCTTTTCACTTAGATATTCATCAATACCCCCATCCTCCCATTCGCGGTTAAAAATTTCATACATCAATTGTATGATAATTAAATGAGTAATATGGTCAGGTTCATATTCATTATTTACATACCACCTAAACAATCCTCTCCTTTGTTTTGGGTTTTAATTTGATCTAAAACATCAGAAAATCCTAATTCCTCTGCTTTTATTTTAAATTCATTATCAAAATAATTAGAGGCATATTCATTAAGAACTGGAATTGTAGTCTTTCCTTTTTTCTTTTTCTTTTTGAAGTTTTTTAGATTTTGGAAAATACTCATTTCAACTAATCCTTAAGTTAGAAATTGTTACCCCTTAATGATGGTAGGTAAGGCTATTCCTAATTCAAGCCAAAGATAACCTTGCACTAGGTGGGACTTAAAGTTTTAAGTTTCTTAGCCGCCGAGACCACCAAGATGTAATGGCCGACCGAGAACTCCGAGACCTATA
>CAZNLR010000021.1:36489-78291 GCA_964574215.1 uncultured Rhodospirillaceae bacterium | reverse complement strand
TATGTCATGAAACAGCTGAGTAAAACGTTTCAGGGCGGACGGGAATTGTTAAAAAATATATCGTTGTCGTTTTTTCCGGGCGCCAAGATTGGTGTGTTGGGCGCCAACGGCGCCGGTAAATCGACCCTGCTTAAAATCATGGCCGGCCTGGAGACCGAATTTAACGGCGAAGCCTGGTCGGCCGAGGGCGCGCGGGTCGGCTTTTTACCCCAGGAACCGGAACTCGACCCTGGCAAAGACGTCGAGGCCAACGTGATGGACGGCGTGGGAGAGGTTAAGGATTTAATCGACCGCTTTAATGAAGTCAGCGCCAAATTCGCCGAGCCTTTGGATGACGACGAAATGAACGCGCTTCTGGAAGAACAGGGCGAGTTGCAGGAAAAAATCGACGCCGCCAATGGCTGGGAGATTGAGCGAACGGTGGAAATGGCCATGGACGCGCTCCGCTGCCCGCCGGGCGATGCCGACGTGACCAAATTGTCGGGCGGCGAAAAACGTCGGGTGGCCCTCTGCCGCTTGCTATTGCAAAAACCCGATCTGTTGCTGCTGGACGAACCGACCAACCATCTGGATGCGGAATCGGTTGCCTGGCTGGAACTTCATCTCCAGGAGTATCCCGGCACGGTGGTCGCCATTACCCACGACCGCTACTTTCTGGATAACGTCGCCGGTTGGATATTGGAGCTGGATAGGGGCCACGGGATTCCCTACGAGGGTAATTATTCCTCCTGGCTGGAACAAAAACGCAAACGACTGGAACAGGCGGAAAAGCAGGAAGTCGCCCGTCAGCGGACCCTGGCCAATGAGTTGGAATGGATTCAGCAAAGTCCCCGCGCCCGCCAGGCCAAAAGCAAAGCGCGCATCACCGCCTTCGAAAAATTACAGGCGGAAGCGGCGGAAAAAACACCCGACACGGCGCAGATTATTATTCCTCAGGGCCCCCGGCTGGGCAATCTGGTTATCGAAGCCACCGATCTGCAAAAAGGTTTCGACGACCGGCTGCTGCTGGAGGATTTGAGTTTCAAACTGCCGCCGGGCGGTATTGTCGGCATCATCGGACCCAATGGCGCCGGCAAAACCACCCTGTTCAAGATGATCTCCGGTGATGAAGAACCGGACAGGGGCGCCATCAGGTTCGGTGATACGGTCAGGCTCGGCTATGTCGACCAATCAAGAGAGGAATTGGACGCCGACAAAACGGTCTGGGAGGAAATCTCGGAAGGCCTGGACGAAGTGGATTTGGGCCACCGCACCATGCAGAGCCGCGCCTATGTCTCGCAGTTCAATTTCCGGGGGCCCGATCAGCAAAAGAAAGTCGGTCAGCTATCGGGCGGTGAACGCAACCGGGTGCATTTGGCCAAGGTGATGAAATCGGGCGCCAACGTGATCATGCTGGACGAACCGACCAACGATCTGGATGTGGATACGCTGCGCGCTCTCGAAGAGGCCTTGCTGGCTTTTCCCGGATGCGCGCTAATTACCTCTCACGACCGCTGGTTTCTGGACCGTATCGCCACGCATATCATCGCCTTCGAAGGCGACAGCCAGGTGGTTTGGTATGAGGGAAATTACGACGATTACGAAGAGGACCGCCGCCGCCGGCTGGGCGCCCTCGCGGAACAGCCCCATCGCATAAAATACCGTCCGCTCACACGTGATTAGGCCCGTGATTAAGTCCAGGATTTAATTTAGTTCGATTGGGCGAGTAACTTTTCGGTTTTGCCGCGCAACGCCGAAAGAAGGCCCGAGACCTTTCCGCCATTGCGCCGGATCACCGAACTGAATTCAGACCGCTGGGTCTGCGCCATACTGACGCCCTCGACCATAATGTCGATGATTTTATAATTCCCGTCGGGAAAGTTTACCCGCCAATCGATCCGTAAACCTTTGGCGTCTTTGCGTTCCATCATGGAATGGACAATGGCGGAATTACCGCGGCTGGTGGTATTGGAAATGGATAGTTTTTCCGCGGTGTATTCCTTAAACCGCTTGGCGTAAGTACCGACAATCAGATCTTCGAACAAATTCAGATATTCGGTGCGTTGTTCTTTGGAGGCGCGCCGCCAGTACCGCCCCAGCACCCATTTGCCGACACCCGAAACATCGAAATACTGGTTGAGCAATTTTCGGAATTTCATCTGCCGGTCGGCTTGGTTGAGTTTTTTATTGGTCAGCGATATCATCGCTTGATCGGCCAAAGATCGTACAAATTTATGAGCGCCGTCACCGAACTCATCCGCGGCCCCGTGGGCGCTCGGCGACATAACAGCGATGAAGGCCCCCAGAAACAGGGCTATAAGACCACGCCTGCAAAGTATCATTTTTTCGTTCCGGAATCCTTATCGGGGGCATCTTCGGGATCGGCAAGTTCGAAGTCGCCGGTAAACCCGGGGGTCTCGTTCTTGTCAGAACCGGCACCGTTGGAAATGTCATCATTGCGACGCTGCCGGTAAAGGCTTCGAAGGGCAGCATAAAAATCGATTGAGGATTTTTCAAGATCTTCGAGCACATCCCAAAGCTGATCGCGGGTGTCGATGCCGTTTATGACCGTTCGCGTATAGCCGATCCAGGCGCGATCGGAATCGGCCGCGACCCACCAGTTAATGGGATCGAGGAACCAATCAACCACCGTCCCGATGGCATCACGCGGATTAGACGGGCCCAAAATCGGCAACATGATATAAGGCCCTTCGCCAACCCCCCAGACAGCCAGGGTTTGACCGAAATCTTCCGTATGGGGTTCGAACCCCCAGTCCGCCGCCTGGTCTCTGAACCCGGCGACGCCGACCGTCGAATTGATGACAAAACGGGCAAACGTATCACCGGCGCGTTCAGGCTCCCCTTGCATAATGTCATTGGCCAATATTACCGGCGTTTTCAAATTGGTCAGAAAATTGTGGATGCTTTGCCGGATGACGTCCGGGAAGATAGCACGATATAAGCCGGTCACCGGTTTGATAATAACTTTATCCAAACCCTGGTTGAATTTAAAAATCCACCGGTTGGTCGGCTCGGCCGGATCGTTGATTTTTTGATATTCGGCGACCGCTTCGGGATCGTTTTCCGGCGCCGAAGCACAGTTCGCCAAGGCAAATACCGCAATGAATAAGAATGAAATCCGCAGGAAAGATTTTAAGTGCACACTCACTGCCATACTACCCTCTTATAAACGCCTTTGTTCGGCCTGTTTTATTCCGGCCATTTTTTTTATTGTTCAGGAATTGAAACCGCTATTTTTAAAATTACTCGCCTCAATCCCATATTACTTTCTATAGTATCTACTTAACTTTGCCACCCCTATATTTAGAGATGTTGGCCCTGTTTGGCAGCGCCGGTGATATCAAGCGGCTGAAACCACTTTATCCAACATCCGAACTATACAATGGGTTTGGGAAAAAACCAGTGACCTGAGTCACTTGTACTCACTGTTCACAGTGATTGTTGCATTAATACAACACAAAAATTCTAAAAATTTCAAATAGACTTTTTACCCGAAACCACCAGTTCACCGGACGCCATTACTGCCGCCAATCTTTTCCAATCCGTTTAAAGTTCGCGCCAAATATACATAAGGGCGATTAACAAAAATTAAAGCTGGAAATAATATAAATAAATGTTTATATGTTTATTAGTTTATAATATTTGGTAATATCGGCTTTATGGACATCGTTCTCAAAATGATGCGGGCGGCGGCGGAACCCAGCAGACTTAGGATTCTTTCCATCTGTTCCCAGGGGGAATTTACCGTCAGCGAACTGGTTCAGGTTATGGGACAAAGTCAGCCGCGTGTTTCCAGGCACTTGAAAGTCCTGTGCGACGCCGGACTGTTGCAAGGGCTGCGTGAAGGTAGCTGGGTACTATATCGATACGCGCCGTCGGACGGGCTGGAACAGACGGCTGAACGCCTGGTTGGATTGCTGCCCAATGACGATCCAGTTCTGAAGTCGGACACGGAGCGGCTCAACCAGATCAAAGAGGACCGAAAGCGGGCCGCCGCCGACTATTTCGCTAAAAACGCAGCGGACTGGAATAAAATTCGCGCCTTGCACATTGACGAACAAACGGTCGAGCAGGCCATTCGGGAAACCTTGTTCCAGGATAGGGTTGAAAACCTGTTGGACATCGGCACCGGCACGGGCCGTCTCCTCGAAATCTTGGGGCCCGATCTGAAAGAGGCGGAAGGAATTGATCTTTCGCACGATATGCTGGCGGTGGCCCGGGCGACATTGGACCAAGCGGGACTGAGTAACTGCCGGGTGCGTCATGGCGACATGTATCAGTTGCCCTACCGGGATGGCACCTTCGACGCCGCGATTGTTAATCAGGTTTTGCACTTTGCCGACGATCCCCTGTACGGAATCCGGGAGGCGGCCCGGGTACTCAAAAGCGGCGGCAGACTGATCGTCGCCGATTTCGCACCCCATGACCGGGAAGAACTTCGCAGCGACCATCAGCACCGTCATCTGGGTATCCCCGATACGGATATGGCGCGTTGGTTTGAATCTGCCGGTCTCGCGTCCGAACCCAGTAAACAATTGCCCGGCGGCGCTCTGACGGTAGTGCTGTGGCCCGGCGTTAAACCATCAGAATAAAAGAGACAGTAAATGATCGAATTTATCAATCCAGCCATGGCGGTGGCGCATCCGCTGCCCAAAGACGTCAGCGTGTCCTTTGAATTTTTTCCGCCAAACTCGGAAAAAATGGAGCAGACGCTGTGGCAGTCAGTAGAGCGTCTGGCTCCCCTCAATCCCAGTTTTGTCTCCGTTACCTACGGCGCCGGCGGATCGACCCGGGAGCGGACCCACACCATCGTCAACCGCATCCAAAACGAAACCGGATTGACCGCCGCCGCTCACCTCACCTGTGTCGAGGCGACCCGGGACGAAGTTGACGCCGTCGCCCGCCAATATTGGGAAAACGGCGTTCGCCACATTGTCGCCCTCAGGGGTGATCCGCCGGAAGGTGAAACCGGCTACACACCGTATCCCGGCGGTTACGCCTATGCCTCGGATTTGGTGGAAGGTCTGAAATCGGTCGCCGACTTCGACATCAGTGTGGCCGCCTATCCGGAAGTCCATCCGGAGGCGAAAAGCGCGGAGGCCGATCTGGACAATCTCAAACGCAAAATCGACGCCGGCGCCAGCCGGGCCATCACCCAATTCTTTTTTCAAGCCGAAACTTTTTTACGTTTCAGAGACCGTGCGTCGGCGGCCGGTATTACCCAGCCGATCCTGCCCGGCATTTTGCCGGTGACGAATTTTCAGCAGGTGAAGAAATTCAGCGCTCTCTGTGGCGCAACCGTGCCGGATTGGATGGGTAATCTGTTCGACGGCTTGGACGACGATCCCGGCACGCGGAAGCTGATCGCCGCCACCGTCGCCGCCGAACATTGCCGGTCCCTGCAAACCGAGGGCGTATCGGATTTTCACTTTTACACCTTGAACCGTGCCGACCTCGCTTACGCCATTTGCCACATTCTTGGGCTGAGGCCCGGGAAGACAGATCAAATAGATAAACCGGAATAAACGATGACAGACAACACCGACAATCTCGTTCAACGGCTCCGCCGCATGATGGAGGCGCGCATCCTCATCTTGGACGGCGCCACCGGCACCATGCTTCAGGCCGGCAATTTCGACGAGAGCGACTTCCGGGGATCGCAGTTCCGGGATCATGGCAAGGACCAGAAAGGCAACAATGACCTGCTGACGCTGACCCAATCCGATTTCGTCCTGGGCTTGCACCAGGCCTATATCGACGCCGGCGCCGATATCATCAAAACCAACACCTTCAATTCCAATTCCATATCGCAAGCTGATTACGGCATGGAGGATCAGGTCCGCGCTTTGAATTATGAAGGGGCGAAACTGGCCAAAGAAGCGGCGTCCGAAGCGGACCGCGACTGTTTCGTCGCCGGCGTCCTGGGGCCAACCAACCGGACGGCATCCATTTCCCCTGATGTCAACGATCCGGGCTTCAGAAACACGTCGTTCGACGAATTGGCGGACTGCTATGGCGAAGCGGCGGAAGCACTGCTGGACGGCGGCGCGGATGTGATTTTAATCGAAACCATTTTCGACACCCTGAACGCCAAAGCGGCGATCTACGCTGTGATGAAGTTACGGGACCAATTAGGGATCGACATTCCTTTGATGATCTCCGGCACCATTACCGATGCTTCGGGGCGCACCTTGACGGGCCAGACTCCTGAAGCCTTCTGGAATTCTGTCGCCCATGCTAGGCCCCTTTCTGTCGGCTTGAACTGTGCGCTTGGGGCGGCTGATCTCCGTCCCCACATCCAGGCGCTTGCCGCCGCCGCGCCCGTCCCCATCAGCCTTCATCCCAATGCCGGGCTGCCCAATGCTTTCGGCGAATATGACGACACGCCTGACTATATGGCGGATCAGATCCTGGACTTCGCCCAAAGCGGTTTCGTCAATATCACCGGCGGCTGTTGCGGCACCACACCCGACCATATCCGCGCCATCGCGGATGCAATCAAGGACGTCGATCCCCGCGCCCTACCTGACATCGAAATCTGCGGCAGGTTGAGCGGATTGGAGCCGTTGGCGATCGATGATGTGACCGGTTTCGTCAATGTTGGCGAACGCACCAACGTCGCCGGTTCGGCTAAATTCAAAAAGTTGATCATCGAAGAGGATTACGAAACGGCCCTCGATATCGCCCGCCAGCAGGTGGAAAACGGCGCCCAGATCATCGACGTCAATATGGATGAGGCGATGCTTGATTCCGAAGCGGCCATGGACCGCTTTCTCAAACTGGCGGCGTCCGAACCGGACATCAGCCGGGTGCCGGTGATGATCGATTCCTCCAAATGGTCAGTCATCGAAGCCGGCCTTAAATGCGTCCAGGGCAAGGGCGTGGTCAATTCCATTAGTCTCAAGGAAGGCGAGGACGCCTTCCAGGACCAGGCCCGTGAAATTATGTACTACGGCGCCGCCGCCATCGTCATGGCGTTCGACGAAAAAGGCCAGGCCGACGGCTACGACCGCATGATCGAGATATGCCGGCGGTCCTATGACATTCTGGTCGACCGGGTGGGTTTTCCGCCCCAAGACATTATTTTCGATCCCAATATATTTCCCGTCGCCACCGGTATCGAGGAACACCGGAATTTCTCCGCCGACTACATCAAGGCGGTAAAATTCATCAAGGACAATTTGCCCCATGCCATGGTCAGCGGTGGCGTCAGCAACGTCTCCTTTTCTTTCCGCGGCAACAACGCGGTGCGGGAGGCCATGCATTCGGTGTTTCTCTATCACGCCGTCAACGCCGGCATGAATATGGGCATCGTCAACGCCGGGCAGCTGGTGGTATACGCCGATATCGAGGCCGACCTGAAGGAGCGAATCGAGGATGTCATCCTCAACCGGCGCGACGACGCCACCGAACGGCTTTTGGAAATTGCCGACCAGGCCAAAGGACAGGCCAAGGAACGGGCGGAGGATCTGAGTTGGCGGCAGGGCGATATCCAGGCGCGCATCACCCATGCCCTGGTCAAAGGCGTCACCGACTACATCGTCGAAGATACCGAGGAGGCCCGGCTGGCCGCCGACCGGCCCATCGAGGTTATCGAGGGTCCGCTGATGACCGGCATGAACGTGGTCGGCGATCTGTTCGGCGCCGGCGAGATGTTTCTGCCCCAGGTGGTCAAAAGCGCCCGCGTTATGAAACAGGCGGTCGCCCATCTGGTGCCGTTTATCGAAAAGGAAAAAGCGGAAAGCGGCGAACTGAGCAGCAACGGCAGAATTCTTCTCGCCACCGTAAAAGGCGACGTCCACGATATCGGTAAAAACATCGTCGGGGTCGTGCTGCAATGCAACAACTACGAAGTTATAGATCTCGGTGTCATGGTTCCCTACGAGAAAATTCTCGCCGCCGCCAAAGAGGAAAACGCCGATATCATTGGTCTGTCCGGGCTGATTACACCGTCCCTGGAGGAAATGGTCTCGGTTGCCCGGGAACTGAACCGGGACGGTTTCGACGTTCCGGTGCTGATCGGCGGCGCGACGACGTCGAAAGTTCATACGGCGGTGAAAATCGCCCCCAATTACGACGGGACCGCCATCTATGTCACCGACGCCTCGCGGGCGGTGGGTGTCGCCAGCAATTTATTAAACGACAGCCAGCGGGACGAATTCGTCGCTGAAATCGACCGGGAATACACCAAGCTCCGGGAAGCCTATGAAGGCGCCGACCGGGCGGGGCGGTTATTGCCGCTTGCGGACGCCAGACAGGCAGGCCGGAAAGACGATTGGCGCGACACACCGCAGCGCCCTTTTTTCCTCGGCGTCCGTGAGTTCGACAATTACGATTTGGGAGAGATCGCCACGCGCATCGACTGGACACCCTTTTTCCGAACCTGGGAGCTCGCCGGCAGGTATCCGTCCATTTTGGAGGATCAAACCGTGGGCGAGGCCGCCCGGTCGCTGTTCAACGACGCCCAGGTTATGCTGCAACGGATCATCGGCGAGCAATGGTTGACGGCTAAAGCCGTGACCGGATTTTTTCCGGCCAATGCCGTCGGCGATGATATCGAAATCTACACCGATGACAGCCGCACCGAAGTCCGCACCGTTATCCCTTTCCTTCGCCAGCAAATGGCCAAATCGACGCAAGGTGGGAGAGCCAATCTATGCTTGGCCGATTTCATCGCCCCCAAGGAGTCGGGGATTAAGGATTATATCGGCGGGTTCGCCGTGACCGCGGGTCTCGGTATCGAGGAAAAACTCCGGGAATTTGCCGAAAGCCACGATGATTACAACGACATCCTGTTGAAAGCCCTGGCCGACCGGCTGGCCGAAGCCTTTGCCGAACGTATGCATGAACGAACGCGCAGGGAATTCTGGGGCTATCAATCGGAAGAATCCTTTTCCAACGAGGAATTGATCAAGGAACAGTATACCGGCATTCGGCCGGCGCCCGGGTATCCCGCCTGCCCCGACCACTCGATCAAACCCCTGCTGTTCGATCTTTTAGAGGCCGAAAGCAAAGCTTCTATTGACCTTACGGAAAGTTTCGCCATGATGCCCGCCGCGTCGGTATCCGGCTTCTATTTTTCCCATCCCCAGTCGAGCTATTTCGGGATTGGCAAGATCGGCCGGGATCAAGTCGAGGATTATGCGCGGCGGCGCAAGGTGAAACTGACCGAGGCCGAAAAATGGCTGGCGCCGAATATCGCTTAACCGTCGAGTTCTGCGCATTGAATACTGGGGATAAAATTGACACCGCAATATGTTCTGACCATGAGCTGTCCCGACCGCGCCGGCATCGTCGCGGCGACCACGGGCTGCCTGGCCGATCTTAACTGTTTTATCACCAAGACGGCCCACTTCGCCGATCAGGAAACCGCCCGGTTTTTTGGACGCATGTCTTTTCGCATCGACCGCCAGGGTGTCACCGTTGCCGATGTGCGCGCAGCTTTTCAGGAAATCGCCGGCAAATTTGAAATGGATTGGGCCATGCGCAATTTGGCGGACAAGAAGCGCGTGATGATCCTGGTCTCCAAAGCCGAACACTGCCTTAACGATCTTTTGTACCGTTACCGGATCGGCGCACTGCCCATGACGGTGACTGCGGTGGTCTCCAATCATCCGGACCTGGCCCCCTTGGCCAACTGGCACGATATCCCTTACCATCATTTACCGGTAGCCAAGGACACCAAAGAGGATCAGGAAGCTAAAATCATAAAAATCGTCGAGGAGACGGAAACGGACTTAATAATCCTGGCCCGCTATATGCAAATTCTAACGACGGAATTTTGCGACCGGCTGTTCCCTAAAATTATCAATATCCACCACTCATTCCTGCCCGGCTTCAAGGGTGCCAAGCCTTATCATCAGGCCCATGCAAGAGGCGTGAAAATCATCGGTGCGACGGCGCATTTCGTTACCCCGGATTTGGATGAGGGCCCGATTATCGATCAGGCGGTCGAAAGGGTGGATCACGGTCATACGCCGGACGAACTGGCGACAGTCGGCAGGGACGTAGAAAGCCTGGTGCTTTCCCGGGCTCTCAAGGCGGTGCTGGAGGACCGGGTTTTGCTTAACGGACAACGCACCGTGGTGTTCCGCTGATCATAAGTCAGCGTTATTAAATTTCGAGCATTCCTCTTCCACCAACCGCTTGACATCAGCCAGCGTCTGCGCAGCTTTCTCGCGCAGGGCGTCACTTTCGTACCCAGGGATTTCATCGGCCTTGACGATTAATGCCTCGGCCCATTTGATTTGTTCGCCCACATACCGGGTCCAATCGAACTTCCACATGGAATTCTTCCTTTATTAAACGTGCGGAATATTTTTTTCATCTATCGTTGGTCCCCTCAATGCAGTCACACTATCAGCCCGAAATTAAGATTCGCTGAATCAAACATTGCAGAATAATTAAAATGAGAAGGCTTCCAAATTCAGCTTTCTTTTAGGATTCGCCGTACCCAGCGCAGGGCGCTTTCGAAATCCTCGGTCACCGGCGTGCCGTTTTTCAAAACTGCGCCCGTCACGATGGCGCAATCGGTCAGGCCGAAATCCTCCACCAGCAGCCCATCCGGCGCCCGCAGGTGACCTTCTTCGCTCGCCAAAGGTTTCTCAAAGACTTCATGGAGCCGAAATAGCCGGTCGGCGTAACTCGATTGGTCCAGACTGTAACCGGCAACGGGCCGGTCCAAACCCAGCATCACGCCCATTTCCAGGGCCGTACCCGGATCCATACCCGGCCCCCGGAAGGGGCTCATATTGGCGACCATGGCGTCACAGGACCGGATCAGGTCTATGCACGATTGAGTGATGGCTGAGGCCGTATCTCCGCCGCCCTCGAAAAGGCGGCCCCCTGCCATATCCAAAGACGATACGCCTTCCAACCCGTACCGGTCGCACAGCGCCTTTTTATTGGCGGCAATTTCCAAAGCACCGGCATGATAAATATCGGGTCCGGCCAAATATACGCGCTGAATGTCAGCGTTCATTGTCTGTCTATTTTCATAAAATTATGTGCCCGCCTTAAGAAGAAATAACCAAACCCGCCTGGAAAACATTAACCTAACGCTAGCAGTAGGTGAGTGGCGATTCAATAACCACGGGAATCGCTTGAAATTTTGATCGAAAAAACTAGCTGCGAAGCCCGATAATGCAGAAATGACTTGGACTATCAGGTTGTTGGTTTATTGTTTAGGAAAACTAATAATTCAACTACCAATAATTACCAACCATGTAGCCGCTGGGAGCATCTGTTTTGAGTTCGCATGAACTTTCAGAATCCATTGAAATAGCCAAAAAGGCCATTGCCAAAATGGAGGAACTGGAGATTCCTGCGATTCCTCTGAATTTTATGGTCTGGTACCATTATTTCGCGAACAGTTATCTGGATCTCCGGCGCACCGTCGATGTCTTGCTGGATAATGATCAGGAATTCAGTGCCCAGCAATGCGCCGACCTTTATGAGCGGTTTTTCGTCACGCCTGAGGATGCCACGCTGGTCGAGCATACCGGCACCAAACTGGAACAGGTTATGACGCGGGCGGCTCAATATTTAGGCGAAGCCGGATCCGATGCCGCCGTGTTCGGCGAAGCGATGGCGGAAGCTTCCGGCGATCTATCGCGCAACTCCCCTGAAGGCAAGTCCGAGCAAAATGAATTGGACGAAGTGCGGGATATCATCAAAGGCGTGGTGGAAGCATCGCGGCAAATGGAAGTCCGGTCCAAATCCCTGGAGGAAAGACTGGCAGCCGCCTCCACCGAAGTCAGCGAACTCAAAATGGAAATCGAGGCCGCCCAATGGGAGGCGCAGACCGATAGCCTGACCGGCATCGCCAACCGCAAGAAATTCGATATCGTACTGCGGGATGAAGCGGCCCAGGCAATGGAAAGCGGCGAACCGTTGTGCCTGCTGATGATCGATATCGATTTCTTCAAAAAATTCAACGATACTCATGGCCACCAGACGGGTGACCGGGTTCTGAAACTTTTGGCGTTGACCTTGAAGGAAAGCATCAAAGGCCAGGACACCGCCGCCCGCTACGGCGGTGAGGAATTTACGGTCATATTGCCCAGAATTTCTTTGGCCGATGCCGCCAAACTTGCCGACCAGATCAGAGAGCGGGTCGGAAGGAAGAAAATTATCAACAAAACCAGCGGGGAGACCCTGGGTGAGATTCATCTTTCGGTGGGTGTCGCCCTCTATGAACTTGGTGAATCCTTGACCAATTTCATTTCCCGCGCGGATGAAGCCCTTTACGCGGCGAAACATCGGGGCCGCAACCGGGTCATTACGGAAAACGAAATTAACCAAGAAAAAGCCGCTGTCGGGGAATAGCGGACCGGCTGGAAATCGCCTTTGAAAATTCAAATTGTCTTTTGAGACCCGAATAACTGGCGTTCGGCTCGAAAAAAGTATATTTCTTAATCAGTTACAACAAATCAGCTAATTAACTATGGCCCGGCGTCGACTTAGACCCAGCCGTATTCTCATGCGGCTGCGGCGGATTATCAGAAACGACCAGTTGATCCTGTCGGTTCTTGCTGTCGTCGTGGGCGCCATTGCCGGCGGCGGCACCATCGCCATCCGCGAAGGCATCGACCTCGTCCAGGGCGTATTTCTGGGCGGAAAATCGGAAGCGCTCATCAACGTCGCCCAGACCCTTCCCTGGTGGCAGATCCTTTTTGCGCCGACTATTGGCGGCCTGATGGTCGGACTTTTCATTTACTATTTTCTGCCCAACCGTCAGCCCCATGGAATCGCCAAAGTCATTGAAGCCAGCGCCTTACAGGGCGGCCGCATGTCGCTGAAAGCGGGTGCCGGTGCGGCGATCGCCAGCGCGGCTTCCATCGGCGTCGGCGCTTCGGTCGGACGGGAAGGACCGGCCGTTCATCTGGGTGCGACCTTGGGCGCCTGGGTGGCGGAGAAACTGCATTTGACCCGGTCGCTGTCCCGGGCGCTCTTGGGATGCGGCGCGGCGGCGGCGGTGGCGGCCTCGTTCAATGCGCCCATCGCCGGCGCTTTGTTTGCCCACGAAGTGGTGGTCGGCCATTTCGCCTTCAGCGCCTTCGCCCCCATCGTTATCGCCAGCGTGGTCGGCACCATCGTCACCAGAGGATATTTCGGCGACTTCCCCGCCTTCAGCATTTACGAACATTCGGCGGTTTCCTTCCTGGAATTCCCGGCGGTTATCGGATTGGGTATATTATCGGGAGCGGTCGCGGTGGCGTTCATGCGCTCCACCATGTTCGCCGAAGACACCATGAAAAAAGTTCCCGGCCCGCAGTGGATCAGGCCGGCTATCGGCGGATTGATACTCGGGTTCCTGGCTTTGGCCTTTCCGCAGGTTCTGGGCGTCGGCTACGACGCCACCGATATGGCGCTGAAGGTACAGCTTTCTCTGGCTCTTTTGATCACCCTGGTGGTAATGAAAACGGTGGCCACCGCCGTTTGCGTCGGCAGCGGTTTCGGCGGCGGCGTATTTACGCCGTCCCTGATGATCGGCGCCATGCTGGGCGGTGCCTACGGTATCATCGCCACCAGCATTTTTCCCGAATTTTCGTCGGGGTCGGGCGCTTATACCATTATCGGCATGGGCGCCGTCGCCGCCGCCGTATTGGGCGCCCCCATTTCAACCACCCTGATCGTGTTCGAACTGACCGACGACTATCCACTGACTATCGCCGTGATGGTGGCGGTGGTCATTTCCACGGTCATCGCCCAACAATTTCAGGGTAAATCCTTTTTCGGCTGGCAGTTGGAGCGCATGGGACTGGACCTCAAGGGTGGATTTGAAGCGGCCCTGTTGCGCGGCATCAAGGTACGCAAAGTGGTGAACCGGGACAGCGAAACCATTGACGTCGCCACCTCCCTGCCCGAGGTACGGACAAAATTACAGGCCTCCCATACGGGAGAATTGTTTGTCCTGAAGGATACCGGTGAATTGTTCGGCACCATCACCCTTGCCGATCTCAGCGATATCGCTTTCGATCACGATGTGGACAATTTAATCAATGCCGGAGACGTCGCCAGGGTGCATCCGCCGATTCTGGATATCGACGACGATTTGCAAACGGCCAACAAAGTTATCCGGGACAGTGGCGAACACTACATCGCGGTGGTGGAGAATCACGACAACATGATGTTCGTGGGCACCCTCCATGAGACCGACGTGATGGCCGCCTACAACCGGGCCCTCATCGAAACCCGCCACGAAGAAAAAGCCGGTTCGGCTTAGTTGTATCCCCTCAGACGCCGGGCGGGTTCTCCGAACCCTTGGCTCTCGGCGCATTGGCGCCGACGAGCAGTCGCGCTTGCCAAAAGTCCCATTGGACTTTTGGAATTAATTCTTGCCATATAAAACTCATATCCAAAGTTCTTTTATGAACTTTGGCAAGTGCAAGTGCGCGTCGCGCCTAATGGCGCGTAAGCCAAGAGAGCGGAGCGAACGCCCGGCGTCTGAGGGGCAGCAAATCTTACAAACTTCTTTTTAATTTAAGCCAATCGTAGCGGTCCTGAGTTCGGACCGTGAATTCTTTGATGGCAACTTCGTTCTGGTTCTTGGGCAGGACCTTCAACTGGACCGAGACCCCCGCCTGGCCGGTAGCCCAAAGCTTGCGGTAAAAATCCTCCTGGCTACGGATGGGTTTCGAACCGATTCCCAGGATCAGGTCCCCCACCTCGATACCGGCTTTGGCAGCCGGTCCGCCCGGCGTTATTCTGATGACGGCGAGGCGACCGTGAAATTCCTCGGTATTGGCGCCGATCCAGGGCCGGGGCGGACTCTGCCGCCTGCCGTGCTCCAGCAGTTCGGCCAGTACCGGTTTAAGCTCGTCGATGGGCACGAACATGTTACCGGGCGAATGCAGTTTCGGCGCTACCGCATCACTCACCAAAAGCGAACCGATGGCGAGCAGTCTGCCATCCTCACCCACCAGAGCCGCGCCGCTGTGGAAACCATGGGGCGGTACCGTAAAAATGGCCCGGTCCAGCATGTATTCCCAGTAGCCGGTAAATACCCGGCGCGACACCACCCGGGCGGCGATCACCGGCTGTTGGCCGCCCCGGCTGGCGATCAGAACCGTATCCTGAATCCCAAGGTGACCAGAATTTCCCAGACGCATCGGCGCGACGGTGGGTTTTTTGGCCATCCGCAGCAAACCAAAGCCGGTGTGGTGATCGTAGGCCACGATCTTGGCGGGTGTCTGTTCACCGTTGGACGCCGTTACGATGGCGCCATCGGCTTCCAGAATCAAATAACCGATGGTGAGTACCAACCCCTCATTGTCGATGATGACCCCGCTGCCCTGACGGTCGGTGCCAAGAAAGCGGGCGGTACGGGCGTCCGGCGGTATGGTCGCCCGAATATGGACGACCGCCTGCAATATATTTTTTTCGACGCTGAAAGCGGGTGAGGCTAAAAACACGAATGCGGTAAATACACCCGCTAGCAGAAAACCCGAGTTTAAATATTGCCTGATTCTGTTCATCGATTCGTCCGTTAATAAGCAAAATTCAAAAGGAATCTCGTAGAGCCTGATATCAATGGATTGAAGTGTCAAAGCCTATATGAAGCGCACACGAAAATTTGTAGAGCATGGCTTTCCCCTACCTTTCCCATACCTTTCTCTGGGCCAGCGGTATTGGCGTGATATAATGGCCCTATGCCGGATCAATTTGAACTTTCTGACGAGCCCGAAACGCCGCCTAAAACCACTTCGGGGCCAGCCGCCTCTTCCGATACGCGATATCTGAAAGGACTGAATGAGGATCAGCGCCGGGCCGTCGATGCCATTGACGGCCCGGTGCTGGTGCTGGCCGGCGCCGGCACGGGTAAGACCCGGGTGCTGACCACCCGGTTGGCCCACATCCTGGTCCAGGGAAAAGCCCGCCCTTGGGATATCATGGCGGTCACCTTCACCAACAAGGCGGCACGGGAAATGAAAGACCGGGTGGCGGCGATGACCGGACGGCCGGTAGAGGGCTGGTGGCTGGGAACCTTTCACGCACTGGGCGCCCGCATTTTGCGCAGCCACGCGGAAGCGGTCGGGCTGAAAAGTAATTTCACCATTCTTGATGCCGACGATCAGGTGCGTCTGCTCAAGCAGCTCATGGAAGGCCATCAGATCGATGACAAAAAATGGCCGGCCCGGGCATTGATGGCGGTCATCCAGCGGTGGAAAGACCGGGGCCTGACCCCGGAAAAAATATCCGGCGAGGAAGACGCCGATATGGCTGAAGGTGTGCTGGCGGGTCTTTACCGGGAATACCAGGATCGGCTTAAGCAGCTCAACGCCGCCGATTTCGGTGATCTCCTGCTTCATTGCCTGACGCTGTTCACCGACTATCCCGATATTCTGCACGACTACCAAATGAAATTCCGCTACCTGTTGGTGGACGAATACCAGGACACCAATGTGGCCCAGTATCTCTGGCTGCGTTTGCTGGCCCAGGAGTACAAGAACATCTGCTGCGTTGGCGACGACGATCAATCGATTTACTCCTGGCGAGGCGCAGAAGTCGGCAACATTCTCCGGTTTGAAAAGGATTTTTCTGGCGCACAGGTTATCAGACTGGAACAGAATTATCGCTCGACGCCCCACATCCTGGCCGCCGCCTCGGGCCTGATCGCCCACAATGAAGGCCGTTTGGGAAAGACCCTGTGGACGGGCATCGATGCCGGCGACAAGGTGACCATCAGGGGCGTTTGGGATGGCGAAGAGGAAGCCCGCGTGGTCGGCGAGGAAATCGAAGCCCGCCAGGCCAAAGGTCAGTCCCTGGAGGAAATCGCCGTCTTGATCCGCGCCGGGTTCCAGACCCGCGAATTCGAAGAACGGTTGATCACTTTGGGCGTGCCCTATCGGGTGATCGGCGGCCCCCGGTTTTACGAACGCCAGGAAACCCGCGACGCCATCGCCTATCTCCGGGTGGTGGTCAGCCCCGACGATGATCTCGCCTTCGAGCGGATCATCAACGTTCCCAAGCGCGGTCTCGGCAAAGCGACCGTTCAATCCATCCACCATCTGGCCCGCGCCGAAGGCATGCCCATGTACGAAGCCGCCCGGCTGATCACCGAAACGGACGAAATCAAACCCAAGGCGCGGTCCACCATCATCAGCCTGATCCAGGATTTCGAGCGCTGGCGGTCAACCATGAGCAACCTGCCCCATGACGAGCTGGCGGCAATCATTCTGGACGAATCTGGCTACACGGAAATGTGGATGCGGGACAAAACCCCCGAGGCGCCGGGGCGGCTGGAAAACCTAAAGGAACTGGTCGCCGGTCTGGCCGAATTCGAAAATCTCCAGGGGTTTCTCGAGCATGTCAGCCTGGTGATGGAGAACGAGGAAAATAAAACCGAAGACAAGGTCAGCCTGATGACCCTTCACGCCGCCAAGGGGTTGGAGTTCGACACCGTCTTCCTGCCCGGATGGGAGGAAGGGCTGTTTCCCCATCAACGAAGCCTAGATGAAGAAGGAATAAAGGGATTGGAGGAGGAACGCCGCCTCGCCTATGTAGGCGTGACGCGGGCCCGTAAGGAAGCCAACATTCTCTATGCCGCCAACCGCCGCATCTACAATCAATGGCAAAATTCCCTACCGTCGCGCTTTATCGAAGAGCTTCCCGAAGACCACGTGGAGCAAGCCAGCGATCAGGGACTTTACGGCGGCATCGGCGCCCGCTCGGGCCTCAGGGATTCCAGCGGTACGGCCCGCCTCGAATCTTCTGCCTTCGACTCTCCCGCATTCAATACACCAAGGCGGCGCGGACACGCCAGAGACGGCACAGTGATCGACGGTGAGGTCTGGCTAACACCGTCGAAAAAGGATGACGGAAAATTCGCCGTCGGCAGCCGCATCTTTCACCAGAAATTCGGCTACGGTAAAGTGGTTGCCGCCGACGGCAGCAAACTGGAGGTCGCCTTCGAGAAAGCCGGCACCAAAAAGGTCATCGACAGTTTCGTCGAACCGGCCTAGCGGTAGCCCCAACGGATACAATGACGGGAGCTAATCCATCGAACCCGAAATTCTTTATCGGATTACTCTGTCGACGGCGAAGGGAAACGCCGAGGTATTCGCCGGGGCCGTCGAACTATTTTGCCAATCGGTGTCCTGGACCGTCCGGGAGGAGGACAGTCTCGCTGAAATCCATGGTTTCTCCGATCACCAACCCGATGAAACAACCGTTGAAATAGCTCTGACGGAAGCCGCCAAGGCCTGCGGCGCTGCTTTACCGGAGTTCGACATCTCCCGGATCGCCAACCGCAATTGGGTGGCGGAGAATATCAAACAATTTCCGCCCCAAACCGCAGGCCGGTTTTTCGTCTTTGGTTCGGAGTATAACGGGCCTGTTCCCGCCGGAAAATTGGGCCTCTGCATTCCCGCCGGTATCGCTTTCGGGTCGGGCGATCACGGCTCCACCCTGGGATGCCTGCGGGCTATCGATTCCTTGCGGGACAGAGCGGTCAATCGAGCCCTCGACATGGGATGCGGGTCGGGCATTCTGTCCGTCGCCATTGCCAAGCGCTGGCCGGCGACAATCCTCGCCGCCGATTTCGACCCCGATGCCGTCATGGTAACGGCGGCGAATGCCGCCCGGAACGGAAAGACGAAATCGATCAGGGCGATAAAAGCGACGGGGTATGCCCATCGGACAGTAATATCCAGCAGTTACGATCTTATCGTCAGCAATATTCTCGCCCGTCCCCTGATGCGGATGGCCGCGGACCTGGCCCACCATTTATTGCCCGGCGGAACAGCGATACTTTCCGGACTCCTATTAAAAGACGGTTACCAGGTTCTGGCGGCCCACCGGCGGCAAGGATTGATTCTGCATGACCGGATTGTGGTTGATGGCTGGCTGACATTGGTAATGAAAAAAAATTGCCGCAGGGCTCATCTAGTTAGCGGAAAAAGATGACGGTGGCGATAAATCCTAAGAGGGTCGCCGAAATGGAAGACACCCAGCGCAATTCCATCGGCATCACGGTCCGGCCGACAAAGTTGACACCCGTCCCCACAGCCATCGCCAACAGCGGCCACCACCAGCTGCCGAAAAAGAATCCGGCAATGAGCATGGCCAAGGTGCCGACGCCGCCCAGCCAGGCCGCCGCATCGAAAATAACGGGCATCAGCCCGATTGCAGGATAGGGATACTTGGCGATCAGCACCGACCGGTGCTGATCGAAACCGAGCGCAAATCCGACAACGGATAGTACATACCACTCAAGCAAAGCGCCGCCCCATGATACCAGCCGCTAGTCGCCCAGTACGGCCAGCACCTCGTCCAATCGGGTGAATTTCTCCTGAGGATGGCCGTCCGTCGCCCGCTCGATTTCGGCGGCGCGGATTTTTTTGGCGTCCTCAAAATCGATGACCCGGACCTCCCGTTTGGTGAGCAGGGCGTCGATGACCTCCCCGCCCGGCTTACCCACTTTATCCAAGTCATTAACCAGAAGGTCGACCACGCTTCTGGAATCGGGTCCGTTGGTCGGAATGGTGCCCGATGACCCCCGCTTGGCCCAACCGACCACATAAACGCCCGACCGGACCCGGCCATAAACATTGTCGATGGTGGCGCCGTCCAGGGGCAGCCCCTTGGGCGGATCGGTAAAATACCCGATGGCCGTTACGACAGAGCAGCAGGGTACTTCGAAGGTTTCACCCGTGCTGACTGCGCGCCCGTTGACCACGGCGGTGCGCTCCATCACGATCGCCTCGACCCGGTCGGTTCCCAGAATTTCCTTGGGTGACGCATAAAACTGGACATGCATCTTCACCGGCTTTTCCGGCTTATTTTGCGCCGCCAATTGACGCAGAACTTCGAGGTTTTTCTCCTTGCGGGTCCTTTCCCGCCCATCGAAATCACCGTCGACTTGGTCGGGAATTTGCCCGCCGTCGACTTCAACGGCGCACCTCTCCAGATCGACGATCTCCACCAATTCCTTGGTGGTGAACCCGGCTTCCACGGGTCCCCGCCGGCCAAACATGTGAACGTCTTTAACCGGCATATCCTGAATGGCGTCGAGGGCGTGGGCGCAAATGTCGGTGTCGCGCATTTCCTCCCGGGTTTTGGCGATGACCCGGGCGACGTCCAAAGCGACATTACCGATGCCGATCACCGCCATGCCTTCACCATCCAGCATGGGATTCAAATCCCGATACTCGAAATGTCCGTTGTACCAGCCGACGAATGCGCAGGCGCCATAGACGCCCGGCAGGTTTTCTCCCGGGATACCGAGTTTGCGGTCATTGTAGGCGCCGATGGCCACAACCACCGCATCGTAATTGTCTTCCAATTCCCGCACAGTAAGATCGCGCCCGATATTGACGTTACCGAGAAAGCGGACGTGCCCCAGTTCCATGGTTCTGGCGTACTGCCGGGCGGTATTCTTCGTCCGGAAATGATCGGGCGCCACGCCGAACCGGATCAAGCCGAACGGCATGGCGCATTTATCAAAAACGTCCACCTGGCAATCCGGAAAATGTTTGATTAGAGCATCGGCAGCATACATCCCGGATGGACCGGACCCGACAATAGCAAATGACGCACCCATATTTGCGTTTCTTACCCCTTATTGTTCCGGTCCTAGGATTCGGCTCTGAGAGCTTCTTATTCCGTCTTTAGATTATTGTTGAATGACCGTCAGACCTAGACCGGAAATGTTCGCAATTTAACTCTATTGAATATTTTGTTATGTGACTTACAGTGTGCTAAATCCCGTCCGCCGTCAAGCCGCCAATATCGACGCTAAACCGCTTCGAGCACCAGAGAAGCGCCTTGGCCGACACCAACGCACAAGGTGCAGAGCGCTAATTTTCCACCCGACCTTTGCAGCTGATACGTGGCCGTGGTCGCCAACCGCGCGCCGGTGGCACCCAAAGGATGGCCGAGAGCGATGGCGCCGCCCTGCGGGTTTACCCGTTCGTCATCATCGGCCACACCGAGATCACGCAACACAGCCAGGGATTGGGCGGCAAAGGCTTCGTTGAGTTCGATGATGTCAAAATCTGATATCTTCAAGCTCAGACGGTCCAGCAGCTTTTTGGTCGACGGTACGGGACCGATACCCATCACCCGAGGGGCCACCCCGGCGACGGCCATGCCAAGGATTCTCGCCTTGGGTTCCAGATCATACTCCTTGGCGGCTTTCTCCGAAGCGATAATCGTAGCGCAGGCGCCGTCATTGACACCCGAGGCGTTTCCGGCGGTAACGGTACCGCCTTCCCTGAAAGCAGGTTTCAATTTTGCCAACCCCTCCATATTCGATCCGGCGCGGGGGTGTTCATCCCGGTCGACAATAATGTCGTCGCCGCGGCGTTGGGGAATGGTGACCGGAAGTAATTCTTCGTCGAACAGGCCGCCGTTTTGGGCCGCTTCGGTTTTTTGCTGGCTCTTAAGAGCGAATGCGTCCTGATCCTCCCGGGAAATTTGATATTCCTCAGCAACGTTTTCGGCGGTCTCTCCCATGGAATCGATGCCGTATTGGTCTTTCATCTTGGGATTGACGAACCGCCAGCCGATGGTGGTGTCGTAAATTTCAGCCTGGCGGGAGAACCCGCTGGTTGCCTTGGGCATGACGAAGGGCGACCGGGACATGCTTTCCACCCCGCCGGCAATCATCATATCGGCTTCATCGGATTTGATGGCGCGGGCGGCGCTGCCGACGGCATGCATGCCCGATGCACACAGGCGATTGACTGTGACGCCCGGAATTTTATCCGGCAGGCCCGACAGCAGGAGCGCCATGCGGGCGACATTGCGGTTGTCTTCGCCGGCCTGATTGACGCAACCGTAGATGACGTCATCCATCTTTTCCCAATCGACGCCCGGATTGCGCTCTTTCAAGGCGATCATCGGAAGGGCGGCCAGGTCATCGGCGCGCAAGGGTGACAGAGCGCCGGCATAGCGGCCGATGGGGGTGCGAATTGCGTCACAAATATAGGCTTCGGTCATCATAAGTTTTGGCTTTGGAGGCCATCTCCTTGCAGCGGAAATAAATCAAAAATAATCGCCCGCAACATAAAGAATGAAAGGTAATGGCGCAAACCATTGACGCCGGGAATTTTTGCCGCTTAAAATTCGGTCCGACGCCCCTAAATGTTTAGTTTGTAGTCAACCGGATAGCGGATAAGGGGAAGTTCAATGGCGGATCAACTGACGGCGAAAACCTGCACCCCTTGCCAGGGCGGTTTTCCACCCATGGGACCGAAGGAAGCAGAGATTTATGCCGGTAAGACGCCCGGCTGGGACCTCAAAGACGACGGCAAAAGGATTGAGCGGCGTTTCGCGTTCGAAAACTTCCAGGCGGCCCTCGATTTCGTCAATCAGGCCGGCGCCATCGCCGAAACGGAAGGACACCATCCCGACATTGAATTCGGCTGGGGTTATTGCGTTATTTCAATCCACACCCACAAGATCAAAGGGCTGCACGAAAACGACTTTATTCTGGCAGCCAAGATCAACCAGTTGAGCGGCTAGTAGCGAGCCAGTTCTATTTTCACTCCTACAGTTATGCATGAGGGCCGATTTTTCATGGGCAACCGGTCATCGCCGTGTTGCCGCTCGGTGAGGCTTGATTTATTGTTTGGTCACGAAATTTTAGGGAGCGATACGTAAATGGCCTCAAAAACGATCCTGACCTGCGCCTTGACCGGATCGGTCACTCCGCCGACCAAACATCCCGGTTTACCCATAACGCCCGCCGAAATCGCCCAGTCGGGCATTGATGCCGCGAAGGCCGGCGCCGCCGTTGTCCACATCCATGTTCGGGACCCCGAAACCGGCGCGCCGAGCATGGATGCGGTACTCTACAAAGAAGTAGTCGACCGTATCCGCGAAGACGGCACCGACGTGGTCATCAATCTGACCTGCGGCCATGGCGCCCGATATACGCCGAGCGAGCCTGACGACGATGACGCCACGGGTACCTCGGTGGTGCAGTCGCCGGATGTCCGCATGCGTCATATCATTGAAAACAAGCCCGAGCTTTGCACCCTCGATTTCGGCAGTATGAATTTCGGCGATTTCGTCATCCTCAACACGCCCGAGCATCTGAAAAAAATGGCCGACGTGGTGAAAGAGGTCGGATCGAAACCGGAAATCGAGGTCTTCGATACGGGCCATCTGCGCCTGGCAAAAAAATTCGTAGCCGACGGTATCATCGATTCGCCGGCCCTCTTTCAAATCTGCCTGGGTATCCCCTGGGGATTGGAGCAGACGTCCGAATCCATGATGTTCATGCGCGACCATTTGCCACCCGACGCCATGTGGGCGTCTTTCGGCATCGGTCCCGGCGAATTTCCCATGCTGGCGCAGGCGGCGTTGTTCGGCGGCCAGGTGCGTGTGGGTCTCGAGGACAACCTCTATCTAGAAAAAGGCGTCCCCGCCCCCAGCAACGCGGCCCTGGTGGAAAAAGGTGTGAACATCCTCCGAACGCTGGGCAAGGAACCGGCCACCCCTGCCGAAGCGAGGGATATGTTGGGCGTTAAAAAACTCGTCTGACCAACATGTAGGAAACGTGATGATCAAGCTTTATGATTATTTTCGATCCGGCGCCGCTTACCGGACGCGCATCGCCCTCAATCTGAAAAATCTGGATTACGAGCAGATACCCGTCAATCTGGTGCGGGACGGCGGGGAACAGTTCAAGCCGGACTATGCCGCTTTGAATCCGCAAATGCTGGTCCCCACATTGATTGACGGAGATATTACGATTACGCAATCGATGGCGATTTTCGAGCATCTAAACGAAACCTACCCGCAACCGCCGTTGTTGCCTTCCGATGCTGCGGGCCGCGCACGGGTGCGGTCGCTCGCCTTTCTGATCGCCTGCGATGTTCATCCCTTGAATAATCTCAGCGTCCGGCTTTATCTGGTGGACAAGATGGGGGTGACGGAGGAGAACCGTAAAGTCTGGATTGAGCATTGGATTCACCGGGCCTTCACGGCTTATGAGAAACATCTGGTCGGCAGCCCGCAAACGGGCGCCTACAGCCATGGTGACCAGCCGACACTGGCGGATGCCTGCCTTATTCCCCAAATCGCCAATGCCCGGCTGAACAAATGCGATCTCTCCGATTTTCCCGGAATTCTGAAAATTGAGGAAATCTGTCAGGCACATCCCGCTTTCGAGAAGGCCCTGCCCGATAACCAGCCGGACGCCGAATAGCCCTTAAAATAGAAAGACTTGACCATTTTTCACCGTAGCCTAGACTTGGTGATATTGAAGCCTGGATCAATTATTGGGGCAAAGGGGCCGGATATGACGGAGCAAAGTGACAGGCCGGCGGTTTCTTCCGGGTCGGTCGAGTACGAAAGAGACCTGTTGGCCCGGGTCGTGCAAAGTTCCCTAAACGGTATTATGGCCCTCAAGGCCATCAGAAACGACGACGGCGAGATTGCCGATTTCGAATGGCTTTTGGTGAATTTCATGGCAGAGCAAATGCTTGGACGGTCGCAGCAGGACCTCTTGGGCGCCCGCCTTCTTGAAGTCGTTCCCGGTGATCGGGAAAACGGTCTGTTCGACCGCTACGTAAGTGTCGTCGAGTCCGGCCAGTCCATGGAGCATGAACATCATTTTGGCGATGACGACCACCAGGGATGGTTCCGTATTACCGGCGTAAAATTGGATGACGGCATCGTTGTCACCTTCGGTGATATCACAGAATATAAGTAAAAGTATTTTCTTTATATAAAACAATTCGTTATTTGATATATTTGAATGTTACAAGCATTCATATCTTTGTTTTATCCCGTTTATCCCGGATACACATAGAGGAACTAGTGTCATCATCGAACCGGAGAGGAAAGTTCGATGAGCAAACGAATAATGATTGTGGTGATATTGGCCCTTGGCATGTTATCTGCCGCTACCGGCGGCTGGCAATTCTCCAAATTCGCCTACGCGTCGACGACATCAGCGAAAGGCCAGCCCGTAGGGTTGGTCGTAATTGAAGCGCCGGAGAACTTTGCGCAGGATGCCGCTCTAATGGGTTTCACGATATCCGACAAGTTGTTCTTAAAAGAGTTGGACATGGTTACCTACCGAATTCTCGCGCCAATGGGTATGACGTCCCACACCGCCGAAGAAAAACTGAGCGACCATTTTCCCGGCATCATCGTTGAAAATGCCGAAATTGATATGTCTCCTTCGGCAGCGGACAGCACCGAATTCAATTTTTAAAATCCCGCTTCAGATTCTCGAATCATGACCATATCCGGTCCGATTTGCTCGTTGTAAAACTCATATAGCGTTATTGCAGCGATTTATTCTATCATGGATAGGCGTTTTGTCCGCTGTGCCGGAAAATAAAGCCGTCTGCCGATAGAAGTTATTGGATTAATTGGATAATTTCTATGAAAGTACGATTAATAATGTTAGATATTTAGGCAACAAAAAAACCAGCCGACCGCACGGTTTATAATCTCGAGGGAGTAACTTGCAGGAATGACGCGAATTGTCGCCATAGACGACGAGCCGGCGATACTTCAGGCCATGGCCGATTACCTTGAACATTTCGGCTATGAGATGCTTGTTCATGCCTATATGGGTCCGGGTGAACAGGGTTTTGCAGAATTCAGAGACAGCCTGACAACGCCGCCTGACCTTATTATCGCCGATTATCGCCTGCCGGGAGAATTGACAGGCATTGAAATTGTTGACGACCTGCGAGAGAAATTCGGCAGTGAAACGCCGGCCATTTTGTTTACCGGAGACGTCTCGAAAACGGCCGTCGGTGAAGCGGAGAATAAGGGCCTTACGCTCCTGTTCAAACCGGTGCGCATGGAAAAACTACGTTCGACCATCGATAAAATTCTTCAGGAAAATTCGTCGAATTGATTTGATATCCGGCCCATGCGCCTGGGTTAAACCCCTGTTATTCCCTATTTTTTTTGGGGCAACTTGTCGGCATACTCCGGATTATCGATAAAGTATTTGAGTAAGGCGACGGCCTCTGCCGAATCCCATTCCGCGCCACCCTCCAATTTACCCACTTCGCGCCCTTTTTGGTCGTAAACGATGGTGGTCGGCATATTGCGGACACCGAGACTGCGCGCCGTGGAACTGTCCCGATCCAAATAAAGAGCCAGATTCTTAGAATTTATCCTTTTCAACATACGCCGCGCCACCGGTTTGCCGCCGCGATCAATACTAATGGCGACCACAGTGAATTTGTCGCCGCCTAAATGCGCCTGCAACCGATCGATTGACGGCAGTTCACGGATGCACGGAGCGCACCATGACGCCCAAAAATTTATCATCACCACCTTGCCGGAAAAATCGGCCAGGGAGATTTTTTTTCCTTCGGCGTTTTTCCAAGACGTGGCCGGTCGAGCCCGCGTGCTGGGCGCCAGCTGAAATTCCTGAACCTGACCGGTCAGTGCGGGCCCTTTCGCCCACCCGTCCGATGACGTAACGGCGGCGGCCATCAAAGGCAGCCATAAAAGGATTGGGGCGTATATTCGCGTTGAGAGTTGCATGTAAATATTCGTCCTCAAATAACCGGCATACTACTGATCTCTCTTCATTTAGAAGACCTTGGGGTAGAACGCAATGACCGCACCGGTAACAGTTTCGTCAATCGGGGAAAAATCCGTGAGGAGAAGCGGGGAATTCGAAATCCTTGTCCGTAGGCAGCTAGACCATTTTATCCGTCGCGGCCATAATTTCCGCCAACAATCGATCCTCCAGCTTCTGATCAAAGTCGAAACGGATCGCGATGTCATGTTTGTCCGCTCGAACAATGCGGCCGGATACGGAACTTAATTCATCGACATCCAAAGTAACGCTATCGCCACGCTCAAAAGATATATCGTTCCCGGCCTCTTTCGATGGAAAATTGACCGACATGCCGCCTGCCGATATATCATTGACGTTTCCGCGTCTTTCGTCGTCACCAAGCAAAACCGTTACGCCGCCATCAAAATTAACCCGCAGGTGCGTCCGCTCCTGCTTGGCTTTTGAATCCCTAGCGTCCTTGATAAACACCCGCCAATCCAGCAAACATTCGGCAAGGTCTTCAGAAAAAGGTTCTCCCTTTCGCAAAATTTTGACCTGATCCGGCAGATCGCTGAACCGGCTGTCATCGACTTCATTGCTCGTCATCAGACCGACATTGATATTCTTGGTTGCTTCTATGGCCAGGAAGACAGACGCCAGATCACGTCCCGTCATGTCACCGATATAGTAATCGGATATAACGATCGTCGGCAGATGGATCAGCGCCAGTTCTATGGCCCGAACGCCGGTTTCCGCCATATATACGCGAAACCCGCAGGACACCAATTCACTGGCGACAATTTTACGCTGAATATTGTAGGGCATAACCAGCAACACCGGGATATGGCGAATTTCCTGAGTGGAAAATGCCGCCTTGTTGGGCGCCGGCAGGCGTCTGAGAATTTCCGCCGTCTCCTTTTCGGCCGGCTCTTTGCCGCTTTCCAAGACCCAGCGGATCTGATCCACATAAGCCTGGACGTCGTTCAGTTCATCGGTGGCCAATTGAATCGAGGTTTCCAAATAGTCTTCCAGACTATGGGCGATCTCGCTAACCGAATGAAATCCGTAGCTGCCTGCCGATCCTTTCAGAGAATGGATTTGCCGTTGAAATTCGATGTAATGGTCTTGCCACTTGTCATCGGCAATGAACAATTGTTCTATTTTCTGGTCGACCAGATCCAGCTTGTCACCGCTGTTCTCAATAAACTCAACGCGCAACTGCGCGAGAACATCTTCAAGATTGTGGTCTTTGGCCATTTACCGAGTCGTCCTTAGGATCAAGATCGAGATGGATTTTAACTTTGGCGGCTGAAAATGAGAAGCGTCAAAACGAGAAATCAATATTCCGATTGTCGAAATACTTCCTCCAATTTTTTTGTCAGTTCTTCTTTACCGAACGGCTTGGTAATAACCGGATATTTGAGGTCGCCGTCCGCCGACCGGATGACATCCTGTTCCGCATATCCCGTCATCAAAAGCGCTTTTGCCGATTCGTGCCGCTTCAAGACCGTTTCCACAACATCCGGTCCCGATAATCTGTTGGATAGCACGACATCGGACAAGACGAGATCGAACTCTTCTTTGTCAAGGAAGTCGTCGATATTGTCCCCGTCGCCACCGTCGGTAACGTCGAAATCAAGCAACTCCAACAGGCTGATGGTAATCTCCCGCACCATAGGCTCGTCTTCCACCACCAGCACGCGTTTGTCCCGGCCTGAAAATCCTTTTTTCGAATTTGCAGCAACTGTTTCGATTTTTCCTTCACTGTGTTTGACGGTTTCCAGATCACTTTCAGCGCGCGGCAGATAAAGGGTAATTCTGGTCCCTTCGGCCGGCTCACTGTCGATATCTATAAATCCGCCGGACTGGCGCACGAAACCGTAAACCATGCTGAGCCCCAAACCGCTCCCTTCGCCGACTCCTTTGGTGGTGAAGAAAGGATCAAAAATTTTGTCCAGTTCCGCCTGACGAATTCCCATGCCTGTATCTTCGACCGTTACGGTCACAAACTCTCCGCACTGGGCGTCGGGAATATTCGGTAACTGGCCCTCGACCAAGGTTTGTTGAGCGCTGGAGATCGTGATGGTGCCGCCCGCCACCATGGCGTCCTTGGAGTTCAATGCCAAATTGAGAATTGCGTTTTCCAACTGGTTGGCATCGACCAGCGCAGGCCAAAGATTGGGCGGTTGATGCCAGATGACATCAATATTTTCCGGCAAAATGCGTCTGATCATTACCCGTAATTCATTGGCGAGACGGCTAACATCCGTAGGTACAGGGTTGAGTTGCTGTTTCCGTGAAAAAGCCAGAAGCCGTTTGGTCAACTCGGCGCCTTTTTGAACGGCCCGCTTGGCGGCCCGAGTCCGTTCTTTGAGCTGGGGTGCGTCCTCCACGTTCTCTTCAATGATTTCAATATTGCCAATGGCCGTTAGAAGTAGGTTGTTAAAGTCGTGTGCAAGACCGCCGGTCAATTGACCCACCGCCTCCATTTTTTGCGCGTGTCGAAGGTGATCTTCGCGTGCTTTTTCGGCCGTTATGTCCTGGGATACAAAGAGGATGCAATCCTTTTCATCGAAATAAATCTTTTTTCCGCTAACAATAAAATCGCGTATTTCCCCCGTTTTTGTTCTGTACTGGGTCTCGACGACAACATTTTCTTCGTCATTCAATTGACGGGTCGCCTTGGGACGAATGTCAGGATCAATCAACATTTCCAGTCCGAAGGGGGTCTTTCCCACCACTTCGTCCCTTTCGTAGCCGAGGGTCCGCAACCAGGTTTCATTGACTTCCAGAATCTCCGACCCGGTTTCCGTGGAAATCGAAACCATGGCGGGCGTCGATTGGAATATCGCCCTGAACCTTTCTTCACTTTCCTTTACCGCTCTTTCGACTCTCCTGTGTTCCGTCACATCCTCGGAGACCAGCAGCAGATGTTCCGCTCCACCGATCTCAATGATATCGGCCGTTGAATCGAATTCGAGGACCTTGCCGTTTTTCTGCCTCAACTTGCCCTCAAACTTTACCGGCGCTCTGGATTCAAGAATTTTATCGATCAGGGTGGAACGTATTTCCATGGAAAAATCGACCGTCAGATTAAGTTCCTTGGCCGTTTTGCCGATTACTTCGTCCCTGGTGAAATCGAGGTTAGAAAGCCACGATTTATTTACATCGACAATGGCGCCGTCATCGAGCCTGCTTATGGACTGCATCATCGGGCTGGCTTGGAAGGCTTTTGAAAAACGCTCCTCACTTTCTTTTAGAACCGACTCGATTCGCTTACGTCCGGAAATATCGCGCACAAAGGTTTGCTGCACCCGGTTTTCACCAAGATCGATCAACCGGGAAGTAACCTCGACAGGCATTTTCGATCCGTCTTTTCTGATATGCACGGTCTCGGCCTGGACTTTCCCCGTGCGCTTAAGTTCCTCTAAAATCGGTGAAATATCGATATCCGGATCGGTTATATCCGCGTATCCAAGCTGAAGAAGTTCTTCCCGGCTATACCCCAGCCGATCGGCGGCATTGTTGTTAACGTCAATAAATTTTCTCGTTACGGGATCGGATACAAAAATGGAATCGCTGGCGTAGTCGAATAAATTTCTTTGGCTGTCTTCGGCAAGTTTGCGGGCCGTAATATCGGTGTGAAAAGAAATCAGACTTCCGTCGGGAAGAATACTTTTTCGGACGGTAATCCACTTGCCCGAACTGAGCGCCACATCCCAACTCAATTTTTCCGATCGGTATTCGGCAAGCCGTTTCTCGATTTCCCGGTCGACATTGTCGACTTCCCGCCAGAAATTCTCGGAACTGATGACCTGCCTGATCAGTTCTTCGTATTTTATGCCGGGATAAATATGTGTGACGACGTCCGGGCGCATGTCTTTGAATTTTTGATTGCAAAAGACAAAACGGTCGTCGGCATCCCACAGAATGATGCCATCCGGGGCCTTTTCAATGGCGTTATACAGCTTTTGCTGCTCCGTCTCGCTTGACTGACGGGCCTCCACTTCCGCGGTTTCGTCAACTGTGGTTCCCCGATAGCCGGCAAATGTTCCTTTGTCGTCGAAAATCGGAATTGCCGAAAACCGAATATAGGCGGATTTGCCAGGTGATTTTTCCCACGACAACCGGCAATTATCGATGGCGTGATGGGCTTCCATATTTTTACGATATTCAACCCATTTTTCGTCCTCGGCATCTACGCCCTCGGCCTCCCAGGGGGACTTGCCAATCATATAGTCAACCGGCAGGTCCAGGTTTTTAACCGGCGACGACATGAACGTATGTTTCAGATTTTCATCCATCTCCCAGAATCGATCAGCCGAGACTTTGGCAAAATCACGGAATCGCGCTTCGCTATCGACTAAATTTTTTACCAATGGATTACTGGCTTTGAAAAATAGGATCGTTCCGATGCCGATTAGAATGACGGCAATTATTGCAATTAATAAGGCGGCCTTGAGAAACGGCGACCTGATTTCCGCCATATCAACTTTGGCGACGATCCCGAGATCGAACACGGCCACAGGTTCATAGGCCGCCAGCACTTCAACACCGCGGTAATCGAGCGCGACCACCGAACCCGATTTACCAGACAATGCCAGCCGCATCGGTTCGGCATCCGCCGCCGACCAAGGCACCGGCGCCGGTTTATCGGTGTCAGAATGGTGATGCCGGAGAACGAAGGCAATTGAATCGCCCTTCCGTTGAGCGAGAACGAACTCACCGGATTCGCCGAAACCTTCATACTTTTCCCGCGCCGCCAATATTTGCTTGAATGTGCGCTCCAAGGCATTCGCTGGATTTTCCATTGACCGGTGACCGCCGATGGCTTCGATCAGCCGGGACTGGCTTTTCGCAATCTGAACCAGACTCGCGGTTTTTTCATTGAAAGCCGTCTCATAAAGAATCCCAAAGGTGGCCCCGACAATGGTCAAAGCCACCGATGTCATAATGAGTATCAGCACGGCTATCGTGCGGTTCAATACCATTCAAAGCCCCGGACTATGATCGTACTCATTATTTAAATTCTGCAGTTCCTTTTCCATGATATGGATCAAGCCTTTTGGGTCGGGATTCTACTTTTTTCAACGTGCAATAGAACCGTTGGGCGTGATGCCAAATTGAGTGAAACAAGTGTATTGGAAATTGGATTTTCCAGCGGCGCATTCTATTAGACCCGGCGAACCAAAATTGTGTTTTGTCTCAACTTATAGATATGTAAATTTGGGCCCTTTCATCAGGAAATAGTACCAAGTATTTATCGTCGTATGCCTGGATCATGATGAACACCGTTCGAGCTAACAATATTGCCTAATTGGTTATTTTATTATAAGAATATAGCAAAGATATGAATTTTACCTGTGAAGGCTGATTGATGTTGGCAAACAAGGATCTCAGATCATTTCTGGCTGAATATTCTGACGCGGTTTGGCGGCCTGAGGGCGACTATGCGGTAGAACATGAGATAACGGCTCTACAGCATGCCGGCGATCGGGCGGGGGCTTATCCGGTTATTTTGATCGATAGTCCGAGGATGCCTGACGGCAATGTGTCGGATATTCCCATTATCTGCAATATGACGGCGAGTAGAGAGTTAACGGCGAAGGTATTAGGGATACCCGATCACAAGCTGGCTGCGCCCGATTTGTATCAACGCATATCAAGCGGGATCGATCCGGTTTTTGTTCCCTCGAATGATGCGTCTGTGCAGGAAATCGTTCTTGAAGGCGGCGACTGTGATCTCGAAAAACTGCCGGCTCTTAAACAACATATTTACGATCCAGGCCGCTATCTGACCGCTGCTCATGCGACGACCTATGACCCTGACACCGGGACCGACAATACGGCTATTCAACGATGCTGGATCAAGGGACCGCGGAAAATGACCTATTATGCGGTACCCTCCTCCCACAATGCCCGGAACATGAGGAAATATTGGGCCCGTGGCGAGGACTGCCCGATTGTTTTTTGGATCGGCCATCATCCCGCCGTTTCCATCGGCAGTCAGGTCAAACAGGATTACCCGCAAAGTCATTGGTCGACGGTCGGCGGTTTTCTCGGTGAGCCTTTGCGATTGGTGCCGTCTGTCACGCACGGTGATAAAATCATGGTGCCGGCGGATGCCGAAATCGTCGTGGAGGGGTGGATACCGAAAGACAAGTTCGAGCCCGACGGCCCCTTTGGTGAATATCACGGTTATACGGGCCCGCAAGTCTTAGCGCCATTCTGCGAAGTTTCCTGCATCACCATGCGCAAAAATGCCATATATCATGATTACGGCAGCGGCCTGACCGACATGGTGGTGCCCGACAATATGATGATGGAGGGAAAACTCTATGGCATGGCGCGTGAAGTATCGCCGGCCCTAACCACCATCCATGTGCCGGTGAGCGGGCGGCGGTATCACGCTTATTTGCAGCTGTCCGATCCGTTGGCCGGAGAAGCGCGCGAAGTATTGACGGCGGTGCTCTCGTATCGCCGCCTGAAAATGGCCATATCCGTCGACAGCGACATTGATATATTCAGTGATCGGGATATGAATTGGGCGCTGGCAACGCGGGTACAGTGGGAACGGGACAGTATTCAACTGTCGGGGCTCTCCGGATCGCCTCTTGATCCATCGATGCCTTCCGGAGCCAGAACGGTTTCCAAAATTGGGGTCGACGCAACTTTGCCGCAATCGGAATTTATCGGCGTTCCCAAGCCAACATTGCCGCGTTCCAAGGTGCCGGATGATATTCTCGAGAAAGCGGTAAAAACATTTACTGATGCGCAATCCAAGGAGTGGCCGGACCAATGAGTGATACCGGAAAGCCGTCGAAAGTGAATATCAAATATTTGGGGGCAGGCCATTGGCGGGAAAAACGCGGCACGGTAAATTGGGTGGCTTGTGGCGGATGTAGTGAATGGTTTCACGTTAATGCACGTTTAACAGCAGAAGTAGAGGCGGGACGAAACCATTTCCATTGTCCTAAATGTCAACTTGAGTTCGATTTCAGCGGTGCCGGGGAAATTGTCCTCTTACCCATCCGGTGATTTAACTGATGAAAGAATCAGGCTCCCTAAGTCGTAAAATTGATTCTGCGCAGGTAACGCCCTTGTATCACCAGGTGCGGCTGGTGCTGCAGGAAAGTATCGCCAACGGAGTCTACCGGGCAGGTGATCTCCTGCCGACCGAAGACGAATTATGCCGGCAATTCGACGTCTCGAAGACGACTGTAAAGTCCGCCCTTAAGAAGTTGGCAGAAGAGGGTTTGGTAAGCCGCCAGCAGGGGCGAGGCACCTTTGTCGCCCGCCGCTTGCCCCGGTCGGAACAACAATCGGATGTTGCCACGTTGATAGAAGGTGTAGCGGCGATTGGCGAAGCGACCGAAATTGGAAACAGAGAGTCTTCCTATGTCGAGCCCGACGATATTTTGCGGGAAATTTTCGGACTTGGACCCGAAGATCAATTGTGGCGGGACCAGCATCTACGTCTTTTGAATGGCATTCCTTTGGGGCAGATCACGGCTTACGTTCCGTTGGATATCGCTGAGGGATTCGCCGGCCAAGGACGGAACAACCTCCCCGTTCTGTTGAACATCGAAAAGTCGGGCGTCCACGTCGCCAAGGCCGATCAGTCGGTTGGCGCCACCATTGCCGATCCTGTTTTGGCCAACAAATTGGAAATACCCCCGGGCGCCGCTTTGGTCCGGTTGCACCGCCGCGTCATGGATGCGTCAGGCCGTGTCGTCGAGGATTTGACAGCGCTCTACCGGGCCGACCGCTATGAGTATAGAACCGTACTGTTGCGGCATTCAAAAAATGAAGATGCAGCGCTCTGGCTCATCTAACCGGGCAAATCGATAATATCCTGGCAGGTGGCAATTGCGGCGACGCTGCGCAATGCTTCGATGGACACTTTATGGATTTCCAGGTCAAACGCCGCGCAGCCATCTGAGAGGACGGTACAGCGGTAGCCGTGAACATGGGCGTCTCGGACGGTGGAGGAGACCCCGCCGTTGGTGACGATACCCCCGACAATTACCTCGTCAATTTCGGCTTTGCGCAGTACCCACTCCAAGCGGCTCATATGAAACGCCGAATAGGCGACCTTCTCGACGGAAAGATCGGCGGGCGCCAACTCGTCGATCAGGGCATGGCCGAAACTGCCCGGCGTAAAATCCCCTTTGGTCAAAAACGGTCGAAGCTTTTTTAAATGACCGTCAATGAAGGGCTCGCTTTTTTTACCGGGCACCAAAGTAAAATGGGTGGAAACGATCCAGCCGCCTGCACGGCGCACTGCATTGGCCACCGGTTCCAGAATGGCAGGCAGGGCGGCAATATGATCCGACGTGGCGCCGCCCCTGGCATAGGCGCCGTCGGGATGCAGGAAATCGTTCTGCATATCGACCAGCAGCAAGGCGGTATGCTCATTTAGGTTGGCGGTCATTTCTCATCCTTTCGGGAAATGATCAGATTGCCAAAGCGGTCCACCTGGCCTTCCAAATCGGGATCGATAAATATCGTCGTGTCCGGTTGTTCGAGCAGGGCCGGGCCAGGCACGGTCGCACCATCCGGCAAGTCGAGGCGGTGGTAGATATCGGCGTTCCACCATTTCCCATCGATCCAAACCTCGCGGCTGTCGATCTTAGCGTCTTGCAACGATGAATTACCGGATGGCCCCAAAATGGACAGGTCAAATTTTGGGCGGCGGCCGATCACGGTTACACGCAAATTGAGCACCCGCATACCGATACCTTCCAGCAACCGGCCAAACGACTTCCGATACGAATCCTCGAATGATGATTGGATTTCCGGGCGGGTTACTTGGGCTACACCGTCGATCATGGCGACCGGCAACCGCACCGCCACCGTATGGGTCTGGCCGAGGTAAAGCATATCCAGTTCAAACAGATGCTCCACACCTTCGAACATGACATCTGCATCGTGGAGTCTTTTTTCACCCTCTGTGGCGATCTCAGTCATCTCCCGGCCCAATCGCTGAAGATCGAGGTCATCGAGCATCGCATTCAGCGTATGCACGTGGTCGAACCGCATGTCGGCGATGACGCAGCCGAGGGCGCTGGTGACGCCGGGATATCGCGGCACCAATGCTTTCGATAGCCCAACCTCCTTGATTAGGGCACCCGAATGCAAAGCGCCACCACCGCCAAATGGCATGGCGACGAATTTTTCCGGATCGTGCCCCCGCTCGACCGAGACCAGCCGAATGGCGCCGGCCATTTTTGCATTGGCGACGCGGATGATCGCTTCGGCGGCCGCCATGACGTCGATGTCGAGAGGATCAGCGACATGCACTTTGACGGCTGTTTTAGCCGCTTCCACATCCAGCCGATCAAGCTTGCCGCCGATGGGCCGGTCGGCATTGATGCGGCCCATGACCACGTTGGCGTCGGTTACCGTGGGACGATCATTGCCCAGGCCGTAACACACCGGACCCGGATCAGAGCCGGCGCTTTCAGGACCGATTTGCAGCAGGCCGCCCCGGTCCACCCAGGCGATGGAACCGCCGCCCGCGCCGATGGTGGTGATTTCAATCATAGGTGTCCGGACGACCATGCCGAAATCGACGGCGGTTTGAGCCGCCAGCGCACTCTCGCCGTCGGCCACCAGGGAGACATCGAAACTGGTGCCGCCCATATCGCAGGTGATTAGATTGGGAAAACCCGCGCTGACCCCGATATGGGCCCCGGCAATGACGCCGGCGGCGGGGCCGGAGAGGGCGGTCCGCACCGGAAAGGCCCGCGCCGTATCGACCGACATGACGCCGCCGTTGGACTGCACGATCAGGACTTCGCCGCCGAAACCGCCGTCCCGCAAGCCGTTTTCCAATCGTGCCAGATAGTCGCCAACAGGGGGCTGCAAATAAGCATTCAATGTCGAAGTGGAACAGCGTTCAAACTCTCTGATCTCGGGCAAAATTTCCGATGACGAGGTGACATGTTCGTTGGGCCAGATGTCCCGCACCGCTGCCGCCGCCGCTTTTTCGTTGTCGGCGTTGGCGTAACTATTGAGAAAAAAGATGCAGACTGATTCAGCGCCTCTGGCCAGCAGTTCTTCCGCCGCCTGTTTGACGTCCCCCGGATCGACAGCGGTGTGAAGGGTTCCATCCGCCAGCACCCGCTCGTCGACTTCCAAGCGCAGATCACGGGTCACCACCGGTTCAAACATGCCCCAGAGTCCCCAGGTCTCGGGCCGGTCCCGGCGGCGCATTTCGATAACATCGCGGAAACCCGCCGTGGTGATGATGCCGGTTTTGGCCCCCTTGCGCTCCAGCAGAGCGTTGGTGCCGACCGTGGTGCCGTGAATAATGAGGGAAACTTCTCCGAGATCATCACGCTGCCGGGAAATGCCTTCACGAATGCCGATGGATTGGTCGGCCGGTGTTGATGGCACTTTGGCGACATCACAGGAACCGTCGCTTTCATTGATAAAAAATACATCGGTAAAGGTGCCGCCGACATCGACGCCGACAACGGTACGGTTATCGCTCATGGTTAACTGCCGCTCCGCATCTTATTGGTTTTTTCCATATCTAGCGCGCCGTCATCGGACACGCTGCATTGGTAGTGATCGGCCGCCGCTTGAGCTGTGATATAGCCGAGCCGGACGTCTTCGGCGACTTTCGCGGGGTCCCGCTCCGACGGATCGCCATACCCGCCGCCGCCCGGGGATTCCAGCCGGACCCGTTGCCCCCGCTCCAGGCTGATGCCGACCATTTTGGACACCATAGGCGGTTCCGCCACGCTGTCACCGTCGGGGTAAAAGAACTTGTTCAAGGCTCCATGTTGGCCGCCGACGACACCCGCCGGAGCATATTTACCCCGCTCCCCAAACAGGAAGGCGTCGGCTTTCTCTTCCAGTAATTCTATTTCATAGACGGCGCCGCAGCCGCCCCGATTTCGGCCCGGACCGCCGCTGTCGGGACGTAGCGCCCATTGGGTGAAGCGGACAGGATAAGCGGCTTCCAATATTTCCAAAGGCGGAATGGTCGCCGTCGAGATGGGCGCGTTGCCGTGATTGAGGCCGTCGCCGTTGGGATGGCCGCCATGGCCGCCACCGAAAAAGGAGAACATCACCCAGCGCGCGCCGTTCTTGCGATAGCCGGCCATCGACAGGGCATTGATGGTCCCGTAGGCACAGCCGTTGGTCATGTCGGGGGCGACCTGGGAAATCACCTGAAACATGACGTCGATGACGCGGAGGATGGTTTCCGTATAGCCGCCGACCGGTTTTGGGCGGCCGACGCTGAGCAGGCTGTCTTCGGGTATCACGAAATCGATGGGCTCCAGTACGCCCGCATTGGCGGGGACTTCCCGGAATATATGTTTGAGGGCGACATAGCACGACGCAATACAGGTGGAACGCGAGATGTTAACCGGCCCTTCACAGGCGGCGGACGTTCTGGAGAAATCCAACGTCATGCGGCCGCCGTCGATGATGACATCCAGGCCGATTTTTAACGGCTCGTCGGTGATGCCGTCATTGTCCAGCCAATCCTCGGCGGCGTAGGACCCGTCCGGCAGATCGGAAATATAGCTCGACATAAGTTTCGCGGCGCTTTTCTTCAACTCCGCCAAAGCGGCCGTTACTTTGTCCTCACCATATTCACTCAAGAGATCGTCGAGTCGTTTTTCACCCAGTTCCAAGGCGCTGACCTGGCCGTTGAGATCGCCGTACAGGCTGCCGGGCAACCGGGAATTAGATTGCAGGATGGCTATGATATCGGGATTAAGGTCGCCCTGGCGATATAAATAGACCGGCGGAATAAGCATGCCTTCCTGATAGCATTCGGTGGCGACCGGGTTGTAATTTCCGGGCACATTGCCGCCCACATCGTGCCAATGGCCAACCGACGCCAGATAACAGAATAGCCGACCGTCCCGGAAATAGGGGCGCACCAGTTTGAAATCGGACAAGTGGGTGCCACCTTCGTAGGGGTCATTGAAAATGAAAACATCGCCGGGTTGGAGAGACAGATTTTCGGCCTGCACCTTGTCGATCACTGATTTGACGGCAAAGGACATGGCGCCGACAAAAACCGGCAGTCCCGATTTACCCTGAATGAGGGTTTCGCCGGTTTCAGCGTGATAGAGACCATGGCTGGCGTCGTGGGCTTCGGCGATGATGGGGTTGAAGGCGCTGCGGAACAGGGTTGCATCCATTTCGTCAGCGATCTGCTCGAGACGGCCTTTGAGGACCGCCAATAGTACGGGATCAAGCTTGCTCATGTCAGTTTGTTCCCTCGTCATAGCGTTTGCCGGTGGCGAGGATGTCCGCCGTACCGAGCAGATCGTTCAGTTCTGAAAAATCGAACATGTTGTCCCTGAACGATTCAGTCGAGCCTTCCTCTTTGAGACAGGTGAAATACCGTTCCGCCGTATGGGCGAGGGCGCGCACCAGGCCGCCCGGAAAAATCACAATGCCGAATCCCAAATTCTCTAGCGATTGCGCCGACCGCATGGGTGTTTTGCCGCCTTCAACCATATTGATCAGCAGGGGCGCGCGGCCGTTAACCCGTTCGACGGCGTCTTTGAACTGTTCCTCTTCTTTCAGGGCTTCGATAAACAGAATATCCGCGCCCGCTTCGATCATGCCTTCCACTCGGTCCATGGCGGAGGCGTAACCTTCCACGCCGACGGCGTCCGTACGGGCCACAATCAAGGTGTTTTCGTCTGTTCTGGCGTCCAGGGCGGCCTTGATTTTACCGTTCATTTCCTCTGGCGAAACCAGAGTTTTACCGTCCAGATGACCGCACCGTTTCGGCAGGGACTGGTCTTCCAATTGGATCGCCGACGCGCCGGCCCGCTCCAGGTTTTTTACCGTCCTTTGCACATTGAGGGCGTTGCCGAAGCCCGTATCGGCATCAACGATTAGCGGCAGATCGACCCGCTCCCGGACAGTGGAGACCGTCGCGGTAAGTTCATCCAACGTCACCAGCCCGATATCCGGTCGGCCCAGCTTGGTGTAGGCGATGGACGCACCCGATATGTAAAGCGCCTCAAATCCGGCCCGGTCAGCCATCATGGCCCCGAAGGCGTCATAAATGCCCGGCGTCAGTAGGATTTTCTTTTGTCCCAAGCGGTCTTTTAACAGTTTTTGCGGCGACATTAGCCGTCCCCTTATCGTTGAATTGCTATTTGTTGGTTGATTTAAACCTGGCTTCCAGCAACGGCACCAGCCCGCCGGCCTCGACGATGGTCAGCAGATTTTCCGGCACGGCCTCCCCATTTAGTTCTTCCCCGGTCGACAGGTTGCTGATTTTTCCATCCTGAAGATTAATATCCAGATTGTGGCCGTCTTCAATGCGGTCTGCATCGTGCAAAATTATTGCCGGTAAGCCGAGATTGAAAGCGTTGCGGTAGAAAATTCCCCCAAAGGAAGGCGCCATGACCGCAGCAACACCAAGAACCTTTAACACCTGGGCGGCTTGTTCGCGGCTTGATCCCATACCGAAATTTTTCCCGCCGACCACAAAGTCACCGGGAGAAACCGAACCGGCGAATTTCGGATCGACCGATTCCAGGCAATGGGAGGCCAGTTCCTCGATCGGCAGTTTGATATAAGTGCCGGGCGCCAGAACATCCGTATTCACGTCATCGCCGAATTTCCACACGCGCCCGCTCATGACGTCAACACTTCTCTCGGATCTGAAATGCGGCCGGCGATGGCGCTGGCTGCAACGGTGTAGGGAGAAGCCAGATAAACCAGCGACGAGCCGGCACCCATACGGCCCTGGAAGTTCCGCGCCGTTGACGCCAGGCACACCTCGTCTTCGGCCAAAACGCCGACGCCGTAGCCGGCGCAGGCCCCGCACCCCGGCGGCAGAAGAAGAGCCCCCGCTTCCAGCAGAGTTTCGATTACTCCCGACTTGGTCGCCTCTTTGAGGATGCGCGATGACGCCGGCGCAATGGTCAAGCGCTTGCCGGCGGCGATGTGATTGTTCTTCAGCACTTCTGCCGCCATTCTCAGATCGCTCAGCTTCGCGCCGGTGCAGGCGCCGATATAGAATTGGTCGATTTCATCCCGGTCCACGTCTTCGACCGGCGCCGCATTGGCAGGACTGTGTGGAGCGGCGACATGGGGTTGCAGATCGGTCGCGTTGAATTCGTGGGTGACGTGATAGCTGGCGTCCTGATCGCTTTTGAATGAAGCCCAATCACCAGGATCGCCACCGGCTTTCGCCACATAGGCAGCCGTCGTTTCGTCCGGTTCGATGATGCCCGCCTGAGCACCCAGCTCGGCCGCCATGTTGCTCAAGGTCATCCGTTCCATCATATCGAGTTGTTCAATGGTCGAGCCACTGTACTGAACGGCCTGATAGTCGCCGCCATTCATGCCGAGCGTGGCGCACATTTTGAGCGCCATGTCCTTGGCTGCAACGCCCGGGCCGAGTTCCCCGGCCCAGCGGATTTGGATGGTCTGGGGGACCTTGATCCAGGTCTCTCCCGTCACCAGAACGCCGAGCATGTCCGTCGCGCCGATGCCGAACATGTAGCTGCCGAAAGCGCCTCCGGTTGGAGAATGGCTGTCACCGCCGACGGCAAACATGCCGGGCCGGATGTGGCCGTGCTCCGGCGTCACCACGTGGCAAATACCCTGCTGGTCATAAAAGTTTTTAATCCCGTTTTCCGCTGCCCATTCCCGTGTCAGCTTGAGGATTCCGGCGCTTTCGGCGTCGGTGCAGGGCGAAAAATGATCCGATACAAGAACGATTTTGTCGGGATCCCAAAGTCCCACACCCAATTTTTCCATGGCCGGTTTGACCCTGCGGGGACCGCCGCTGTCATGAATCATGGCCAGGTCAACGGCGCAGGTGACGATCTCACCGGGCTGAACATGTTCCCTGCCGGCTGCCTTGGCGATGATTTTTTCGGCTGTGGTTAGTCCCATGGTCAGCCGCCGTCCTTATCGTCACTGGAAGACCAGGTATTGCCGCTTTCATTCTGAACCCGGGACAGGACCATATTGTACTGGTACCGGTCGGGCCGGTATAAGGCGCGGATGAATTCTACCGGGCGCCCGGACTGGTCCGTTACTACCCGCCGGATTTCGAGCAAAGCCGTGCCCACTTCGGTATTTAGGTGTGTCGCCACGTCGGCGTCTGCCAGAGTGGCGGATATCGTTTGTTTGGCGCCGTCAACCACGACACCGCTTCGTTCCAGCAATTGCAGCAGGGGTTCATTGGCAAGGTCATTGGCATCGAATTTATTGCCAATATCCTGAGGGACATAGGTGATGAGGTAGGAGAACGGCCCATTGTCGAGGCTACGCACCCTGACGGCCCGTTGGACAACGGCGCCAGA
>CAZNLR010000021.1:0-36479 GCA_964574215.1 uncultured Rhodospirillaceae bacterium | reverse complement strand
CCGTAACGTATTCGAATTCAATCAGGGAAACTTCCGTTTCCAGGCCCATGGCCAGCAAATTTTCCAGCAGCCCTTCCACCGATGATTCCAAAGGCTGGGTAGGGGGGCGGAAACTGACGCGCGTGCCTTTACCCCGTTGCCGTACCACCAAACCTTCGGCTGCCAATTCGTCGAGGGCGCGCCGGGCGGTTATCCTGGAAACATTGTATTCATCGACCAGCTCCTGCTCGCTGGGAATCCGCTCGTCAAAACCAAACTCGCCGCTCAACACCTTTTGCCTCAGGATCAGATAAATCTGATGGTATAGCGGCATCCTAAGCGAGGCAGAAACATTTTTGTGTTCAGCGCCTGTTTTCACAGCGTATTTCGTCCCTTAAGCGGTTTTTTGTATTTGGTGAAGTTGGAATTTATAACATTAGATTGTTATATAAGTATAGCATTATTTTTTTACTGAAAATAGCCATTTTTTTAATGATTTCAATTTTTTTAAAATAACAATTGATATATTGACTTATCATTAGTATATAAAATGTCTGGTTGTGGTGCAGTTCTATTGACGCCGTAATCGAAAGGAAAATCCCCATTGTACCGGGGGAGGTTGTTTTTGCCGGTGGCTAAGTCCCTGGCAGGGAATTTGGGAAAAAAAGGAGAAAGTCATATGTACAGGAAGGTTTTATTGGCGGCGACGGGATTGATGTTGCTGCAAACGGGCGGTGCCGATGCAGCCGACATCAAAGTCGCGTCATTCGTATCGCCGAAAAGCATGGGCGTCAGCAAGGTGATTAAACCCTGGATGGCGCGCGTCAAAGCGGATATCGGCGACAAAGTAAGCTTGAAAGGCTTTTGGGGTGGGTCGCTTGGAAAAAGTCCGGTGAAGCAGTACGAATTGGTGAAAAACGGCGTTGCCGATCTGGCATGGATTCTCCCGGGCTATACATCCGGACAATTTCCCGAAATGCAGATCACGGAACTGCCGTTCCTGGTCAACAACGCCAAGGAAGCGGGTTTGGTTGTGCAACGTCTTCATGACGCTGGTATTAGAACCGGTCTCGATCATGTTAAATTGATCGGCGCCTGGGCGACGGAACCGAATTTGCTTTTCTTGAGAAAACCGGTGAAAACGATTGCTGATCTTAAGAACCTAAAAATCCGGAATGCCGGCGCAGTCGGCGGTTACTGGCTTGGTCAGATTGGCGCCGTTCCGCAAACCATGAGTGCGCCGAAAATGTCGATTGCGTTGAACCGCAAGACCATCGACGGCGGTCAACAAGGTTGGACGGGTATGCGGACCTTTAAAGCGTTAAATCTGGTTACCCATGTGATGGATCTGCCGCTTGGCGCCATTCCTTTCTTCCTTGGCATGAACAAGAAAAAATGGGACGGGCTGTCGAAAGACGTCCAGGCCGCGTTCTTGAAACAAGGGGGTGAGAAAATTGCCTTGGCCGGCGGCGCCGCTTATTCGGGCGCAACGCAGAAAATCATCAAGTCCAATCCGCAGGCGCAAAAACTGACGGTCGTTAAGCCGAGCGGAGCCGCTTTCGACAAACTGGCGAAAGAATCCAAAGCCTCCGTTCACAGTTGGTGGATTAAGAAAACCAAGAATGGTCAGGCTGTCTATGATAAGGCGGTTCAAATTATTGCCGATGTCCGTAAGGGCGGCTAACTGGCAATCGATTAGTACGGTCTAGAGCCTTGGATCAATTCCAATTAAGAAGCAGGCGGCTCAGCGGTTATTTACGGCTGGTCGCCTGCATCGGCTTTACCGGCCTTGTCCTGGTCGCCATGCTGACGATGATAGATGGCGTTGGCCGGTGGCTCACTTTACCGCGAATTCCCGGTTTTAACGACATCGCGCAAATTTCCTATGCGATTGTGATCTCTTCCTGTTTTCCGTCCCTGTTGCTCCGCGACCAGAATGTCGTCATTCGGTTTTTGGGCAAAGGAATAAAGGGGCGGACGAATTACTGGTTGGAGGCGTTCGGAAATTTATTGACCCTCGCCTTTTTCGGCATCCTCGTATGGCAATTTTATTTGCTGACCATTGACCTGCAGGTCAGCAATCGAACGTCACCTACGTTGGAATTTCCCATTGCTCCCTGGTGGTGGATAATTTCTATTATTATGACAATCACGGTACCCGTGCAGGTACTGGTGGTTTTTGACAGTTTCTACAGTGCGATCTTTAATCTGCCGACCAGATTGCCCAAAGAAGAATCGGAGGGCGTATAATGGATCCTCTGTTATTGGGTGCACTTGGTCTTGGCGCCATGTTCATCCTTATCGCCCTGCATGTGCCGATTGGCGTTGCCATGGGCATCACCGGCGTAACGTCGGTTGCTTTCATCATTGGCTGGGAACCGGCACTTACCCTGTTGGGTACCGAACCTTCGGCGGCCATTGAAAATGAAGGACTGGCTGTCGTTGCCCTGTTCCTGCTGATGGGGGCGTTTGCCACGGAAGCCGGTGTGTCGGCGGATATGTACCGGCTTGCCTATGCCATGATTGGCCATTTCAGGGGCGGTCTCGCCATGGCGACCATCGGCGGCTGTGCCGGTTTCGGCGCCATTTGCGGCTCCTCCATCGCCACCACGGCGACGATGGCGAAAATTGCCTTGCCGGAGATGCTGCAGCGCAATTATCTGCAGACGCTGGCGAGCGGCAGTATCGCCGCCGGTGGCACCTTGGGCATGCTGGTGCCGCCGTCTGTCGTCATGATTGTCTACGGTATTCTTACCGAAGAAAGCATTATCGCTCTTTTCGCAGCCGCCATTTTTCCGGGCGCCATCGCGACGGTGCTGTACTGTTTCACCATCGCCATTTATGTGCGCCTCAAACCGGACGCCGGTCCTGCCGGGGAACGTATTCCGTGGAACGAAAAAATAACGGTGCTTGTTCAATCCTGGCGATTCTTGCTCATTGCCATCGTTGTTTCGGGCGGTATCTATACCGGCATATTTACCATTACCGAAGCCGCCTCTGTCGGCGCCAGTCTGGCGTTCTTCTTTGCGCTCTTTAACGGTATGAAGATGAGCGGGTTCCTGGAATGCCTGACCAGTACCGCCTCCAACACCGGCATGATATTCGTCATCATCATGGGAGCGTCCATTTTCAGCTATTTCATCACCCTATCCGGCTTGCCCGATGCCTCGGTCGAATTTATCAAGAGTTTGAACGCTTCGAATTTTATTGTCCTGCTCATGATGATGATCATGTATCTGATCCTGGGCAGCATTTTCGATACCGTGGCCGCTATGGTCATTACCTTGCCTTTCGTTTATCCGGTAATCATCGATATGGGTTACGATCCGGTGTGGTGGGGAGTGGTCAACGTGATGATCATGGAAATCGGCATGATCACGCCCCCCATTGGCATCAACGTGTTTGTGCTCAACGGCATGGCCAAAGACCTCAATTTGAAGACCATTTATAAGGGGATATTTCCCTTTTTCCTCACTGACCTGGTCCGCTTGACCATCGTGCTGGTCTTCCCAGTTACGGCTCTGTGGCTGCCGAAGGCCTGGGGGCTGATGTGAGGGGGTAAATTATTGTCGGAAAGACGTGACAGCGTGGTAACCGTAGCAGACGCCTTTTTATCCCTGCTGGCTGACCGGGGCGTCGACTTTTTTTTCGCCAATGCCGGAACTGATTTCACCCCTATTATCGAAGCCTTCGCCAAGGCGCAGGCGCTTAACACACCGGCGCCAACCCCCATTGCCGTGCCTCACGAAAATGTCGCCATGGCTTTGGCCATGGGACACACCATGGTCAGTGGTCAACCTCAGATGGTCATGGTCCACACCAATGTGGGCACCGCCAACGCCCTTTGCCAAATGCTCAACACCAACCGGCTCAATCTGCCGGTACTGGTCGCTGCCGGAAGTTCGCCTTATGCGGAAGACGGCATGGTGGGCGGGCGCAGTATCGATATCCATTGGACCCAGGATATGTTCGACCAGGCCGGCATGGTGCGGGAGGCGGTCAAATGGGACTACGAGCTAAGAGACGCCGGGCAGTTGGAGGCCGTCGTCGGCCGGGCCGTTAATATTGCCAATGCCCTGCCCAAAGGGCCTGTTTATCTGACATTGCCGCGGGAGGTGCTGGCTTCTGAATTTGAAGGCGATTTGGAAGCAGGGGTACCTCATGCCGACGCCACCGCCCCCTATCCGGATCCCAACGTAGTCGACCAATTGGTGGACGCTGTTTCTAAGGCCAAAAACCCGGTTATCGTCACCTCCCAGGTGGGCTATCTTCCCGATGCTGTCGGGGCTCTGGCGGAACTGGCCGAGCAGCACGCCATCCCGGTCACTCAATACCGCCCCCGCACCATGAACCTGGCGACCGATCACCCAATGCATGTCGGCTACGATCCGGCGCCATGGATAACCGAAGCGGATTTGATCATGGCGGTGGAATGCGAAGTGCCGTGGATTCCCCGACTGGCGAAGCCTAATGAAAATTGCCGGGTGGCTCAAATTGCCGCCGATCCGCTGTACAGCGATGCTCCCCATCGCGGGTTCCGCGCCGATTTCGCCATAACTGGAGCGGCCGACGTCACCTTGCGCACCATATCGAAAGCAATGAGCGGCAGATCGGAGAAGGCCAATGATCGCCGACAACGGGTTGATTCAAAACGCCGGGAAATGAAAAAGGCCTGGCAGTCAGAACTTGATCAACACGCCAAGAGTACGACCATACATCCGGCCTGGCTTAGTCACAGTCTCAATAAGGTCATTGGCGAGGACAGCGTGATCATCCGCGAATCGCCGTATGATCTAAGATACCTCGACCGCTTCCGGCCGCGCACCCTGTTCGGTGGGGCCAGCAGTCTGGGCTGGGGGCTCGGTGGCGCCATCGGCGCCAAGCTGGCCGATCCGGATAAGCTGGTGGTGGCCACCGAGGGCGACGGCGCCTACATGTTCGGCAATCCAGTATCCGCCCACTACGTGGCGGCGGCCCACGATCTGCCGTTCCTTACCGTGATCTTCAACAACCAGCGGTGGGATGCGGTTGGCCGGGCAACCCGAGCCATGTACCCGGACGGTTACGCCGCCAATAGCAACCGTGAACCGCTCACCCAATTGGAGCCGTCGCCCAATTTCGAGCAAGTGGTGCCGGCGTCCGACGGATACGGTGAGCGTGTCGACGATCCGGCGGATATTCCGGCGGCCCTTGAGCGCGGTCTCAAGGCGGTAACGGAGGATAAGCGCCAGGCCGTTTTGAACGTGATTTGCCAAGGCGGGTAAGCCGTTCGGTCACGCTCTTTTTACTGAGATTGATTTTTAAATTCGCCGATAATATCCGACATTCCTTTCGTAAATAGAATTAGGTGAAAAGGGATTTGCCGATGCACGACACCGTCAAGGAATATTACGGACAGGTCCTTAAAAGTTCCGGCGATCTGAAGACCGATGCCTGTTGCACCATCACCGATACGCCAACCTATTTGAAAGAAGCGTTGAGCGATATCCACGAGGAAGTACTGGCCCGCTATTACGGCTGCGGTCTGGTTATGCCACAACTGCTGGAAGGCGTTCGAATATTGGATTTGGGCTGCGGCGCAGGGCGGGATGTCTATGCGTTGTCTCGGCTGGTGGGTGAAAAGGGTTATGTGGTCGGCGTCGATATGACGGATGAACAACTTGCCGTGGCCCGCCGCTATCAAGATTGGCACCGGGAGAAATACGGCTACGCCAAATCCAATGTTACTTTTATGAAGGGCTATATCGAGAAACTCGATCAACTCGATTTGGAGCCCGAAAGCTTCGATGTCGTTATCTCCAATTGCGTGATCAATCTGTCACCAAATAAAGAAGCCGTGTTGCGGGGGGCATTATGGCTGTTGAAACCCGGCGGGGAAATGTATTTCTCCGACGTTTATGCCGACCGGCGACTGCCGTCCAAGTTGGCCGCCCATCCGATTTTGGTTGGGGAATGCTTGGGTGGGGCGCTGTACTGGAACGATTTTCAGAACCTGGCCGGAAAAAGCGGCTACGCGGATCCCCGACTGGTGGAGAGCCATCCCATCACGATCGATGATGACGAGCTGCGGGCGTTGACAGGCGAGACCCAATTTTATTCGGCGACCTATCGGTTGTTTAAAATCGACGGCTTGGAGCCGGCTTGCGAGGATTACGGTCAGGCGGTGATCTATAAGGGGACGGTTCCAAATAACCAATACTCGTTTGAACTAGACGGGCATCATCATATTGAAAAGGGACGGATGTTCCCAGTTTGCGGCAATACCTATCGCATGCTCAATGAATCCCGGTTTCAGGAACATTTTGACTTTCATGGATCGTGGGATACCCACTACGGAATTTTCCCGGATTGCGGCGATGCTATGCCTTTCAATGAATCAGACAGCGGGGAAACGCAGGGGCAGAGTTGCTGTTAGGATTTCATTGTCTTTTGACAGCCAATTCAAAATTCGAAGAAAAAGATTTTAACCTTTCTTGGGTCCGACGAGAAACCAGGCCTCCAACTCTTTTTTGCCTTTGATCCGGATTGAACCTCTGTGCTCGCATTCGAAATCATTTTTTATTAATTCATACGTGCTCGCAGAGATATGGATTTTTCCCGCTTCCCCATGAGATTCCATTCGACTTGCGACGTTCACGGTATCGCCCCATACATCATACTGGAATTTCGCTTTACCGATTATTCCGGCGACGACAGGTCCCGAATTTATACCGATCCGAATGTCAGCGTATTTCCCATTTTTGTCCGGTAAATATTCCAGACCACGTATGATGTCTAACGCCAATTCGACAATGACTTTTGCATGGTCCGCTCTCGGGGTCGGCACTCCGGACGCAATCATATAACTGTCGCCGATGGTTCTAATTTTTTCCACGCCGTGCTTCTCTATTAGTCGGTCGAACATGGAAAAAATTTCACTAAGCCGATCGACAACTTCTTCCGGTTCCAAATCGGAAAATAGCGGAGTCGATCCAACAATGTCGCAGAACATAATACTGGATGTTTCGTAGCGATTTGCGATGGTGCGCTGTTCAACTTTTAGGATTTTCACGATCTCTTTGGGGAGGATATTCAACAGCAACGAATCTGATTTCTCCTCAAACATATTCTTTTGGCCGACAAAGTAATAAACCATGAGGAAAATCATGGTCGAAACCCCAATCAGGTTAAGGACAAAAAAGAAACTCACCAAACTTGGCGCCAGAGGATCGGTTATTTTTATCTGCGACTGCAAAATTCCACTAAGTACAACGAGGCCGAGAAAGGCAACAAACCAACGGCTCGCTTTACCGGGTTCATCAAAAAGCATTGCCCCGATGGGACAGATAAACGCCCACAAGATGACGGCGCTTCCGTTGACGTACCCGCCCAAGGCCATCATGAGAAAAAAAGGAAGCAGAAGAATTAATAAAAGCTGGCTGAATCTGAAGAATCGATATTTGCGTGTAAGTGCGAAAGAGATGATGCTGAGCAGCGAAACGATACCGTAGGTAAACGGAATTAACCCGGCAAGCGGCTGGCCAAAAAAGAAATACATCAGCCCCCAGGCGAGCCCGGCGAATATGAACAGGATAGAACAGAGTACCAGCAACGATTTTCGCAGTCGAAGACCATCATCGTCATCCGGGTCGGCACCGATATTGCCAATTTTTTCGAGAATATCTGTTGCCGAATGATTCATTTTAGAACCGCAATTTCATGGCTGCCTCAAAATCGCCTAGCCGTGTAATTTTTATGTCAATATCGTAGCAATATTCAATCGATAATTGTTTGGCGGACTTAAGCAACAAAGAAAATGGAGAATAAAAGGTAATCAGTTGGAAGGTCAGATATCAGTTTTCTAATCCGTAGATTTTTTCCGCATTACGGCGCAGGAATTTTTCCAGCACCTCGGGTTTTAAACTCAGCGCCGCAATCTCATCCATGGCCCGTTGGAAGTCGATCACCGGAAAGTCCGTGCCGAAGATGACTTTATCCTGGCCGTAAGAGTTGAGGTAATTAACGAAGGGTTCCGGCCAATGCTTCGGCGCGTGGGCGTCGCTGCCGATATAAACGTTCGGGTGCTTCCAGGCCATGGCGATCATTTCTTCGTGCCAGGGGATGCCGATATGGATGCCGATGATTTTCAATTCTGGAAAGTCGCAGGCAACGCTGTCCAAGGTGATGGGTCGGCCGACGCTGCGCGTGGGATTGGTCGGCGAATAGACCAGAGACTGTCCTACTTGCATCTGGATGGGGACATCCAGTTCCACGCATTTGGTGTAGAAGGGATAGTATTTGGCGTGGTCGGGGGCCAATTCGAACCAATGGGGATAGACATGGGCGCCGATGAAGCCGAGTTCGGTAACTGCCCGCTCCAATTCCCGGACGCCCGTCATGCCTTCATAAGGGTCAATACCGGCGAGACCGTAAAACCGGTCGGGATGGCTCTTTACCGCACCGACCACTAGATCGTAAGGAATATGATAGGCGGCGGGCAGGCCGAGGCGGCCGATCTTGGCGGCGATCAGGAAGGCCTTTTCGATGCCGGCGTCGTCCATGCGCCGTAGCATGGTTTCATGGGAGATGCCGGTGAAGGTTTCCTCATCGACACCGATTTTTTCCACATAAAATCCGCGCCGGTCGGCAGGCCTGTGGCTGAGCGCCTCCTCGGTCTGAAGATTGACCACGGCGTCGATGGCGGCGACGGGAAAAGAAGAGTCTGGCATCGGTTCAATAGGCCTTGCATCAGTATGAATCGGAAACGTACCATGCCATCTCAGATTGTAACGGGCAAGATTAGCGCGCCCGTTTGTACCGACGTCAATTAATCACCGGGGATCAACTTGCTCAACAATCAGAATGTAGCGCTGGCTTTGGAGGAAAATGCCAGACGCCGCGGCACCCATCCCGCCATCATTGAAGGTGAGCGGACTATTACCTATGGGGAGCTGGATGCACTGGTAAGGCGCATTGCCGGACATCTTGCAGCGGCTGGCGTTCGTGAAAAATCCATCGTCGGATTGTGTCTCCGGGACAGCGCCGATCACTTGATGCTCCATTATGCTATCGCCAGATTGGGGGCGGTCATTCTGCCCCTGGATTGGCGTTGGACAGATGCCGAGAAAGAAAGAGTCGCGTCTTTCTTTAATGCGGTGTTGGTAGTTGTGGAGCCGGGTGCCGTTATTCCCGACCTCAATTTCGTTGAAGTAAACGACGACTGGCACAAAGAGGTGGCGGCGCAGCCGACCGATACTCCCTGCACACCCGGCGGCGACAACCCCCTGGTGCTCTCCCTGTCGTCGGGGACGACGGGCCGGCCCAAAGGACCCATGCTCAGCCACGATCAGTTTATCGCCCGCTTCGTCATCCAGTGGGTAACCCTGGGGTTCAACCAGCACGACCGTTATCTCAGCGCTACGCCTTTGTATTTTGGCGGTGGCCGCAGCTTCACCATGGGCAGCCTGTTCAGCGGCGGCACGGTCATCATGTTCCCGCCGCCCTATGAGCCGGAAGATCTGGTTGTGGCGGCAGAGCAATACGGCGCCACCACATTACTTTTGGTGCCGACCCTGCTGCGGCGGTTGCTACAACTGCCCGACAAGGGCCAGCCTTTGCTGGGTGGTTTGAACCGGCTACTTTCCACCGGCGCTATCCTGCATCCCGATGAGCGCCAGGACGTAATTGACCGTCTTAACCCTGCATTCATCAACTACTACGGATCCACCGAAGGCGGCGGCGTCTCGGTGCTGCTGCCACAACATATCGGGGACGCGGCCAATTCCGTGGGTGAGCCGATTTATAAAACCGAGGTTCAGATCGTCGACGACAAAGGAACACCCATGCCGGCCAATGAGGCGGGGCTGATCCGCTATCGGGGACCGGCGGTGGCGACCGGTTTTTATAACGATCCGGAAGCCGATGCCGAAGCCTTCCGCGACGGCTGGTTCTATCCCGGCGACATTGGAAAGTTGGACGAGGACGGTTTGCTCTACCTCGTGGGGCGGGCCAAGGATGTCATTATCAGAGGCGGTGTCAATATCTACCCGGCGGAGATTGAGCAGGTTTTGCTCTCGCACGATTCGGTTGCCGAGGCCGCCGCCGTCTCCTGGCCGAATGCGGAGCGGGGCGAGGACGTCGCCGTGTTCATCGTCGCGAAAATAGATATCGAAGAACAGGTGTTGTTCGATCACTGCCGTACCAATCTGGCGCCCTACAAAGTGCCGCAGGGTATTTTCTTTCTTGATGAAATGCCGAAATCACCATTGGGTAAAATCCTAAAGGCCGAACTGGTTGCGCGTTTGCAAACTGGCAACTGAGCAATTAAAGCTAATGACGGATCAAAGTTCGTTGTAGGGGGATGATTATGGATTTCAGGAGCTTCATAGAAAAAAACGGTAACGAAGGCAGGCTGATTGTTGACGAGGAAATCAGCTGCCGCAAAATACCCAAGCGCATCAGTAATGAAGAGACCGACGAAAACAGAATGCTGGTTTTCGAAAATATCTCCGACTTCGACGGTTCGGTCGCGTCCAATCTGTTCGGCAACCCGGAGCGTATTTATTGGTCCGTCGGCGCCCATGACAATCCATCCTTTTATGAGAAAATCGATCAGGCGGCCCAATCGCCGCAGCCACTTAATATCCAGCAGAAAAACGACGGCGACTACGATGTCGTAGCGGATCCAGTGCTGCTCGACCAGATACCCAATATCGTTCACAGCGAACATGACGCCACCCCATACATAACGTCCGGTGTGGTGCTGGCGAAGAACCCGGACTCGGGCAATCATCATATTAGTTACATTCGTCTATCGGTGCTGGACGGCAACAAATTTTATTTTAATCCGCGAACGCCGAGGATGAAGGAGATTGCCGAGAACACATTGGGAAGGGGCGAGAATCTAGAGATCGCCGTGCTGATCGGCGGGCCGGTGGAAGCCATGCTGCTGGGAGCGTTGGGTTTTACCGAAGAGGATGACGAACTGAAAATTGCCCAGGCGCTCAGCGGTGGTGAACTGGTTTTTTTTGACGGAAATCTGCCGGTGCCTTTAGGAACAGAGATGGTTTTATTCGGCACCGTAGAGCAGGAATACGGCGACGAGGGTCCTTTCGGTGATATGAAAGGCCTCTACATGACCAATGAGAATCCCATCTGCCGCGTGACCGAGATGTGGCGGCGGAAGGATGTGATTTATCACAGTATTCTGGGCGGCAGGTCGCAGGAGCATGTCGGATTGGTCCGGATGAAAATGCTGCACCAGCTTGAGCACTTTAAACAAAAAACAGACTATATTCTTGACTACCATCTACCCAAATATACCGCCGGCCAGATGTGCCTGCTGACGGTCGAGGACGGCGTGACGCTCGACAGCGTCGACCCGGAACTGTTTGATATCAGGCTCATCGAAAAATTCGTTTTGCTCAACAAGGATACCGACCCTAATTCGGCGGAGGACGTTCTGTGGGCCATCACCCATAGAGCGAACGAAACAGCAGATTTCAAATTCGTTGAGACCGAAAATATTTTCGGACGGCCCGGAATTATGATCATCGACGCAACCACCGCCGATCCCGAAGAGTGGACCAGCATCCGCGTCAAAGTCTTCGAGTAAGTGGTCTAACTGTTGCCCTGGTTGAGCTGCGGGTCGTCCGATACCGCCAGGTTGACCTTGTAATTGTAGCGGTCGGGCCGATAGAGAACCGAAAGGTATTCCACCGGCTTGCCGGTATCATCGAAGATGAGCTTGTTGACGCTGAGCAGCGGACTGCCGATATCGACCCCTAGGACCGGCGAGACGGTGGGATCGGCGAGAACGGCGTTAACCGAATGTTCGGCCCGGGTCAGGTTGATGCCCAGCTGCTTGATCAGTTGAAAGAGCGGCTGGTTTCCCAAATTTTCCCGTGAGTAGTTGTTGCCGATGGCTTCCGGCACATAAGACGTAATATATGAGATGGGCTTGCCCTTGTAGCTTCTGACGCGGACCGCCATCTGAACGATGTCGCCTTCCTTGCAATTGAGATGAATGGCCACGTGGGAGGGCGCTTTGATGTAGGCGAAATCCAGAACCTCGGCCTCCGTCTGCTGGCCCATCTCGTACATGCTCTGGATCAGATCGTCGGATTCGATTTCCAGCGGTGCGTCGGGAAGCTGTTCCCGTACGCGGGTGCCTTTACCCCGTTGACGCGTCACATAATTGGCGTCGGCCAGTTCGTTGAGGGCACGTTTCGCCGTAATTCGGGAAACGTCGTACATCTCCATGATCTGCTTTTCATTGGGAATCAGCGAATGCGGCGGGTAGGTGTTGTCCAGAATTTTGCCGCGCAGGATCAGAAATATTTGATGGTAGAGCGGCGTTTTGGAATCCCGCAGCACCATCAGAATGTCTTCGTATTCTTTATCCCTATGTTCTGATTTCGGGGCCATAATACCATAAGTATATCAAATCTATGATATATTTGTATATCTTTTTAAATAACCAGTAAATGTGGGATTTTTAAAGACGAACAACGGTAACTATCTTTACAAATTCGATCAAATGATCTATAGATATATCATTATAAATTTGTCCGATCAGTGGGGGTGGAAATGAACCTGGCGTATGATTGTTTGGAAAAGTCCGCGGCGCGCATACCGAACAGGCCGGCGATCATGGATTATGAAACCGGCAATACCTGGACCTACGCGGAACTGGATAAAGACGTGAATAAGCTCGCCAACGCCTTGATGTCCATGGGGGTGAACAAGGGCGACCGCGTGGCCGTCTATCTGCCCAATATTCCGCCCTATGTCATGGCGGTTCTGGCCATCATGAAGGTGGGCGCCATTTATACGCCCTTCAATATTATGAACCGCAAGCTGGAAATGGAATATGGCCTCAACCATTGCGGCGCCAAGGTGCTGTTCGGTTCCGTCGAGCCGGTGATGGAAAACGTTATTCCCATCTGGGACGAATTATCCAGCCTGGAAAAGATTGTGCTGGTGGAGAATGTGCCGGCGGACGCTAAAAATGACAAGGTGAAGGACTTCGACGATTTGATGACCGGCGGCAATGAAGAATTTAAGTCATTGGACATGGATCCGGACGATCCGGTGTCGATCCTTTATACCTCCGGCACCACCGGACGGCCCAAAGGGGCGGTGGCCACCCATCAGAACTGGCAGTCCCTTACCATGATGAGCGCCTATCAGATCGTGCCGATGACCGACGAGGATTCGGTGGTCTGCGGCTATCCCTATTTTCACGTGGCCCTGGTCATCGCTGTGTTGCCGACTCTTTATGCGGGGGCGGCTGTGATCACCATCCGGCGCTTCGATCCCGTCGTGTCCTTGAAGGCCATCACCAAATTCAGCGCCACCCATTTCATGGGCCCGCCCACCATGTGGATGTATCTAATCGACGAATACGACCGCAACAGCAATCAATATGACGTGACCTCTCTATGGCAGGGACAGTCGGCGGGAGCGGCGCTGCCGGGCGATACCTGCAAGCGCATCGAGGACACGTTCGGCATCGGCATTGTCGAATGCTACGGCGCTACCGAGTTGTCGAGTACTGCCACCCATACCCGTTTCCGCCACCCAACGCCTGGTTCAGCCGGCTGGGTGACGCCCGAATGGGAGATCAAGGTTATCGACGACGAAGGCAACGCCCTACCCAATGGCGAGATCGGGGAGCTATGTTGCAAAGGACCAGGCGTGGTCAAGAAATACTGGAACGATCCGGAGATGACCGCCGCCCGGTTTAAAGACGGCTGGTGGCATTCCGGCGACATGGCCCGCATCGAAAACGGCAGTGCGACGGAAGGGCAGCTCTACATCGTAGACCGCAAGGACGATATGGTGGTGTGCGGCGGCTACAACATTTATCCGTTGGAAGTGGAGAACTTCATTATCGAACATCCCAAGGTCCTGCAGGCCGTGGTGGTCGGCATCCCTGACGAGGTGAAAGGCCAGGTCCCCAAAGCCTTTATCGTTCTCGACGAGGGACAGGAATCGAATGCTGAAGAACTAGAGGCCTTCTGCCGCGACTGCATGGCGGCTTACAAAGTGCCGCGCATTTTTGAGTTCGTGGATTTGGAGGACCTTCCCAAAACCGCGTCCGGCAAAGTTCTCAAGCGGGAAATCAGACGTATGGAAGAGGAAAAGATGAACGCCCGTTAAATTTGTGACGGCGTTCAAGGAGAAAATATGTATCTACCAAAATTTCAATATTTAGCGCCCCAGGACGAGGCCGAACTGGCCGCCATGCTGGCGGAGCACGGCGATAAAGCCCGTATTCTGGCGGGCGGCACCGACCTTTTGGTGCAGATGAAGGCGCCGGGGTTGCGGCCCGAATTCCTGATCGACATTAAGGATGTGGCCGAGCTAGCGTCCATTGACTTCGACGACAAGAGCGGCCTGACCGTGGGGGCGTCGGCGAAGCTGGAGGCTATTCTTGATACTCCTGCGGTGGCCGATAAATACCATGGTCTCTATCAAGCAATCGAAACCATCGGCGCACGGCAGATCCTCACCATGGGCAGCATGGGCGGAAATATCTGCAATGCGTCGCCGGCGGCCGATACGCCGCCTGCCTTGGTGTCTTTCGGCGCCGACGTGACCATCGGCTCAGCCAAGGGCGATCGGACCATGGCGCTTGAAAACTTCATTTTAGACAACCGCAAGACGGCCCTGGAAACGGGCGAGTATCTCAAACAAATCTCGATGCCCACACCGGCGGAGAATTCAGGCAGCGCCTACCATCACTTCCGGGTGAGGGGCGGCATGGAAATAGCCATGGTCGCCGCCGCCGTCTATGTCGAGGCCGATCCGTCCGATAAATCCGTTAAAGAACTCAAGATTGTGTTGGGTGTGGTCGGCCCCACCCCGATCCGCGCCGTCGACGCCGAAGAGATGCTGAAAGGCCAGGCACCTAACGAGGATTTATTGGCCAAAGCACTGGACTCCTGCGCGGCGGCGTCCAAGCCGATCGACGATTTCCGCGCGTCGGCGGAATACCGGCGGGAAATTCTAAAAGTTTTGGTGCAGCGGGCCTATGACGAAGCCTGCGTCCGGGCTGCCAACTAGGGCAGCCGGATAAGTTTAGGAGTAAGGAACATGCAACAAGTCGTTCAATTGAACATCAACGGCAGCCCCTACGAGATCATGGTGGCGCCCAATGATACGCTGGCCGATGTGGTGCGGCGGAAGCTGGGACTGACCGGCACCAAGCTGGGCTGTGAGCAAGGCGATTGCGGCGCCTGCACGGTGCTGATCGACGACAAGTCGCAACTATCGTGCCTCACTCTGGCCATCGCCTGCGAAGGCAAAGACATTCGCACCATCGAAGGGCTGGAATCAAACGGCACGCTTGATCCCATTCAACAGGCCATTCTGGAAAAGAACGGTGTTCAGTGCGGCTTTTGTACGCCGGGGGTTATTATGTCCGCCAAGGGGCTGCTCAACGACAATCCCCAGCCGACCCGTGAAGAAATCAAGGTTGGCCTTTCCGGCAACCTATGCCGGTGTACGGGCTATGAAAAAATCATCGAAGCGGTCGAAGCCGTTGTGGACGGCGAGTACAGCGACGACAAAGTCAGCCAGGTAGGAGCCGAATAATGGACGGAATTGACACTGAAATGCCCAACAGGGATTTTGCCGTCGTCGGCAAAAGCATTCCCCGGGTTGAAGGCTTCGATAAGGTCACCGGCCGCGCCGACTTCACCGACGATATCGATTTGCACGGCATGGTCTATGCCAAGGTCTATTGCAGTCCTGTCGCCCACGGAAAAATCAAAAAAGTGGATATCAGCAAAGCGGAAAAATATCCCGGCGTTCTCGCTGTCATTACCGGCGAGGAATGCACCAAGCCGTATTCCGTCAACGACTTGCTGCCGACGGAAACCGCCCTGGCGGTCGACAAGGTGCGCTATTTCGGTGAAGGCATTGCCGCCGTCGCCGCCATCAACGAGCAGATCGCCGCTGAAGCCGTCGAACTGATCGAGGTCGAAATCGAAGAACTGCCGGTGGTCGTCACAGCGCAGGAGTCGGAGCAGCAAACCGATAATCTGATCCATGATTTTCCTAACAATACCAATCACACCGCCGAGCAAATTTTTGGGGACGTGGATGATGCCTTGGCGCAAGCCGACGTCGTGGTCGAAGAGACTTTCTATACCTCCATGGTCAATGGCGGCTTCCTGGAGCCCCAATCGGCAGTGGCGGATTACGATCCGGGGAAAAAGAAAATCACCGTCTATAACTGCAACCAGCTGCCGCACATGCTGCAGCACACCGTTTCCAAGACCATCGGCATACCCGTCGACGATATCAGAGTGATTATTCCCAATGTCGGCGGCGGTTTTGGCGGAAAATCGGAGGCGACGCCGTCGGTCCTGATCACCTGTCTGTTGAGCCGAAAGCTCAGCCGGCCGGTTAAACTGACCTATGGCCGGGATGAATCCATCTACCAGAACAAGGGCCGCCACGGTTGCCATTTGACCTTAAAGCTGGGCTTTAACAAGGACGGCGCCATCCAGGCCCTGGATCTCAACGTTCTGCTGGACGGTGGCGCCCACAGCGGTTGGGGTTTTGTGGTGTTGTGGTTTGTCGCCGCGCTCACTCATCTGCCCTATACGGTGCGCAACATCCGCTACAACGGCCGCCGCGTCTATACCAACAAGCCGACACCGGGTGCGCAGCGCAGCTTCGGTGGTGTGCAGGCGCGGACGGCGGTGGAAAGCTGCTTCGACATGGCGGCGGAAAAGCTAGGCATCAATCCTTACGAACTGCGCATGATCAACGCCGTGGAAACCGGATACAAATGTCCGTCCGTTGTCGAAGTGCGCCATGCCGAATTTAAAAAATGCCTGACCTCGGTGGCCGAGCGCTCGGATTTCGTCAACAAGCACGGCAAGCTGCCCTACGGCAAGGGCATCGGGCTGGCGGCGGGCCATTACAGTTCCGGCGGCGCCTTTTTGCTCTATAATTCATCGCGGGCCCATTCGACCGCCAATATCCGCGTCGATACGGAAGCCGGCGCAACGGTCTTCTGCGGCGTGACGGATATCGGGCAGGGCTCGACCACGGTGATGACCCAGATAGCCGCCGAAGTGTTCGGCATCCCCGTACGCAAAGTGAATTTCGTTTGTCAGGATACATTGCTGGCCCCTATGGATAACGGCACCATGGACAGCCGCGCTACCTACGGCGCCGGTCATGCAGTCAAGAACGCCGCCATCGACGCCAAGCAGAAACTGCTGGAAGTGGCGGGCGCGCATTTAGGTATCCGCGTAGAACAGCTGGAATGCAAAGACGAGCGTATTTATTCTATCTACGACGACAATCGCTTCATCGGCTTCTGGGATGCCGTCACCATGTACCAGGACGTTATCGGCACCTGCTTCGGCACCGGCGATTACACGCCACCCCAGCCGCGAGGCGACTATCCCGGCAAGATCATCGGCCCGTCGCCGGCCTTCGGCTTCACCGCCCAAATCGCCGAGGTTGAAATAGACCTCCAGACCGGCCAGGTGAAGGTGGAAAAATACTACGAAGCCACCGATTGCGGCCAGGCCGTTAATCCCGCCAGCGTCGAAGGTCAGGTGGAGGGCGGTGTCGCCATGGGTCTCGGTCAGGCGTTGATTGAAGAGATTGTCGTCGACCGGAACGGCAAGGTGCTGAACCCCAATTTCCACGACTACAAAATCCCCACCACCATGGACATGCCGGAAATGGATTCGGAAATTGTCGACGCCTATGATCCGACATCGGCCTATGGCGGCAAGGAAGTTGGCGAAGCGCCTACGGGACCTGTCTGTGCGGCGATTATGAACGCCGTCTATGATGCCGTCGGTGTGCGTATCACCGAGGTGCCGGTCACGCCGGAAAAAGTGTTCCGCGCTATGAAGGGCCAGCACTCAAGAGGCTTGGAGCTCGAAACCACCACCATCGGTTTCGCCAATGCTAAGTATAGAGGTGTTTAAGGGCGTTGCGTTTCCTGACGTCCATTCCCCCCATCCCGACCTTCCCCCGCAAGGGGGGAAGGGGAAAGTTTAGTTCCCTCTCTCCTTGCGGGAGAGGGTTAGGGTGAGGGGGATCAAATTATGACCAAATTCACTCAACTACACTTCGAGCACCTCACCAATCCGCGCTCCATCGTGATTGCGGGCGCATCGGACAGGACCGGTCCGGGCACCTACAATCTCATGGAAAACCTCATTAAGGAGGGGATCGACAAAACTATTTATCCGGTAAACCTCAAATCCGACACGGTGCTGGGGCACAAGGCCTATACCCGCATCCGGGACATTCCCGAAGCGGTCGATCTGGCTATCATCATGGTGCCCCGGGAAGCCGTCGCCGAGGCAGTCTCCGACTGTGTGGAAAAGGACATCAAGGTGGCGTTGATTGTGTCGCAAGGTTTCGCCGATGCCGATCAGGACGGCCACGATATGCAGGACCGGTTGGTGGAGATCGTCAACGGATCGGACACCTGTCTCGTGGGTCCCAACACCATCGGCGTCGCTAATTCCTTCGACTATTTCCATACCTCGTTTCAGAAATTCGATCTTTACCAAAAACCCAATGCTTTGATCTGCCAGTCGGGCATGTTCGTGCTGGCCTCGGCGGAATTTACGGCTGGTTTGGGTCTGGGAATCGACATCGGCAACGGCGCCGAGGTTTCCTTTATCGATCTATTGCCCCATCTGGGCGATGACGACCGCATCAAGGTGGTCAATCTTCATATGGAAGGATTGGCGGATGGGGCGGCTTTTGTTGAAGTTGCTTCGGAAATTACGCCACGAAAACCCATCATCGCCTACAAGCTTGGCAAAAGCAAAGAAGGCGCCAAGGCCGCTGCGTCGCATTCGGGCGCCATGGCGGGCGACGACCGTGTGGTCGATGCCGCTTTCGAAAAGGCCGGCGTCATGCGGGTGGACGATCTGGAGGAAATGACCGAACTGAATAAGGCGTTGATCACCTACCCGGACATGAAAGGCAATCGCATTGCCGTCATCACCATATCCGGAGGCGGCGGTATCGCCGTGGTGGACGCGTTGGGTGAGTTTGGCCTGGACATAGCGACGCCGTCCCAAAACGTTCTGGACGACATACAAAAACTGAACCCGCCCTGGCTGGAAATCGGCAATCCCGTGGATACCTGGATGGCGGTGCTGCAAAAGGGATTGGCGGGCGCCAATGTGGACATTCTTCAGCGATTGTTGGGAGACGACGAAGTGGACGGGGCGGTGGTACTATTAAACGCCTACCGGACGACGGGGTATGAGTCCCTGAGCGAATGGATCGACGGCATCGTCCAGGCGCAAAAGGATTTTGCCCAAAAGCCGGTGGCGCTTTGGGCGTTTGGCAAGAACCAGCATGAGGTGATCGAAAAGGCGGAGGAGAGCGGTGTCGTTGCCGGCTTCACCAGCCCCAAAAGCGCCGCCCGAGCCTTGGCGGGCCTGTACCGCTATCACAATGAGATTAAAGGACGGGTAGCAGACACGGACACCGTCATCGGTGGCGTGGACCTTGACGCGGCCGGTGAAATTCTCGCTAGAGCGAGATCAAACGAGATTGGGGTGTTGGGTACAGATACTTTAGATATTTTAGAGGCCTATGGCGTCAGGACGGCAGCCGCCAAATTGGCGACCAGCCGGGATGAATTGATAAATATCGCGGAAGAACTGGGTTACCCCCTGGTGATGAAAATCGCCAGCGAGCAAATTGTTCACAAGACCGATGTCGGCGGCGTGAAGCTCAACCTGACCAATGAGCAGAACCTCCTTTGCGCCTTCGAAGAGATGGTTGATACGATTAAGCTCAAGGTTCCCGGGGCGGAGATTGACGGAGTCCATTTACAACGTTTTGTCGGTGACGGCATTGAAACCATCATTGGCGCCACGCGCCATGAAGGGTTCGGGCCGGTGATCATGTTCGGCTTGGGTGGAATCTATGCGGAAATACTGGAGGACGTTACGTTCGCCATGGCTCCTGTTTCGATGACTGAAGCAAGGGCCATGCCGGGTAAGATCAAAGCAGGTGCATTGCTGGAAGGCGCACGCGGGGCCGATCCCGTCGACCAAGATGAAATAGCACAGACCATCGCCAGGGTATCGAAATTGATGACAGATTTTCCGCAAATAAAAGAACTGGATATCAATCCCTTTACGGCAGATGCTAAGGGTGGCGCGGCGTTGGATGCGCGCGCCGTATTGGCCGGGGAATAAATGAATGTGGGGGCGGAGAGCTTGGCTCAAGGAATAATGAGATCGTGGCGGTTTCACGAATTCGGCCACATCGAAAATTTGAGGATGGAAGACGTGGACATGCCGACACCCACCGGTGATGAGGTTCTGGTCAAAATGAAGTACGCCGGGCTTAACCCCGCCGATAAGTTCCTGATCATGGGGCTCTATCAGGGGTGTGCCGAACCGCCGTATTCGGTGGGTCGGGATGGCTGCGGCGAGGTCGTTCAAACCCATGCCGACAGCAAATTCCAGGAAGGCGATCTGGTGATTACGCCCAGCGCCACGGTCGGCATCAACCGGGACGGCACGTTGGCCGACTACCTGGTGTTGCCGGAAGACCATCTGGCGCATCTGCCCGACTGGTGGAGCCCGGAAGAAGGCGCGGCGGGGACCAAAGTGTTTCTCACCTGCTGGCAGGCTCTATCGGATGCATCGAACCTGCAACCGGGTGAGAACGCGGTTGTGACCGGCGCATCGGGCGGCATCGGACTGGCGGGGTTGGCGGTGGCCAAAGAAATGGGCGCCAATACCATCGCGGTATCAAGAGGCCAGGAGAAAGTAGCGAAACTGAAAGAATTGGGCGCGGACCATGTATTGGACACCGACGATCCCGACATCGTCGCCAGGATCAAAAATCTCGGCGGCGCCGATGTGATGCTGGATATTGTCGGCGGTGATTTCCTGACCAAGTGCATTGACATGGCCAATCCCTACGGGCGTATCTGCATAATCGGCGCGCTTGCGGGCATCAAATGCGAGATCAGACCGGTGGAGATCATTTTCAAACGCCTGCAAATTCACGGTATGCAGGTGAGCCTGTACAAGGCCCATGAATCCCAGCGTGCTCTAAAAGAGCTGTTGGCTGTTCTGGAACCCAATAAGATCGCCTTGGCCATAGACAAAATCTTTCCTTTTGAAGAAGTTCAGGAAGCATTCGAGCATATGCGCCACGGGCCGATTGGCAAAGTGCTGGTAGGGCCGATCAATGAATGAGATGTCTCAAAAATTACCCAGGATCATCCGGCAGGGAAAAGTTGATTTTTCGGTCGGCTACAAAGTTCAGACCACTTGGGGATTCCAGGAGGCGCTGACGTTCTCCCTGGAGGGGGCCGGTGCGACGGTATTTTTCATCGCCTTTGTATTCGGCCAATTACAGGGCGCGCTATTGGGGCTGGTGATCCTCATGGCGTCCGGTGCGCTGCTGCTGGCCCATTTGGGCAATCCGAAGAACATGGTCTATGTCATGGCCAACTTCCGGCACTCCTGGATGAGCCGGGGGGCCGTCATCATTCCTCTATTCATTGTTCTGGGGCTGATTGCCATTGCCGTGCTCTGGATCGACAGCGCATTGATCGGCAGTGATGCCAATGCAGTTCTCACCGGGGTGTTTCTGTTACTCGCCGGATTCGTCTTGTTGAAATCCGGGCTGGTCATGCGAACCTTTCCCGCCATCGCCTTTTGGAACAGCAACCAGCTACCGATACTTTTTGCGCTCAATGGGCTCGCCAGTGGGGCAGCCTTGTATGTGCTGTTTCCGGGCCGCGTCCCGGCTGAGTTCCTCTGGGTGTTACCGGCGGTGATGGGGCTGCTTTTGGTTGCCGTGATGATCTACATGATGACCATCACCAAAACGGGCCGGTCCGCCGAAGTCTCGGCAAACCTTATGGCCAAGCAAGAGTTCGTATCTTTTTATATCGTGGGAATATTTGCCGGGATTGTACTGCCGCTGATTATCGGCGTCCATATGGCCCTATGGCCAATGGTGACCACACCCCAGTTTGTGTTCCTTCTGGCTGCTGCCCGGATAGTGGGTGATATCGCCATGCGAAACGCCATCCTCAAGGTCGGCGTTTACGACAAGCTAATTTAGCGTGGGTGTTCTGACATGTATTCGGAAAAAATAGAACAAAACGGCGATCAGCTGGCGGTCACCCCGACGGTCTGCCTCGGCTGCTACAATTGCTGCGGCGTCAAGGTTCAGACGGTCAACGGCAAGGTGGTCGATGTGGTGGGGGATGAAAACGCCCTCAATTCCCACGGCTATATCTGCGCCAAGGGCCGCTCCCGTTTCCTCGATCTCTACGACCCCACCCGCGTGCTATATCCTATGAAGCGCGGCAATCCCGAGAAAGGCATCGGCGTTGATCCCCAATGGGAAAGGATTTCCTGGGACGAGGCGTTGGAGACGGTGACCGACAAACTCAAAGCCGTCCGGGAAATCGATCCCCGCGGCCTGGTGATCGCCCATTTCGATTTGCCCGGCTACGGCATCAGCAAGACCTTCGGGGCAGCCTTTGGCACCACCAATTTCCATTGGAACCGGGCCGACTATTGCGGCGCCGCTCCCCACTGGGCCCATCTGATGACCAATGCCTCATTCAACGGCGAGTTGGATTTTGAAGACATCGAGTATGTTATCCTCTGGGGGACGCAATTGGGACATCTGGCGGAGACCATTCCGCTCCACTCCGCCGGTGAACTGGCCGACGCCAGGCGGGCGGGCGCCAAGCTGGTGGTGATCGATCCCTTCTGCACCAACGCCGCCGCCAAAGCCGATGAATGGATTGCCATCAAGCCCGGCACCGACGGAGCCATGGCCTTGGCCATGCTCAACGTCATGGTGAACGACCTGGAAATTTACGACCGGGAATTCCTAACAGCCCGGACCAACGGCATTTATCTTGTGAAACCGGACGGTCACTATGTACGAGACGAGGCCACCGGCAAACCCATGGTCTGGGACCTGGCGGACAATAGCGCAAAGCCGTTTGATGCGGCGGATGTATCCAATCCCGCCTTGGAAGGCGAGTTCGATGCCGGCCAAACCGCCTTTAACGCGCTCAAGGAACACCTCAAACAGTTTACGCCCGAAAATGCGGAGACAATCACCACGGTGCCTGCCGACATCATCCGGCGCATTGCCAGGGAGTATGGGGAAGCGGCCAGGATCGGCGCTACCGTCGATAAAGACGGCCATAACATGCCCTACCGTCCGGCGGCCATCCATTTCAAACGGGGCTCGGGCGCCCATAAGGGCGGGGCCGTCACCAGCTTTTCCATTCATCTGCTCAACATTTTGGTGGGCAATATTGATATGCCGGGCGGCCAGCGCGGGGTCAATCCCATCGGTCCCTTCTGGGAGCCGGACATGGACGAGGACGGCATGATCCTGGTGGCCCAGCACATCGCCAAATACAACGCGCCCTATCCGGCGCAAAAGGCCAAAGTGCCGGAATGTCTTGATTTGCACGAGTTATTCCCCGCGGCGCTGTTCACCCGAGGGCTCTACCCCCTGGGCATCGACGATCCGGAGAAGTTCGGCCTCGACTATAAGCCGGAAATCTTGCTGATCGGCCGCACCAACCCGATGATGAACAGCCACAACGCCGACGCCATGGCCGAGACCTTGAAGAAGTTCGATATTCAGGTTTCCTTCGCCACCTTCATCGACGAGACGGCCGAGTTCGCCGACATCATTCTGCCGGATGCCCACGATTTCGAACGCTGGGATCTGTTCCCCGCCAATGATCCCTACGCCTTCATTATTCCGGGACCGGGAAAATGGTACTGGCACATGCGCCAGCCGTCCCTGGACGCGCCCGGGGAAACCCGGCCCTGGACCGAGGTTTATATGGAACTGGCCGAACGTATCGGCTTCATCGACGAGTTCAACAAAATCGGTAACGACTCCTGGGGCGTCAGCGATGCCCACAAGCTGGAAACGGGCAAACGCCATGCGGTGAAGGACATCGCCGAACGCCAGGCCAAGACCCTGATCGGCGACGATTTTACCTTTGAGGACGTCAAACAGACCTCGTGCCTGATCACCCGCGACAAAACCATCGAAGAAGCCTATCCCGGTAATTTCATCAAGGCCCGCATGCCCATCTATCTGGAGCATTTGATCGATACCGGCGAGGACCTAAAGACAGTTACGGACGAACTGGGTTTGGAGTGGGATTTTCGGCCCTACAAGCCGCTGGTTGATTTCATCCCCTGCGACGAATGCAATGATGTCCCCGGGCACGAGGACGGCGACGAGTACGATTTGTTGATTGTCAATTTCAAGGTGCCCTTTCAGACCAGCACGATCTCCCAGCAGAATTTATGGATCGATGAGATATCCCGGGCCAATCCCTATACCCTCAATGTGATGATGCACCCGGATGCGGCGGCGCGGAAAGGATTGGAGGACGGCGACCGCGTGCTGGTGGAATCTCGTCACGGCGAGGACGAAGGTAATCTGAAGGTCACTCAGATCGTCCATCCTGAATGTTTGGGCATTCCCGGTACGCTGGGTCATTGGGCACGCAATCTCCATGTGGCGGCTAAGAAGGGAACGTCGTTTAATACCTTATTGCCGCCCCCCAACATCAAACGCATCGATACTTTGAGCGGTCAGGTAGATACCTGCGTCCGCGTCAAAGTAACCAAGATAAGCGGATAGGGGCGCCCATGGAAAAACGAGGGTCTAAATACGGAATGATCGTTGACATTCAGAAATGCATGGGGTGCAACGCCTGCACGGTGGCGTGTAAGGTGGAACACAACACGCCTAACGATATGCATTTCACCCAGGTGCTGGAAGAGGAAACGGGAGAGTTTCCCAATGCCAGCCGCACGTTCCTGCCGACCCTTTGCAACCACTGTAAAAACCCGCCCTGCGTACCCGTCTGCCCCACCAAAGCCAGTTACACGCGGGACGACGGCATTGTTCTGATCGACCATGACCGGTGCATCGGTTGCGGCGCCTGTATTCTCGCCTGTCCTTATGACCAGCGCGCCAGGGTCGAGGACGAACGCACGGTCCTCCATGACGGCACCACCGTGTTCGAAAACTACGCCAACGCCGCTATCCCCAAGGGTGTCGCTGCAAAATGCGATTTCTGCTATCACCGGGTGGACCGGGGCGGCGTCCCCGCCTGCGTCGAAACCTGCCCCACGAGTGCGCGTATTTTCGGCGAATGGGACAGCGGCGAAAAACCCCTCCGAGAGATCGCCGAAAAATATAACGCCAAAGGCTTGTTACCGGATAAGGGTGCTGAGCCGCAGGTACTTTATATCGAGTAAATTTTCGACTTAATTTTTTCGAAGTTGTCCAGCTCTCTTAACACGCCCCCTCGGGGCTTTGAGTTGCTTTATCAAATTCCTTCTTTGTTCTTTATTCTTTCGATAAAATGACCCACCCAAATTGTATAAATGTATCTGCGATCACTGTTTAAAAAATAAGGAATTATTATTATCAACGATTACAAAAGGATAAATGGTGGGCGCGACAGGGATTGAACCTGTGACCCCTGCCGTGTGAAGGCAGTGCTCTCCCGCTGAGCTACGCGCCCGATCTGGGTGGACCCAAATGAATAGGTGGGCGCATATAAGTCCTGCGCGGCTCTTCTGTCAAGAAAGCAAAAGGTTCAACTACCGTAGACCATCCGGGGAAGCCAGAGGATCAGTTCGGGGAAGATGATGACCAACGCCAACCCGACCGCCTGCAAAAACAGGAAGGGGATGGCCGAGCGGAATATCATGGCCATGGAAATTTCCGGCGGCGCCACGCTCTTGAGGTAAAAGAGGGCGTAACCGAAGGGCGGGCTTAGAAACGACATCTGCATGTTCACCATATAGATGACGCCGAACCAGAGCGGCACTTCGGCGGGTGTCACACCAGGAAGGCCGAACACACCATCCCAGGGCAGGCTTTTGGCGATGGGCAGGAATATGGGCACCGCCAGCAACAAAATGCCGACCCAGTCCAGGAACATGCCCAGCAGCACCAGGATAATCATCATAATGATCAAAATGCCGTAGGGGCCGAGACCGGTCCCCAACAGCATATCGGTGACGAACTGCTGACCGCCGTTGACGATGTAGAAGCCGACGAAAATGCTGGCGCCGAAAATGATCCACAGCACCATGGCCGACGCCTTGAGGGTGGTCAGCGACGCCTCGCGGACGGCGTTCCAGTTCAACTGCCGGTAAAGCGCCGCCACCACCAAGGCGCCGAAGGTGCCGATGCCCGCCGCCTCGACCGGCGTGGCGACGCCGGTGAAAATCACGCCCAACACCAGCACCACCAGAATGACCGGGGCGATGATACCCCTCAGCAATTTTAGTTTGCCGACAAAGTCGACCCGCTCGTCGACCGGCAGGGCCGGGCCGAAGGTGGGATTGATGTAGCTCCGCGACGTTACGTAGAGGATATAAAGGCCCGACAACAAAAGCCCCGGAATGACGGAGCCGATAAACAATTCTCCCACCGACTGCTGGGCGATGACGGCGAACAGGATGGCCAGGATCGACGGCGGGATGAGAATACCGAGGGTGCCGCCCGCCAGGATCGAACCGCAGGCCATCTCCGGATTGTATTTGCGCATCAGCATGGCCGGCAGGGCGATGATGCCCATGGTCACTTCGGTGGCGCCGATGACGCCGACCATGGCCGCCAATATGGTCGAGGCGATGATGGTCGCCGAGGCCAGACCGCCCCTGAGACCGCCCAATATTTTATAAATTACATCGAACAACTGTTCGATCAGACCGGCGCGCTCCAGCATGGTTGCCATGAAAATGAACAGTGGTATGGCCGACAGCTGGAAATCCGTCATATAGGGGAAAATCCGGGACGGCAGAATATTCAGCATGCTGGCGTTGCCGAAAACAAACAGGAAGATGCACGCCAAGCCACCGGTGACGAACGCCAGCGGCAAACCGGCCATCAACAGGATCAGTAATGATCCGAACATGAAAATCGTCAGCCAGCCGATGCTGATTTCAATGCCCATCGTTTAGGCCATCCTTCTTTTCAGAAGCACGAAGTCCTTGATGAGTTTTGATATTCCCTGCAGCAAAATAAGCAGGGCGCCGAGGGCGATCATAATTTTCACCGGCCAGTACTGGATGGCCCATTCGGTAAAGGAGACTTCCAGAACGGCAATGGAATCCATCATAAAGATAACGCCGGTGACCAACAACGCACCGGCAAAAACGAAAAAGAAAATCGAAGTGACGATGTCGGTGACGACCTTGGTTCGGTCCGACAGCATCAGGTATATGACGTCGACCCGAACATGGGAATCTTCCCGAAGCGCGTAGGCGCCGGCGATCAAATACTGCATGCCGAACATCAGGAACATGGCCTCGTGGGCCCAATTGGTCGGCGAATTGAATACGTACCGCGCCAGGACTTCATAATAATAGACGAAGACGGCAATGATCGACCAGAAGGCGACGAACTCGCCTGTCCAGCCGCTGATCACGTCGATCAAATGGGTGGATTTGGATTTGATTTTGAGGGTCGGGTCTTCATGGGTGCCGGCCGTTTCCACGTCGGCGCCGTAAATGGCCGCCGGCGGTGGCGCTTCCCCTTCTATTTCGTTGCAGCGGCGAATGAGTTTCGGTATTTGAAAGGCGTCGAAGATCAGCAGAAGGGCGATAAGGCCTGCGAAAGTACCGGAGAAACTCAGCCAATTATCGTAAATGGATTGAAATTCGGCCAGTTGTTTCCCGGCGGGCTCAAGTTCTTTTTTCACTCCGGCCAATTGACGGCGGGTCCGGGAACTGTCTCTCCTCTCCAATCTTTTTTCGTACCGCTTCACCAGATTTTGCAGACTGGAAACATTGTTGGCAGCCGTAGAAAGCTCGACCCGCGCGGACCGGCTTTCGATGTTGCCATAGAGAATGAGCAGAAAGAGCGGCAGGTATACGAGACCCAGCAGATTTTTGACATAGAAACGATGCAGCCCGACAAAGCCACCGCCGAGCCAAAGCATGTAGCCGATGGGCATGGTGACCGCCGGTCGTGGCCCAACTGAGACCTGACGTTTCCGCACGATATACATGGCGGCCAAGGGAAATAGGATCAAACCCGCCCAATAAAGCCAATGGGGAAGAATAAAAGTTAGGTTAGGCATCCGTTGAAAGACTTGTCGATCAATGTTGTTTCAATTTTGCAGAGTAGGAGACGCCGGTCCTCGGCGTCTCCATTCTCTACATTTGGCAATTAAGGCTGGCGCTTAAAGTTTAAGCGAATGCCCCTTAATCATATCCGGCGTGACGTAGCCGAGACTTCCCGACATCATATAGTCGAGCTGAATCTTGAATACGCGGGCCGCGTTCTTGTCTTTATTCGCCCAGGCGAACCACCGCGGTACCGCCAACTTGGTGAAGGCTTCGACGTCTTCCTGGCCCAGCCTGGAAACGATGGTGCCGGCCTTTTCGAACTTCTTCCAGGCCGCCTGGTCGGCCGCCTGAATGGCGGCGTGATGCAGGTCGGAATAAACGTGAACTTCTGCTTCGATGAATTTCTTGACCTGAGGCGAAGCGGAATTCCAGGCCTTCATGCCGATGGTGAAGTCCATCAGATCGACGGGCTGATAAAGGGACATGAAGCCCGGCGGTCCCATGGAGATATATTTGGTCACCTGGTGGAAGCCCAACGAATAGTTGATCGCCGGACCCACATAGTCGGCCACGTCGATGGTGCCTTTTTCCAGGGCCGGGAATATTTCACTGCCCGGCAGCAATGTGGTTTTGGCGCCCGCCGCCTGGAAGACTTCGGCCACCATGCCGCCCGGCAGCCGCATCTTGCGGCCGCGGAAGTCGTCGATGGACCGGATCGGCACCTTGGAGTGAATGATATTGGGACCGTGATGAATGGGACCCACATAATACATGCCGAATTTGGCGAACAGTTCCCGGGCAATCTCCAATCCGCCGAGACCGTAATAGAACGTGTCCCATTCATGGGGATTGCGGAGCCCCAACGGATAGGAACTCATAAAGACCGATGCCGGCATGCGGCCCGCCCAATAAAGGGTGAACGGATTCATGGCTTCCAGAACACCGTTTTTGACGGCGTCGAAAAGTTGGAAATCGCCAACCACGTCTTTGGCGCCGAAAGGTTTGACGGCCAGTTCACCACCGGTTTTTTCGATGACGCTGGCGCCCCATTTCTTAAAGGTCTCCAGACCGATACCGCCGGGCCAGGATGTCTGGATCCGCCAGGTCGTGGTTTTACCCTTGGCCGTGCCGATGAATGGCGCGCCCAATTTGTCGGACGCCGCCAACACCGCGGCCAAGCCGCCGGCAGTCGCCGCGCCCTTTAATAATGTCCGTCTGGTTTTTTGAATACCGCCCTTTTTGTTGGTTTTATTTTGGCGGACGTCTTTGATGACTTTCGTCATTACTTTGTCCTCCCTGTTTTATAACCATTAATTGGCGTTAGTTCGCATTGACGAATGGAGTTTGCGAGCATTCCATTTTCCGGTCAACAGGAATTTTAAACGATTCCAGAAAAACTCTTTCTAGGAGAAATGGCTAAAAGTGAAAATACTATTGCGATTCATGCCCTGCAAAATTCCGTAACAATCTTTGACTTGGCCTGAGAGTCCCGGTGTGGCACATATCGGTTCCGATAGATTGAATTTCGCATTCATCAAAATTTATTAGGATTCCATGAGCACATCCAAAACCGCCGCCATCGTGCTTGCCGCCGGATTGGGCACGCGGATGAAATCGGACCATCCAAAAGTCCTGCATCCCCTGGCCGGCCGGCCCATGGTTCTGCATCTGCTGGATAGTCTCGCGGCAATAGGTCCCGAGCAGGTCATTGTCGTCCTGGGCCCGGATATGAAGGCGGTGGCAGAAGCATTGGAGGCTTCTGATCTCCCCATCGAAACCGTGGTTCAACAAGACCGCCTCGGCACCGGCCACGCCGTTATGCAGGCGAAAAAAGCGCTGGGCGATTTTGCCGGAGACGTGCTGATCCTCTATGGCGATTCACCGTTGATTACTTCAGATACCCTGAACCAGATGCTGGACGTCCGCCGGTCCTCAAATCATCCCGCCGCGGTCGTTCTCGGATTCCGGCCGTGGGAGCCTGATGCCTATGGACGGTTGATCCTGAATGAAGCGGGCGGGCTTGACCGGATCGTCGAAGCCAAGGACGCCAGCGAAGATGAGCTGCTGTCGGACCTGTGCAATTCGGGTGTCATGGCCGTGGACGGCACGAAATTGTTCGCCCTTACCGACCGACTGTCCGACGACAACGCCAAAGGAGAGTACTATCTGACCGATATCGTCGGGTTGGCGCGGCAAGATGGCGACACCTGTGCCGTGGTCGAAGGCGCCGAGGAAGAACTGATGGGCGTCAACTCGAGGGTCGAATTGGCTGTTGCCGAACGTATTCTCCAGGACCGGTTGCGCGTTGCCGCCATGGACAGGGGCGCCACATTGCAGGACCCGGCGTCGGTGTATTTCTCCTGGGACACAGAAATCGGCAAAGACGTCACCATCGGCCCTGATGTATTTTTCGGACCCGGCGTCACGATCGGGGACAATGTGGAGATCAGGGCCTTTTGTCACATTGAAGGCGCGACCGTTGCCGACGGCGCCGTCGTCGGTCCCTTTGCCCGGCTCAGACCCGGTGCGGAAATCGGGTCAGCCGCCCATATCGGCAATTTTGTCGAGATCAAAAACGCGGTCATCTCGGCCGGCGCCAAGGCCAACCATCTTTCCTATATCGGCGACGCCACCGTAGGGGCCAAGGCCAATATCGGCGCGGGCACCATCACCTGCAATTACGACGGCTATGTGAAGTCCCACACCGACATCGGCGCGGGCGCCTTCATCGGCTCCAACACCGCCCTGGTGGCCCCGGTCAAAGTGGGCGACGGCGCGGTGATTGGCGCCGGCAGCACCATTACCAAGGACGTCGAGGCGGATGCGCTGGCTGTCACCCGTGCACCGCAAAAACATGTCGAAGGCTATGGGGCGCGTCTAAGAGAAACCAAGGGCAAAATCCGGGGCAAAAAATAATGTGCGGCATCGTCGGCATTATCGGCAAGGGCGAAGCGGCGGCGCTGTTGCTGGAAGGGTTAAAGCGGCTCGAATATAGGGGCTACGATTCCGCCGGCATCGCCACCCTGGACAATGGCGGCATCAACCGGCGGCGGGCCGAAGGCAAGCTGGTCAATTTGCAAAAAAGAATTGACGACCATCCCCTGCCGGGTGTCATCGGCATCGGCCATACGCGGTGGGCGACCCATGGAGTCCCCAACGAGGTCAACGCCCACCCCCACGCCACCGACCGGGTGGCCGTCGTCCACAACGGCATCATCGAGAATTTTCAGAATCTGCGGGCCGAGCTGGAGAAGGCGGGCCATAACTTGGCCTCGGAAACCGATACGGAAGTGGTGGCCCATCTCATCACCCAATATTTGAGCGACGGTTTGACGCCCGCCGACGCAACGGCGGCAAGCCTCAAGCGGTTGGAAGGCGCCTTTGCTCTCGGCATTATATTTGCCGGTGAACACGATTTGATGATTGCCGCCCGCCAGGGCAGCCCCCTGGCCATCGGCTACGGTGACGGGGAAATGTATCTGGGCTCCGACGCCATGGCCCTGGCGCCCATGACCCAGCGCATCACCTATCTGGAGGATGGCGACTGGGCGGTGATCAATGGCACGGGCGTGATCATCCATAACCATGACGACCAGGTGGTCGAGCGCCCCATCCAGGAGACGGAACTTTCGGGCGCCCTGACCGGCAAGGGGGAGCATCCCCATTTCATGCTCAAGGAAATTTTCGAGCAGCCCCAGGTTATCGGCGATACGTTGCACAGCTTTCTTAATCCAGCGGATCAGACCATCACGCTCCCGGACCTGCCGTTCGATCTGGCGGCGGTACCCAAGATCACCATTTCCGCCTGCGGCACCGCCTTCTACGCGGCGCTCACCGCCAAATACTGGTTCGAACAGATCGCCCGGGTGCCGGTGGAGGTGGATATCGCCTCGGAGTTCCGCTACCGGGGCATGATCCTGCCCGAAGGCGGGCTGGCTATTTTCATTTCGCAATCGGGGGAAACGGCGGACACGCTGGCGGCGCTCCGCTATTGCCGGGAGCAGGGCCAGAAAATTCTCTCCATCGTCAATGTACCGGAAAGCACCATCGCCCGGGAATCCGACGCCGTGCTGCCCACCTATGCCGGGCCGGAAATCGGCGTCGCCTCGACCAAGGCCTTTACCACCCAGTTGACCGTGCTGGCCTGCCTTGCCGTGGTGCTCGCCCGGGCCCGGCAATCCATCAGCCATGAGCGGGAAGCGGAACTGGCCACGGCCCTGACCGAAGTCCCGGCAAGGGCCGCCGACGTGCTCAACCACGATGAACGGCTCAAGGAACTGGCCCAGGAAATCGCCCAGTCCCGAGATGTGTTGTTTTTGGGGCGCGGCACCAGCTACGCCATCGCCCTGGAAGGCGCGCTCAAGCTCAAGGAAATTTCCTATATTCACGCCGAAGGCTACGCCGCCGGTGAAATGAAGCACGGGCCCATCGCCCTGATCGACGACGGCATGCCGGTGATTGTCATCGCGCCGTCCGACGATCTGTTGGAGAAAACCGCCTCCAACATGCAGGAGGTGATCGCCCGGGGTGGGCGCGTCTATTTCCTGAGCGATACGGCGGGTGAACGGAAGCTGGGCAACCTCGCCGCCCACACCATCGCGCTACCCGGGGTCGATCCCTTCGTCACGCCGATCCTCCACGCCATCCCGGTGCAGTTGCTGGCCTATCACACGGCCGTCGCCAAAGGCACCGACGTGGACCAACCCCGCAACCTGGCCAAAAGCGTGACCGTGGAATGATGTGGTTAGGGGGTAATAGAAATACTTCCGAACACATTGAAACATACCTTACATTTGATCTTACTGTCCGTGCGTCACATTTATGGGTTGCTCCATACAACGAGTATCAACACTTCCTCTATGAAACCATTGTGGAGTTTCGGGAGAAGGGTTGGAACTTTCAAAAAATTGCAGATTGGTTTAATGAGAACGGATATACCACTCCAAGGGGTAAAAGGTTTAGGAGTCCTCACGCACATTCAATCGTCAAAAAGAAGAAAATTCGGGATGTCCGTATCCGTCAAAAATTTAAACCAGAACTATCTAATTTCGCACTCAGATTTTTAGATAAAACTCGTATTAACCAAGAGTATTCAGAGTGAGGGGAGTCTAACGATGAAATTTATGTTGGTAGTTATTATCACGATGGGTTCACCTGTCATTGGTGAGGAAAAGAAAACCTTTGAACTCAGAATCCCTCAAGAGAATAAAGAAGAATGTTTGAAATCTGCAAAAACTTTTAAGTTCTCTCTACCAGTGATTTCTATGGACACCAGATGTGAACCTAAAATGACGGATGAAGAACCGTCTATGAAGTCAATCTGAGTAAATTCATACCCCTCTCAAATCTCCCCTCTGAGTGCATTTAACTTTCACTCTGGTAGGTAGTGTTATCTTTTACCTGTAATGCACCTGTATACCTCTTAAAACCCCTGCTAGGGATACTGAAATCACTTAAATACATTCCCTTATATCGTTATTCCCTCTTTTCAATGGTATTCTAATAATGAAAGTGAGGGATTGACCTTCACTACAACACTCCCGAAAGGAGAAAATATGGAAAAACTTAACCTCAAGAAATCCAAACATCTGATGAAATCAATGGGTATGGGAAAGGTTATTTCAGTTCCCATTAGGAAAAGGGGAATGACAGGTTCGGGTAAGTTTGGTGCGTGTCATATCAATGTATCTAAACTTGCGGTGATATACCCTATACACCTTCAACTATCATGAATTGCCCGGTTGTATTATCTGTTCTTGCGGCCTTGATTTCTTTATAGGCATTGCTATTCATACAGGCTTGTGCAGCAGCAATATCAGGAAATTCTACAATTACATCGAAGTCAGCTTTATCTTCTTCCGCATACGGCACGTCACCACCTCTGACGAGAAACTGCCCACCAAATTGGGAAATAACGTTATCGATCTTTGATCCATAACCCGCCATAAAGGCGTCCAAGTCTGTAAATTTAAAGTGAGCGATTACATAACCTTTAGACATTTTTTTCTCCATATTCCATTTTCACACTAGTGAATGAACTAAGTTCTTACACTGCAAGAACCACCACAATTAAGTCAAGATTTTTGTGTTATTAATTCAACTGAATTCTAAAAAAGAGAGGAGTATGCCTCTATATCTCTTTAATTGCTTCTATCGAAGCGACAAAAAGCTAAACCTATGTTATGTTATTGAAAACGAAAAATACGGGGGATTGAAATGCAAATAACAAAATCACTATTTTTCTTATTTTTTTTATCGTCTTTATTTATCATACCCGCCTCCGCCAAGGGCTCAAATGTTTCTATGGAAGAGTATGATAAAGCAGTAGCAGCTGGTAAAAAGTTACAAATAGACGGGTTGTCTGTTGGTGACGGTAAACCTCTAGACGCTTTGCTTTATTCCGCCTCTTCATCGGATCCAAGTCCTGCTATTGTCGCGCTTCACGGAGCCGGAGGAATTTTCCCGTACCAGCTCTGGTGGGCAAACAGCCTTTCAAAGAAAGGCTTTACAGTTCTTTTTGTTGACCATTACTGCACAAGAGGGCATTTATGCGAGCACTCGACTGATGATAGCGATAGTGAACGGGGAAAGATAATGAGAGATTGGCAAAGAGTAAGTCCACGGCAAAGAGCTGTGGATGCCGCCGCCGCCTTTCAATGGTTGTCTAAACAAAAGAATATCCAGAAAAATAAGATTGGGTTAATTGGTTGGTCATGGGGTGGAACCACCGCCCTTTTTGTTCAAAAAGTTTCACGGAGATTTTCACTCCCTAATGGTGGATTTAAGGCTTCGATAGCGTTTTACCCTAATCTCAAATATGTTTTGGATAAACCACAATGGACACGAACTGGGCCCATAGAAAAACCGGTCCTAATTCTATATGGAAAGGATGATACTTTAGAGTCTTCTGACGCATACGAAGTACTGAAAGCTTCTGGTTTTCCTGCACCCATCAAAGTTTTGGGATTTAAAGGCGCCTATAGAAAATTTGATGAATTAGGAGAATATCGGGAAAAATTTCATCCATCCATCGGAAAATTTCCTAAAGAATTCCATAAGGAAGCCTTCGAGAGATCAGTTAATGCAGTCGCTAACTTTTTAAAAAAATATCTGGATTAATAAACTATATAGATATCATAAATACGGGCTTAAATGTTCCACCATTTGTGCCACACCCTACCCAAACCCTTTATAAAACATAATAATTTCAAAGGGTTATCTGAGAAGGTAGTGCGGGCGACCCGTGTTGTGCTCCCGCATCAGGCACCAGTAATATTTAGTATCCAACTGAATCAATGACATAGGAATCCCTGGGTCCATTGTAAAGAGGCATAAATGTACTACCGTTTGTACTAACCCTTTTTTGGTCTTCTTAAGTCCACATGAGCCCTTCTCAACCCCTCTTTAAATACCCCCTGTGAGTCATTTTAAGAGTCATACAGAGCCAGTAAATGTGCAGACCCCTTTCTCCCCTATGGGACACCCAAAGATGGACCCAATGAATCTTAGTTGGTTTATTATATAGCATCTAATCTGGCATAAATTTAGCTGGAATTGAGGGTCTATGGTTTTATAGTCATCTAGAAAGTTCTGGATTCTTTTTATTCTATTCATCGGAAATGTCCTTATTCTTGTTCTTATTGAATCCCTTTAGAGGACTCTATGGACTCTATTGAATCTCTTGTTCTCTTTAATCGCAACACAGTTACTTATAAGAGTTACAAGTGCATTTCGTGAGTAATTCAAAAAAAAAGTATGATTTGGGGATACCGAAATCGTTTTTTCTACCCAATATACCCATTTCCATCACTAGTTTGGTAAATTGGGTTCTCTGATAAGTATTTTTCCCACACCTCTGGAAAATACTTACCAGTAGCAGTAGATGGTTCTACAAAATTATCATCCCCTCTCCAAAAGTGTTCATTCTCATCATTGAAGAAAGGATATTCACGCAAAAAGAAACAATTATCTCTCCCTAATTTTTTCTTCTTAAACACACTATGTGGAAATACTTCTTCTCCGAAGTGGTTTGAATATCTCATAATCCCTTTATGAACATCGTCATAGACTGCAAAACAGAATGGTGAGTGATAATAGTTTTCTCTAGGATTAAATTTAACCATCGGAACAAAGTTAATTGTATCATCGGGTGTAGAACTCAAAGTTACATCAACAAGTTTTCCTTCGGGAGTTTCCCATACGGAATGAGGAACAAATTCAGTTACCTTCATCATCTCATTATGTTCCACACAATACCCAAGAACCTGTGACCCACCATATTCCTCGCAAAATCTTATAGGGAAGAAGGTTATGAACTTCACTCTCGCAAACCCTTTGTGAGAAAAAATGGAAATATCATTCCCTTGGAAGGAGAGGTTGCGTGATGAG
>CAZNLR010000020.1:71736-78397 GCA_964574215.1 uncultured Rhodospirillaceae bacterium | reverse complement strand
AGCGGAGGAGGGACTCGAACCCCCGACACGCGGATTATGATTCCGCTGCTCTAAACCAGCTGAGCTACTCCGCCACTCTTTGATTGCCCCCGGTTTCAATTCATTGGCGCCGGGTGAGGATCGGGTCCTCTGGCTAAAGGAAACAGGTGTATATTTTTAAGCGGGGACTCTGTCAAGGCCGCCGTTGGTATGCGTGGCGTTTACAGGGAAATCGCCCTCTTCCCGCCGGGTGATCCAGCCGCCGCCGAGAACCCGGTCGCCGTCATAGAAGACGCAGGCCTGTCCCGGGGCGACGCCGGCTTCCGCCGTGTGCAGGGTGACGTCGGCCTTATTGCCGGGCAAGCCGATCACCGTCGCCGCCACCAAAGGCTGGAGAGAGCGGAGCTTGACCGACACGTCGATGCCCTCCGGGCCACAGGCTTCCAAAGGTTTATCGCCCAGCCAATTGACTTCGGTGACATAGACGGTGTATTCCAGCAGCGCTTCCCGCGGACCGACGACGACCCGCTCGGTCTTGGGCTCCAACCGGACGACAAAGAGAGGATCGCCGCCCCCGGGGCCACCGCCGATATTGAGGCCGCGGCGCTGACCGACGGTGTAGTTGATAATGCCGTCATGGTGGCCCAGCACGCGGCCGTCGAGGTGAACGATCTCGCCGGCGACCACGGCTTCGGGCCGCATCTTCTTGACCACGTCAGCGTAATTGCCGTCGGGCACGAAACAGATGTCCTGGCTTTCCGCCTTGTCGGCGATGGTGAGGCCGAGCCGTTCCGCATGGGCGCGGGTCTCTTCTTTGGTCAGGTTGCCCAGGGGAAAGCGGAGAAAGTCCAGCTGATCCTTGGTGGTGGCGAAGAGGAAATAGCTTTGATCCTTGGCATGGTTGGCGCCGCGATGAAGTTCCGGACCTCCTTCGCCGTCCACCACCTGCACATAATGGCCGGTGGCCAAAACATCGGCTTCCAAATCCCTGGCGTGGGCCACCAGATCGCGGAATTTGACGGTCTGGTTGCAGCGCACGCAGGGAATGGGCGTGGCACCCGCCAAATAAGTATCGGCGAAATCCTCGATCACGTCTTCCCGGAAGCGGTCCTCGAAATCGAGCACATAATGGGGGAAACCCAGCTGGTCGGCGACCCGTTTGGCGTCGTAAATATCCTGACCCGCGCAACAGGCGCCGGGCCTGGCAACGGTTTCACCGTGATCGTAAAGCTGCAGCGTGATACCGATGACATCATAGCCCTCTTCCTGCAAAAGGGCCGCCGTCACCGAACTGTCGACACCGCCGGACATGGCGACCACCACCCGGGTGTCGGCGGGTGATTTTTCGATGCCCAAGGAATTTATCTGGGAATTTATCTGGGAATTCGTCATCGCAGCATATTCCGGGTTTCATTGGGCAGGTTGAGCAGCAGACCGTCCAAATCGTCACTCATGGTGATCTGGCAACACAGTCGGGAAGTGCGCGACAAATCGAACGCCAAGTCCAGCATGTCCATCTCTTCTTCCGCCGGCGGCTTCAACTTATCGTACCAGTCCGGATCGACGATGACATGACAGGTCGAGCACGCCAGTCCGCCTTCGCAGGCGCCTTCGATATCGATCCCGCCTTCCTGGGCGATCTCCATCACGGATTTTCCAACCGGGGCTTCAATGTCGCGATGAACGCCGGTCGGGTCGACAAAAGTTATTTTGGGCATGAGTTGATCAGACGCTGAATGATTCACCGCAGCCGCATCGGCCGGTCTCGTTGGGGTTTTCGAAGACAAAGCCCGATTGCATCTTGTCTTCCACATAATCCATCTTGCTGCCGAAGATATACATCATGGCCAGAGGATCGATATAAATTTTGACGCCGTCCTGCTCGACCACCTCTTCCAAGGGACGTTCCTCTTCGGCGTACTCCACTTGGTAGCTGTGTCCGTTGCAGCCCATGGTCGTCACCCCGACCCTGAGCCCCAAAACGGGCTTTTCGGTCCGGCCCATCAGGCTTTTCACCCGCGAGACCGCCGAATCAGTCAATGTTAAAGGCGCTTTTGCATTCATCTATCGTATTCCGCTATTCTTTACCAATCCAAATTAGCAAAATTACTCCCTCCAACTTAAATATCCTAGAAAAACCCTAACGCAAGTTTAGCGTCTTCGGTCATCATTTCCGCATCCCAGGGTGGATCCCAGACCAGGAACACTTCCACTTCACCGGTGCCGTCCACCGAGGCGGCGGCTTCGGCCACCTGCTGCGGCAGAATGCCCGCCACCGGGCAACCGGGCGCCGTCAAGGACATGGTGATCTTTACCTTGCCGTCCCGGGCCACGTCGATTTCGTAGATCAGGCCGAGATCATAAATATTGACCGGAATTTCCGGATCGTAAACCGTCTTGATGGCGTCCGCGATGGCTTCTTCGGAGGCGACAACACTGGTGCCTTCGTCCAGCGGTTTACCCGCCTTACCGACAAGCCCCGTGGCGTCACCGAAATCGGTGGCTGGTTCCTGATGGTCTTCCCAAGGGCCGTGCGGTGCAGATACCGGGTTCATCGCCGCGTTCATTGATTTTTCGTCCATTTTTCTCTACTCGCTCTGTTTATTCTGTTGTCGCCGAAGCTTCGTTATGCACGGCGGCGTTCATAGTGTGCCAGGCCAGCGTCGCGCATTTAACCCGCATGGGGAACTGCTTGACGCCCGACAGCACCATTAATTTGTCCAAATCATCGGTGAATTCGTCCGGCGCTTCGCCGGTTTCCTCGCCCATGCACATTTTGTGAAAAATATCGAACAGGGATTCGGCGGCCTGGGCCGTTTTGCCCCGAACGATATCGGTCATCATGGAGGCCGAGGCCACGGAAATGGCGCAGCCCCGCCCTTCGAAAGCGGCGTCTTCTATAAGTTTTTCGCCGTTTAATTTCAGGTAAACCGTCAGCCGGTCGCCGCACAGCGGATTGTTGCCGTTGGCCTCGCAGGTGGCGTCTTCCGGATGACGGAAGTTCCGGGGGTTCTTGCCGTGATCCAGGATAACCTCCTGGTAGAGTTCGCGGATATCGTCTTCCATCAGCCGAAAATTTCCTTCACGTAATTGAGTGCATCGACCAAGGCGTCGATGTCGTCCTTGTTAGAGTACATGGCCATCGAGGCCCGCGCCGTCGCGGCAATGCCGAACCGGTCCATCAGGGGCTGGGCGCAATGATGGCCCGCCCGGACCGCGACGCCGCGGCTGTCGATGATGGTGCCGATGTCATGGGGATGGGCGCCGTCCATGGTAAAGGATACGATGGCCGCCTTGTTCTCCGCCTGGCCATATATGGTCAGACCATCGACGCCCGTCAACCGCTCGGTAGCGTAAGCGAGCAGTCCCTGTTCGTGGCGGGCAATCTTTTCCAACCCGACATTGTTTACGTAGTCGATGGCGGCGGCCAGGCCGACGGCCTCGACGATAGGCGGCGTCCCGGCCTCAAACCGGGCGGGCGCTTCCCGATAGGTGGTTTTCTCGAAAGTGACGTTTTCGATCATGTCACCACCGCCCTGGTAGGGCGGCATGGCGTTGAGAATATCCAGCTTGCCGTACAAGGCGCCGATGCCGGACGGCCCATACAGCTTGTGGCCGGTGAAAGCGTAGAAATCCACGTCCAGCGCCTGCATGTCCACCGGGCTGTGCACAATGCCCTGGGCACCGTCGATCAGCACTTTGGCCCCGGCCTCGTGGGCCAGGTCGATGACCTCTTTGATCGGGACGATGGTGCCGAGAACGTTGGACACCTGGGTCACCGCCACCAGCTTGGTCTTGGGCCCCAGCAGTTTTTTGTATTCCTCCATGAGGAAATTACCGGCATCGTCGATGGGCACGACCTTGATGACGATCCCCGTTTCGTCCCTGAGCAACTGCCAGGGCACGATGTTGGCGTGATGCTCCATATGGGAGAGGATAATCTCGTCGCCTTCCTTGAGGAATTCGCGTCCATAGGAATGGGATACCAGATTGATCGCCGCCGTGACATTGCGGGTAAAGATGATCTCGTCGTCTTTTTTGGCGTTGAGGAAACGGGCGACCTTGGTGCGGGCCTCCTCGTAATTGTCGGTGGCTTTCTGGCTCAGGTAATAGGCGCCCCGATGCACGTTGGCGTATTCACCGCGATAGGCCTGGTTCATCCGCTCGATTACCACTTCCGGCTTCTGGGCGCTGGCGCCCGAATCCAGAAAGGCGATCGGATTGCCGTTGATTTCCAGCGACAATGCCGGAAAGTCGGCGCGGATGGCGTCAACATCGTAGGTGTCGCCTTCGTCCTTGGTCATTACATCGGCCATTGCAGCAGCATTCATTTTTTACTCTCAGTCTTCGCTTCTATCCCTTTGGCCTCAGCCAATGGGTGATTTTTTCTTTAAACAGTTCCGTCAGGTCGCCGTCGTCGAAATCCTCGACCACTTCGGAAAGGAACCCTTCCACCAGCAGAGCCCGCGCCTGGCTTTCCGGCAATCCGCGGGAACGCAGATAAAACAGCGCCTCCTCGTCCAATTCACCGGCGGTAGAGCCATGGGCGCATTTGACGTCGTCGGCATAGATTTCAAGCTGCGGCTTGGAATCGATCTCCGTCTCGTCGGACAGCAGCAGCGTCTTGTTGCTCATGCGACCATCGGCTTTGTCGGCCCCTTCGGCAACGATAATCGCGCCCTGAAACACGGCCCGCGCCTTGCCGTCCAGGGCGCCTTTGTAGGTTTCCTGGCTGGTCGTATGGGGTGCGTTGTGGGCAATGTTGGTGGTGTGATCCACATGTTGGTCGCCGTCGCCCAGATAGACGCCGTTTAATTTGGTTTCGGCGCCGGGCTCATTGAGGGCGACGTCGATCTCGCTCCTGCCCAGCTTGCCTCCGAGAGACATAACAAAGCTTTCATAGGCCGCATCACGACCCACCCGGGCTTTGACGGCGGACAGATTAAACGCGCCGTCATTGTCCTCGAAAGACCGGAAATGCTTGACCCTTGAGCCGCTGTCCACCGTGACTTCGATGGCGTGATTGGCCAGATAGACGCCGTCGCCGAGACCCACATGCCGCTCCAGGATGGTCACCCGGCTGTTGTTGGTGGCGATAATCAGGTTGCGGGGATGGTGAGCCGAAGGACCGTCACCGGCTTCACTCACATAGATAATTTCAAGGGGTTGATCGAGTTCCACACCGTCCGCCAGCACGGCATACCCGTCTTCGATAAAGGCCGTGTTGAGAGCCAGGACCGGTGCATCCTCGAACGATCCGACTTGAGCGATATTAGGTTCAAGGTCAGTCAGATGATCGGCCAGGTTGACGATGCGCACGCCTTCGGGTAGGTCGCCGACATGGGACAATTCGGCGCAATAGCGGCCGTTATGAAACACCAGAAGGTGAGCTTCCGTTTCGGCCGGCGTTAATTTGGGCAAATTGTCGACCGTTAGTTCAGCGATGCCTGATCCTGACGAGAATCCGATCTGTGTTAGAGCCTGGAGGCTGGTATATTTCCAATCTTCCCGTTTTTGCGTCGGCAGGCCCAGGTCGGCAAAGGCGCTCAATCCCCTGCCCCGCAATTCGGCCAGCCAGGGCGCATCCGCGGGCGCGGCAACGGCGCCATGCTGGTCGATGAAAGCCTGAGCGGCTGTTGATATGTTTTGGTTGGTCATATTCTTACGCCGCCTCGGTGTATTCTGCGTAGCCCTTTTTCTCGAGCTCGACGGCTAGGTTTTTGTCGCCCGTATCGACGATTTTGCCGTCCGCCAGGACATGCACAACGTCCGGTACGATATAATCGAGCAGCCGCTGATAATGCGTGATCACCAGCATGGAGCGCTCCGGCGAACGCAATGCCGTGACGCCTTCGCCGACAATTTTCAAGGCATCCACGTCCAGGCCGCTGTCGGTTTCGTCGAGCACGGCCAGGGTCGGGTTGAGCACCGCCATCTGCAGCACTTCGGCCCGCTTTTTTTCACCGCCGGAGAAGCCCACATTGACGGCACGTTTCAGCATGTCGTCCGAAATGTTGAGTTCTTTGGTTTTTGTGCGCACGAATTTGAGAAAATCCATGGCGTCGAATTCGGATTCACCGCGATAGGAACGCACCGCATTCACCGCCGTTTTGAGGAAGTTCATGGTCGAAACACCGGGAATTTCAACGGGATACTGAAAGGCCAGAAAGACGCCTTCACCGGCCCGTTGGTCCGCTTCCAAATCCAACAGATCATTGCCTTTGAACGACACCGAACCGCCGGTCACGTCGTAGCCGTCACGGCCGGCCAGCACATAAGAAAGTGTGCTCTTACCAGCGCCGTTGGGCCCCATGATGGCGTGCACTTCGCCGGCATTGATGGTCAGATTGACGCCTTTGAGAATTTCCTTGCCGTCGACTTCGGCCCGTAAATCTTTGATTTCCAACATTTTTATCTACTCTACTTTCAAAATATCTTTGTAAAATTATTTCCGGTGCTAACCGACGCTGCCTTCCAGGCTGATACCGACCAGCTTCTGGGCTTCGACCGCGAATTCCATGGGCAGTTCCTGCATCACTTCACGGCAAAAACCGTTAACGATCAGGGCCACCGCCTCCTCTTCGGACATGCCGCGCTGCCGGCAATAGAACAACTGGTCCTCGGCGATTTTTGAAGTTGTCGCTTCATGTTCCACCTTGGCTGATTTGTTGCGGCTTTCGAT
>CAZNLR010000020.1:0-71726 GCA_964574215.1 uncultured Rhodospirillaceae bacterium | reverse complement strand
GGCGCCGCATTCGCTGCCGATCAGGAGAGAATCACACTGGGTGTAATTCCGCGAACCCTCCGCCTTGGGCATCATTTTCACCAGTCCCCGATAGGTGCTCTGGGACTTACCGGCGGAGATGCCCTTGGCGATGATCCGGGACGACGTGTTCTTGCCCAAATGGATCATCTTGGTGCCCGTATCGGCCTGCTGATAATTGTTGGTAATGGCGACCGAATAAAACTCACCCACCGAATTGTCACCCTGCAAAATACAGCTGGGATATTTCCAGGTAATGGCCGATCCGGTCTCCACCTGGGTCCAGGAGACCTTGGAATTACGGCCCCGGCAGGCGGCCCGCTTGGTAACGAAATTGTAGATGCCGCCGACGCCGTTCTCGTCACCGGGATACCAGTTCTGAACGGTCGAGTATTTGATCTCGGCATCGTCCAAAGCCACCAGCTCGACCACCGCCGCATGAAGTTGGTTTTCATCCCGCATGGGCGCGGTGCAGCCTTCCAAATAGCTCACATAGGAGCCTTCTTCGGCAATAATGAGGGTGCGTTCGAATTGGCCCGTATTGGAGGCGTTGATGCGGAAATAGGTGGAAAGCTCCATGGGGCAATGGACGCCCTTGGGAATAAAAACAAAAGAGCCGTCGGTAAACACCGCCGAATTGAGCGTCGCGAAATAATTGTCCGAATAGGGCACGACGGAGCCCATATACTGCTTCACCAGATCCGGATGGTCTTTTACCGCTTCGGAAATGGGACAGAAAATAACGCCTTCCTTGGAGAGGGCTTCTTTGAATGTAGTCGCAACGGACACACTGTCGAAAACGGCATCCACGGCGACGTTCTTGACGCCCGCCAGCACTTCCTGCTCATGCAGGGGAATGCCGAGTTTTTCGTAGGTTTCCAGCAGTTCAGGATCGACATCATCCAGGCTTTCGGGTCCATCCTCGGCGCTTTTGGGAGCCGAATAATAATAAGCATCCTGATAATCGATGGGGGGATACTCGACCTTGGGCCATGCCGGTTCTTCCATGGTGAGCCAGTGCTCATAGGCCTTCAGCCGCCATTCGAGCAACCATTCGGGCTCTTCCTTCTTGGCGGAAATAAAACGGATGATGTCTTCGTTCAGGCCCTTGGGCGCTGAATCCGTCTCGACTTCGGTAACGAACCCATACTTATATTTCTCTACGGATTGAACCTGTTCTACGGTATTGGAATCTGCATTCATAAAATTAAACCTGGTATTTACACTTACATATTTCTATTCAGCGGCCGCGTTGGAGATACTTTTTCTTCCGGCGCGGACATTTTTAATCTCTTCGATCAGCCGCCCGGCGGCGTAATCGACTTCGTCTTGGGTGTTAAATCGGCCAAGACCGATGCGCAGGCTGTTTTCCGCCATATCGCTGGACAGTCCAATGGCCTGCAAAACATAAGAGGATTCCTCGGACGCCGATGTACAGGCCGAGCCCGACGATACAGCCAGATCCGGCAATGCAGCCATCAGGCTTTCGGCGTCGGCGCCTTCGAAACTGATATTCAAATTACCGGGCACGCGATGCTCCATGCCGCCGTTGACATGAATACCGTCCAGTGCATCCGTCAACGCCGCCAACAGACCGTCCCGCATTTTGCCCAGACGCTCGGCCTCGACGGGCATTTCATCTACGGCGATTTCGCAGGTCTTACCGAATCCAACGCATAACGGAGCCGGCAGAGTTCCCGAACGCAGCGTTTTTTCCTGGCCGCCGCCGCTGAATATGGGCTCCAGACGAACGCGTGGCTTGTTGCTGACATAGAGCGCGCCCAATCCCATGGGCCCGTAAACTTTGTGACCGGTGATGCTCATCAAATTGATGTTCATTTTCTTGACGTCGAGGGGAATCTTGCCCAGCGCCTGGGCGGCGTCGCTATGGAGAAATACTTTGTTATCGCGGGCGATGGCGCCGATCTCGGCCATCGGCTGGATAACGCCGATCTCATTCTGTACGGTCATAATGGAAATCAGCACCGTATCCTCGCAGATAGCGTCTTTCAGTTCATCCAGGTCGATCATGCCGTCCCGGTCGACGTTTAAATAGGTGACCCGGTTGCCTTCCTTTTCCAACTGGAAGCAGGTGTCGAGCACGCACATATGCTCCGACACGCAGGTGATGATGTGATTTTTTCTCTCACGGTAGAACCGGGCGACGCCCTTGATGGCCAGATTGTTGGCCTCGGTCGCGCCCGACATGAAATAAATTTCCTCCGGCAGGGCGTTTATGGATTTTGCCACTTGCGCCCGGGCGACTTCGACGGCCTCAGCCGCCTCCCAACCGTAATAGTGACTGCCCGAATGAGGATTACCGAATTTTTCCGAGAAATAGGGAACCATCGCCTCGACAACCCGTTCGTCCACCTGGGTGGTGGCGTGATTATCGAGATAAACCGGGCGTCCTCTTTTTTTCTCTATCGCCATAACGTCCCCCTAAGCCGCCGACCTGGTGGCGGATTTCGCGTACAAATCCCGCCACGCCGAAATAAACGCCTCGGCGTCTTTTTCCTTGTTGCCGATTCCCAGACTGACGCGAATGGCGCGGGAGGCGTTGTCTTCGGCCCCCATCGCCGTCAAGACGTGTGATGCCTGGACCTTTCCCGAAGAACAGGCGGAACCGGCGCTCACCATGACACCGGCGAGATCGAAATTTATCAACTGGGTTTCACTGGATACCCCGGGCATGGCAATGCAACTGGTGTTGGGAAGGCGCACCGCATTGGCGCCGTATATGTGCGCTTCCGACGTGATGGACTTGATCTCTCTTTCAATTTTGTCGCGCCAGACTTCTATACCGGCATGCCGATCAACGGCCTCGTCGGCTCGTTCCGCCGCCACACCGAAACCGACGATTCCGGCAACGTTTTCGGTGCCGGCGCGCCGGCCCCTTTCCTGGCCGCCGCCTTTGATCATCGCATCGAGAGCAACATCTTCATTTATCACCAAAGCCCCAACGCCCTGGGGACCTCCGACTTTGTGAGCCGATAGACTGAGGAAATCGACATTCAAATCCTGCCAATCAACATCGATTTTGCCCAGCGCCTGGATGGCGTCGCAGTGAATTAAGGCATTGTGTTTACTGGCTATCTCCGCGGCTTCCGCTATCGGTTGGATCACACCGGTTTCATTGTTGGCCAGCATGACCGAAACGATGGCGGGTCTGTCTGTTGAGCTGAGCGCGAACTCCAAGGCCTGAAGGTCAAGCACGCCGTCACTGTCGACCGAAACCGGCCGGTTGTTGGACATCGCGTTCAGGACCGAGTCGTGTTCGATGGCGGAAACCAACACCGCATCCAGGCCACAGCCTTTCAATGCCAGATTGTTGGCCTCGCTGCCGCCGCCGGTAAAAATGATTTGGGAAGCCCTGGCGTCAATCAATTTGGCCAGTTTGTCCCGCGCGTCCTCGACCAATTTGCGCGCTTCGCGCCCCCAGGTGTGGACCGATGAGGCGTTACCTGCATGTTCCATTGCAGCAGTAACCGCCTTCACCACCTCGGGTAGTGCCGGCACGGTCGCATTGTAATCGAGATAAACCTGACCGTTCATTTCTTAGCCTAGCAGGATTGGTCTAACTTAATTGGGATCGGTTTTATTCGGCGTACCGATATTCCAATCCCTGATCGGACGGCAGCTGAGACTCGGCTACCTGCGCAGCAGTCGACGGCTGAGAAAGATTGTGGCCGCTGGTGCCGATCACCCTTCCTTCAATGACGTCCGCCAGGGACACGGAACTCAGATACAGCTGAATTTGATTGCCCAATTCATTCCACAAATCATGGGTCAGGCAACGGGCGTTGTCGGTCCGGCATCCGGCGGGTGAACCCGGCGTGCAGCGCATGGTCTGAATAGGCTCGTCGACCGCCTTGATGATATCGGAAATTTTCATCTGATCGGCATCCCGCGCCAGCAAATATCCGCCACCGGGGCCCCGGACGCTTTTCACCTGCGCGCCCTTGCGTAATTTTCCGAATAACTGCTCCAGATAGGACAAGGAAATATCCTGACGCAGGGCAATATCAGCCAAAGCAACGGGACCGCCTTCGCACTGCCGGGCCAGATCGGCCATGGCCATTACCGCGTATCTACCTTTTGTGCTGAGTTTCATGGTTACTTTACTCCTTTTATCGCTTCGCAATTCAATGAAGCGCTAAGATTATGATCGCCAGTCGTATTATAAATTACCTGTTGAAGAGACAGACCGTTCTTCAATTTCATCGGATTCTTTTTCGTTTAATTCATGTTCCAGTTCCGCGACTCTTTCGGTTAACGCAACCATCTGAGTACGCAGGCTTTCGAAACTGCGTGCTACGGGATCCGGCAGATCTTCCGTCGGTGTGCCGTAAGCGCAAAATTCGTCTTCATGGCTTTTGTCACGGCCCATGACGAATTTGGCTGGAATGCCGACCATGGTGGCCCCTTTGGGGACGTCTTTGAGAACCACGGCATTGGCGCCGATGCGGGCACCTTCGCCAACCGTAAGAGGTCCCAGTACCTGTGCGCCCGATCCGACGATGACCCCATCCTCCAGGGTCGGGTGACGTTTACCCTTGTCCAACGACGTGCCGCCCAGGGTAACGCCCTGGTACAGGGTCACATCATTGGCGATTTCCGATGTTTCGCCGATGACGACGCCATTACCGTGATCGATGAACAAGCGGTCGCCAATGGTCGCGCCCGGATGAATCTCGATGCCGGTAAAAATTTTTGCGAAATTCGAAATGAACCTACCCAGCAGGAAAAATTTCCGCCGCCAGGCCGCATTGGAGAAGCGATAGAATAAAATTGCGTGGTATCCCGGGTAGCAGAGAATGACTTCAGCCCTTGAGCGGGCGGCGGGATCACGGGCAATAAATGAATCAATATCTTCTTTGAGTCGTTGAAAAAATGCTTTTTTCATAATTCATTCCAGTTTATTAAAAACGGGTTCAGACCCCTGAACCCGCAAAAAATAAAGGGTTTTTGACCTTTGGCCCTTTATTCGCTAAAGTGAATATAGGTAACCTGACTAATCTAGTCAAGTATTTCACGTTTTATCACTGTTTGTATAGGTTTTAGTTAGAAAAATAACCCAGTAAAATTATCGGGTTTATAACTCGATCACACTAGAACGACAATAATTCCAGTCTATATAAATCAAATATAGGACAAAAGAACAAATTCGCCATGCCCAATGTAATTTTTAATGGACCTGAAGGGCGGCTTGAAGGCCGCTATCACCAAAGCAAGAAACCGGACGCTCCCATCGCCATCGTTCTACATCCACATCCTCTCCAGGGTGGAAATATGAACAATCGCATCGTCTATATGATGTTCAACGCGTTCCTCGACCGCGGCTTCTCGGTCATGCGGTTCAATTTCCGGGGTGTCGGCCGATCTCAAGGCGTATTCGACGGAGGCGTGGGCGAACTCAGCGACGCCGCCTATGCCTTTGATTGGATGCAGCAGTTCAATCCCAATAGTCCCTACTGTTGGATCGGCGGCTATTCCTTCGGCGCCCTGATATCCATGCAATTGATGATGCGGCGGCCTGAAATCGAAGGCTTCATATCGGTCTCACCGCCGGCCAATACGGATGATTTTTCCTTTTTGGCCCCCTGCCCGTCATCGGGTTTGATTGTCCACGGCGATGCCGACGAACAGGTGCCCATCGAATCGGTTAACAAGTTGGCGCAAAAGCTTAGCGCCCAAAAAAATATTGAAATCGATTATGCGGTGATGAAAAACGCCAATCATTTCTTCCAGGATAAGATCGAGGACTTAGACAAGGAAATTTGCCGCTACTTGGATCAGTCTTTATCCCCCGAATCCGAAAAGAAAAAAGCGCCCAAGAAAAAGAAAAAATAGCCGCGCCGATTAATCCCCGGCGGGCGCGGGATTCAATTTGCCACCCGGCATGGGTATGGCGACGCCGGTCGTCCCGGGGAAACTGATCGGCTTTTGCAGAAGTGATCGGACGGCCATAAAGGCAAAGGCCTGCGCCTCGATGGCGTCGCCGCGCCATCCCGCATCTTCCGACAACATAACTTTCTGCGCCAACCGCTCTTTCAACAACACCATCAATTGGGCGTTCCGCCGGCCGCCGCCGCAAACGATCCAACTGTCGACCGGTTGGGGGAAAAAGTCCTGCGCCCGTGCAATGGACTCGACCGTAAAGGCCGCCAAGGTTGCAACGCCGTTTTCTACCGTCATGCCATCGATAGCCGTAACTGAAAAATCATTGCGGTCGAGAGACTTCGGCGGTTCTTTCGAAAAATAGACGTTGTCCATCAAGCTTTGAAGAACGGCCAAATCGGCGCTCCCGGACCTTGCCATTGCTCCATCGAAATCAAAATCTTCGCCGGTCCGTCTTTTTACCCAATCATCCATCAAGGCATTGCCCGGGCCGGTATCGAAGGCCAGCATCTCTTCTTCGCCGATCCAGGTAACATTTGCCACGCCGCCGATATTGAGGACGGCGAGAGGTTTGGCCATTCCTCCGGTCAACGACCGGTGATAGACCGGCGCAAAAGGCGCACCCTGGCCGCCTTCTGCCATATCGTTGCTGCGAAAATCATTGACCACGTCTATCCCTGTCAACCTCGCCAACATCTCTCCATCACCGATCTGAACCGTCCGTCCTTGGTCCGGGTCATGCAATATGGTTTGACCGTGAAATCCGATGACATCGATATCGGCCGGACCGAATGCCGACTCCGCCAATAGCGCCGATACAGCCCGTGCTTGGATTTCGGTAAATTCCCGGATAAGGCCGGCTGAAGCTTTGTCCTTGCCCAGGATTTCGTGCAACGCCGATTTTACATCCGGCTCATAGGTTATGGTCAGGTAATTTCCGAACTCGAATATTGTTTCGCCATCTGTTTCGATCAGCGCGGCATCCACGCCGTCAAGCGACGTGCCGCTCATCAAGCCGAGAGATCTATATTTTTTGCCTTCCGTCATATCCGACCAAACGTTGTACCCAGAGGTTGATTGTGCTAAACGACCGGCCTTCCGGCAAGCATCAGAACCATCGCCGGAGTTTCAGTCGAATTGAATTAAAATTTATTAAAGGCGGCGAGATTTATGCCCACATATAAGTCCGATTTTTTGAACGCGATTACCGAACGGGGTTTCCTTCACCAGTGCACCGACATCGATGCCCTGGATGAACGCGCTGCCAAGGAAATCATCCCCGCCTATATCGGATTCGACTGCACGGCACCGAGCCTCCACGCCGGCAGCCTCTTGCCGATCATGATTTTACGTTGGTTGCAAAAAACCGGTCACAAACCAATCGTTCTGATGGGCGGCGGCACCACTAAAGTGGGCGATCCTTCGGGCAAGGACGAAAGCCGCCAATTGCTCAGCGAGGAAAAGATCAACCAAAACATGGACGGCATCAAAACGGTGTTTTCCAAATACATGACATTCGGCGACGCCCCGACTGATGCCATTATGCCCAATAACGATGATTGGTTGAGCCAACTTCAATATGTCGATTTTCTGCGCGGGTTCGGTCCCCATTTCACCATCAACCGCATGCTGACGTTCGATTCGGTTAAGCTGCGCCTGGAGCGGGAGCAACCGCTGACATTTCTGGAATTCAATTACATGATCCTCCAGGCCTATGACTTTCTGGAGCTTTCCCGCCGATATGATTGCGCCATGCAAATGGGCGGATCGGATCAATGGGGCAATATCGTCAACGGCGTGGAACTGGGCCGCCGCGTCGACGGCACGTCGTTGTTCGGCTTGACGACACCGCTGCTGACGACCTCGTCGGGCGCCAAAATGGGCAAAACGGCCGACGGCGCTATTTGGCTCGATGCCGAACAGACCTCGCCCTATGATTTCTGGCAATATTGGCGCAATACGGAGGACGCGGATGTAGGCCGTTTCTTGCGTTTGTTTACTGAATTACCTTTGGACGAGATTGCCCGGCTCGAAAAACTTCAGGATGTGGAGATTAACGAGGCGAAAAAAATCCTGGCCAACGAAGTAACAAAGCTTTGCCACGGCGAAAAAGAAGCGGCGGCCGCCGCGGAAACGGCCCGCGAAACTTTCGAAGGCACCGGTATTAGCGCCGACTTGCCGACCGTAGAATTGCCACAAGCCGATCTCCAGGCGGGCCTGCCGGCATTCGAAATATTGCGGCATGCCGGGCTCGCCACTTCCAATGGCGAGGCAAGGCGGCTGATCAAAGGCAAGGGCGCCCGCCTCAACGATCAGGTGATCGACGACGAGACCCAACTGGTTTCGCTGGATGATGTAAACCAAGAAGGCGTGATCAAACTGTCCGCCGGTAAAAAACGCCACGTATTGGTACGCGCCGACAACTGACGTTCGATCTCACTCAGATTTTTCGGGTTCGGGTGGATCAACTTTCACGTTATCGAAAATATCAAACAAATTGCGTAAAAATCCCGGCGTCAGTGTCGACAAGGGATTGGTCGATATATCCGGGTTTTGAACGTCGCCGGTCATGGTGTACCTGGCCGCAAAGACGCCGCCGCCTTTCTCTCCTCCCGACAACAACTGGCCGATCACCGGAATATGGGTCAGGGCCGTATTGACGATATAGGCGGGTACAACCGTACCCTTCAGGTCAATCAGTTTGGTTTGGGTGTCGAGATTTCCCGTGGCCGTCAGCCCGAGAGAAATACCGTTGGCTTCGACATCTTTGACATTCACGATACCGTATTGTTTCACGAACGGCGCTTCCAGTTTCTCGAAGGTAAGACCGAAGCCGTCCTCTCCTAAATTCTCAAGGATACCCGTCAGCGAAGCGATGTTCAGAAGCTGAGCCAATACCGGCGCTTTTACGATACGGAAATTATCTATCTTAGCCGTTCCGGAAAGGCGACTTTCCGGATCCATCGAGTCGTAAACCGCATTCACAGTCAAACGCCCGCCGATCAAATTGTCGTAGAGTTCAAACTTGCGCAGAGCTGCGCCGGCGTCGTTGGAAACCACTGTTAATTCTCTCTTCCCGCCCTTGGGAAGCACATCAATAACCAGTGTCTCCCCCGGTCCGAGCCCGGCGGTGACGTTGACACGCCGCCACACCAGCCCGTCAAATTTCATTTTAGCCGTCACATTTTCAAGGAATTTACCCGGATAGATTTTAACCCGGGTGAGAGCATTGATATTAAGATCGAGTTCCTGACCTCTATTTCTTTCTGTTTGTTCGTCCTCCTTCGCCAGCCAAGCGGCAAGGTCGAGCCGCTTCCCGGCGATGTCGACGATCCAACCTTTTGTCTTACGCTCTACAAAACCGGTAATATCGGAATCGCCGAACAGCAGTTTTTGAATTACCAGCTTTTGAAATTTGCCGCTGTCATCGAAATCGGCTCTGCCGGAAAAGTCCATTCCGCCGCCTTGAACGACGATCCTCGGTATATCCAGAAATCCCTTGGAGGAAAAAATGGCTTCTATTTTCGATTTTGCCGCGACTTTGGTCGATTTTCGCCACTGAAATTCCGGCAGCGACAAGGATGATTCTTTCAGATCCAGATTGGCTTTGAACAGGCCTTTCCCGTTGTGATCTATGGTTGCCACTACGGCCGCACCGAATTTTCCGTTCAAATAATCGGCTGTAAAAGGAACAAAATTAAGCTTGAGATTGTTGCGCCATTGTTTGTCGGTGACTATTGCCGACAATTTATAGCGACTTCTGAATTTGCCCTCGCCGCGAAAATTCTCACGCCATTCGATCGCCGAATTGATGTCGCCGAACTTGCCGAAGCCTTTGACGGTCATTCCCTTGTTGTCTGCTTCAAGCACTAGGTTCGCACCCTGGAGATCGAAACCTTGGGCAATATTCTTAACCGATACTTCGTGTAACTTCGATTTGACCGATGCCCTGACCCGATCCGCCGTCAACTGCCGATCGAGCAGAAAATCCAATTTTACATTCGTCGACGTCTTCCCCTCTACATTGGCAGCCGTCAGTCCTACCGTCTTGGTAAAGCCGAGTGGTTCCTTGTCGATAAAACTCAATACATCTTGCAACGAACCGTCGATGTCCAATTTTACGTCGGCAAACTGATCATATTGGTCGAGCCCGGTAAAAACGACGCTTCCTCGGTTTAGTGACAAACCTTCGACTTCACCTGCGTTGATTTGAACTTCAAATCTCGTCTTGTCGAATTTTGCGTGACCCGAATTATGTACGGCTTTGGGCATGGGCGGCAAAAAGTCCACGGTCAAATCCCGGAGCGACATATCCCCGGTTAAAGAATGTATTTCCACTCCTTTTTTCGAATTCCAGCGTCCGGTTACCCGCGCATTCGCCTGGGGAGAACTGCCAACCGACAAATTTGCCAAAATCCAACTCCGGGTGAAATCACCCAGGCCTTTGGGCCAATAGCTAGACAATTGATCGGCTTCGACATTGCGGGATGTGCCGGAAAATTCAAACGTATAGTCGCCGCCAATCTCCTGCACGGTCAGGGCCGCCTCGGCTTCCGGTCCCGGCGTTTGCACGCGTAAGTTCTTGATTTCCATGCGATCAGAATTGGCGTTGTAGCTCGCCGAAGCCGTTATTTTTTGGACCGGTATGTGATGCGCGAAAGGTTTCGGCAGTTTGAGCCTGCCGTCTTTTCCGAGATCGACCATGGCCTCTTCGATATTCAATTGCCCCGCCTCCCGATCATAGACCCCGCTTAACGATGCGGTATTTACCGCAAGATCGAAGGCGAATGGATCCGTAAGGCGCATTCGCCCCTTGGCGCCGGCGACGCTGAATTCAAGCGAGCGGTAATCGCCGTTAGGCAAGATTTTTGCAGCCAGAGTACCGCTCACTGGCATATCGAAAGCATCGAGAATTTTAAGTTTTTTCGATAGCTGCGCGTAGGCGCTGGGATTGAGATCGGCAAAACCGACCGTAATTTCGGCTTGCTGGGATTTCGCATCGTATTTGCCGTCGATCAACAAAGCAGCAACATTCTCGCCGGCTTTCAGCGATAGCTCGGCCTTCGCGGAAAATCCTCCCTCCCGCCGAACCAGCATGATATCGGCCTCCGGCGCTTCCCATTTCACCTCCAGCTGCCGGTCGTCGATGACCACGTGGCCACCGATGATATTAATACTTTTCAGATGAGCCAGAGGGCGGCCGGGTTCGGACAAGGAGAATACCTTCTCGGCCAATTGTTTGTTGAAATGTGTCCGCTGATTGCCGTTTTGCGCGATTCCCAGTTCCAACTGGCCGTCCTCGCGTCGGACAATATTCAGCCTCGGCCCAAAAATTGACAGACTTCTGGGCAACACCTTCCTGTGCATAAGCGCCTCTGCGCTCAAGGAAACCGCCAGCTCCGGAATGTCAGCGATGGTTTTTCGGTCGGAACCAATTACCTTGGCACCCCTCAACCGAATATCGAGAGATTGGTCCCAACCGGCCCAGGTCAGGATAGTATCTTCCAATTCAATTCTGAATTCGGCTTCCGGCACGTTAAATGCCGATTCAAAATAAGGGGTAAGGAAGGCGAGCGAAATTGGCCCGGTCGTCAAACGCCAAACCAAAACAGTCAAGACGACGGCAAGGCCAACCGTCAGAACACCGAGAAGCAATAAAAAGCTTCGAAACGTCCGCCTAATCAAAAATTAATCTCCACTCTACGGCCACTTGACCGTTCCCCTTTGGTCCCGCAGTCTGCGACATATAAGGACTAATTGAAATGCATCAACCAACTTTTTTAACCGAAGCCGTTGATTTACCCAAGCCGGCGCACCCCGAACGCGTAGAACTTGGATTGGAAAGGCTTGTTGAAGCTGCAAAGCAGCAAAATCACCAAGACGGCGATGAGTTGGTTTCCGCAATCGAGTCACTGGGCGAAAAGCCTCCATCCAGTGATTTTCTCGCCGCCGTTTTAGGCAACAGTCCTTTTCTGAGCCAATGCGCGATCCGCGATCCCGCATTCTGCCACAGCTTGATTATGGACGGTCCGGACGAAGTATTCGTTAACATTTTGGAAAAAGTTGAACATTACGCCATCGGCGAATCCGACGTTGCCACCTTGATGAAAATCTTGCGTCAATGCCGGCAACGGGCGGCCTTGGCAATTGCCAGTGCGGATATCGCAAATATTTGGACCGGCGCCCAAGTTACGCAAGCATTGAGCCGGTTTGCCGAGGCCTCCATCCAAACCGCCGCGCGTTATTTGCTGTCGAAAATGGCGGCATCCGGTTTCATCCGACTTGAGGATACGGATCGTCCGGAAAGCGGATCAGGACTCATCGTCCTCGGTATGGGAAAATTGGGCGCCGGAGAACTTAACTATTCCAGCGATATTGATCTCATAGTTTTTTACGATCCCGAGCTCATTCAAACGGATCAACCGGATAATTTGCAAAAGGGTTTCGTCCGGTTGACCAGGGATTTAGTAAAGATTCTCTCGGAACGCACCGAAGATGGATATGTTTTCCGAACCGATCTGCGGTTAAGGCCCGATCCGGGATCCACCCCGCCGGCTGTCTCCGTCATGGCCGCAGAGACATATTACGAAAGTATCGGCCAAAATTGGGAACGCGCCGCCATGATCAAAGCGCGGCCCCTGGCGGGAGATATCAAGGCGGGAGAAGATTTTCTTGAACGTCTTCGGCCCTTTATCTGGCGCAAATATCTCGACTTCGCCAGCATCCAGGACGTTCATTCCATCAAGCGTCAAATCAACGCGCACCGGGGTGGCGCCGAGATCGCCGTCGAAGGACACAATGTCAAACTGGGCAGGGGCGGCATACGGGAAATCGAGTTTTTCGCCCAAACGCAACAACTGATTTGGGGAGGCCGCATTCCCGAACTGCGCCAACGAAAAACCCGCGACGCGCTGCGGGCGCTCGCCGAAACCGGTCAGATCGATAGCAGTGCCGCGGAGGAGTTGGATGAATCCTATTGGTTTTTGCGCCGGGTCGAACACCGCATTCAAATGATCGACGACCAGCAAACCCATAATTTGCCCAACGATACGGACGGCGTAGAGAAGCTGGCGGTATTTCTCGGCTACCCGGATCATCTTACCTTCCGGGAGGAACTCCTGAAGCATCTCAACCGGGTCGAGAAACATTACGCCGAGTTGTTCGAAGAGGCGCCGAGCCTCAATGGCGAGGGAGCGACAGACGGCGACGTTACAGGAAATCTGATATTTACCGGCGCCGACGATGACCCGGATACCCTGGAGACATTGTTAAATCTGGGTTTCACAGCTCCTGAAATGGTCGCCGAGACCGTGCGCGGGTGGCACCACGCCCGTTACCGCGCCACGCGAAGCGAACGGTCACGTCAAATTTTGACTGAACTCATGCCGGTTTTGTTGTCGGCTTTCGGCGGCGTTCCCGAACCCGATATCGCATTCCGCAAATTTGATGAATTTCTGTCCGGCCTGCCGTCCGGAATTCAGCTATTTTCCATGTTCCATGCCTATCCGGAACTGCTTTTGCTATTGGCCGAAGTTCTCGGCAGCGCTCCCCGACTGGCGGAACATTTGGGACGCAATCCGGCTGTTCTCGAAAGTGTCCTGGACCGCGATTTTTTCGATCACCTGCCCACGCCCGAAGACATGAAAGCGGAGCTGGAAATTTTGACAAGACGGGCGGACAATTTCGAAGATGTTCTCGACGTCGTCCGCCGGTGGGCCAATGACCGTAGACTTCAAATCGGCGTTCATGCCCTGCGCCACCGGCTTGACTGGGCCTCAATCGGGCGGCTTTTAAGCGACGTTGCAGTATCGGCGATCGACAATCTTCTGGACCACGTATTCGACCAATTCACGGAGCGGCACGGACATATTGCCGGGGCGGAATGGGTCGTATTGGCGATGGGAAAATTGGGCGGCTATGCCATGACGCCGTCCTCGGACCTCGATCTTATTTTTGTCTACCGTCACGACGATGATGTAACCCAATCGGACGGCGACAGACCATTGCCGCCAAGTCAATATTTCGCCCGGTTCAGTCAGCGTCTGATCAATTCAATTACCGCCCCCACCACCGAGGGCGTACTCTATGAAGTCGATATGCGCTTAAGACCATCCGGTAATGCCGGCCCGATCGCATCCCATTTAAATGCATTTATCCAATATCATCAGGATAAATCCTGGACCTGGGAGCATATGGCTTTGTCCCGCGCCAGGGTCATTTGCGGGTCGGATGCCCTGGAAGCCGATATTTCCCGGATTATTAAAGACACACTTACAAGTTCCCGTGACAACGAGAGCCTGTTGAACGAAGTGGCGGATATGAGAACCCGCATCGACGGGGAACGGCATACGGACTTCATATGGGATATCAAGGACATCAGAGGCGGGCTGGTGGATATCGAATTTATCGCCCAATATCTGCAACTTCGAAACGCTCACGAGCACCCCGGCATTTTGTCGACAAATACCGGTGAGGCTCTCACCAAACTTAATGAAGCCGGTCGGTTGGCGGACAACCAGGAACAAACGCTCCAATCGGCGCTCCACCTCTGGCAAGCCGTCCAGGGAATGCTGCGTTTGACCATCGAAGGGTACTTCAAGCCTGAACGGCAGTCTGAAATTCCCGAGGCTTTAAAACATGCGCTGGCAAAATCCGGCGATTGCGAAAGCTTCGAGGCTCTGGAAGAGCATATGCGGAAGACGGCGGATGAGGTCTACGAAATTTACCGGGAATTGATCGAATTTCCCGCCGAAAATACAAGTTAAAAAGAATAAAGTCACTCAGCTATTCAGCCAACCAGGCGCAACAGTTCCACATTGCATTCGCCGACAAATTTGTTTCCTTTGACCTGAGAATTACCACACCCAAATTCATGCTCGCCCATTACCTTTTGCAATTTGTCGTCCATTTGCTATCACCTTCCCCCGAAATAACGTTACGGCATGAATTCAACGGGTGCATTAATCGTATCAAGGGAGTCGTCGCTTGCGGGCATCATCTTCATCATATGGTTCATTGAGCGCAGCCGCCTGCGCCGTGCTGAACGAACCCAGTCCGGCCGCAAAAATTAAGTTGACGGAAGATGTCGCTTTGTTGTGGCGTCAAGGGGAACTGCGCCAATTCGGTGATCGAATTTTGGAAGGCCGTCCTTCCCGCCCTAACACGCCCGAGCTTCTGGCACCCGGAAAAATGCCCCGCCGCCGGCTGAGAGGCGAAAAGGGACGTATCGCCCTGATGCACGCCATAGCGCATATCGAGTTGAACGCCATCGATCTCGCCTGGGATATCGTCGTTCGGTTTAATCAGGAAAATATGCCGGAGGAATTTTACACTGACTGGATCACCGTCGCCGAGGACGAGGCCCGGCACTTCGATCTAACAGAGAGGTATCTGAACAAACACGGTGCCGCCTATGGCGACCTGCCGGCCCATGACGGGTTGTGGGAGGCGGCGGAACAAACCGCTGACGATCTGCTGGCCCGCCTGGCCGTTGTTCCCATGGTCCTGGAAGCCAGAGGTTTGGACACCACCCCGGCAACCATAAAAAAGCTAAGGGACGCCGGTGACGACCTGGGCGCCGGTGTTCTCGAAAAAATAGCCCGAGAGGAAATCGCCCACGTGGCGGCGGGAGTCAGATGGTTCGACTATTTATGTGACCGGAGAGGACTCGACCCGGCATCAACCTTTCAGGACACGGTCCGCACCCGTTTCAAGGGCCAGATCAAACGCCCCTTCGCAACGGATACCCGCACCCAGGCCGGATTCAAACCCGAATACTACGAACCGCTGGCAAAATAAAAAGTGTACCAGGAATAATTTCACGAATTTTTACGTAATTATTCCTGGTACACTTTGTATCATGCACTTTTTGGGCGACCGATTTTTGGAATTCTGAGAACCATACCAAAACGTTTTTCCAGATTGGCGACGAACATCTCCTGACCGACCGGCATACCGTATTTCGTGCCTTGGCGCAGATTGAGCACATGTTCATCGTTGGGCACTTTCTCTAAATAAGCGGTCCAATTGGATATGTAGGCCCGCATCGGATCTACTACCACAATCTCGTCGTCCAATCCGGTCAAGTGAGCGCGCGTGCTGCTCCATTGCCAATCCTGGGCTCTGTTGGCCAGCCCTGAACGGACGGGATTTTGCTCGATATAGCGCACCGCCGCTAGAAGATGGCTCTCGTCCAGAACGCAGGCGTAATAACGCTCCTGCCAGAGATGACCGGTCCATTCCTCCCGTTTGTTGATATACCGGGCGTAGCGCCGGTGAACCGCACCAACCGCCCGGCTCAAACTTTCTACATCACTGGGAACGGCAATAAGGTGAATATGATTGGGCATCAGGCAATAGGCCCAGATTTGGATATTCGCCCGCTCACACCACTCGGCGAGTAGCGCTTTGTAAATGGCGTAATCCCGCGGACTAAAGAACACTGGTTGGCGCCGGGTTCCCCGTTGAGTAACGTGATGCGGCATATCGGGTACAATGAGGCGTGGTTTTCTCGGCATACTCCGATTATGGCGGGGCTAGAGGCCATTTTTCCCAGATTCCGAAAATAAATTATAAAAAAAAGTGTACCAGGAATAATTTCCCTGATTTTTGCGTAATTATTCCTGGTACACTTTTTTAACTGGCGTCGCCTTCGATGCGGGCAGCCAGGGCGGCGGCCATGAAAGCGTCCAGGTCACCATCCAGGACGGCCTGGGTATTGGAGGTCTCCACCTCGGTGCGCAGATCCTTGACCATTTGATAGGGTTGCAGGACATAGGACCTGATCTGGTGACCCCAGCCGATATCTGTTTTCGCGTCGTGCTCGGCCTGGGCCTCTTCCTCGCGCTTTTGCAATTCGACTTCATAAAGGCGGGCGCGCAGCATGTCGTAGGCCGCCGCCCGGTTGCGGTGCTGGGATCGGTCGTTTTGGCATTGGACGACGATGCCTGTGGGAATATGGGTGATGCGGATGGCCGAATCGGTTTTGTTGACGTGCTGGCCGCCGGCGCCCGACGCCCGGTAGGTGTCGATGCGCAGATCTTTTTCTTCGACTTCCACTTCGATGTTTTCGTCGATCACCGGATAAATCCAGATTGAAGAGAAACTGGTATGCCGGCGGGCGCTGGAATCGAAAGGTGAAATGCGCACCAGTCGGTGGACGCCGCTTTCGGTTTTGAGCCAGCCATAGGCGTCCGGGCCGTTGACCCGGATGGTAGCGGATTTGAGGCCCGCTTCCTCGCCGGCGCTTTCTTCCAGCCATTCGATCTTGTAGCCGTGGCTTTCCGCCCACCTGGCATACATGCGCAGCAGCATCTGCGCCCAATCCTGGGCCTCGGTGCCGCCGGCGCCCGCATGGACTTCGAGGTAACAGTCATTGCCGTCGGCTTCGCCCGACAACAGGGCCTGCAAGCGCGCCTTTTCGACTTTACCGGCGAGCTCTCCGATTGCCGTTTCGGCTTCCTGAACGACGTCGGCGTCGTCCTCGGTTTCAACCAGTCCGATGAGTTCAACATTGTCGGAAAGTTCGGTCTCGATCTCGTCAACCGACGTGATTCCCGTCTCCAGTCGCGTCCGTTCCCGCATCAGGGATTGGGCTAATGAAGGGTTGTCCCAGAATTTCGGGTCCTCGGCGAGCGCGTTTAACTCGTCCAGGCGGCGGACGGCGTTGTCGTAGTCAAAGCCGCCTCCTCAGCAGCTCTACCGACTGCTTGATTTCACTAACCTGGGATTCGATTTCCGCCCGCATAGGAATGGTTCTTACATAATTGTGCGTCTGGTGCGCCTTTTATCCGGTTCGGCTGAGCTCCGCAAGTGAACGTTCATGGCAAATTTGAGCACTCACTTCAAAAAAGTGCGGGTCCCAACCCGAAACAAACCAGTTTTTTCAAATTTCATATAGCGGAACAGGATGATTCCGCCGATAGACAAATTCGAACAAGCAAACTAGGGTTTACCCCAAGAGTTAGATAGTATGTATAATTAGTCGCCAACTGACGGGGGATATTTTGTGATTACACTGCCGATTTGGCTGGTTGTTGTCGTTGCCGCCCTCGCCGTATTTGCATTTCTGAACAATTTATGTTTGCCCGCCGTTCGCTGGATATTGCGCCGCCGCATCAATCGCATGATCGAGGACGTCAATGCGCATCTCAGTCTTGAACTGCCAACATTTCAAATCACCAAAAGAAAAGTGTTGATCGACAGATTGACCTACGACCCTGAAGTTATGGCCGCCGTTGATGTCGTAGCGGCGGAAAGAGACATGCCGCGAAGCGCAGTGATGGCGACCGTGGCAACCTATGCCAGGGAAATGGTTCCGGCTTTCAACGCTTATTTTTATTTCCGCATCGGTATTTGGATTTTCAAGAAAATACTCAGAACGTTTTATCGCGTCCGGCTCGGTCATACAGATGAAAAAGCCTACGAGGCGCTGACCCCGAATACGGCGATCGTCCTAATTATGAATCACCGGTCGAACATTGACTATTTGCTGGTTACTTATCTCGCCTCACGCAACACGACACTTTCGGTCGGCGCCGGGGAATGGGCTCGCGTCTGGCCGTTTAATCAGCTGATGCGAATTGCCGGGGCCTATATTTTAAGGCGCGACGCCGGTGATCCTCTCTACCGCAAAGTATTGGAGCGCTATGTTCAAATGGCGACCGAAGCTTGTGTTCCCCACGCCGTGTTTGCCGAGGGGCAATTGTCCCGGGACGGCACTGTCGGCGACCCCAAATACGGCATGCTGGGCTACATTACCAAGACATTCGATCCCGAAGGAAAAACCGACATCATGTTCGTGCCCGTCGGGGTTAATTATGATTGGGTGTTTGAGGCCGCCACGCTGACCGGCGACAAAAATAAGGACTTTCGCGGTAGCAGCGCCAAATTTATTTTGGGTTCATTTTTCAGCACGGCATTCAAACATTTAAAGTTTCTCGTGGTGAACAAACAATCCCTACTCGGCGCCGCCAGCGCCAGTTTCGGATCGCCTATTTCTTTCAAGAAATGGCTGGCCGAACACAACATGGACTATCGCAAATTGGATAAACCGGAACGGTTTAAGTGCGTCGAGCAATTGGCTGAAGACATTATGACTGAAATCAGAAAGGTGGTGCCGGTTTTGGGCGTACCCGTCATCGCCAATGTCCTTTGCCGCGCGGACCGCCCGATGACCGAGTTGGAAATTAAAGCGGAAGCGCAACAATTGTTGCTGGATTTAGCGAAAAGCGGCGCGCATATTGCGATTCCTGAAGGCGAAGAGGACGCTATAATTGACAAGGGTTTTGAGGCATTGTTCAAACGGCAATTAATAAATACAGAATCGGATGGACTCATCGCCGCCATTTCTGAAAATCAAGATTTGTTGAGATACTACGCAAATTCGATTGCCCATTTTCCGCCCGCCGCCTTGGATGCCTCCGGAGAGCCTGCAACCCATATGAGCGCGCCGGAGCCCACGTTAAACTAATGTCCCAACCAGATATTCGACACTTTTCCAGCCAAACAATTTTGAATTCCTGGCTTAGATCACCATTGGGCTCTCTCCTGGCAAAGCCCTGGTTCGATCGGTTGTCGCTGAAACTATTGGATCGTTGGTATTTTCCCGTCTCAAGGATGTGGGCAGCGGCCCGGATCGCCGACGGGTCCGTGGAAAAATTCCTGTCTGAAATTGATTTTGCTGCTTCGCCTTCCGTAGAGAAAAAATTGGGCCGGATTTTGAAACAATTTGAAACCCGCCGCACCCTCGCCCGCCAGGCCAATGACCGATGGGAGGCAGCCTTTTTCGGCGGCACCGAAAATTCGCCGGAACAACTGTTGGATATTGAACAGGAACGCTTGGAGCGCCGTCATCAATACAACGAAATGCGCTTTAAATTTCTTCCTCTCGGCATCAGTCAAAAAATTTCTCCGATTAAGTGGCAGATAACGACGCCCGAGGCAGCGGTTCAATCCTATCAGTCCTGGCTTGAGCAGCCGCAGAAAATGACCGACCTGCCGGAGGATATGCCCCAGGTGACCAAGTCACGGATATTCGCCGGTACCGTCGGTCCTGATTATTGGTTGAGATTTCAATCGCCGTCGACGCGCCTGAACGACGTCGTAACGGTGCGCGTGCATGAGCCCAAAAATGTCGACAATCCGCCGACACTCATTTTCGGACACGGTATCTGCGTCGAATTCGACCACTGGCGGGGGTTGATCGACGAAGTCGAGGCCTTGGTGGAAATGGGTATACGGGTCGTCAGGCCCGAGGCTCCGTCGCACGGACGCCGTTTGCCTGAAGGGCGATTTAGCGGCGAGCGTTTTATCGCCACCTCGCCTTGCGGTCCCATCGATCATTTTTCAGCGGCAATATTGGAATGGGCGGTATTGATCGATTGGTGCCGCTCGACGTCAACCGGTCCTGTTGCCGTCGGCGGCAGCAGCCTGGGTTCCATGACGGCGCATTTGGTGGCCGACCGCGCCAAGCATTGGCCGGAACGGTTCCATCCTGATGCGATGATCCTGATTACCCATAGCCGGGGTGTCGGCGACGCCATGTACCGAGGGCGTCTTTCACGGGTATGGGGGGTTCAAAACCAAACCGCCGCCGCCGGCTGGACTCCCGAAACCACCCAAAAACTTATGACGTTGTTGGAGACCCATGGCCCAACCGTCGTCGCTCCGGAAAATGTCGTTTCCGTTTTGGGATATCTCGATGACGTCACGCCGTATGACGCAGGCGTCGCCCTGCTGGATGAGTGGCGGGTGCCGCCGGACAATCGATTTGACTGGCGGCGGGGTCATTTCAGCGTGCCGATAACAATGATGCGCGACCATGCTCCGCTTGTCGTATTTCGTAAAATACTTGAACGGCTTCAAGCAAAAGACTCATAATAAGTCGACGGCACTACCTGATCGACCCTGCCAATTCCTCGTCATCATCCAAGCTGTAGTCGAAATCGTCCAACTTCATATCCGTGCGTTCTTCGATCAGTTTCAAAAGACCCTCGGCGTCTTTCGCTTTACGGATGTCTTCGGCTGTCGGCTTGAAGGCTTCCTTCAATACGCCCTTGGCGTTGAAGGGGCAGACCATCAGACAAATTTTGCAGCCGTACATTTTGTAGAAAAAAGGTTCACAGGACGGCGTATCCACATGCCACCGCTCGACGCCGTTCACCGTATATTTGTCGGGCCGAATGGCGCCCCCGGGGCAGAAACGTTCGCAGACGTTGCAGCTGGCGCAGACCTCCTCGATTCCCTCGTCCACTGGACCGTCTACGTTAATAGGCATATCCGTCGACAGAGCGCTTAGTCTGAAGGACGACCCCAGCTGCGGAGAAATGAGCGATCCGTGTTTGCCGAGTTCACCGAGCCCGGCCAGATAGGCGTAGGGAATCAGCGGAAATTCACCGCCATTGGGCTGCAAACGAGCACTGTAACCGTAGGCGCCGATCTGCTGGGCCAGCCGCAGACCGATATCGTCTAGGTCGAAATAGGTTTGATGCACGACCGACTGAGACTTGGGGCCGATATCAGCCATGATGTCGTAAGGCATGGTTTTACCCAAAACAATCACCCGGTCATGGTCCGGCAAATCGGCGTCAGCAAATGCGAACTCGCCGCTAAAAGCAGCGACTCCGACGATATCGACGCCCATGGATAAAGCCATGCCTTTGATTTCGCCGGTGATCTTTTCAGGCTCCGGGATTTCAGTTTGATTGGGGTTGACCGGCGGGTCCCGATAATCGAACAACACGTTGCGCAGAAACGTATGGCGCTTGGCCGACGGAGGATAGCGTTTAAAGAAATGCGCCGCCATTTGGGTCTTCGACCCGTCACGCGCCCGTCGCGGCGGCCGCTCGGCCTGGCCGATATCTATTTTTCCCATGCTGTATCCCCCGGTTCAAATGGCTTTTCCTGGCTGCCATGGTACGCCGCTCAGCGCGTTTTGTTCAAGTCAGGATAGCGACGAGAAAATTGTCAGCTCAGTAGAGGCCGCCCGTTCCGGCGACCGGCGCCGTAGCGGCGGTTTCCGATCCATCGAGCACTTCCTGGCGTCCGGAAGGAATCGTGCCCGGTTTGAAGGCCTCCAGGATCACCCGTTTATCACCGGGCCGGGCCGGTTGGCCGGTGACGCTGTTGACCCTGACCAACCGGATACCGGGCGGAATGCGAAAGGGGATATTGGGCTTGTCTTCCAGCGATCCTTTGACGAAGTCCTTAAAAATAGGGGCCGATACGCTGGCGCCCTGCTCCCTTCGTCCCAATGACCGCGGAGTATCAAATCCGGCAAATACGCCGATGGCCAAATCGGGTGAAAAGCCGATAAACCAGGTATCCAGGGCTTTGTTGGTGGTGCCCGTTTTACCCGCCAGCGGCTTACCCACATCGCGGATACGCCGGCCGGTTCCACGCTGAACCACCCCTTCCAGCATGGATACCATTTGATAAGCGGTCGCCGGATCGGCCACGGCTTCCCTTATATCCGGCACATTGGGCACGGGTTGGCTGGTCCAGAATGTCGCCTGGCATTTTTCACACACCCGCCGGTCATGCTGAAATACGGTTTTGCCATGCCGGTCCTGAATTCTGTCAATCAACGTCGGCACAATTTTCTTGCCGCCGTTTACCAGCATGGCATAGGCGGCGGTGAGGCGCAGCAAGGTGGTTTCACCGGCTCCCAGCGACATGGAAAGCTGATGGGGCAGTTGGTCAACGATATTAAATCTTTGTGCATACCGCGCGATGGTCTCGATCCCGACTGTTTGCGCCAAGCGAACGGTCATCAGATTTCGGGATTTTTCGAGACCCAGCCGCATGGTACTGGGACCATAGAATTTCTTGGTGTAGTTGGCGGGCCGCCATTTTGGCAAACCGGGACCCTGGTCGATAACGAAAGGCGCATCCAATATCAGGGAGGACGGCGTAAACCCCTTGTCGAGAGCAGCCAGATAGACGAATGGCTTAAAGGCCGAGCCCGGCTGCCGGCGCGCCTGAACCACGCGGTTGAATTGGCTTTTTTCGTAATCATAGCCGCCGGCCATGGCCAAAATACGGCCGGTGTGAGGATCCAATGCCACCAGGGCGCCTTCGATTTCGGGAATTTGCCGCAGGGCGAAACTGTTATCGGGATAAGGCTCTCCCTTTTTCGTTTCAAAAATTGGCGAAACGGCAACGACATCACCCACCGTCAATACATCCGCCGGGCGGCGCACTGCCGGCCCTAGTTTCTCCTCCTTCAGCCAAGGGCGGGCCCATTTCATTTCCGCCAGAGGGATGGACCCCAGCCGTCCGTCGTCAACGCCGATTTCCACGACTTTTTCCGCCAGCTCCCTGACAATTGCCAGCCGCCACGGCCCTAATCCTTTGGGCGGATCGATCTCGGCCAAGCGGTTCAGCCAGTCATGCCCGGAACCCGCACCGATATCTATATGTACAACCGGCCCCCGCCAGCCGTGACGGCGATCATAGGACTCCAGCCCTTTTCTCAATGCCCGTTCGGCGATCCGCTGATAGTGGGGATCCATGGTCGTACGCACCGACAGCCCGCCCTTATAGAGATTTTCCTCGCCGTAACGATTGACCAGTTCCCGGCGGACTTCCTCGGCGAAGTATTCGGCTTCGACGAACTCGGTATCGTCGCGTTTACGGATAAACAGCGGCGTCGCAATGGCCTTTTTGGCCTGTTGCGGGGTTATGGCGCCGTCTTCCAGCATACGCCCTACCACCCAATTTCGCCTTCCCTTGGCAGCGCCGTGCTTGCTGAGAGGGTTATAATTGTTGGGTGCTTTCGGCAATGCCGCGAGAAAAGCGGCTTCGGCGATGGTCAGACTGTCGAGGGATTTATTGAAATAATTCAGGGCGGCGGCGGCAACCCCATAGGAGCCGAAGCCGAGATAAATTTCATTGAGATATAGCTCGAGTATGCGGTTCTTCGGCAACGCCCGTTCGATGCGAAACGCCAAAATCGCCTCCTTGACCTTGCGCTCGATGGTGACGTCGCTGGTCAGAAGAAAGTTTTTGGCGACTTGCTGGGTAATGGTCGACGCGCCCACCAGGCGTTTGCCCTGGGTGATGTTTTTGATATTGGTGATGACGGCCCGGACGATCCCCAGCGGATCAACGCCGGGATGGTAAAAGAAATTCTTATCCTCCGCCGACAAAAAGGCGCGCACCACCGTTCTCGGCATGGCTGCCTGAGGCACGAAAACCCTTTTTTCCTTGGCGTACTCAGCCAGCAGCCGACCGTCACCGGCCTGAACGCGGGTCATCACCGGCGGCTCGTAATCTGCCAATTGTTTGTAATCCGGTAATCCGCGCCCGTATTTGTAAAAGACGAATACGCCGCCGCCCGCCGCACCAATGGCGGCCAGCAAAACAAAGCTGATAAAAAATATAAACGTTCGGAGCATCGGCCAGCCGATTACCCTAGTTCTTGGTTTTCTGATTTTACCCTATTGGCGTAAGGGAACAATAAGGCGAGTTTATGGCAATTGACTATCATCCTTGGCCTGTTTTGCCAATTTTATTAGCAGCCTTCGGGTCCCGTATATTTGCTTTAGTATTTTTTGGCCTGCTCAATCCGTGTAAAGTATGAATTGATCGCCCTTCCCATGGCCAGTGCCATTCTGCTTCTAAAATTTTTGCTTCTCAATGCCTGTTCATCGGCTCGGTTAGACAGGAACCCCATTTCGATCAGGATTGATGGAATATCCGGCGCTTTGAGCACGGCAAAACCGGCAAACCGGTGAGCGTTGGGTAGCATTTTCGCCACTTTTTTCAGTTCCGTAACCAGGCCGCCGGCGATGCGGGCCGACTCGTTCATGGATTCCCGCTGCGCTAGATCGATCAGAATATTGGTTACATCCTGAGATTCCGTTGACAGATCGATACCGGCGATCAAGTCGGCTTTATTTTCCTTTTCCGCCAGATCGGCGGCCTCCTTATCCGAGGCTTTTTCCGACAACGTATAGACCGACATGCCGCGGACAGACCTCTTTTTTATGGTATCCGCGTGCAGCGAGATAAAGAGCGAGGCTTTTTTTGCACGGGCGATGGCGATGCGGTCCCGCAGCCGAATGAAAATATCCCGGTTGCGCGTAAGGTAAACATGATAACGGCCCGTATGATCCAAGGCCCGTTTGATTTCCCGCGCCGCCGCCAAGGTAATATGTTTCTCGAACACACCGGCCCGGCTGGTGGCGCCGGGGTCGACACCGCCGTGGCCGGGATCAATCACGATGACCGGCTTGGGACGGCTTGACCGGTCCGGTTTTCTGCCGGGAACGAATTTACCCCGGGAAGCCGACTGCTGTGGCGTCAAAATTAGCGGTTGGTGCGGTTTTGCGGCGGCAATCTGAGCCGGATCGGACGCACCTTCCTCTCGCTGGACCTTGATTCGGTGAGAAGATTTAATTGACGACTTCAGCTTGGTAAGAAAAATTGCACGGGTGCTTTTCACCAAATCGAGGACAAACCGGAACCGCTTGCCTTCTGCCGGCGGCAGCATGAAGGCCGTCTTGACGCCGACCGGTCCTGACACGTCCAAAACCACGCGAGACAGATCGGATCGGAACAACCCATACCTTAACCCACTGATAAGACCGGATTTTCCAGGAAATGTCTTATTTTCCAATAACCATTTCGTTTCCGGCAAGTCGATCACCACCCGATAGGGATTGGCGAGCGTAAACACTTTAAAGGCGGCGTTTTCGGAAAAATCGATGACGAAACGCGTCTTATCCCGATGCACGCCAATGCGGATGTCCGTTGCCTTAATTCCTGCAGCTTCGGCCGGGTTCATGGTCGGCGCTTGTAACATTAGAACGGCGGCAAATGCGGCCATCGGCCAAAACCCGTTCGGCCGCATAACTCGGCGAATGAATGTAGAGCAACTATTGATCATTTTAAACGTAAACACGGTTCGGTATACCGCGTCGCCCAAGCCGTCTTCAACGAAATTCCACACCAAAATTCGGTCACTCCCATTCCGTTATTCGGAATGACATCCGGCATCGGATGCCGACGGAGTGAATTTTTTCGTGCGAATATGATTGTCGAACCAAAATCCTACCGTTATGTTAATGAATTCGGATATTTCAGGTCTTTGATTTGGTGTGACCTGGTTAAATAATAGATAGATTAAGTTCCGATATTTACTGTTTTTTGTCTATCAGCACCAACTCGATTACGCACAAAGCGTACCACGACTAAAAATAACACATTGGATATTTTCATGCTGGTGACAGCAGCCTGCACAAACAAACATATCGCGCAGTCGACCAATAAAATGGCCGGACCGTTAGCGCTGTTTGATTTGTCCGTTGGCGCCACCAGCTTCGTTCAAAACATGACGCGATTTATTGACCAAAATTTGATGGCTCGTGGATCGCGGCCTTGGAGTTTACAAGTAAATGGCAACAAAAAGAATGTTAATCGATGCCGCCCACCCGGAAGAGACCCGGGTTGCGGTGTTGGACGGGAATCAGCTCGAAGAACTAGATGTTGAATCCGCCGCCAGGCGGCAGTTAAAGGGAAATATATATCTCGCCAAAGTCACCCGCGTCGAACCGTCGCTTCAAGCGGCCTTCGTCGACTACGGTGGCAATCGGCATGGATTCCTGGCATTTAGTGAAATCCACCCTGATTATTATCAAATACCGGTCGCCGACCGCGAGAAGCTTTTGGCCGAGGACGCCGAAGCCAACGCCAAGGACGCCGAAGACGCTGACGACGATACTGACGTCGACGCCGAAGACAACGGCAACGCCAAGGGTAGCGACAAAATAGTCGAAACGATCGGCGGCGACGATATAGACGAAGTCGATGCGCCCCGGCGGTCATTTTGGCCGGCGAAACGTTATAAAATTCAAGAGGTCATAAAACGGCGGCAAATCCTGCTGGTTCAAGTCGTCAAGGAAGAGCGTGGCAATAAGGGCGCCGCCCTGACCACCTACCTATCACTGGCCGGGCGCTATTGTGTCTTGATGCCGAATACGGGAAAAGGCGGCGGTATCTCGAGAAAGATCGGTAACGGCGGCGACCGCAAGCGGCTGAAAACGATAATTTCCGGATTTGATATTCCAGAAGGTATGGCGGTTATCGTCCGCACCGCCGGCGCCGACCGCAGCAAGGCAGAGATTAAGCGCGATTACGAGTACCTCATTAAATTGTGGATGGGCATCCGGAATCTAACTTTGGAATCCTCCGCGCCGGCGTTGATCCACGAAGAAGCCAATATCATCAAACGTGCTGTTCGCGACCATTACAGCCGCGATGTCGACGAAGTGATGGTGGAAGGCGAAGCCGGCTACCGCATGGCCAAGGATTTGATGAAGCTTCTAATCCCGAGCCACGCCAAAAAAGTGCAGCCTTATAAAGACCCCATCGTCCCCCTGTTCGCCCGCTATCACATCGAAAGCCAGTTGGAGACGATGAACAGCGCCAACGTCCAGTTGAAGTCAGGCGGATATATTGTCATCAACATCACCGAAGCCCTGGTCGCGGTTGACGTCAACTCGGGACGGGCCACACGGGGCCGCAATATCGAGGAAACGGCGTTAAAAACGAATTTGGAGGCCGCCACCGAGGTCGCCCGGCAACTACGCCTGAGGGACTTGGCGGGTCTGATCGTTATCGACTTCATTGATATGGACGTTCACCGCAACCAGACATCAGTGGAACGGCGTCTCAAGGAAGCCATGCGCAAGGACCGCGCCCGCATTCAAATCGGACGGATCAGTCCCTTTGGCCTGTTGGAGCTTTCCCGCCAGCGGCTGCGGCCATCCATAACGGAGACAATTTCCGAAGTCTGCCCCCATTGCGAAGGCACCGGTATTCGCCGATCGACAGAATCGACAGCGCTGCACGTCTTGCGGGGCGTCGAGGAGGAAGGCGCGCGCAACCGCTCGTCTGAAATCGAAGTGCAGGTTCATTCCCAGGTCGCGCTCTACATCCTCAACCGCAAGCGCGAAGCGATTGCCGACATCGAAAGTAAATTCGGCATCCGGGTTATCGTCGGCGAGGATGACGGTTTGATCCCGCCTGAGTATAAAATTATTCGCTCGGACGGCGGCAAACAGGATTCCGCCGATAAATCGTCAGATACCAAGCCCGGCAAAGCCGATGCTTCAGGGGACGCATCCGAAGATCCGCAAAAGAAAAAGCGACGGCGGCGTTCGCGGCGCAAACGGCGCGACGATGAGACCGACACAAAAGTGGAAAATGAGGAAATTGCCGCCGCGGCAGATGCCGACGCATCCGATACGCCTACCGAAGGTGATGGCGCCAGCGAAGACGATCAGGATTCGAAATCTCAACGCCGGCGCCGGGGACGGCGAGGCGGTCGCCGCCGAACCCGCAAAAGAAATGTCGAAGCGGAAGCGATATCGGAAACGGCCGGAGACGCCGAAGGACAAGACCAAGAATCGACGTCAAAATCCGAGGATCAACCGGCCGCAGACGCCGACGTAGGTACACAGGAAGAGTCTGCCGAGGCCAGCGACCGCAGCGATGAAAAAACGGCAAAAGATGCCAAAAAGGATGAAAAGCCTAAAAAACGCCGCCGTGTCCGCCGCAAGAAGTCTGATACCGTAAAAGCGGAAGAATCCGGCGAAAAGCCGGAACAGCCGGAAAATGTCGAAGCGAAGCCGGAATCTGCCGTGTCCGATCAACCGGAAAGTTCCGATAAGCCCGTAGAGCCGGAAGAAATACCGGCGCCAATAGCGTCATCCGATGATGCTCCTAAGGTTGAGGAGCCAACGGAGCAACCGGACGAAGACGAAAAGGATGACTCCAACGTCACCATCGTAGGAAACGGTTCCGCCAGCGACGACAAGGCGGCGCGTAGCGGTTGGTGGAGTAAACTAGCCGGGTCTTAATGTTTTGAACGGATCGATCAGGCGAGCCAGTTGGTTAACCGGCTTGCCGCTTCCGCCATATCTTCGGTCGCGCCCGAATAGGAAAACCTCACCGATTTGGCCCCCCGTTCCGTATCGAAATCGATACCCGGCGTAAATGCCACACCGGTTTCCGCCAACGCTCGTTTGCAGAAATCCTCGCTATCATTGGTGAGATGGGCGATGTCTGCGTAGACGTAAAAAGCGCCGTCGGACGGAGCGAGTTTGCCAATTCCCGCTTTTGGCAGCTCGGACAACAGCAATTCTCTGTTTTTAGCGTATCGCGCGACATTTGTATCCAATTCGTCAAAGCAATCGAACACGCTCGCTGCCGCTATCTGGGACAGCGTCGGCGGAGAAATAAACAAATTCTGCGCCAGGCATTCCGCCGCCCTGATAAGATTTTCCGGCACCACCATCCAGCCCAACCGCCAGCCCGTCATGGAAAAGTATTTTGAGAAGCTGTTCACGACAATGGCGTCATCATCAAAACTGAGGGCGGTACAGGCTTTCTCTCCATAGGTGATGCCGTGGTAAATCTCATCCGATATGAGCCTGACTTCATTTGCCGCACACCATTTGACCAAGTCCTCCAAGGCGTCCCGCGACAACATGCTGCCGGTCGGATTGGATGGGCTGGCAACGATTAGGCCGTCAAGTTTTTCGCCGCAGTCTTCAAGAATTTCGGGCGTTGGCTGAAAGTGGGAATCGGGTCCCACCGGCAGATCGACAACTTCAACCCCAAGGGCGCGCAATATGTTTTTGTAGGCCGGGTAACTGGGACTGGCGAGAGCAACCTTGTCGCCGACATCAAATACCGCCAGAAAGGCCAAACAGAAAGCGCCCGATGAGCCGGTGGTGACAATAATTCTTTCCGGGTCTATTTCCGCGTCATAATAGTCGGCGTAATATCCGGTCAGGCGTTGGCGCAGCTTGGGAACCCCTAAGGCGTCGGTATAGCCCAGAAGATCCATATCCAGCGCCGTTTTGGCCACCTCCAGCACTTTTGCCGGTGCCGACGTGCTGGGCTGACCGACCTCCAGATGAAGGACATCCTTGCCGCTCGCCGCCCGCTCGTTGGCGGCCCGCATGACATCCATGACAATGAAAGGCGGAATTATTCCCCGTTCGGATACCTTGATGGTCACTGCGGTCTCTCGTTGGCTAGGGTCGACAGGCCGCTGCCTCGCGGATCGGTTCCCAAAACACAGGATTCCGGATCGCGCGGCAAACCACCTGGGCAAAAGGCGGCGTTGACCATACCCAAAATAGGTGTCGCGGCGATTTGATGACCTCTTTTGGAAAGGTAATTCATGGCGTTCTTAGGCAAAATTTGCTCATGGAAAGTAATATCAGGGGCGCCGCCATGGTGGACACGCGGCGCGGCCAGCGCGCCTTTGAGCCGTTCCTTGCCCATCATGGTTCTGGCCAGGACGGCAGTCAGCGCGGTGGGCGCAGCTATTCCACCTGACGCCGCACCGGCAAAAAACAGTTGATTGGATTGATTGTTCAACACCATCGCGGGACCGAGAGCGGTCGGCCCGCGGCCCCGGCTGGTGGGTGCGGCGGCCAGCATAATTCCTGTCCCCGGTGCAATTCTGCCGGTGCCAAAACTGTTGTTCATGGTCAGGGAGCAGGCGACCGCCGAACTTTCCCGGTCGATGATGACAAAACTGGTCGCCGAAGGGTTCTCCGGTCTTTGCCGGGGCGCCGGTTGAAATGCCTTGGGCGACAAATGCCGGTTGCCGTTGAAAGTATTGGCCAACCGTTCCAGATGGTTTTCCGACACCAGGGATTTTTCTTCCATGGCGACTGAAAAATCGTCCCGCAGCCAGCTTTCCCGGTCGCCGAAAGCCCTGACGGCGACTTCCGCCAGGACATGATGACGTTCCAGTCTGTTTGCACGGTTGAAAAGATTTTCGGCCTCCATCATACCGATCATTTGCGCTTCCAATAGGCCCGCCGTCGCCGGTGGCGGCGAGAAATAGACCGTATGGGTACCCACCAAAAATCCGACCCGGTTGGTGATATTTACGCTGATGGGTTCGCGCCATTTGGGCTTGAAGGCGCGAAGGTCTTCCAGGGACAATGACCCGCCGGCGGCCCGCACCGCATCAACCAGCTGCCGGGCGAATTTGCCCAGGTAAAATTCAGCCGGGCCATTGGCGCGAATATTGCCGATCGAACTCGCCAGGTCGATCTGCCGGAAAAAATCCCCTTCCTTGATCAGGCTGCCGTCGGGTTTGGCGAAAATCCGCCGGCTCTCCGTGTCCTGGAGCAACGCGGCCGCCACGGGGGTCAGATCACGCACCAGACTGCGCGAGGCCTGGGTCCCGAACCGGGCCAGTTTTTCGCCCACCGACACCATTTCCGCCCAACGCAACCGGCCATAGCGCGTATGAAGAGCAAAAAAGCCCAAAGGGTTGCCGGGAACGGCGCTGGGACGGCCTGCCGAGGCAGATATATTGGCTGGTTTCGCCGCCACAAAATTTAATGCCTCCATCTTTTTGGATTTGGCGTCGCGGTAAAGACATACGCCACCGCCGCCAAGACCCGCCGATGAAGGCATGGTAACCGCCAGCGTAAAATACATGGCGGTTGCGGCGTCTGCAGCGGATCCCCCGGATGACAGTACTTTTCGGGCTGCCAAGACGGCCCGCGGCTCGTCACCGGCGACACCGCCGATAAAACCCTTAACAAAGCCCTCAACGCCCCGTTGAACATCCGTACCGGTGCATCCGGCAAGCAGGCCCGCCGGCGCCAAAACCAACAGCAGGGCCGTTCGGCGGATAAAATTTGCGCTATTTCGGGCTGCGGACAATTGACGGGTTCCCTTCGCAAGCCTACGTTGAGCCTCGGAACCGGAGAATCTACCCTTGTCAAACACCTTCAAAAAAAATCGCCTCATACAATGTCGCATCGTGCCATGTCGCATATTGATTATTGTCTTTTGCCTGGTTCTCGGTTTATCCGCCGTTCTTGCCGAAAGCGCGGCAGCCAAAAAAATAAGTTTTATCAGAGACGCCGAGATCGAAAATACACTTCGCGTTTTCGCAACGCCCTTGTTCCTGGCCGCCGGCCTGGAACCCGATTCAATACGCATTCATATCGTAAATGACAACAGTCTCAACGCTTTTGTTGCCGGGGGCCAGCAATTGTTCATGAATTCCGGCCTCCTGATGCAGACCAAATCGGCGAGTGAAGTCATTGGCGTGATTGCCCACGAAACCGGTCATATTGCCGGCGGTCATCTGATTAAAGCCGCCAGTGCGCGACGCGGCGTCTCGGCGGCGACGGCCTTGGGGTATATTCTCGGCGGCGCGGCAGTGATCGCCGGACGACCCGACCTGGGCGCGGCGTTGGTGGTGGGCGGCTCGACGGCGGGCGTCAGATCCTACCTGAAATTCAGCCGCACCCAGGAAGCGTCAGCGGACCGGGCGGCGACCAGATTCCTCGACCGCACGGGTCAGTCGTCGCAGGGACTGATGGATTTCATGGCGTTGATGAGCGACCAGGAACTGCTGAACGTTTCCCATCAGGACCCTTACATGCGCACCCACCCCATCACCCAGGAGAGAATTTCCTATTTGCGCGATCATGTCCAAAACACCCGGGCGAACATCAAACCGGAATCGAAAAAGTTCGCCCTCATGCATGACCGCATGAAGGTGAAACTGCTGGCGTTTTTGCAGTCACCCGCCCGGACCTTCCGGCGCTTTCCCGAAACCGACCAGTCCCTGCCGGCGATTTACGCCCGCGCCATCGCCTATCACCGCAAACCGGATTTGCCCAAGGCCCTGGAACTGACCGAACGGTTGATCGATTCCCATCCCAATGATCCCTATTTCTGGGAACTCAAGGGTCAGATTCTGTTCGAAAGCGGCAAAGTCCACGAAGCCTTACCGCAACTGGAAAAGGCGGTCGATCTGTTGCCCAAGTCGGCGCTGTTGCGGACCGGCCTGGCGCAGGCTCAAATCGAAAGTAACCGGCCCGACATGACCGAGGCGGCCATCGGTAATTTGGAATTAGCGTTGGCCCGGAACCCGGAACGTCCGTTCGCCTGGCGCCTGCTCGCAACTGCTTACGGCAGGCAGAAAAAAATGGGTAAGAGTTCCCGCGCCCTGGCCGAGGAGGCCCTGCTCTACGGGCGTAACGACGCCGCCATATCGATTGCCGAACGGGCGAAAAAGCTGCTGAAAAGAGGGTCGCCCGATTGGCTGCGGGCCGAAGACATCATCGTCGCGGCGACGGACAACAAAAACGCGGACAAGCGGCGCTAGGTCCGGTGCGGCGCTATCCGGCAGGCCCTATGTTCAAGAAATTGGCGGCGGCGTTATGCGCCATGCTGCTGCTCACCGGCTGCACCGTGCCGCGGGCCGAAATCACCCCGGAAGGCTATTTGGAGGTGTTCGGGCCCGCCACGCCGATTTCGCGCGACAATATCGGCGACGACTGGATCATTGAAGGCGTCGAGCTGGGAGAATTTCTCAAATACAATATTTCCTCGTCGACGGTGGACGGCTCCCCCTCCCTTTCCCTGAAAACAGGGAAAAAGCGGTTCGCCCTGATGCGCCGGGTCCGGGCCAATCTGCTGGCCGCCCCGTTCCTCTCCTGGTCCTGGAAGCTCGGCTCCTTTACGGGCGGGGAACACCCGGTCCGCCTGATCGTCGGTTTCCATGGCGGTGATCCCAAAAGCGGCAGCTGGGGCAGCCAGCCTCTGGCCTATATCGGCACCGACGTGCCGCCCCACGACCGCATCATCGCCCTCACCTGGGACGCCGACGCCACCAAACAGGGGACGGTGTCCCGCGCCGCCCGCATTCCCCGCTACATCGCCCACGGCGGCGCCGTGACCAAGGGCTGGACGACCGAAAATATCGACCTGGCCGCGCTTTACAAAAGACTTTGGCCCCGGGACGAACACGCCCAAGCACAGGTCATGTTCGTCGGGTTTTCGGCCCGGTCAAGCGGAGGGACAAGCGGCGGGACGGGCGGCGGGACGGGCGACGCCCACTTCGCCGACATTATTTTATCCAAGTGACATGGCGTGTCATCCAAGTGCCGGGGCGGCGGGACCTCGGGCGTTTTCAAACAAGTCTTTGTGATATAGGGCGGATTTTGTACGTCGGACCTTGTCCCGGCGGCAATCCTTCGCCATCATAGTGGGACAAAGATAGAGAGACCCCAATGATCCCACGACCGCGCATTAATCTTCCCCTGTTGTTTGGCGGCGCCTTTTTGCTGGCGGCCGCGATGCTGGCTTTTTCCGGCCCCGCCTCCGCCCAGGACAAGCAGCCGGAAGCGAATTCCAGCCTCAGCCCGCTGCAAAAAAAGGAAGTGGAGCAGGTCATCGGCGATTATCTGCGTAAAAATCCCGAGATCATCGTCGAAGCCATCCGCCTTCTGCAGGAGCGCGAGAAAACCGATAAACAGAACCGCGTCCGGCACAATCTGGTGGCCTACAAAAATCAGCTTCTGGACGACCCCACCTCGCCCGTCGCCGGCAACCCCAAGGGCGACGTCACCATCGTGGAATTTTTCGACTACAATTGCGGCTTTTGCAAAAAGGTCTTTCCCGCCGTCCAGTCGCTGCTGAAAGACGATAAGAACCTCCGCTATGTGTTCAAGGAGTTTCCCATCCTCTCGCCGTCGTCCGAAACCGCCGCCCGCGCCGCCCTGGTCGCCTGGAAGTTCGAAAAGGAAAAGTATTTCGATTTTCACCGGCGGCTGATCGAGGCCAAGGGCGGATTGTCGGACAGCCGGATTTTCAGTCTGGCGGCGAAAGCCGGCCTCGACGTGGCCCGGATCAAGAAACACATGGGCGCGCCCGAGATCGACGGCATGATCAACATCAACCGGGAGCTGGCGGAGAAACTGGATATCAGGGGCACGCCCGGCTTCGTAATCGGCAACCGCATCATCCCCGGCGCCGTCGACCTCGCCACCCTCAAGGAACTGATCGAAGAAGCCCGCAAGGGGTAAAGCCTCCCCCCGTTTTCTCTATTAATCCTTCAACCAATTCTTGGGCAGCACCGCCTCGGCCTTTTCCATGTCGGTTTCGGCCTGTTTGAAGGCCCGGCGGGCGGCCTCGATCTTGTCGTAGTCGGCGTTGGGGGTATCGTAAATCTCACTGTAGACCGCCCGCGCTTCCTTAAAGGCGGCGAGCTTGTCCTGATAGTCCACCATCCTCGGGTCGTCGGTCAGGTCGACGTTTTGATAGATCATTTGGTTTGTCATGTGGGGCATTCCTTTTATTTGTTCCTGTTTTTTTCCTGGTTATTTGGGTTGCTGGTAAAGCGCTTCCTCACCCCGCTCGTCCACCGCCTTGATCAGTTCGGGAATGATGATGCGGGCTTGCGCCATAGCGTCGGCCTTAAGCATGCCCGGCCTGATGCGCTTGTCGTAGAGGGTGCGGATGATGATCTTGTCGTTGATGGAGAGATAATCGATGTCGTAGATCTCACTGAACAGGGACGGAAAAATTCGTTCGGTGTCTCTTGGCAGGCCCATGGATTGGGTGAGTTCCTCCAGGATGCAGCTGGATACGGACTCAAGACTGCGCTTTTGAGGATTGTCCGGTGCTTTATTGTCAGTAACGATAACTCCAGCCTTTTGGATAATGCCTGATTTAGAAACAAATCGAGCGAAACACGCCGTTGTATAACTAATTTCTCGGTGGCCTTTGAAAAAATCACGATTTTCTTTCATCTTGACCATAATTTTCCCGAGCGTGGTAAATCGCATGAATACATTGGCTGTCTTTTGTTCGGCAACAAGTTCATGTCTAAGCGCGGTAATTTTTGCAAGAGAATTTAAATGATTTTCGATTATTGATGCGTATTCAACTTCCGTAAGATCGAGTTTGACTACCCGCATTGGTGACAGCCATTTACTGATGAACATATTTTTGTCACCAAACTCACCACGAAACACCACTTCTTCAAACTGATCCACTAGTATTTCCTTTGACGCCACTCCGTCAAGGAAGGTGAAAAACCGGACTTTGTTCTGATTTAAGATATCCTTTGCCCAAAAAAACAGAACGATAAATACTGAAGCGATCAGATATCCAATCACTTGCTTACGTGACCATTTCATGCGGTGCAGTAAACTTTCCTTGGACTCGTTCATCTGATTACTATCTTGGTTTCAGCATTTGGGTAATATACGATTTGAGGTTCGATCTATTCTAGGTACTCGGCGGTTTGCCGCCAGGATATACGATATCATCGAATTGACCTGGCACAACGGGCGGTAAACCGAGCCCGACTCGCCCGAACTTCATGGCATTGCTGACGGCGACCAACGCCGCCAGTGCCGCCAAAGCACCAGCCATTTGCGTTCTGGTTTCCATGGTGTGGTTATCAACTTGTTGGAGATCATTTAGCGTCTGTTGAATGTCTGCGATCATGTTATCTATGGAACTCGGCGGCGCTTTATCCACATCAAGATCAGTCACCGCCCCCGGCGGCGGGCCCGGCGGATTGGTATCGGTGGGATTGGGGAGGTCAATCTGCTGTTTCTCTTCGGTGATTGGGTTGGTAAACTGCGCCGGTAGTCCCGTCGGTGCGATTTTGCTGACGCCCGTAAGCGCCTGGGCGATTTGTAGAGACAGGGACTGCAATGCCTGGGTCATTTTTTCATCGGAAAAATTTACACCCCCCGGCAAACCCCAGCCGGTTTCCTGGTCGTTTAAACTTTCATAATGACTTTTAGCCTCTGCATATTCCGCCAACGTCTCGTCTAGGGACGCCTGGGCCTGGCGGTAACCGGCGTTGGCCGCTTTGAGACCGGCGCGGGCATTGGCCAATTCGTGCTGCGCCAGGCCGAAGGCTCTGATATCGCCCGTCTTGAGGGCGGCACTCACTTTCGCCGAGGCGGCCACCACACCACTTCGGGCCGCCGCCGTTGACTCCTTGGCCTGATCGACCGCCGTCGTCGCCTGCTCGGTCAGTGCCTGCCGCCACCGCCGTTTGAATAGTGACAAAACGAGGAGCCAAACATTGATGATTGCGGCAAAAAACGGCGAAAGGATAAGAGGTGCGAAGACAACGTATTTCTCCCGCTTTTGTCTGAGCGCCCGCGTGCCCGCGATCAACCGCCGGTCTCCCCGCTGCACCGCCTCGGCCGGCGCCATGTGCAGATCGGCGTAAAGGGCGATAGCGCGGGCGCGGATCAGCCGGGACGCCGGGATCAGGCGGGTGAACTGGTCCAGGATGTCCTCGTCGGCGGCCAGGCGATTGACCCGGCGGGCGGCGGCGGCCACGGCGGCCACATCCCGCGATGCCAGCGCCGTCCCCAGCCCTTGGGCGAACAGCCTGGCGACAAATCCGGATTTCCCAAGAAAATTCTCCTCCGCCTTATCCCGGGCGGGCGGCGACAGGGCGGGCAGGCTGGGGGCGACGACGTCCTCGTAATAAGCGTCGAGCCCGGCCCGTTCTTCGGCATTTTCCAGGTCGAATAAATCAGCCTGCCAGACCGCGTCTTCCAGTTTTCTTCCGGTCCTCTCGATCCGTTCATAACGTTCCGATGCCGTCCGGTCGGCGGCGTCGGCGGCTGCCAGCAGGCGTCCGGCTTCGGCCTCGTCGATCACCCCGTGATAGAGCGCCCGGGCCACCGGTTCACGCGCCGTCTCGCCATTATCCAGGGCGGTTTCGAATTCGGCCCGGAATATGAGCAATCTCTGCTCGGCCAGGCGTTTTTCCTCCCGCTCCCTCTGTGCCCCGGCGCGGGCGGCGTCGGCCTCGGCGGCCAGGACGCTGCGCTCCATCAAGTGCTCCAGGCGGGCTTTGGCGTCACCGTCCAGCAAATCGTCGAAGCCGCCGCCGGACAGCAGATCGTGGGCGTAGGCCGGGTCCAGGAAGGCCGCCCCTTGCAGAGCGGCCCAGGCGATATCCCCTTTGAATGTGTCCAGTCGTTCGGTGATGGCTTCCTTTTTGGTTCCCGAGCTTCAGTTTCAAGGACTTGTGTTTGCCGTCCCGGTAAACGTCGACGGTAATTTCCTGGCTGGGTTTGGTCTTTACCACGGCCTTGAGGAGATCATCGAAAGAGCGAACCCGGCTGCGGGCGAATTTGACGATCAAATCACCCCGGCGGAACCCGGCCAACGCCCCGGCCTCGCCGATGGCGACATCCTTGACCAGCACACCGGCTGACTTGCCTTTATCCAGCACTTTCGCCAGCTTGGCATTGATGCCCTGGACTTCGAGACCCAAGAAACCCGCTTCGGCAAAGGCCTGGGAAAAAGGCAAGATCATCCATAGCCCCATAACCATGATCGGGACTGCAGAAACATTGACGAACCGTAATCTTTTTAGGTTCATATGACCGTCCAATTGTCCGTGAGGCCGCCCTTTTTTCGGCATTATGCCGTAAACTTTAGCCTCTCCCTCATTCGGGAACAACCGTTGACCCCTTAGTCCTGTGATTTTATTGAATAAAATGGTGAAATTATTACTAATAAATGGCTTAAATGGGGCGGAAGTCGCCACTGGCTATTCAAACGGGCCCCTTGCGATTAAGGCGCGAGCGGCTTATTCACTCTATATCTGTTTGATTTTTATAAACTTTAGCCGCACGGGGGCAATTGCGGTCGCATGAAAATACTATCCGTCTTCGGCACCCGCCCGGAAGCCATCAAGATGGCGCCCGTGGTCAAAGCCCTTGAATCCGATAGCGGATTCGAGTCTCAGGTCTGCGTGACGGCGCAGCATCGCGGCATGCTCGATCAGGTGCTGGACTTGTTCGACATCTCCCCCGATTTCGACCTGGATATCATGGCCGACAACCAGGGCCTCACCCATATCACCACCGCCTCTCTGGTAGGATTACAGACGGTTCTGGAGAAATGCGCGCCGGACCGGGTGCTCGTTCATGGTGACACCACCACCACCTTCGCCGCCTCCCTGGCCGCCTTTTACCAAAAAATACCCGTCGGTCATGTGGAGGCCGGATTACGCACCGGCGATATTTACGCCCCCTGGCCCGAAGAAATGAACCGCCGTCTCACCGATACCATTTGCGATCTGCATTTTGCGCCCACCGAAACGGCCAGAAACAATCTGCTGTCTAGCGGCGCGCCCGAGGCGGGAATCGTCGTCACCGGCAATACGGTGATCGACGCCCTTCTGCAAATCCGGCAGTCGCTGGAGCAGGATGCTGACTTGGCGCTGCAGGCCGCGGCGGGCCTCCCGGAATTAAAACCTGCCGCCAAATTTATCCTGGTGACCGGTCACCGCCGCGAGAATTTCGGCGATGGGTTTGAGAGTATCTGCGCTGCCCTGGCAACCCTCAGCGAACGGGACGACGTGGAAATCATTTACCCGGTTCACCTCAATCCCAACGTGCAGGAACCGGTCAACCGCCTGCTCGGCGGCAACCCCCGGATCAAGCTCTTACCACCGTTGGATTATCTGCCTTTTATCTATTTGATGAATAAATCCCATATCATCATCACTGATTCCGGCGGCATCCAGGAGGAAGCGCCCAGCCTCGGAAAGCCGGTTTTGGTTATGCGCGAAGTAACCGAACGGCCCGAAGCGGTGGACGCCGGCACCGTCATTCTGGTCGGCACCGACCGGGAAAAAATAGTCGGAGAAGGGCAACGCTTGCTTGATGATGAAAACGCGTATAGCTCTATGAGCCGCGCTCATAATCCCTACGGCGACGGCCAAGCCAGCGGGCGGATAATTGAAAAACTAAAGGAAGAGGCCTGATACAGTGTCGGAGTTTAAACGGATATCGGTCATCGGTCTCGGCTATGTGGGGTTGCCCACAGCGGCGGTGATCGCCAACCGGGGCATCGAGGTTATCGGCGTTGACACCAACCAAGCCAATGTCGATCTGATCAATGCGGGGGAAATTCCGCTGGTGGAACCGGACCTTGATATCCTGGTGCGAAGCGCCATCGCCACGGGGAACCTCAAAGCCGTCACCGAACCGGAAACAGCAGATGTTTTTGTCATTGCCGTCCCAACGCCGTTTACCGCCGCCTATAAGCCCGACCTCAGCTATCTGGAAAGCGCGGCCGCCGCCTTGGCGCCAGTGTTGCAAGCGGGCAATCTGGTTGTTCTGGAATCTACGTCGCCCGTGGGCGCCACCGAGAAATTGGAATCCTGGCTGGCTGCCGGACGGTCCGATTTAAAGTTTCCCAGCCGGCACGGCGTACAGGCGGATATACAAATCGCCCACAGCCCCGAGCGCGTTCTTCCGGGCCGGGTCCTCATCGAACTGGTGGGTAACGACAGGGTGATCGGCGGGTTGACCGACAAATGCAGCCGGCGGGCCGCCGATTTCTATGGCCTGTTTGTCAACGGCAACTGCCGCCTGACGTCGGCCAGAACGGCGGAACTGGTGAAACTTGCCGAAAACGCCTACCGGGATACCAACATCGCCTTCGCCAACGAGATGTCGCTGGTTTGCGACCAGCTTGATATCGATGTCTGGGAAATGATCGAACTGGCAAATCTTCATCCCAGGGTCGACATATTGCAGCCCGGTCCCGGTGTCGGCGGCCATTGCATCGCCGTCGACCCCTGGTTCATCGCCGACTCGGCGCCGGAAGTCACTCCGCTGATACAGACCGCCCGCCAAGTCAACGACGGTAAACCGAATTGGGTAATCGACCGGGCCTACGCCTCCGCTGTGGAAGCCGGGTGCGGCGCCATTGCCTGCTTAGGATTAGCCTACAAAGCGGATATCGACGATCTGCGCGAGAGCCCGGCCGTGGGTATCGTCCTGGGTCTGGCCCAGAGGTTTGAGGGTAAAGTACTTGCCGTTGAACCGAACATCGAATCCCTGCCGGATAAACTGGCCGATAGCGGAAATATTGAGCTATGCGGATTAGATGAAGCGATCAAGACGGCAGGGTTGATTGTGGTGCTGACAGATCACAAAGAGTTCAAAGCATTGAAATCGGATGATCTAAAGGAAATGAAAATCATCGACACCAGGGGTATGTGGAGATGACCGCCGCCATGGAAGGCAAACTGGAGACGCCCTACGTCTTAAAGGGAAAGAAAATCTGGGTGACCGGCCATACGGGGATGGTGGGCTCGGCAGTTGTACGCCGCCTCGACTCCGAAGATTGTGAAATTCTGGGCGTTCCCCACGCCAACCTTGACCTGCGCGACCAGGGTGCCGTCAATGATTGGATAGCCGACAACAAGCCTGATGTGGTGGTGATCGCCGCTGCCACGGTAGGCGGTATTCTCGCCAATTCGACCCGGCCGGCGGAGTTTATTTACGACAATATTGCCATTGAAACCAACGTCATCCATGCGGCATATGAAAACCAAGTGGAAAAACTATTATTCCTGGGCTCGGCCTGTATCTATCCTCGCGAAGCGGCGCAGCCCATGGCGGAAGAGGCCCTTCTAACCGGTCCTTTGGAACCAACCAATGAATGGTATGCCATCGCCAAGATCGCCGGCATTAAAATGTGCGAAGCATACCGACAGCAATACGGTTGTGATTTCATATCCGCCCAACCTAGTAATCTTTATGGTCCTGGCGATAATTTCGATGTGCAGTCAGGCCATGTTATTCCGGCCTTAATGGCCCGGGCGCACACCGCTAAGCTCGAAAATCAGCCGAAATTAGAGATTTGGGGGACCGGCAAGGTGTTCCGCGAATTTCTTCATGTTGACGATTGCGCCGATTCTTTGGTTCATCTGATTAAACTCTATTCGGGCCCGATCCATATGAATATGGGAACCGGCGAAGAAGTCAGCATTAATGAACTTGCCAATTTGGTCGTGGAAACCGTGGGCTACCAAGGGAAGCTTATATTCGATGGCTCCAAACCAGACGGTTCGCCCCGAAAGCTCCTGGATGCTACCCGTATGAAAGAACTTGGTTGGCGCTCTTCCATCGGCCTGAAGGACGGTCTTAAAACGACTTATCAATGGTATCAGGCTAATAAACTGTAAGGTTAGGTCGTGAGTTTTTCATAGGCGTCGATCGACCGCTCTATGTAATCGTCCCAGGAGTACCCGTTTTCCACCCGCGCCCGGGCTGCTTGCCCCATCGATATCCTGAGGTCTTGGTCGCTGATTAGTAAGGCCAAAGCATCAGCTAACGCCTCTTCGTCGCCGGCGGGGACAATTTTGCCTTCCTCCCCATCAGATAAAATATCTTCCGCACCGGCTTCCTTTGTAGTCACAACCGGTAAACCCGACGACATGGCTTGCAACATGGAGAGCGGAAATCCTTCTTCCAAGGACGGCAGGCAAAATATATCTGCCGAATTTAATATATCCGGGATACTGTTAGACGCTACCGGACCATGGATTTTGATATTTGACCCGGCATTGATGTTGGCGAGCGCGCTTTCAAGCCCCGTTTCCACCGGACCAACCAAATGTAGTTCGGCGTCTGCGGCGAGGGACTTGAAGGCATTCAGCAAATGAGGAACCCCCTTGCGGGCACCGACGCCGCCGACAAATACAATTTGGGGCTTCCCGGATTTGCCCGTTGTTTGGCCCGGATTGAACTTGGTAAGATCGACGCCGTACGGGTTAATGAATAATTTGCTACGCTCGACCCCATTGAGTTCAAAAGTATCCGCCGCAAATTTGGTCGGTACGGCAATGGCGTCGGCCAGTCTGTACTCCTCGATTTCCCGCTCAACGATACCGGGATCGGGGCCGGAAAATTTCATCGCGAGCTTTTCGTAAACCTCGCCAAGCACTTTCTTCTGATGGACGATATGACTCGACCCTCGTTCGATGACTATTTTTTTGCCCATAGAACGAGCGATATCAATGGCTTCTAAAGTCGCTGAACTCCATCCCACCAAAACATCGGACTGGTCTTCCAAATGCCGTGCTGTAAATCGTCCAAAAGATTCTGCGACCGGCAAATCCGGTTTTTGTCCCAGTTTGAATCGATCGTAGAGCCGACGCCGAAATTCCAATAACGGCGCTGATATTATCCGCATATCGTCCGGCACAAATCGCCGGGCAATCATCCGGGGATAGGTCGTTGTCAATTGCGAAAATAATCCGCGTCTGAAAAGACCGGCAGCTAGATCAAACGCGTGCCAGCGCCCGTGAACAGAGACGGAAACTTTCACGCTTGATCCCTCTCGGTAAACCGTAAAATAGTGTAGACCACCAAAAATGCCAGGCTATAAGCCACTGACAAACCCAAGGACAAGGCCACGGCGGCTTCCATTGCACCAGTCACACCTAACAAGAAACATGTTAACAAACCGCCATATTGAAACACGCGTCCGATCAACAACCATCTGGTTTGCTTCACAACCCAACAGTAAGCTTTGACGGTCTCAAACAAAGATTGAAACACAACCAAGCCGGCCATCATCCTGAATAATTCAGCCGACATACGCCATTTTTCACCGAACAGCCAGGGCACTACCGGATCGGCAAATAAATAGGTCAATATGCCGCCAATCAATAAAGGTATGAAAATATTGAGCAGTAAACGATCTCTTCCGGCGATACGCTTGGACCGGTCCTCCACACGGACAAACCAGTTGCCGGCAATACGCGAAACGATCGGCACTAAAAACTGATTGGGCACAATTGCCAGCCTTTGAGCCTGAAAAAAGAAACCAGCTATGCGTTCACCGCCAATGAGGCCGGCAAGCAGAATCGTGACCCGCTGAAAACTGCCTTCCAGTACGGCATCCAACCAAACGCCGCGCGCATCCCGTGCCAAATCTTTCCATTCACCAATCCCCAACAGCCGAAACCGCCGGAAGGTGAGACCACCGGTAAATGCAAAAGCCGCAAAAAGTGCCGCTGAGAGAAAAATCTCCCGAATGAACAACACCTTCCAGCCCATGCCGCCGATCACCAGGACGAGCGCTAACACGTGGCTAGCCGTTGCCGTTGCTGTTTCAATCGCTGCGAGTTGTCGATACGGCATGCGCCGTTCGAATACCGCTTTGTTATTGTCAGTCCAGTGGCGGACGCCAATCGCCATTATCAAGCCGACTTCCCAATTTCCGATATCACCTGATATCAATATCCATGTAAAAATCAGCAGCGTTGAAAAGATCGTCTCCCAGCCAAGCGCCGACATGTAACGCTCTTCGGCGGCGGCATCCAGTTTGTCGTTATCTTCTCGGATTACCAAAACATTGATGCGGAGAGAGAAAATTGAATAGACGACCGTCGCACCCGCCAATACAAGAGCGAAACGGCCAAAATCCTCCGGCGCCAGAAACCTGACCAAAACGAGATTGACGCCGAAAGCGATGAAGGCTTGAACAGCCTGACCCGAAGCCAAGAAGGCCCCACCAATTTTTAATTCTTTGGCATCGAAATTCGCCATCGATTTTCGGCTTAATTCGCCGCCACCCTTTCCATGGTTTCTATCAACCGTTCAACGTGCCCGTCCCAGTCGAAACGGGTTACGGCTCGTTCTCGCCCCAGTTTGGGCAATCGTTCCCGTAGCGTCGGGTCTCGTTCAAATTTCATCAAACGGTCAGTCAGTTCCGATACAATAAACGGCTTAAAATAAAGTGCGGCTTCCCCGCAAATTTCCCTATTAACAGGCGTATCCGAAACCACAACCGGCATAGCCGAACTCATAGCCTCCGCCATGGGATGCCCGAAAGTCTCGGATACCGAAGGGAACACAAACACGTCGTGGGATCGATATAACGCGGGCAAATCCTTATAATCGTGGTGCCCAAGAGAAACTATCCCGCGTCGATTAGCGTCTCGGACGATTGCCGAATCTAAAGCACTTCCCTTTATCTCACCAAATTCGTCCAACGACATAGTTATGGTCGCATGGGCCTTGATGCCCATATCATTCAATTGGTCAACGGCTTGGCAAACCAAACTGGGAACTTTATGCGGATAGTAGACGGATACGTACAATAATCTGAGTACGCCGTCTTCGCGCCATTTTCTTTCGTTGTTATCTGGCTTGAATGCTTGATTGATGGTCCCATACGGATTTACCGCGCATTTGTCGGCAATCTTGGGCCGCCACCTCGCCACCATGTCACGCATGGCCACGGTGGGTGTAATAATTTGATCCGCTGTCATTGCCGACATCAACATCAGGTTGCGGCGAAAATACCTGTTTACGGCATTCCAAAGTCCTTGCGGCGCCGTCATGTTCGCCAGGTAAAATGGATCGAACAATCCACCTTCCCGTAACAAGAGAATTTGTTTAACTGGGCAATTCAATAGCCCAAAATTCGCCGATGAAAACAATACATCGGGGTTATGTTTTTTTACGATCTGACGCCAGGCGGACTGTTCCCACAGCAGACGCTTGATCGCCGAATATCCCGATATGTTTAGGCGACGCACCGATGGCCGGTCAGTCGTTTCGAATTCCTCTGAAACGGCCACGGTAACGTCTACACCGCGCTCTTCGAAAGCGGTCAGCAGATTGTTGGTATAAGTAACAATGCCGCCCTTTCTGGCGGATAGCGCGTTGACCAACACTCTCATGATACGTTCACCATTCAGATTTCAACTTAGCCGCAGCGGATAAAATTTCATTCAGACAATCTTGATGGCTGTAGGAACCTGATAAAACCTTCTCACGACCCGTTTGGGCAATCCCGACCCGTCCATTTTCGTCAGACAACCACTTTCTACATTGGTCTAACAGTTCTCGATCACTTTCGAAATATGCGACATCAACATTTTCTTCAAAAATTCCGCAGATTTCATCGTTCCTTTCGTGCAGCATAAACCCGCCAAAAGCCGGTATTTCCATAGACCGACAAGTCTGCAAGTCTCGGTTTGCTTTACGCAGAAAACAGAGATTAATTTTACTGGCGCAAACGACTTTGCCATAATCAGTGCCGTATACTGGCTGACCTTCGATCGTCAAAGATGGATGCTTATCAATCAAACTGCCCCAACCATTACCCCAAACACGGACTTGAATACCGTTTTCCGCCAAATGTATGATGCTGTCAGCTCTGTATTCCTCATAGGTTCCGACAAAGCTGACATCTGAGCCAAATTTGGCTCGGTTGGTGCTGTCCAACGTAGCCGGACAATGCAGCTCCGAATCATAAGAATTGTTGGCGAATAAGATATTCCGAACGCCACGGCTGGGCATTTCTGAGGGATCTGCGTTAAAGGATTTGGTCGTCACCCATAAATCGTAAATCGGCAAAGCAGCTTCCACCTGACGGGACAAATGTCGGGGGTTCATCATGTCATCTTCGGCATACCAAATTATGACCATTTTCGGCTGAAGCTTTTTTATCTTTTTTAGAGTATTTGCATTGATTTCGACGGCTCTTTCCAACCACAAAAAATCAAATACTTGATCTCGCGCAAGATCAAGTGTTTTCCGGTTCGCTTCCGCTTTATCGGCTGGGAATCGCAAGCGATGCCGAATTCTTGAGATCAAAGTGGGGCGATCCTCGTAACGTGCGCCTGGTGGGTTCGTAGATACCACGTCGACCTGGCACCTTAATTTTCTAAGCGTATCGATACGCTGCAAGGTTCTGGAACCCGGCACGGTTTGCCCAACGAAGAGAATTTTATAATCGGACATCATCCGTGTCCTGCAACGAAAGAAAGTGCCGCCTTCAATCCTGAAATATCCGCATCAAAATTCCATCCGGAAATTCTCCGCTGTGCCACCGCCCCCATCTGTTCTGCATTTGATAAAACTTGAGGCAAAACTTGTGCTAAGGCACTTACCTCGCCTGCTTTCACGACGGCGCCGGTTGATTCATCTATCAAATCGGCAGCGACACCACATTGATCAGATGCGATAACGGCGGTCCCGGACGCCATGGCCTCATTGACAGCTAAGCCCCAAGGTTCTTTTTCTGAGACCAGTACAAAAACATCCGCCGCCCCGTAAACGGCCGGCAACTCCGTTTGATTTCTGAATCCGATAAATCGGACACCCTCTTGAGAGTTGTTTTCCAGGTCCTGCCGCATCTCGCCATCGCCTGCAAATACTAAAATTGGCGTTTCATCGTCCCGCCAATTTGCTTGCTTCCAGGCCTCTAAGAGGATGTCCGGCCTTTTTCGTCTCGTTTGTTTCCCGGCAAACAAAATTATTTTCTGTTCCGGCGTTAGACCAATAGAATTTTTGAGTTCAAATATCGCCTCGGTGTTCGCCCCTTTTGCAAAAAAATCATTGTCCACTGCGTACGGGGTCATAAAAATTTTTTCGTCGGCCACGTCGCGCTTTAAATAGTACTGCCGATTTAATGAACCAATCGCCAAAAAGGCCGCGCATTTGGAAAATATGTTTTTATGATAACGCTTTCTGAGCCAGGATTTTGGTCCCTTTCCATCGGGCATGGCGCCATCCCAATTTTCGCCCCGCATCAGAACCGGCTTGCCAATTTCATACGCTTTAGTAAGAATTTTCCTGAAAACGGCACTCTCCCATCCGTGCATCCACACGGCATCGCAATCTTTAACCGCTGTATCGACATCGACCTCCCTGATCAAAGCGCTATTGTACCCCTCTCTAAGCGGCACATCCCACGCAACGTCTACGCCGAATCCGGCATCCCTATAACTACCATCGGAGAAGTCGTCTTCGAACAAGACTTTTAGATCGATTTCGATCTCTTGGTTTATACGGCGCAGTAGCGGCGCTTGGTACTGTATTGGGTGGCTGACCAGGTAAAGGAGCTTCGTCTTCACGATGTCGTCTGCTCGGAAGCCTGATTTGAGGAACTGTCCAGGGATGTAGAAATGCTCGAATATCTATCTGGCACCACGTTTTTTATTACTATTGCAGTCTTCTCAGCCGTTAAGCGCCAGGAAAAATTCTTAGCTCTCGCCAATGCTTTCTTATTCAATTCTTTCTGCAATTCGTCATCGCCTAGAATATTGATAATACTTTCTGCCATGTCTTTCGCATCCAAGGGATCAAAAAATTGCGCGGCGTCTCCCAATATCTCTGGCATTGCTGCTGTGTTGGAGCTGAGGATAGGTGCACCGCAGGCCATGGCTTCTACTAACGGATTGCCAAAAGTTTCGACGGTCGACGGAAAAACAAAAATTTTGCATTGCCGATACAATGTGAGAAGTTCTTCGGCCGATTTTTCACCGATGAACTCTATTGTATCTTTCATATCATAAACATGAATCGCGTTATGGAGCTCCTGCAAATAACCTTGATCGATTGCTTTTCCAGCGACCTTGAGAAGAATATTCGGATAGACCTTCCTCACCATTGCCAATGCCTGGATCAAAGTGTGGAGATTTTTTTGCACGTATATATCAGAGACCGCCAGAAGATAGCTCTCTCGTTGCTCCTGATCGTTGGGACAAAAAGAATCTCGGACACCATGATGGATAACGGTAACCTTCTTAAACAGCTTTTGACCGAGTCCGAAGGTCAAAGCTTTTCGAGCGTAACCGGAAACGGCGATTGCGCGTCGACACGTCAAAAGTGACAATGCCGTCATAATGGTAAGACCGGCCCAATAGAGCCGTTTGATCGGTCTTGTTTCCTTTCCCACAACGGCTAGTGAATTTCGCAGCATGATAATTTGGGCCGGCGCGGCTAATGGCCCATAGTTAGCCGGCGAAACGGTTACATCCACTGTCATAACTTTAGCCAAAACAGGTAAGGCGATTTGCTCCCAGAGCAAATTTGTAAAAAATCCATTTGGAAAATTCAAAAGATGGACGCGAATTTTCTCGTCAATTGTACCGAATAATTCGAATTGATCGCGATGAATGAAAAGATGGATTTCCAATTCCGTATCCTCAGACAGAATTGGGAGAATGTTGCGCAGATACGTGACGCCGCCGCCGCTTTTGGCGTGGATACCGTTCACAAGCACTCTTATGCGCTCGCTTTTTAGGAATTCCTGGCTCATTGTCTCTTTAATTTCCAATATTCGTACATCAAGATTTCCAACACATATTACTACGACGCCCTTAATCTAATTGGACGATTTCTTAACTTCCTGATGATTTGTAAACGGTTACAGGTTATGCATTCCTTACTAAAGGAAAAAACTCGTTATTTGAAGGTATTATGGCAGATAAGATTTTAGTTTTTCGCCGCGGCAGCATCGGCGACGCGATTGTAAGCCTGGACGCGCTCGGCGTTATTAAATCACGTTTTACCGGTGCAGAAATCCGAATTCTGACCAACGCGCCGGTTTTGGAAGTCGCTGCGCCGGTTGAATCCGTACTCGGCCATGATCAGTTTGCAGGTAAATATTATAGCCTTCCACCAGGTGGCGGGAGTTTAAGGGGCCTCTACAATCTGGCTCAACGCATCTGGGAATGGCGCCCCGATTGCTTAATATATCTGTCCGAACCTTCGTCTCGGCCCTCCTTGATCCGGGAGTATCTTTTTTTCCGTAGCTGCGGCATAAAAAAAATTATCGCCATGCCGTTCGGCTCGAAGCGGCGACGCTATCGAAAAATAGAGGACAATCTTTGGGAATCGGAGCGGAAACGACTGCTTCGCGTAATTGAGGCGCTACCAAATGAAGCTCCCGAAACGCATCTGGATTTTACGGCCGATGAAAAACAAGAAGCGGCATCCATTGTCACCGAAGGGATGCCAGCACAAAAATTTATTGTTTTTAGCATCGGCGCCAAATTACCTGACAAGGATTGGGGAGATGACAACTGGTTGAATGTACTGGCGGCAGTAACGAAATCAAATCCTGACTTGGGCGTAGTTTTGGTCGGCGCACCCGATGAATGCGACCGGGCAGAGAACCTGGTAAGCGACTGGAACGGCGCAGTCTTGAATTTGTGTGGCCAGACTGAACCTCGACTCAGCGCCTTGGTGATGGAAAACGCTCTTTTTTATTTGGGACATGACAGTGGCCCCATGCATTTGGCGGCAATGATGGGAGTTCCTTGTCTTGCTGTTTTCAGCGCCAGGGCCAAACCCGGCGTCTGGTTTCCGCAAGGTCAAGGACATCAAATATTTTATCCTTGGCACATGGCTGATACGGTAACCGACAAAGCTGGTTTTCGTACCGCGGCAAAATCCATCGCCTCGGTAAAATTTGAAGAAGTAATTGGCGCCTGCCTAAAGATGATAAGCCGGGAAGAAACTGAATAATGTGCGGTATAGCAGGAATCGTCGGTACTCATCGCATCAATCCTCTGGCTGTGGAAGAGATGAACGACCGCCTCGCCCATAGAGGGCCGGACGATTCCGGTTTGTGGATAGCCGATTCAGGTAGGATTGTTCTCGGCCACCGCCGCCTCAGTATCATCGACACCAGTTCCGCTGGCCACCAGCCCATGGAGATCGGGGCACAGGTCGTAACCTTTAACGGAGAAATTTACAATTACCGTGAACTGGCGCAGAGGCTTGTGCAGGATGGTATCGAATTCGATTCCCATTCCGATACGGAAGTGTTGCTGCGGGCCTACCAGCAGTGGGGTGAACGATGCCTTCAGGAATTCAATGGTATGTTTGCTTTCGCCATCTACGATCCGACGGAAAATATATTATTTTGCGCCCGGGACCGGTTCGGCGAGAAACCCTTTTTGTATCATTCCGGCGACGGTTTTTTCGCCTTCGCCTCCGAATACAAAGCTCTTCTTAGTCTCAGAGGTGTGGAGACTGAATACGAGCAGGATCGAATTCTGCGGTTTCTCTACCACCCGACGATAGGGCTGGATGACGAGGTGCAAACGGTATTTTCGGCGATAAAACAATTGCCGCCGGCCCACTGCCTGACCTTGAACCTCGATAGTCTGGATACCACGGTTCGCCGCTATTGGAATATCCAGCCGGATGATCAATACCGTGATTTTTCTCAAGACGATGCCGAGATTCAATTTCAGGAGATGTTCACCGATTCCGTTCGCCTGCGCATGCGAAGCGACGTTCCGTTGGGATCGTGTCTTTCAGGCGGACTGGATTCCAGCGCCATTGTCTGCGTCGCCAAAGAACTTCGAGACGGCGATCTTCCCTACGATGTGTTTACCGGCCGGTTTCCCGATAGCGTCGCCGACGAGTGGCAATGGGCAAAAGAGGTTGTTGACGCCACCGGCGCTGTCAGTCACGTGACTCTTCCATCAAGCGAAAACTTTCAAAATGAGCTAGCGGAATTTATTTGGCACAACGAATTGCCGGTAGCCAGTTCTAGTCAGTACGCTCAGTGGTGCGTCTTTCGGCTGGCCAAGGAAGTCGGAATAACCGTTCTTTTGGACGGTCAGGGCGGCGATGAATTGCTGGGCGGCTATGAGCAATATTTCGAATTTTATCTAAAAAGTGTCGTAGGGCAGTTAGGTGAGTCTGATCTAGCCGCCGAACGTACGAAAATTCAAGCGCGCTATCCGCTCGGGCTTTTGACCAAAAGCCAGAACCTTAAACAAGCAATTCCCAGTTCGCTCCGCCACTTTCTGGCCGGTCTTACGGGCGCCGGTAGTGATTTTTCCTTCGGGTTAAACTCAGCCGTCGCCCGGGAACTTCACCGGACCCTTCCACCGCAGCCGGAGGGAACCACTCTATTTCATCCCCTTGCCGGTAAGCTGTACCAGGAAATGCTATATACTCACCTGCCGGTTCTTCTCCGCTATGGTGACCGGAATTCCATGGCCCATTCAAGAGAAGTGAGATTACCTTTTTGCGATCACCGCCTGGCCGAATTTGTATTTTCTTTACCGGCGGAGCGATTGATGGGTGACGCGCAGACCAAAAGACTGTTGCGGGGCGCAATGGCGGGTCATCTTCCGGAAAGCGTCCGGACACGCTGGAACAAGCAAGGCTTTCTTCCACCTCAGGCAGACTGGTTTAAGGGTGAATTGGGCGATATCGTCGAATCCATCATAGAAAGTTCAAATTTCAGGCAGTCTGAAATTTGGCGGGCCAGCTGGTGGCGTAAGGTTTTGGCACGTTTTCGTAACGGAGAAGACCATTTGGCATCATTGCTTTGGCGTCCGGTTGTTGAAAGAGCCTGGCGGGAAAATTTTGTCGACAAATTTTCCACGAAGACCGGGCCCGATATATTCCTGGAAGGTGGTGAATGAAAGCCGTATTCGTCAATCATTGTCATCCCGACACGCCCCACATATGCGCTACCCGTGTCCGGGAATTCGCCCGCGCCATGGCGGATCGCGGGCACGAAATTATCCTTTTAACCGAGACTCTGGATGGCAACAGCCCGAACCATGACGCTACAAAGGTGGCCGACCAGATCAAGTCACATGATTTTTCCACCCCCTTTAATCTTGCCTGTCCTCCATCAGGACACGACTTCATAAAACTGCTCAGACTGGGGAAATTGCCCTGGGGCATACGGCAACTGGTCATTGCTTGGTATTACACCTTTCATCATGGCGTGGTGACCGATTGGCGCCAAGGCTGCCGCTTCTATCTTGACGCCGTCGCCAATGAATTCAATCCGGACGTTATATGGGCCAGTTTCGGCAACACCGATTGCTGGAACATCGCCCGCGATTTGGCCGCGGCGGCAAACTGCTCTTGGGTGGCGGACATTAAGGATCCATGGGAGATATTTATTCCACGATTTTTCCGAAAAAAACTGGCGCGGAAGTTTGATGACGCCGCCGCCATGACTTGTTTCTCGAACATGCATAAAGAAGAGGCGGACCAATGGTTTGGTGGCAGCAAATCTATTGTTTACAGCGGATTCAAAAAATCCGTTTTAACAGAGCCTCCGCCGTCACCATCAGATAATCTGCAAATCATGTTGACGGGCGCCACTTATGACCAGATCTTCTTACAACATATTATGACAGGTGTCCTTCGGTGGGCTGATACATTAAATGACGATGAAAAGAATCGCGTGAAATTCGTTTATGCGGGAAGCGATGTTGGCCCCGTTGCCTCAGTCGCGGAAGGGTTTAAGAAATCCTACAGGGTCGACCTGTTGGGCTACCTCCCCATCGAGCAATTGCAAGCGATCCAGCGTAAAAGCCTGGTGAATATCTACGTAAAAAGCGACCGGACCTTTCATCATAAATTAATTGAATTGCTGGCGGCGAAAAAACCGGTTTTGTGCTTTCCGGCTGAAATCGCAGAGGCAGCGCACATTGCCGAATCGGTCAATATCCCGCTCTATTCGTGCCAAACAATTGAAGATATTACAGCGTCCATAAATGCCTGCCTCCGCCATTCAACTACCATCTACGACGCCTCTGAAGCGTTGGAAAACCTCTGCTGGGAAAATCAAGCGGTTCCGTTGGAAAACGTGCTACTAAACGCGATTGAAGAATATCGGTTAGACTGAAAATGATGTCACCAATAAGCAAAATCAATAAGGCGGACGCTGTTTTCGGTGGCGCCATGTTTTTAATAGCACCGGTTGGCCTATTTGCTTCGAAAGCAACGGTACCACTTTTAATTATTGCTGCTTTGGCCCTGGCTTTCGGCCGAAATTTTGACCGATCGCTCCTTAAGAATATTCCTCAAATTCCAACCGCCGGTTTAACGCTTCTCCTTTTTTGGGCTCTCTTATCCTCAATTTGGTCAGTGGACCCGGCGTTAAGTCTGAAACCGATCTTACCTCTTGCGGCTCTATTGGCGGTCGGGCTCGTCACTGTTTCTAACCCGATCGAAAACCAACAACTAATTCAAAGCTTGTTAGTGGCGGGGTTAATACTGGCGATGGCTTTATTGGCCTTCGAAACAGCCACGGGCAATTGGCTGACCCGCACGGGAAATGGATTAAGGTGGATTGATATATATGACGGATATTCACCCGGTTATAATGTGGATGCCCGTTTAAAAAATGGCATTGTCATATTAACGCTTCTGTTCTGGCCGACGGCAGCTATTTTGTGGCGACACAACAAGCGTCTGATTACCACCAGTCTATTCATCGTATTGCTTTTTCTGGCTTTCAACTACAAGTCGACAACGTCGATGTTGGCTCTGATATCGGGAGGGATGTTCGTTATAGCCGCTCATCAATCGGCACGGTATACAGCACGGCTTTTAGCCGTCTTATTTTTCATAGGTATCCTGACGACACCGGTTTTGACACATACCTTTTTGACGTCGGCAGAAGAACAAAAAATCGTCGCTGATGCTAAATCTTTTGACTTACCTTCATCGGCGGTCAACAGACTGTTCACGTGGAAATTCGTCGGTGAAAAAATTGGAGAACGGCCAATCCTCGGCTGGGGATTTAATAGTTCGAAAAATATTCCGGACGGCAACGATAAATATACTCTCAGGGACATGTCAATCGGCGTGGAGGGAAAAGTCCTATTTAAGGATTTTCACCTGCCGCTGCATCCCCACAACAATCCGCTTCAGATATGGTTGGAGCTCGGCGGTATTGGCGCCTGTATCGTTGCTCTGTTTGGGGGACTATTGATTTGGCGGACCGGCGAATATTCCAGTCGAACGGGTCCTTGGCTCTTTGGCCTTATCGTTTCTATTCTGATGTTCGACTTGCTTAGTTTTGGCGCCTGGCAAAACTGGTGGATCGCGGCACAGTTTTTAGCTTTTTCAAGTCTGTTTGGATCGAAGCGGAGACCTTACTGAATGTCGGTCGTTCCCGACTTAAACACACATTCAAATTCGTCGTTTTGGGCTTTGAACAGGAAAATTTTTTTTCCGATTTTTTAACTATTTAGCACCTTATTCTCCGTTGTACCGCTGATATTCTAGGTCAGTCCCAGCATCCAAACAGCCATTCCCAATAGACTTAAGAATACGGTAACTGGCGTCATAAATTTGTTCCTACGAAATACGCGTAATTTGTTAAATATCTATTAGCATTGGCAGTGAATCGGTGTCGAACCTAACTCTGGTTCTACGAAGATTTCTTGAATACGTAATAACCGTATTTATGGATAATTCGTTGCATCCATCCGGGCATGACAATACCACTGACCGGATACCGTGCTGTCTCGTAGACTGGAATGGGCAGCACATGATGATCAACAAACCCCGCATTTGCAGCCATTGATGTTAGCTCACGAGCGCTCCAAAACAACGGTAGTTCGGTTCCGAGCAATTTACGAAAAAACGGATACAGCAGAGGAAACAACCCGCAATAGACCTGCAACACGAAATGCGGCCAGGATTCAAGAACCAGCATATGGCCGCCCGGCTTCAAGACTCTTAGGGATTCGTTGAACACGTCCTGGGCGGCATCCCGCGATTGTGACTTATTATTACGTCCCACATGGTGCAAAAGGAAAATGCAGCAAACAAAATCAAATGTATCGTCCGGCAAGTTTAGTTTTTCGCAATTTCCAACTTTGGTATCGATCGTCCCTTTCGGCCGTGAGCCGCCGAGAAATTGGATGTTATTGAGAAGTATGGGCGACAAATCCAATCCTACCCAGCGGTCGACTTCGGATGTGTCGTAATAAATTCGAGAACCGCATCCTAAATCGAGCACGTCCCCCCGAACGAAGCCTGTCGTTATATCAGTGAACGCTTTATAGATTGATTGATCTTCGGTGAAATAATGATCTTCCCACTGACTGAAGAAGCGCTCACGTGACTGCTTGTCCGACATTCACCCTATCCGCTTGCATTTTCATTTTTTAAAGCCCCGTTGTGGACCGCCACATATTTTTCGCACCTATCCAGGATCGGGTCTTTAGCTTCCAAATACACGTAGAGACTTAAATGATGGAAAGGAAGCGGAAACCGGCTCATACGAACTGATGCAAAAAAGTACTTTAGCAAGGTGATGATTTCCTTGGCGTCGTTGACATGCTCGTAACGCATATGATCGGAAAAGGCCAATCCGGTTTTAAAGTAAAAGGCCACGGCCGTCGTGAACCGCCAGGAAGCGCCCCAAAGAAATCCGCCTTCGCTGGGAATTCCCGATTGAAATACGCCTCCCTCTTTCAGCAGCACCCCGGATTTTGCGATGCTGTAAGGGAGATCAGTCAAATGTTCCAGCGTTGCCACTGACACGATACGGTCATAGCTCATGGAACGATCAATTTCACTGATGTCGTTGTAAAATGTCCGAACCCTCGCTTTCAAAGGTTTGTCCAAATACAGGTCACGAAAAGGCTCTATCGCGTCATAAGCGATATCGTCGTCTTCAAAAGTCACATGGTTCAGGGTGCCCGCACCGATTTCCAGCAAATTTTGTCCGGTAAACCCATTTCTTATCCCCGCCGCTTTCCGATGCATCCAACTTTCCAACTGGTTGGAGATTTTAGCCAGAAAATACCGCCGTTCCCGGTTGGCTTTTAGGATTTCCAAATGGGCCGCCGCCATATCAGGTGACAATTGCGGCCTCACTTTGGGAAATTGTCTCAGAAGTTGATCAATATCTGACATTCAAGGGTTCGGCTTTTATTTCGGATTTTCAATTTATTTGATTTCATCCCCCGACCCAATGGCTATGCCATGACGTCAGGTTATACAATACCCAAATTTGCAGCGACCGGTCGCGGCGGCCGGTCCGGTGGTCGGCGATCATGCCGGCAATGGCAGCGCTATCAAAGCCGACTTCCGGGAGAATCGGAGAATTCAGAATTTCATGCTCGGCCTTGGCGCCGAAATCACCCCGCATCCACTCGGCCATGGGCGCGTTAAAGCCCATTTTCTTGCGATAAATGATATCGTCGGGGATCAATCCCTCCACCGACTTCTTCAGAAGTTTTTTCGCCACCCCGCCGCTGATTTTTTCGGCTTCCGGAATATTCATGGTGAATTCCGCCAGGGCGTGGTCGAGAAACGGAACCCGGGCCTCCAACGATTGCGCCATGGTGATCTTATCCACCCGCATCAACAGTAATTCCGGCAGGCGCAGGCGGAATTCGTTATGGATCATGCGGGTGAGCTGATCACGTCCCGGATGGGTAGCGTCGAACTCAGTTAGAAATCCGTTGGCGACGGTAAAGCTATCCGGCGCCAGGTAGATTTTCGGCAGTAAACCGGCCTCGATCAATTCCTCCGCACCATGGGGAATCTCTTCTTCCAGCACCGGCAGGATGGCTTTTTTTTGGGATTCCCAATAGGCCACCGCACCGCTCCAAAAGGCTTCCCGGTCCGCCGCCGCCCGGTCCACCGCATCGGCGTATATTTCAAAATTGGGCGCAATTTTGGCGACCGCACCGGCCATCCTGGCCACGCCCTGCTGCAGCGGTTTCGGTAGCAGTTTCTGGAACGGTCCGTAACAGTAATGATGAAGCTGCAGATACTTCATATAGCCGTTATAGCCGCAAAATTGTTCGTCGGCCCCTTCTCCAACCTGAATGACCTTGACCCCTGACTGCGCCGCCAGTTTCGATACGAAATGCAGAGGTATACATACCCAATCCGCCAACGGCTCATCCTGGGTATAGATCAAATCCTCCAAATAGCCGACCATATCGGCCTCATCCACCAGAACTTCGTGGTGATTGGTGTTGAACTCCTTGGCCACCCGGCTGGCGTAGTTGAGTTCGTTCAGATGCTGGTGGTCCTTGAATCCGACCGTGAACGTGTTGACCGGATCATCGGTGAACTTGTCCATGAGGGCCACGTTGACCGATGAATCGATACCGCCTGAAAGAAACGCCCCATAAGGCACATCGGACATCATCCTTTTTTCGACGGCTGCGTGAAGACAGTCGAACACACCCTTTTGCAGAGACGCGGCATCTCCGGCCACCGCTCCGCTCCTACCCGGCACGGCGTCCCAATAGCGATGGACCGACAATTTTCCGTTTTCGGCAATTTCCATATAAGTCGATGCCGGCAATTTGTAGATGCCGTCGAACATGGTCAGCGGCGCCGGCGTCGTCAAATAAGTGAGATAGTGGTAAAGCGCCGCTTTCCCGACCTTTCGGGGAACTGACGGATGGGTCAGCAGCGCTTTGATCTCGGAGGCAAAAAGAAACAGCCCGTCCCGCTTGGTAAAATAGACCGGCTTAATACCCACCCGGTCCCTTGCCAGGGTCAACTTTTTCGTCTTTTCATCCCAGACAGCGAAGGCGAACATGCCTTCCAGGCGATCCAGCAGACCCGCTATCCCCCACTCCTCGTAGCCATGCACCAGAACTTCCGTGTCACTATGGTGAGTGGCGAACGCATGCCCTGCCGCTTTCAGTTCTTCCCGCAGACCGCCATGGTTATAAATTTCACCGTTATAGGTGACCTGTATCGAGCCGTCCTCGTTGGCCATGGGCTGACCGGCAACCTCGGATAAATCGATGATGGACAACCGCCGGTGTGCCAGTCCGATTGATCGATCCTGCGATAGCCACACGCCATCACCGTCGGGTCCTCGGTGAACCATCGATTGATTCATCGCTTCCAACCAAGCGCCGTCGATGGGACGGTCCCCGGCGAGCCGCAAGATACCTGCTATTCCACACATGGCTCGTTTCTATACCACAGCGGAGTCGGGACCAATCCCTTTTAGAAGATTGGGGGGAAAAAGTCTTACAAACCGGTGCGTTGATCCAGCTTGAGAACGTCGATGATTTGGAAGAGCAACGAGAGTTCTTTTAATATGGTATTGATTTCCTCGACGAATGTCGCCGGTTTAAAAATTGACCCTGTTTCAAAACGATCATGATCGCTTGGGATCATCAACAGCAGCTTGTCGTTATAAAAACTGCATTGCAGCGCACCGGTCCTAAAAATATTGGCGAGAGACAGTAGGCGCTCCATCATGGAGGGCGTCAAAAGGTAGCGGGCCTCAATTTGATCTGTCGAAAAGACCTCGAACTTTTTTTCAAACACGGGATCCTCAAGTTTTACGTTCTCCTTGCTCTGGAATTTATCCGACAACCAATTTCCCAGACGGCCGGAATCTTTCTTAATCAAAGTTTTTCCCGAAAAATCCTTATTCATGCTGAGGCGGATGAATAAACCTCTGAACACAGTAACCGTTCGCCGGTTTTTTCCCGAACCGGTTTCCTTGGTCAGTTTCGATTCCGTTAGTTCAAGGGTCACTTCCTTATAGGTACCCTTAACGTAATCCTCCCGGCTTTCGTCTTCGAAGTAGGGAATAATATCGGATGGCTCCAGAGACTTGGCCGATAGTGGGCCATGTTCCTGATAAACGAAATCCTCTCCGAAATAGCTGAAAATCAGTGGATAGATTTCAGATTTGATCGCTGACTCAAATCTCTTAACCGGACCGGCCGCCCAATATCCAACTATGGCGATAACGATGATTCCGGGCATAACCAGTCTGATGTCGGTGAAGCTAGCGATGAGAAATACGGTTCCGAGAACGGACAAGATTACGACCGGAATTAAAACAAACAGATTTCTGCGAAATTCGATGAGTGCTTTAATACGCAGGCTTTCGAACTCATTTATTTTTGGTCGGATAAAATTTTCGTAATGAGGCGCAAAAGGCTGCAGCAACCCTTCCGGCTCTATGAAATTGACTGCCCCGTCATATGGTTTTAGCCCTTTCCCCGCCAATAGCCCAAAGACGCCGACCGTATCAACATCGGGAATATCGAAATCTAAATTTCGAAAATTTACTCCGGAACCGAAGTTAGGTATCAATGACATTATCTAATCGAGAAATTCCGAGGCGTTTACGGGTTCCCTCGCTGTTTCATCAGCCTCATAAAACGGCATGGAAACGACACCCGCAAATTGTGCGATCAAATTTCCGGGAAAAATCTGAACGGCGTTATTCAGCGCCGTCACCGATGAATTGTAAAAACGTCTTGCCGCGGCGATCTGGGCTTCTACTTCATTGTAGCTCTGCTGCGCCTGAATCATCGTCTGGTCGGATTTCAGGTCGGGATAATCCTCTACCGTGATCATCAGCTGACCCATTTTCCCGGCCAATTGGCCGGCCAGTCCCAAATGATCCTTAACCGCTCCGGCGTCTTTGGGATCATAGTCCTGATCGGCTCTTGAGCGCAGCTCGGTGATGTCGGTCAGAAGGGTTTTTTCGTGCTCCAGAAACTTTTTGGCGATAGTCAGAATATTGGGGATCAGGTTCGATCTTTTTTTCAGCTGAACGTCGATGCCGGAAAGGGCCTCAAGGGCCTTGTTTCTTTTGCCGATAATGCTTGCATACCAAAGATAAAGACCGACGAGAACGACGCCGATGACAACGAGAGTCGTCATATCGATTTCCTCTCTGCAGTTAGCTTGTCTGAATAAAGTCTAACAGCAACCCGTTAAGGCTTCTATAAATTTAGAGAACCAAAACCGCGCGAAAATCGCTGACATTGGTTTGGGTGGGGCCGGTGACGACCAGACCGTCGACCGCTTGGAAAAATCCGTAGGCGTCGTTGTCGGCCAGCATCGCCCTGGGGTCAATTCCATGGGCTTCCGCGCGCGTTATCGTATCCGGCAACACCATAGCCCCGGCATTGTCCTCCGTGCCATCGACTCCGTCCGTATCGCAGGCGATGGCATAGACGTTGTCCGGTTCGGTGAGATTGATGGCAAAGCTCAACATAAATTCGCTGTTTGGGCCGCCCCGCCCCTGCCCGGTGACGTTGACGGTTGTTTCCCCGCCGGACAACAGAACAAATGGTCCCTCCCCCTGTTCCTTGGTGATGTCGGCCATAAACTTACCCATTTTTTTCGATTCACCTTCCATGGAATCGTTCATTATGATCGGGTCGATGCCGGCTTTTCTCGCCAAGATGGAAGCCGCCTCCAAAGCCTGGCGCCCAGTGGCGACAATATCCAATGAGGATCTCATAAACGCCGGATCGCCCTGCTTTAAAGTTTCACAGGCGCCTTCGGCCAGGTGAAAATCAATATTCTTAGTAACATTCAATCCGTATTTGCCCACCACCGCCCTGGCATCGGCAAAGGTCGAGGGATCGGGAACTGTCGGACCTGAAGCGATATTTGTCGGGCTGTTCCTGACAACATCCGAAATTGCCAAGGTGCACAACCTTGCCGGTACACAGGCTTTGGCGAGAAGCCCACCCTTCACCGCCGACAGATGTTTACGCACCGTATTGATTTCCGATATAGCCGCGCCGGACTTCAGCAATTCCCGGCCGATCACCTGCTTGTCTTCCAGACTCAATCCCAACGCCGGCAAGGATAGGAGAGACGAGCCGCCACCCGACAATAGACAGACGACCAGATCGTCGCTGCTGAGGCCGCTGACCATGTCGAGAATTCTCTGGGTCGCGTCCATACCCGCCTGGTCCGGAATGGGATGGGCCGCCTCAACGATTTCAATGTTCCGGCATTCAGCCGAATGGCCGTATCGGGTAATCACCAGGCCGCTTAAATCGCCGTACTTCCCTTTACTCCATTGCTTTTCCAGTTCCGCCGCCATCCCGGCTGAAGCCTTGCCCGCGCCGATAACTATGGTCCGGCCCTTCGGAGGTTTGGGCAAATACATGGGCAGGCACTTCTGAGGCTGCACGGACGAAACAGCCTCGTTAAACAAGTCAAGCAGAAATTTTTTCGGGTCAATGTCCATTTTCAAGATGCTAAGACTGAGGAGCTAGCCGCCGTTCATTGAACTTCGCCACCATTCGTTGGGCGGAACGCGCTTTTCGAACGCCAACTTATTGTCGAGCCAAAGCATCAGGTGGCGCAGCGAGGACTTCATCAATCGCCGCATCAACCGCATACGCCAGTCCGAATAGTCCTTGTTGAACGGACAAACCCGCATACAGATGGCGCAATCGACCTTAATTTTTGTCCAATAGCCGAAACATTTTTCGCAATCCGCCGCCCATTTTTTGACGCCTTTTATGTTGGAACGGTTCGGACCCACTTCCTGAGGAGGCCCAAAAGGCAAGGCTTTCGGCGGGCAATTGTCGGCGCATTTGGTGCAAATATCACAAAACTCGCGTACGCCGGTTTTCTTGGGTTTGTCGTGCAACAGCGGCAGATTGGTGAAGACTTTGGAAAACCTGACCCGTGGCCCAAACTCCTCGGTAATGACCATTTGATTGCGGCCGTATTCGCCCAGCCCCGCCTTAATGGCATACGGGATGGTCAACGCGGTGTCATTTGACGACCCGACGGCATCGTAGCCAAGTACATGCAAAAATCCCGCTAACGATTTCACAATGGCGGCTTCCCGCGAATATTCACGCCCTGTCGCACCGGCTGCTGTCGCTGACGGATAGGTCTTCACCAATCCGTAATCCATGCCGTGCCCCAGCACGATGACACTGGTGAAATTGTTGAGCAGCGGATTGGGTTTCTCGTCTCTGGTTTTGGAATTGATATCACTGCAGTGGGTATAGACCCATCGTTCATCGAATGCCGTGATCCCCACCAGGTCGGCGCCTAGGAATTTCGCCATCTGCTTGACGCGGGCGGTGGTTTCCTCGGGTGACGGCAACTCCGCCTGTGTCTCCACCTTGGGTAGGAAAGTCCTGAAGTGATCAAGGAAACCTTCCCGAACGCCATGCTGGTGACCGTTGTTGGCGATCTCCCGGGCGATCGCCCAAGCCGAATTGACGACGGCGAAATCCCATTGAGTAAAGCCGTCTCCTTTTCGAAAATCGGGTTGTAAATGCTGGCCATAGAACTTGGCTACATCGGGTGACATAACCTTTTCGTCCCACCAGGCCCGGTTAAAGGCGTCATCGTGTTGACTAAATCGCTCAAAATCTTCGGAGATTTCAAAACCGGCCGCGCGGTCGCTTTCGGCAAACTGGCTCCAGTCCTGGGAACTATCCGCCGGCTGATTGGCGGGCCAACCCTTTGGTTTTCCATCTGTATCGTTTTCAATTTTATCCATCGCCGGATTTTCCCTTTAAATCAGTCGATCTCACTTTCCGTTGGTCAATGATTGTAGCCAACTATGAAGGGGATCAAAAGACCGCAGCGTTCCTTGCAAATAATTATCGCTAAAGGGACTACCGACATCTAGTATGGCTGGCTGGTTCCGCTAAAGACCTAGATTTGGAAAATCTCTTACGTGCAATCCACACATCAAAAACTGGGAATCATGGTCGCCTTGGGCGCCGCCGTCTTTTACGCCCTCGCCAATTCGCTTGCCCGGCTCGCCTACATTGGCGGCAGCAATCCCGATACCGTGGCCATCTCGCGGTTTTTTCTGCCGGCTATCGCTTTATTTATAATTTTGAAATTAAGCAACAAGCCGATCTTTCTTCCCAAACGGGAGGGTTGGATTGCAGTATTTTTGGGGGTGCTGGAGGGCGCTCTCACATTATCACTGCTAATTGCTATTGCCAGGCTGCCGGTGGCCATTGCCATTCTTATATTCTATCTATTTCCAATACTGACCGGCCTCATTATCGTGACATTCGGCTGGGCTCGCCTGTCAGCGGCAACCATCATCGGCGCCATCGTTGCCTTTGCCGGTTTAGCGCTGGCTCTCGGAGTCGAGTTTGAGGCGTTGGATTCGCTCGGCATGATATTCGCCGGACTCGCCGCCATTGGCATGGCGACCGTCGCCACCATCAGCGGCAGACTGATTCATGGCCAAGACCCGCGCCAGGCTATTTTTTTTATTATGGTCGGGGCCATGGTGGCAATGCTGATTTATGCCCAGATCGGCGCCGAAATAGTCCTGCCGGATTCCGGAACAGGTTGGGCGGGTCTGCTTCTTTCTAACTTGTTTTTTGCCGCTGCCATTGTCTTATTTTTTACAGCAATTGCCATGATCGGGGCCGCCAATACGGCGCTGTTATCAAATATGGAACCCGTCCTGACCGTCGGCACGGCGTTCCTGTTTCTCGGCCAATCAATTTTGCCGCTGCAAATGCTAGGCATCGCCATCGTCGTCGGTGCACTGATCTATGCCAGCCGCGTTAATTAGAATTCTGATAATTCTTATTGATCAAAGGATCACTAAAATTGTCGCCTTTTTCCGGCCGGTCCTGTATGATCCACACCAATAGTCTTTGGCCCCAACCTTCGAGAGACTAATGTTGTGCTGAAAAATCAACGGACCCTTGGGATCGTCGTTGCTTTGGTGAGCGCCGTCAACTTCGCCGTCGCCAATACCTTGGCGGGCGTTGCTTATAAAGGCGGCAGTGATCCACTTACTCTGAACGCCACGCGCTTTATCATTCCCGCCATCCTGGTCTTTTGCATGCTCAAGTTCACCGGCAAGCCCGTGCTCATGCAAGGCAAGGCCAATTGGTCGGGAATCGCCTTGGGCCTGGTAACGGCTGTATATTCTTTCGCCCTGCTTCAGGCCATCGAACTCTTGCCGGTCTCCATCGCCATTTTGCTGTTTTATCTATTCCCCATTCTGACGGCCTTTTTCCTGGCATTTATGGGTTGGGGCAGGCTGACGCCCACCATGGTGATCGGCGCCTTGATCGCCTTTTTCGGTCTCTCTTTGGCGCTTGCTGTCCAATTTAACGAATTGGATAAGATCGGCATGGTCTTCGGGCTGATCTCCGCCGTGGGGTTCGCCATCGTCTGCACCCTCTCGAACCGCATCATGCGCGGGCAGGATTCACGCCAGGGGACGTTCTATATATCGGGGGTCGCCACCTTGGTTATGGCTGTCACCTGTATCAGTGTCGGTGAGTTCAATTTGCCGGTGACCGGCACCGGCTGGGCGGGCTTCATGGCCTCCCACATTCTCTACGCCGCCGCCATCATCGGTTTCTTTATTTCCGTTTCCATGGTGGGCGCCGCCGCCACAACCTTCTTCTCCAACCTGGAGCCCATCGTCGTGGTCGGTGCGGGATATATTATATTGGGACAGCTGATTACGCCCTGGCAGATGGTGGGCGTCGCCATCGTGGTCGGCGCCTTGATCTATGCCAGCCGGTCCAAGAGCGACGATACCGTTCTCGAACCAGCAGAATAGAAAAATAAGAAAAGCCGTTCGCCTTTTTGCAAAGACGAACGGCTTTTTTTTAACTACGAGTATTTACGCGTCGCTGACTTCGATGGCGACGGCCATACCGGTGTCACCGGCGGCGCAACCGGTAAAGATGCCTTTACCGCCACCCCGGACGGCCAGCTCTTCGATCAATTCGATGACCCCCCGCGTGCCCATGGCGGCCTGGGTGTGTCCCCAGACCAGAGTGCAGCCGTAGTTGTTCATTTTATTGACGTCATAGCCGCTTTCTTTGGCGAAATAGAGATCGTTGACGATGAACGGATTGTGGGTCTTGACGGCATCAATGTCATTCAAGCTCCAACCGGCCATATCGAGCGCGCTCTGAGCCGCCGGCAGGGGCGCTTCGGGCATATAGCCGAGCTCGGCACGAGCCTGACCGAAGCCTCTGATATACACCGTGATACCTTTGTCCTGGCTCATTTCCTTGGCTTTGTCCGGCGTGGTGACGACGATACAGGCGCTGCCGTCGGCGGGGTGGGTCTGGCCGCCGAAGGTCACCGTGCCACCTTCCAGCACTGGCTTCAACTTCTTGAGCTTTTCCGGATCGGCCGGGAACACGCCTTCGTCGCCTTCCAAAGTGGCGACTGTTTTCTTGAAGTTGGGCGACGGCACATCGAAAGGCAGGCTCATAAAGCGTTTGTGGAAAGCCCGGTCATCCGCCAAAGCGTCCTGATATTGCTCCGACCGGCGAAGCACGGCGTCATGCTGTTGCTCGGTCGTGATCTGATGGCGGGCGGCGACATTTTCGGCTGTCTGCAGCATGGAGAAATGGCCAAACGGATCATCCCCCATATTGTCCAACAACTGATTTTCGTGTTTACCCGCGCCGCCCGGTCCACCCGGCGCCGGATAATAGAGCTGCGGGCCATTGGAACACCGGTCGGCGGTGGCGACCAGAGCGTTGTCGGCCATGCCGCCTTCGATTTCCATGACGGCGTTTTCCAGGCAACGGACACCGGTAGCGCAGACCTGGTTGATCAACGGACCGCCAACGGCCGGCGCACCTAGCATATTGGTGAACCACGGCAAACCGTTGAAAGATTGGTGCTGGTTAACGGTCAATCCGAACACGCCATAGTTAAATGACGTGGGATCGATTTCGCGTTTGGCCAATTCGTCCTTGGCCACATGGGCCGCGAATTTCATGGCGTGCAAATGCTGCAGCGAGCCCTGCCATCTGGCGTTGGGGGTGCTCCAGTACGCGCCGTAGGGAATTTGTGCTGAAATAGACATATTATCTTCTCCGATTTGCGGCTGTCGTTAAATAATCAGACCGCCGCCAGCAATAACATACTGACCGCTGATGTAATTGGATTCAGGGGAACACAGCAGGTAGACCGCATCAGCCGCTTCTTCCGGCTCGCCACCGCGGCCAAGAGGAATAATACTGGTAATGGCTTTGGTCATGTCCGGATGTACACCCATGGTGATTTCCTTATCGCCGATCTGTGCGACGGCTTCGGCGTCGCCCAAATCTTTGGTCATGCGGGTTTTGATGTAGCCGAACGCCACGCAGTTGACGTTGACGTTGTAGCGTCCCCATTCCTTGGCCAAAGTACGAGTCATGCCGATCAAAGCCGATTTGGCCGAGGCATAGCCGATCTGACCGGCATTGCCGTAAAGACCGGCAAAAGAGGAAATGTTGACCACTTTGCGGTAAACGATGTCACCGGATTCTTTTTCCGCCTTGGCCGCAGGCCGGATAAAATTGGATGCCGCCTTTAAAATTCTAAAGGGCGCTTTGACGTGCACATCCATCATGGCGTCGAACTGTTCGTCGGTATATTTCTGGATGACGCCGTCCCAGGGATAGCCGGCATTGTTGACGACAATATCGACGGCATTGAAGCGGTCGACACCAGTCTGAATAAAACGATCGCCAAAATCCGCAGCGGTGACATCGCCAACGACGATTTCCGCTTCGCGGCCCATGGCCTGAACTTTTTCCGCCGTGTCCTGAGCGGGTTCCTCGGTCAAGTCGTTGATAACGACATTGGCGCCTTCGCTGGCCATTTTAAGGGCGATACACTGGCCGATGCCGCGGCCCGCGCCAGTAATATAGGCTACTTTACCTTCTAGTTTATTGCTCATCAGTACATCCTTATCTGTCTTTTGTGGGTTTGCTTTTTATGGTTGAGAATTAGGCAGGAATAATCCCCGCATCGCGTAATTGATTAATGTTATCTGTTGAATATCCGGCTTCTGCAAGCACGTCGCCGGTGTTTTCCCCGTATTTGGCGGGGAAGGATAATTCATCGATCGCACCCGGTTGATCAACGGCCATCGGCTGCATATGAACAGTCTTGCCGTCAGGTGTTTTGGTCCGGGTCAGCTTTTCTTTGATGCCGGCAGATTCCCGCACCTGTGGGATGGTATTGATCGGCCCATGAGGAATGGTGGCCGCTGCCATATCGGCGGCAATTTCGGCAGAGGTATATTGCTTGGTCACCGCGCTGATATCTTCGAACAACGCCACCCGATCCTTGACCCGGCCTTGGTTGGTGTGGCGCAATTCGCTATCGACCGATGCATAGCGGGGATTGGCGACAAAACGCTGCCATTGCACGTCGCTGCCGATAGCCGTGAAAATGAAACCGTCTTTGGTTGGGTACGCATTGGTGGGCACAAATTTTCGATGCTCGTTGCCGCAGCGGGTGATTTCGGAATAATCGCAATCGAAATCGATCAGCGGCAAGGTGGTGATCAGCCAGGAACAAGCCGCCTGATACATGGAAACGTCGATCCGTTTGCCTTCGCCACTCTCTGCTTTCTCCGCCAAGGCAAGGCAGACGCCCGCAAACACTTCATCTCCGGCTTTTAAATCGATGATAGGAATTCCGGCCAGCATGGGCGGGCCATCAATAAAACCCGTCGTTTCCATATAGCCGGCCATGGCCTGGATCACCGGATCGTAACCCGGCACATTGGGGAATTCAGGTCCCATGGCGGAAATACCCGCCCAGATCAGGTCCGGCTTCACTTTGCTGAGAGTTTCATAGTCGATACCCAAAGATTCATAACGGCCGGGCACCGTGTTGCAGCAGAAGACATCTGCGTCCAATTCCTTGATAATCCGGTGAAGCGCCTCCTGCCCCTCTTTTTCCTTGAGGTTCAGGGCGATGGCCTCTTTGCCTACATTGGGCGCGATGAAGTAGGTGCGGCGATCGGTATCCACCACTTCGGCACCGATATAGCGATTGGGATCGCCGGGCAAACCCTTGCCCGACGTAACCGCTTCGATCCTGATCACCCGCCAGCCCAGTTGGGCGAACCGCAAGGTCGCGTAGGGCATGGACAGGGCCTGTTCCATGGAAATGACAGTGCGTTGCTTCATATTTTTTCCCCCACCAATTTCACCTGATGTTATTCGGCCGCGTCGGCCTTATCGCCGTGTAGGGCACGGACGATCTTTTCAGGCGTAATGGGCGGATTGTCGAAGCGAACGCCGGTCGCGTTGTAAACCGCGTTGGCGATGGCCGCCGCCGGAATAATGGTGGGCAGTTCGGAGATCCCCTTGGCGCCGAAAGGCCCGGTCGGTTCATCATCTTCGATAAAGTGGCATTCGATTTCCGGCATTTCGGGCGCAGTTACAACTTTGTAATCGCGGAAGTTGGGGTTCTTGACGATCCCTTCCTCGATAATCAAATCCTCGCTGAGACCGTAGCCGATGCCCATGGCGATGCCGCCTTCCATCTGGCCTTCGATACCCAGTTCGTTGACCACCTTACCGACATCCTGAACAGCCGTGATTTTGTGCACGGTCACGCCGCCGGTCCAGGTATCCACTTCCAGTTCGGCCACGTAGGCGCCGTGAGAGTAAGCGGACGAGATATCACCAACATGGTTTTTGTCCTCCAATTCACTTTCCGGTTCGAAATATTCGCTGACCATAACCAGTTCGGCTTCTTCACCGGCGAAGTGCATGCTCCTGAGCAGCTTGTCCAGTTTTATGACGGATACGCCATTGTCTTTCTGAACGACATGACCACCGCGCAGATCAAGCTCCTCGGCTTTGACATTGGATTGTCTGGCAGCGGCATTGAGGATTTGATCCTTGGCCTTGATGGCCGCATTGCGCGCCGCATTGCCGGCGATAAATGTGGTCCGGCTGGCATGGACGCCAACGTCCCACGGCCCAATAGCTGAATCATTATTGGCGAGGATGACGTCTGTCGTTGGAATACCCAGCGTTTCACCAACGATTTGGCTGACAACAGCGTCAATGCCCTGTCCGATCTCGGAGGCGCCGGTGATTACCGTCGCTTTGCCATAATCGTCCATGGTCAGGATGGTGCCGCAGCCGTCACTTTTGTGAATCTTGGCGCCGCCCGCATTGTGGACGGAGGTGGCGATACCAATTCCCTGCTTAATCCGGTCACTGCCGGCGCGGGCTTTGGTGTATTCCGCATGCTTTTTGAGGAAGTCCGTCTTCTCGGCGGCAATTTCAATCGCCTCACCCAAGGCGGCGTTTTTCAACAGGCTGTTCTGCGGCGTTCTTTCGCCCGGTTTCTGAGCGTTTTTCAGCCGGAACTCAATCGGATTCATGCCCAATTCCTCGGCCATTTTATCCATCAGGGTCGCCGTCACATAGGTCGCCTGTACGTTGCCGTACCCCCGGAACGATCCGGCGAACGGGTTATTGGTATAGACGGCCTTGGAGTGGAACTCCACGTTGGGCACCCGGTAGTGACCGGTCATGGTCCGCATCATCACCGCCGGAATAGTGGCGCCCCAGGACGTATAACCACCATTGTTGAGGTAGACATTAACGTCGCGGAAAGTGATGGTACCGTCTTTCTTGGCTCCTTGCTTGATATAGACGCGGGCCGGTTGACGGGTCGGCGAGGAGATGAATTCCTCCTCGCGGGAGAAAAACAACTTCACCGGACGCTTGGTTTTCTTAGCCAGATATACGGCGATGGGTTCGAACGGATAAACGTCCAGTTTGGAGCCGAAGGCGCCGCCCACCGGAGGCTGGATCACGCGAATATCGCCCGCCGGAATGTCCAGAGCCGGCGCCAGATCCATCTTGTAGTTATAGGGATACTGGGTCTGGGTGTAGATGGTCAGCTTGCCGTGAGTATCAAAATCGGCGACCACACAGCCGGGACCCATGCAGGCATGGGTGACATAGTGCAACTCGTACTTCTCTTCCAAAATGACATCGGATTCCGCTTCACCCTTTTTGATGTCACCATGATCAAAGTCGACACATAGGCTGAGGTTGCCCGGTTTGTCGTCGTGCAGCTGAATGGCGTCGGGTTTGGCGGCTTCTTCCGGATCAAACACCGTCGGCAGGTCTTCATATTCGACCTTGATCAGATCGAGCGCCTTATCGACTGCTTCTTCCGTTTCACCGGCAACGGCGGCAAGTTCGTCGCGGATGCACCGCACTTTGTCAAATTTGAGCGGGGGATTGTCTTTCAGCACACCGATCAGACCCTTGGGCGTATTGGCTGCCGTGACGACGGCGACGACGCCCGGAACCTTTTCTGCTTCGCTGGTATCAATGCTGAGAATTTTGGCGTGCACCCGGTCGGTCCGCTTGATCTTGGCCAGCAGCATGCGCGGCAGTTCCAGATCGTTCACATAACGGGTCCGTCCGACGACCTTGTCCGGCGCATCCGGTTTGGGAATACGCTTACCGATGAGGGTTTCCGGTTTTTCGACTATTTGATCCATAACTGTTCTCCGATCAACTGCGCGCGGCGGCATCTGCTACGGCATCGAATATCTTGCGATACCCGGTGCAGCGGCAAACATTGCCTTCGAGGCCACGCTTGATGTCCCCCTCTGTAGGATTGGGATTTTTGTCCAGCAGGTGCTTGGTCTGCATCACCATACCAGGTGTGCAATAGCCGCACTGGACGGCGCCGTATTCGACATAGGCGGCCTGAATGGGATGAAGTCCGTCTTCGGTCTGCATGCCTTCGACAGTCTCGATGGTGCGTCCGTGACAATCGACGGCAAACATCAGGCAGGCACACAAGGACGTATCATCCACCAGGATGGTGCAGGCGCCGCATTCGCCTTCGCCGCAGGCTTCCTTGGCGCCCTTTAAATCGAGCTCTTCGCGCAACATGTCCAGCGCACTCGCATCTGCCGAGACGGTTACTTGCTTCACCACGCCATTGACGGTGAATTCAATATTTACTTTAGGTGACATTTTCTAAAATCTCCTGGGTCATAACGCGCACCAGATGGCGCCGGTACCATTCGGTGGCGCGGACATCGTCGATGGGCGTAACTTCGTTACCGGCCACCTCGGCGGCGGCGGCGATATTATCGGCGTTCAATTCCTTGCCTTCGAGGGCAGCCTCGGTCTCGGGCGCCCGCATGGGCGTCGGGCCGACCGCGCCATAAGCGACACGCACGCCGGTCAATTTGCCGCCGTCGACGACACCGCCGATGGCGGCGCTGGCCATGGAAATCTCCAAAGCCGGACGAGGTCCGAATTTACTGAACCCGGCGGCAAAACCGGCCGGCGGCACGGGCACGTCAATGGCCACCAATAGCTCATTGGAATTCATGTTGGTTTTCCCTGGACCGGTAAAGAAGTTCTGCAAGGGCACCGACCGGGTTTCAACCGATCCATTAGGTTTGGAGGACAAAACCGCTGCCGCATTCAAAATCAAAAGCGGCACAATACTGTCACCGGCAGGTGAGGCATTGCACACATTGCCGCCGACGGTACCGGCATTGCGAATCTGGTTGCTGGCAAACTTGTCGGCCATGGTGGCAAGCACCGGCAATTTGTCGGCAATGATGTTGTCTTCCAGCAAGTCGGTGATGGTGGTCAGGGCGCCGATGCGGACGGTGTCGCCATCCAAGGTTACGCCCCGCAATCCATCGACCCGGTTGATGTTCATCAGGGTCGGTTGATAGGTCACCTGGCCGTTCTCGGCCTGCAGCATCAAATCGGTGCCGCCGGCCATGATGGTTACATCGCCGTCGGCCAAAGCCTGGACGGCCTCCTCCACGGAGCCCGGTGCGATATAGTTTTCAATATTACTCATGTTGATAATTCTCCTTAGAACCTAATCGGTTCCTGGTAGCGGCCATAGACTTCGACCATGGCATCCGTCAATTCGCCCACGGTGGCGTAAGCTTTGACGGCTTCCATTATGGCCGGCATGACATTCTTGTCGGCCTTGGCATCTTCTTTTAGCTGGGACAACGCTTTGGCGACGGCGTCATTGTCGCGGGAAGCGCGCACTTTTTTCAGGCTTTCGATCTGAAGTTCGGCATCCTTGACGTTGTAAGGATGGAACTCGACCTTACGCTCCTCT
>CAZNLR010000019.1:0-81609 GCA_964574215.1 uncultured Rhodospirillaceae bacterium | reverse complement strand
CGCCCGCGCATCAGCCTCAAATTTTACTTCCTTAGCCATAATAAATAGCTCTCCTTCAAAAGGGGGTTAACTGTGAAAAAATGTTCGGAGACAGACCGGTATTAAGCGGCCTTCTTACCTTTTTTCTTTTTCTCGACGATGCCGAGAATGTCGGATTCCCGCATGATGATCAGATCCGCGCCGTCGACTTTGACTTCGGTCCCGCCGTATTTACCGAACAGAACGACGTCGCCGACTTTAACGTCCAAGGCCATTACCGTACCATCCTCGCCGCGGGCGCCAGGACCGGTAGCGATAATTTTGCCTTCCGACGGCTTTTCTTTGGCCGTATCCGGAATAATAATTCCGCCGGCCGTTTTTAACTCTTCGTCGATGCGGCGTACCAGCACACGATCACCCAAAGGTTTAAAACCCATAATATCCTCCAAAATTTCAATGATTTAACAACCGGGGAATTAACAGCCGAGAGATTTTCCCTTTAGCACTCCCCCATTGAGACTGCCAGGAATTTAGTCCGGAAAGTCCCGCCGTCAAGCATTTCCGCCAAAAAAGTTTCCAATTTATCGGTGTTTTTAGCAGCACTCTCAGGTCTTCGCTGCTAATACCTTGATTCACAACGATTTTATTTGAAAATTTTTCTGATCAGCCGCACACTGGTTTGGTCGGAAACAACACATGAGGAAATCATGGCCACTCTGTTTACTCGGCACAATTCCCGGCAGTCCGCCGGAAGGCAGTTAGAAAAGCAATTAAAGGGCTATCGACTGACAACGGCCGAAGTCATTTATCATCTCCCCGATCACCCTTCACTCTTACAGGAATTTATCTGGCAAACCATGGATGTCGCACCCAATTTTCCCTTGGTGCGAAGGTTCCTGAATTATTGGGAGGAAAATTTGGATGGGCAGCTCCACTCCGTAAAGGTGATGAGCGCCGGTTTGATAAAACCGGCCGAGTATAAATTCGCCGATCACAGTTGGACACTGCATTAAAAAATTGGCGATTTCTATAGTGGGAAAAATTAAGAGGTGCGTTGCTGCACCGAATCGGAAATGCTGCGCGCAATATCGACACTGTCCGCCCCGGCATGAAAATCGGTTTTAATGGCCAGCGACAATTGCGGCAGGAGTTTTAAATTCTGTGCTTTCGGTTCATTGGGATTGAGGCAGATTTCCTTCACCACCGTCAATATGGTCCCGCACAGTCCCCCGATGTGATCGTATTTGGTGCCTTCGAGCCGCCGGCTGATATCCTCCGATACGAATTGAAGGCGGTCCAGTGATTCGGTAACGTCAGCCGTCGCCTTGCCGTCAACATAAAGTGGGACCAGCCGATCGATTAAATAGGTAATTTGATAGGCGTGTCGCTCAATTTTCTGCTCGTTAATTACGCCCGAAAGACGTTGAATCTCGGTTTTGATATCGGTTACCTCATCTTCTTCCCGGGTCGAAATTTCCACCGGGTTGGGCACCGATATTTCCGGAATTTTCATCGTGCCCGGGCGATGTGACGCCCGCCGCGTCGGTCCGACATAATCCGAAGTGACAACGAACTTTTTTCTGTCACTGGCGAAGAAATTGACCCGCTTGATGATGGTACCCGCGGTGATCGGTTTCAGGATCACATCATCAACGCCCGCATTCATGATTCTCGAAATGTCTTCTTTTTCGGGTTCCAAGGCCATCGTTACGGCGACGATAAATGGATTGTCGCCGAGATCTCCGTGACGGGTTTCACGGATAATTTCACAAACGTCGTCATTGGGAAAAATGTGGTCGGCAATCAACAAATCGATTTCGTTGTTACCGATTTTTTCGCGCACCACGGACAGATCGTCCGTATCCAGAATGTTACGAAATCCATGGTGGAACAGAATATTTTTGATTTCCTTACGGTATTGCTTTCCCGTATCGGCAATCAACAGTCTCGTATTTTCAAAAACAACATCGGGCATTTGAGTAATAACCTGGTGAATTGGTCTCGTAGAATGTCATTAAATATTTGATTTCTTAATATATTGCAGTGATCTAGGTCACATCCTTGTCCGCTCCGGTCAACCCAACCCCTCGCCCAAACCTCCATTGAGGCCCTTACCGCGCTTATAGCGGCGATAGAGAAAAACGCCAAGAGCCGCCGAGACAAAAAATAACGCGACACTAAGGCTGATGCGGAGTTCGGGATCGAGATTAATACCGCTGCCGAGGAGAGCAAATACCACGGTCTGGGGGATATAGCCGATGGTTGAGCCGCCGACGAAAGCGATACCGCCGGCGCTGGACACGCCGGCGATCAAGTTGGTGGCCACGTTGCTGCCCACCGGCAGCAATCGGATCAAAAGGGTCATGGCAAACGTGTTGTGTTCGAGAAATTTGTCGACCCGTTGAATTCGGCCGGGAAATTTACTCGAAACGAAGTCCCGGGCCACAAAGCGGGAAAAGGAAAAGGCGATAATGCAGCCGATGGACGTCGCCGCCAATCCCAACAACACCCCGAAATTCAGACCGAAGGCGTAGCCGCCGAGAAAGGATATTACCTGCCGGGGAAATCCCACCGTCGCGAGTAGAGCCGCCGCGCCGAGGAAAAGCAGTTCACCGATTGATCCGTTGCCGCGGATATGGGTGTCGACCCAGGCCTTGTCGAACACGCCGCCGATACCCCATTCCCGCAGCAGGAAACCCAGCACGACGAGAACGGCGATCATTAGAAGCCCGCGGAATATAGCCTTCGGCGTCATTAGAATTCTTTGTCCCCGGTAATCTCTTTGACCTCGGGATTGAAACGCCGCCGCGTGAGCCACATGACCCCCCGAATATCGCTGATACCCACCCAGAGGCGGTCCCAGGTGCCGTATTTGGAGCTTCCCCGCTCACGGGGACGATGGGAGACTTTCACCGACACCACCCGGCCGCCGCTCCGCAGCATCAGCGCCGGCAAGAACCGGTGCATGTGACTGAACGCGGGAAACGCCAGGAAATCCTGCCGCCGGAAAATCTTAAGCCCGCATCCGGTGTCCGGCGTCGCGTCGCCCAGCAGGCTGGATCGAACGCCGTTGGCGATCCTGGAGGAAAGTCGTTTAACACCGCTGTCCCGCCGCGTGGCCCGCCAGCCCGCCACCATTAGTTTGCCGTCTTCGCCCGACTGCTCCTTATAAACGGTCAGTAACGAAGGAATATCGGCGGGGTCGTTCTGACCATCCCCGTCCAGGGTGGTGATTAATCGTCCGGCCGCAGCGTTTACGCCGGTATGAATGGCGGCGCTTTGCCCGCAGCATTTTACATGACGCAGCGGACGAAAGTTATCCGCTTCACTGGCCAGTTCTTTGAGTATATCAAGGGATCCGTCGGTGCTGCCGTCATCCACATATATGATTTCACAAGCAACGACTCCGTCCAGCGCGCGGGCGATTTCCGCCACCAGGGGACGGATATTGTCCTGCTCGTTGTGCACGGGCACGACGACCGAGAGGTCGGGGCCCGCCGTTTCCGTATCCGTATGCGCCATAAGGGTCGCCAAATTGATTAAATCCGATCGATGGGGCCGGTTATTACACAACTGGCCAACCGGAGAAAAGCATCTTTCCCATTCACCATGCCAAAATCAATTTACGCCAAAACAGACAAATGACCGTGAATTGCCATGGATCGCCTCTAAATTAGTCAGTATAAAGTTGCCCTAACGTTAAAATTCATCGGCATATGAATATTTAGGAGACGTACATTGGCGGACGGAAATGCGGGGGCGGACGGATATGCGGGCGATATTACGCCCCAGGAAGCCTGGGACATGCTGGAGAACGATAAGGATGCGGTGCTGGTGGATGTGCGAACCGACGCCGAATGGTCCTATGTGGGCATCACCGATTTGTCCGCCATCGGCAAGGAAACCCAATTCATTGCCTGGAAAGTCTTTCCGTCCATGGATGTAAATCCCGGCTTCGTTGCCGGAGTGGAAGCCGTTTCTCCCAACAAGGACGCGCCGGTGCTGTCCATTTGCCGGTCCGGCGTCCGTTCCATATCATCGTCAAAGGCCCTGACTGAAGCAGGATTTACCAAAGCCTATAATGTCACGGAAGGATTTGAAGGCGACAAGGACCCGCCGGATCATCGGGGCTCCGTCGGCGGTTGGAAAGTCCGCGGGCTACCTTGGCGTCAGGGGTAAAGCGGTCAAATCCGTTTGCACAGCCTAGAATCAATCCAGCTATTCTCGTTCTCCCAGGTACCCGGCGATAATTTCCTTAAATATTCCTTGATCTCTAATTTTATCCGTTGCTTCGATCAGGCGTTTTTTGACTTTCTCGTTACGATAATTCTTTCGGCACATGAGCCATAATGGCGCTTTGTTAAAAATGTACGGTTTACCAATTTCCCGGCGCTTCATACCAATATTGCGCATATTGAAGAGATAACTGTCCAGAACACCATAAATGGCGTCGACTCTGCGGCGTTGTAACAGCAGGGCGCTTTGCCGGTAACCGTTCGATATAAACTTATTTAAAGAATCGTCTGCATCAAATTGGTCATTGAGTCTCACTCCCCGCGGCACCGCGATCGCCAATTCTTTCAAGTCACTGTAGGAACCAATTCTTATCCCAGCGCGCGGGATGACGACGGACTCTATCTCTTTACCGATTGGAGTCAGCATTTCGTAGCGGCGTTCGCTAATGGTCACCCGCGCCAATATCGTGCAATCGACTGTATCGTTCAGCAATTCCCTATGAAGACGTTTAAGCGGTAAAACAGAATCTTGGCCTGGAAGTTTAACTTCCTCCCTGATCTTGCTGGTAACATCCACGCCGTATCCTTTCACCTCTCCGTCTGCTGCGACAAAGGCATAGGGTGCGAGGCCAATCACGCCAATATTGACGCGATCAGTGGAGGCATCGCTCGAATAAACCGGCGTTCCCCAGATCAACACAAGTACGGCAGGCAACAGCCGCTGCAAGTTTGCCAATTGTCCCAATACAGTCATCCGAAAAAACATGGCTTGAAGGAAAATTGCCGATTTGAATTGGCGTTATTTACATCTAGGAAATAAAGTTGTTTTTCAGAATTTCAATAGGGGGAAATCCACACGGAGACAGATTTTAGGTTAACTTTTTCCAATTATTTGCGCCGTCACTTGCCAGCAGTTCGCCTACTTCCAAATCGAACCACCAACCGTGTAATTCGAGCTTACGATCATTTACGAGCTGTTCGACCCACGGAAAGGTCATCAGGTTGTTGAGAGAAACCTCAATGGCTTTCTTCTCCATATTCCGCATACCGGCTTCTTGATCTTCGTTAGCCGCCCTGGCGGTATCGACGATGGAAACCCAACTGTCGATAAATTCCCTGTGTTCATTAACGGGATTTTTCCGGCACAGGCGCTGGATACCACCGCAATGGGAGTGCCCCAGGACAACAATATGCCTGACCTTCAAGTCCCGAACAGCGAATTCGATGGCGGCGCTGGTGCCGTGATAATGGCTGTCGGGCTCGTAGGGCGGCACCAGGTTCGCCACATTTCGGACGATGAAAATTTCCCCCGGTTCCGCCCTGGTGAGGATCGATGGATTCACCCTGCTATCGGAGCAGGCGATGACCATGACATCGGGCCTCTGTCCCTTGGTTACCAGCGCCCGGTAGACTTCCGGCTGCTTATCGTAATAAGTCTCCCGGAAGGATTTGAAACCTTCGATCAGTTTTTCAATTGGCATGTGATAATTACTCTCCCAGCGCCCGGGCGAGATCTTCCTTGATGTCCTCCACGTCCTCCAGCCCAACGGAAAGACGAACCAGGTTGTCGGTGATGCCCACATCCAGCCTGGCTTCCGGTGTCAAACGCTGGTGGGTGGTGGTGGCCGGATGGGTCACCAGACTTTTGGCGTCGCCCAGATTATTGGAAATGTCGATCAATTCCAAGGCGTTGAGGAATTTGAATGTCGCGGCCATATCGCCGTCCAACTCGAAGCACACCACGGTGCCGGCATCTTCCATTTGTCGCTTGGAAAGTTCGTATTGGGGATGGCTTTCGAGTCCCGGATAGATTGTCCGCTTTACCCCTTTGCGGCCTTCCATGAAGTTGGCTACGTCGTGGGCGCTCTTACAGTGCTGGCGCACCCGAAGCTCCAACGTCTCGAGCCCTTTCAAATGCACCCAGGCGTTAAAGGGACTTAAAGAAGGTCCGGTATGGCGCAGGAACTGCTTGAGGTCGCCTTCGGCCCATTCCTCGTCGTTGGTCAGGATGGCGCCGCCCATGGCCCGTCCTTGGCCATCAATATGTTTGGTCGCCGAATAGACCACCACATCAGCGCCCAGCTCCAGCGGTTTTTGCAGGATCGGCGTGGCGAAGACATTGTCGACAACCACCCGCGCACCCGCCTTGTGGGAAAGTTCCGCCACCGCCGGCAGATCGATGACGTCCATCTGCGGATTGGAGGGCGTTTCCATAAACACCGCCACCGTCGGCTCACTGAGCGCGTCCCTCCATTGGTCCAGATCGGTCCCTTCCACCATCGTCGTCTCGATGCCGAACGTGGGCAGCAGTTCCCGGCAGACATAGTCGCAGGACCCGAACAGGGCCTTGGACGCCACCAGCCGGTCCCCGGCATTGACCGTCGCCGCCAGGGAGGCAAACACCGCCGCCATGCCCGTCGCCGTCGCCCAGCAGTTGGTCGCGCCTTCAAGCAAGCTCATGCGATCCTGAAACATGTTCACGGTCGGGTTGGAAAAGCGGGAATAGATAAACCGCTCCTCTTCTCCCTTGAATGCGCGCTGGGCCTGTTCGGCAGTTTCGTAGATATAGCCGGACGTCATAAAGACGCCTTCGTTGGTCTCGGCGAAATTCGATCGATTGGTGCCGCCCCTCACCAGCTGGGTGGCGGGTCGCCAGTTTTTCTGTGCGCTGTCGTCAGCCATTTTTGGGTACTCCTAAACCATAAACTTCATCGGCGACCGGAGATTTTCTCCATAAAAAATCCCCGGCCATTTCTGGTCGGGGCTTCTAACGCGCCGACCTTTTAGCTCTGTTTGTTTAACGTGGCCGCAAGCCGGTCGTTCAAATCACCACGATGTGACGTAGAATACTCTCCAATCACACAGCGTCAAGGTGTATTATATTTACGCCCCTTAATTTTCCGGTGATCCCCCAACCGGCGGACGCTCTTGCATCTGCGCGCGGCGTCTGGCAGTTAAGAAGCAATCTTCGAAAGGGAACTACCCATGACCGATATCGCCGCCACCGACGACATTTTTTTCACCCGTGCGGGACTCGACAAAGAGAAAACTCAATCCATTGTCGAGGACGCCTTGAACGGCGCCGATGACGGGGAATTGTTTCTCGAATACGGCCAATCGGAAAGCTTTGTATTCGATGACGGTCAGCTCAAAAATGCCAGCTTCGACACGGCTCAGGGTTTCGGATTGCGTGCCATAGCGGGCGAGACCGCCGGTTATTCCCATGCGTCCGAATTGAGCGAGGAAGCGCTCAAACGGGCCAGCGACACGGTGAAGGCCGTACACGCTGGACACGGCGGCACCATGGCCGAAGCCCCGGGCAAGACCAACCGCCACCTCTACATTGATGATAATCCGCTCAATCTGGCGCCATTCGAGGCCAAGGTGAAATTGCTGTCGGATATCGACGCCTACGCCCGTAGTAAGGACGACCGCATAAAACAGGTTTCGGCGTCCCTTTCCGGCGAATGGCAGGCGGTGCAGATCATCCGCGCCGACGGCAGCCGGGCGGCCGATATCAGGCCCCTGGTGCGCTTGAACGTATCCTGTGTGGTGGGCGACGGCGACCGTATGGAATCCGGCAGTTACGGCACCGGCGGTCGGGAAACCTACGAGACCTACCTGCAGACCGGCACCTGGCAGGCGGCCGTCGACGAAGCTTTGCGCCAAGCGCTGGTTAATTTGGCAAGCATCGCCACGCCGGCCGGTGAAATGCCCGTGGTATTGGGTCCCGGCTGGCCCGCCATCCTGCTGCACGAGGCCATTGGCCACGGATTGGAAGGGGACTTCAACCGCAAGAAGACGTCGGCATTCGCCGAGCTGATGGGCGAGCGGGTGGCGGCCCCCGGGGTTACCGTGGTGGACGACGGCACCATCGACAACCGGCGCGGCTCCATCACCATCGACGACGAGGGAACGCCGACCCAACGCACGGTGCTGATCGAAGACGGTATCCTCACCGGCTATCTTCAGGACCGGTTGAATTCCCGCTTGATGGGCGTGCCCTCCACCGGTAACGGCCGGCGGCAAAGCTATGCCCATACGCCGATCCCGCGCATGACCAATACGATCATGGAAAACGGTGATCACGAACCAGAGGAAATTATCAAATCAGTGAAAAAAGGCCTCTACGCCGTCAATTTCGGAGGCGGCCAAGTGGATATCACTTCCGGAAAATTCGTCTTTACCTGCACCGAAGCCTACCAGATCGAAGACGGCAAGGTAGGACCTTCGGTCAAGGGCGCAACGCTGATCGGCAGCGGTCCCGACGCCCTGAAAACGGTTTCCATGATCGGCAACGACATGGCCCTCGATCCCGGTGTCGGCACCTGCGGCAAGGACGGCCAAGGAGTTCCTGTCGGCGTCGGCCAGCCGACCATGCTGCTGGACCAGCTGACCGTCGGCGGCACCGAGGTTTAACGTTTAATTCCTGAAGTAATTTTCCGAGGCGAACTGGGCGGCAACCCGGTTGATGCCGATGTCGGTATAGAGGCGGTCATCGACGGCGCGCAAATTGGCGAACTCGATATTTTTTCGCCGCCATTCATTGACCTTGCAATTCAAAACGCGCCAATTTCGATTCTTCCACATGGTTTCTACTCCCACAATTTCTGTTCCTACCGGGGCATGAGTGGAAATCTAGATCGGAGCTCGTCTCAAATATACTGCAAAATCTGTAGTAAATTTTCTCAGGCGATTTCCATAATCGCCATGGCCTGCCCGGTAAGAAGGCTGTCGGGATCGGTCAGCGCTGCTGTCACGTTGAAATGGTTGAGATCCGACATCTCGAAGACGGAGCAACCGAATCCCTTTTCCCGCCAGGCGTCGGCATAGGCGTCTGACTGGCGTTTGAATTCTGCCGTTTCCTCTGAACCGTAAGCCATGACCAGGGGAATTTCCGTATCGGGTAAGGTCAGGATCGGACTGTTGCGCCGGGCTGACTCTTTATCGAGCTTGAGCCAAGTATTGGGTTCACAATGACGAAGCGGTTCCAATTCGTAGAGACCGCTGAACAGCAGCGCCCCTTTAATTAGATTTTCGGGAACGTTCAGTTCACTTTGCCATCCGGGCGCCATGACCATAGCCGACAGATGTCCGCCCGCCGACGATCCGCTGATATAAATGCGCTCCCGGTCGATGCCGTAGTCTTCGCCGTGAAGGTAAAGCCAGGCCACCGAGGCCCGCGCCTGGCGGACAATTTCGTCCAGGGAAACATCGGGCGCCAGAGCATAATCAATGGGCGCCACGGCAACGCCCTTGTCCGTCAGACACTTGGCCATAAAGCCGGAACCGTTTTTGCTGCCCAACCGCCAATAGCCGCCATGGATGAAAACGAATACCGGTGCCAGACCGGCACCATTCTGAGCGGGATATATGTCCAATGCCTCACCGGGGTTCGGCCCATAGGCCAAATCAACGTGAACGGGTAAGTCCCTTTTCATTTCTTCAGTGAGGGCGATGTTTTTGTCCCGGAAGGGATCAATGCTCGGCACCGTGGCTTCGATATTGTACTCCCGCCACAATTCCTCTTGGTTAAATCCCCGATAGACGTCCGTCATGGCCTCCCCCTTTTTTCTAGTGCGCCGACAGCATAATGGCCCGATGAAAAGTTACAATATCGGGAAAGTTACGATATTTTGCGGTTTCTATCTTCGGGGGGCACCTCAAGACCAATCGCGGTAATTTTTTCGTCGATCTCTTCCTTGTACCTGGCCCGCAGATCTTCGTTGTTCCATTTGCGGATGCCATAGGCGACCGAAAGGTCAGCAAACTTGGAGCCGGTTTTGCCGAACGTGTCCAGAGCATGAGGGTACCATTTGTCCACCGCTGCCTGGATTTCCTCCCGGCCGGCCTTGGCCACTTTTTGGTATTCCTCTTTCAACGACAAATCGCGTGCGCGCCGGGCGCCGAAGGACGCGTGAAACTTTTCCTCGTGAACCATGCTGGTCATTTCCCGGGCAAGGGGCGCGTAGGAACAATTGAGCATGGCGTGCAGATGGTACCAGGCGACCAAATCCATGCAGAAACAGAACCCCACCACATCGACCCAGCTTTCGAACGGCACGTTGAAAGCGTCGATGGGATGTTCGCCGATGCGGAGTTCCAACAGTTCATCCGCCTTCGCCGATGCTTCCGGGCCAAATGTCCGCAGCAGCCTTGTATCGATAAATCCCTGGTGTGCCTCATCGGCGGCGATCTGAGCTTGAATGAAACGGTCTTCGGCGGTGGGCCCCTGATTGATCCAGGGCTGATGTTGCTCGACGGAGGCGAACTCGGTGGAGGCCAGGGCGTAAATGATCTTTAACAGGGTTTCCCGGTACTCGTCAGGCATCTGCTCGACGGTTTCCACTTTTTGCATGCCCTGCATTTCGCCCCATTCAACACCGCGCGACACCCGCATTGAAATTCTCCTCATCCCGATTGCTGTACTTGAAAAGCATAGTCTTTAATTTTTTGCGATCAAGTCGCATTCTAATTTGTTTTGGGGCGGGAGGTTTTTCAACGCTCCCTGAATTTGATAGGTTGCCGCTACAGATATCTAAGTTCTTGAACGGAACCGCCATGCTTACGCTTTACCAGTTCGGCAATTCGGTCTGCGCCCAGAAGGTCCGCATTACCTTGTCCGAGAAAGGCCAGACCTGGGAAACCAGGGAAGTGAACCTCTTCACCAGCGAACAGTACGATCCGGAGTATCTCAAACTGAACCCGAAAGGACTGGTGCCAACCCTCGTTCACGACGGCAATCCGATCATCGAATCCACGCTGATTTGCGAATATCTGGACGAAACCTTTCCCGACCCCAGCCTGAAACCGGATGATCCCTTTGAACGGTCCCAGATGCGTCTGTGGAGCAAGGCCGTCGATGAAGGCCTCCACGAAGGAGTGGTGGAGATCAGTTTTTCCGCCATGTTCCGGGAACGCATGAAAAATATGACCGACGAACAGCGGGATATCAGGTTTCGCAATGTGGGCGATCCCAAACGGCGGGACCGGTTTATGTCCACTTACGAGAAAGGCGTCGAATCGCCCTATGTATTCCGGGGCGTGGCGGCCTATGAAAAAGCCTTCGCCAATATGGAGACGGCATTGGCGGGCGGCAGCGACTGGCTGGTGCCATCCGGTTACAGCCTGGCCGACATCAATATCATGCCCTATGCCGCCCGGCTGGATTTCCTGAATCTAATGGATATCTGGACCGAGGAGCGACCGGGGGTTCGAGCCTGGTGGGCGCGGGCCAGGAATAAACCCGCTTTCATCAAAGGCATCGTCGATCCCCTCAGCGACAAAGAAGAACAGGAAATGTCGACCTTCGGCAGTAAAATCAAAGAGCAAATTCGCGCCGTCCGCGCCGAGTATCTGGCGCAGGCGGAATAAGCATTAAAATTAGCTATTCTTTTAGAAGCCTGCGTATCAATCGCTCCGCCGGTTCAATCTGAAATCCACCAAACTCTTGGAATCGGATATACCCTGCTTTATCGACAATCGCCATTTCCGGCGTACCGCTTGTACCAAACCGGTCCATGGTGCGGGGGACATGGGTTCCGGCTTGCGGCCGGTCAACGCCCACCGGATGCCGGATATCTTTCCGTTTTAAAAATTTTCGCAGCCGGGCGGGTGATTGAAAGTCAAATCCTTCGAATACCGTATGAATACTGACAATTTTCAGCCGTTTGTTTTCGATCTCCTTGGCGAATCGTTGATGCCATTTTTTTATCAAAGGAATGGAGAACGCATTACACCCGGGACACCAGAGTTGGAAGAACTCGATAATGACCACCTGTCCCTTGAGATCGTTCAGTTCAAATTTTTGGCTGTTTATCCACTCGGACACATCCCAAGCGGGCGCCGGTCTCGGTACCGGTTGGGGCGACGGCCTGGCTGATGCCAAAGATGATGCGGCCAGGACGAGAATAACAACTAGAATGGCAAGACGGTGCATCGCATCCTCGATTTTTAAAGTCGACCCAAGGATCGTAAATGAGTATCAGCAATTCAGCTGTTCACGTTTTTCATTTTCTTGTCACAATCCTGTGGGTACAAACCGGTCGACGATGGGTCCCACTGATACATTTTGAAAATGCCTATTTGCGATTGCATTTACCTGGTGCCGAAATTTTGGCTATAAACCTCTTAACGCGGCAAGGGGACAATAAATGAACAAAGACAAACCCGGCGAGGCATCAGACGATTTTTCTGCGCCGAACCCTGTCTCATACATTGAGCAGGGGTACCGGCATCATCAGGCGGGAAATCTGTCCGAGGCGGAATCGGCATACCGCCAAGTCCTCAGGATCGAACCCGACAATCCCGACGCCAATCATTTGTTGGGTTTAATCGCTCATCAAATGGGTCATAGCGAAGCGGCCGAAAAATTAATCGAAAAAGCCATCGACACGAATCCGAACAATGAGGCCTATCACTGTAATCTCGGCAATATATTTTTAGAGACGGAAAAACTGGAAGAGGCAATTGCCGCCTACAATCGCGCTCTTGCCATAGAACCGGACAACGCCAGCGCCCATTGCAATCTCGGCAGCGTGTTCAAGAAACAGGGACGGCTGTTCGATGCTGCTGACTGCTTCCGTCAGGCAGTCACAATACAACCCGATTTTGCTATTGCTCATTTTAATCTCGGACTCGCCCTCCATGAACTGGGGCGGTTAGACGATGCGGTGACCAGCTACAATCGAGCCGTTGAAATCTTACCCGACTATAAGGAGGCTTATAACAATTGTGGCAATTCTCTTAATGACTTAGGCCGAACGGACGAAGCTTTGACAAGTTTCGGAAAAGCCTTGGCAATTGATCCTGACTACGCGGAAGCCCACTTTAACAAACACGGATTGTTGATTAATCCTAATGACCTGTCACCGTCGATCGAATGTCTTGAAAAGGCGGTCGAAAACAACCCAAGCGCCAACAACAAATTGTATCTCGGCATATGCCTGGATTGTGCGGGGTCTCAGGAACGGGCAGAAGACTATTTTAGCCAGGCAAAAGAAGGATCGTCGCTGACAAATGCACGCCTTGATGCTTGGCGTTATTTGAAATCTACCGGTACAGATTTGCCTTTAATCTTCGGATCGCCCATCGACGCTTTCAAGCTGGCATTCCAGAACGCACGTGAAGACGGTCTGATCCTGGAATTCGGCGTCAGGTTCGGCGCCAGTATCCGGCAAATCGCCAAACTGACCGATGAGCCAATCCACGGCTTCGACAGTTTTGAAGGCTTGCAAAGCGAATGGCATGAACGGCCGAAAGGCAGCTATTCCACCGGTGGTGAAATTCCGGACGTCCCCGAACATGTCACATTGATCCAAGGGTGGTTCGATCAGACGTTGCCGGAATTCGCAATAACCCACAGGGGTCCGGTGCGGTTCATCAATGTCGACTGCGATACTTATGAATCTACTAAAACAATTTTTGATATTCTGGCGCCACAAATTGTTGAAGGCACCGTGATTGTGTTTGATGAATATATTGGCAACCGGCATTGGCGCGAAGACGAATTTAAAGCTTTTCAAGAAGCCGTCACCGACAACGGTTGGGCTTACGATTATCTGGGATTCAGTATGGTCACCAAACAAGTGGTGACGCTGATACGATAAATAGCGCATGACTTGCCGTCATACCCTAATATCCATAATTGCTCCCTTTGGGCTCTTAATACGCCAACGCTTCGAAGACCGGATCGACGCTGCCGTTCCAGTCGCCGTCGAAAGACGCAAGCAGGTCTTCGGCCGGCGTGACGCCGCTTTCGGCTATTTTATGGAGCGGATCTAAGAATATGCTTTCATCCCGTCCGGAACTGTCCGACTTGGCCCGCCGGTTTAGACCCCCCTTGGCGATATCCAGCAATTGAAGCGCAAGGTCCCGGACCGTGCCGCCTCTGAATTCCGTTTTCAGGGCCGACTTGGGCACATTGTCCCGCAACGCTGAAATTTCTTCATAGCCCCAATCGCTGATGAGGTCGCTGACCGCCGACAAAGCCTCCTGGTCATACATCAGCCCCACCCAAAAAGCCGGCAACGCGCAAAGCCGGTTCCACGGCCCGCCGTCGGCGCCCCTCATTTCGATGTATTTCTTTAAGCGGACTTCCGGAAACACCGTGGTGAGATGGTCTTCCCAATCCTTCATGGTGGGCTTCTCGCCGGGCAGGGCCGGCAAACTTCCCGACAGAAAATCCCGAAAGGACTGGCCCGAAGCATCGATATAATTGCCGTCCCGGTAGACGAAATACATGGGTACTTCCAGCATATAGTCCACGTAGCGTTCGAACCCGAAATCGTCTTCAAAAACGAAGGGCAGCAGGCCGCACCGGTCGGGGTCGGTATCGGTCCAGATGTGGCTGCGGTAGCTGAGATATCCCGACTTCGCCCCCTCCCGGAAGGGGGACGATGCCCACAAGGCCGTCGCCACCGGCTGTACCGCCAGCGACGTGCGGAACATTTCGGTCATGTGGGCTTCCGAGGCAAAGTCCAGATTGACCTGCACCGTGCAGGTCGCCAGCATCATATGAAGACCGAGATCGCCCTTGGTCGGCATATAGTTGCGCATGATTTCGTAGCGGCCCTTGGGCATCCATTCGATATCGGAAAGCGCCCATCTGGGCTGATAGCCCATCCCCATGAAACTGATGCCCAGTTCACCGGCGATTTCCTTGGCCTGGTTGAGATGGAGGCCCACTTCCCGGCAGGTCTGATGAATGGTGTCCAGGGGCGCGCCGGAAAGCTCGACCTGCCCGCCGGGCTCCAGGGTGACCGAACTGTGATCTGACTTGATCAGGGCGATGGGCTGGCCGTTTTCCAAAACCGGCGTCCAGTCGAACCGCTCCATCCCTTCCAGGAAGGCCCGAATTCCCTTTGGCCCTTCATAGGTAAGCGGTTTCAAGGTATCGGGATCAAAACCGAATTTTTCATGCTCGGTGCCGATTTTCCATTGATCTTCGGGTTTGCAGCCGGATTCCAAAAAAGTGACTAATTGAGCCTTATTTTCTATCACGTTGTTATTCTTATTATCGTTCATCGTATCTATTTTCTTTCATGCGTAGACTCAATATGCCACTCGCCGTTTAAATCCGAAATTCAGGCCTGGGACAAGGCCTGCCAAACGGCAAGCGATGCCAAGGCCGCCGTTTCTGCGCGAAGAATCCGGTCCCCGAGACTGGCGGTGGTAACAAAGGGGAGATTCCCCATGGCGTCAAGCTCCGATCTTGAAAATCCGCCTTCCGGACCAATCAATAAAGCGTCACCCTCTGGTTTCCGTTCCCGCTTGAGAATTTCGGCGAGAGGATCACCGTCACCGGTTTCGTCCAACACGATCAAGCGCCGCCCCGGGTTCCAGTCGGCAAGCACGTCGGCAAGCTTCTCGGGTTCGCGCACGTCGGGAACTGTCAGGCGGCGGCATTGCTCGGCCGCCTCAATGACATTGGCTTTCAGACGTTCGGTTTTTACCCGTTCCACATTGGTACGTTCGGTTATCACCGGCCACAATCTGGTGACACCCAATTCAGTGGCTTTTTCCGCAATCATATCCGTGCCGGATTTTTTAACCGGTGCGAAGAGCAGCCAGACTTCCGGCTCACTCCTCTGCTCCCTCGTCTTCTCAAGGATCGAGAGAATTGCGCCCTTCTTGCCCAGGGAGTCGATTTTCGCCATCCACTCTCCCTGCCGGCCATTGAACAGCAGCACGTTTCCCCCGGCGTCTTGGCGCATGACATTCTTAAGGTAATGCGTTTGATCCGGAGAAAGTTGAACTATTGCTCCCGCCGTCAGATCGTCATTGATAAAAAGCCTGATTTTCGCGTCCATCTAACTCTTTTAGCCAATTTAACCCGGAGATTCCAACGCCTCGTATCATGCGGCCATGTTGCAGGTCTTTGATTGCACCGGTGCCCTTCAAGCGGGATAATGGCGCCATGGAACAAACGCACACGCCAGACCAGGCATCCGACCTGCAAGCCAGCGATATTCCCAAAGGCAGTTGGGTCGATCATTATCTACCGACGGCGGCGCGACCCTATGCACGTATGGCCCGGTTCGACCGGCCCATTGGTACGTGGCTGCTGCTGTTTCCGTGCTGGTGGAGCATTGCCCTGGCGACGCCGGGATGGCCCAGCCTGTGGCTGATTGCGCTGTTCGGAATGGGCGCCCTGATCATGCGGGGAGCGGGCTGCACCTTCAACGACATCACCGACCGGAATTTCGATGGTATGATCGCCCGCACCGCCGACCGGCCCATTCCGTCGGGCGATGTTTCGGTGCTACAGGCCGTCGTCTACATGCTGGCGCTCGGACTGATCGGCCTGGCAATTTTGCTCCAGTTCAACAGTTTCGCCGTCGGCGTCGGTGCAGCAAGCCTGGTGTTGGTGGTCATTTATCCCTTTATGAAGCGCATCACCTATTGGCCCCAGTTTGTGCTGGGTCTGACTTTCAATTGGGGGGCGTTGCTGGGATGGGCGGCGGTCCGGGGCGATTTGCAGACGCCGGCGCTCATTCTATATGTGGCAGGTATTTTCTGGACCCTCGGCTACGACACCATCTACGCCCACCAGGACAAGGAGGACGACCTCCTGGTCGGCGTTAAATCCTCGGCCCTCAAACTAGGGGACAATACCAGGCCCTGGCTATATGTTTTCTACGGGCTGGCTATCACGCTAGTCGGGGTTGCGGGCTGGCAGGTGGGGTTGACCTGGCCGTTTTATCTGGGTCTGGCGCTGGCGGGCGTTCAATCTTTCTGGCAGGCCTGGGACATTGACATCGACAACCCGCACGACTGTCTCGCCAAGTTCAAATCGAATCGGCTCTTCAGTTGGCTGATCCTGGGCGGCATTATCGCGGGACAGCTCGTCAGATAGAAAGAAGTTCCTCTAATTCGTCCGTCGTAAAAACGTCACCAAAAACCTGAAGAACAGTACTGAGGGCGGCAAGGTGTTCGTCGTCGCGGAGGCAGGCGTTGCCGTCGGAGACCATTATGGTTTTGAAGTCGGTCATCATGGCGTCCCGGGCGGAGCTTTCGCAACAGACATTGGTGAGCGTGCCGGTGATGATAACCGTATCGATGCCACGCTCCTTCAACTGATCTGCAAGATCACTGGCCCCCGGCAGGAAAGCCGAATAGCGGTTTTTTTTGACAACCATATCGCCGTCTTTGACATCCAGTTCGGGCCAGATAGCGTGACCGTGGCCGCCTTCCGCCAGGGCTTCGACAAAACGCGCCGCCCGCTCTTCGGTGTTGACGTGTTCCAACAAGCCCGGCCAGTAATCCGGGCTTCCTTTGGGCGAAGTCGTCACCTGAACCCAGGCGACGGTCCCGCCCGACTCCCGGCATACTTTCGCCAAACGGTTAATATTGGGAACGATCTCTCTGGCGATTGGCACCTCTGCCACCGCTCCGGGTTCCATGAAGGCGTTCTGCATATCAATGACAATTAATGCCGACTTGGCTGGAACGAGGTCCTCGTAGAGATGGAGTTTTCCCCGCCGGGCGATCACCCGGTCTTTCACTTCCTGCGGCAGGTCTGTGGGATGCATGGCGGCGCCTCTTTCGGATTCAGTCCATCAAATTGGGCAACAGCATAACGAAACCGGGCGCCAGAACCAAGAGCGCCAACCGCACCACATCAGCGACAATAAACGGCGTCACGCCCCGGAAAATGGTGCCCAAGGGCACGTCGGGCAGGGTCGCCCGCAACACATAGACGTTCAATCCGATGGGCGGCGTGATCAGGCTGATTTCGATCACCACCACGACGATGATGCCGAACCAGATCAGATCGTAGCCCAGACCCGCCACCAAGGGATAAAAGATGGGCACGGTCAGCAGCATCATGGCAATGCTGTCCAACACACAGCCGAGTTTCGATTTCCAGATGATGACCGTTGGGAACCGTGTCTTCGCCACCCTGTTCGGCAGCCTCGATCATTTGGCTGGCGTAGGCCTGAAACTGAGGGTTGATGACTTTGTAGGGGGCGCCCAGCACGACCAGGCGGGACCATAAACGGTCATATTTCGCCGCCGCCGTCAGAACGACAGCGCCCGATGACGAATGACCCACCAGACCAACCTTCTCGTCTTCAGTGGCGATTGACCGGGCGACAATGGCGGCATCCGCCGCCATGCGTTCCGCCGTCACAGTCCGGCCATCGACCCGGTCGCTGCGGCCGTAGCCGCGGCACTCCATGGCGTAGACATTGAAGCCCTCAAGCGCCATACCGTCCATGATGCTGTAATCCCGGACCGGCACGTCCCAGTATTCCCAACCGCATCCCGACCCGTGAACCAGCAGAATTTTCGGCTGCTCCCGTTCTCCCGTTGATTTTTCTACGATTGACAGCGTCACGCCATCTTCGGCGGAGACGGTAAAATCCCTACGTTCAACATCTGCGATCATATCCCATACTCCTCTTGGGAAGCCTCAATGGGAGGAACAGCCGCCGCCCCGCCGACCAAAACGTTATCAAACAGATCGTTGAGAGCGGCGTCCAAATCCGCCTGCTCCACGGCGGCGGGATCCATAATATACTGCAGTCCCAGACCTTGCACGATGGCCACCACCATGGAGGCCACCGCCTCCTCACCACCTTTGATATTGAATTGAGACCATTGCTCTTGTTTAAGGATGGCGACGATGGTGCCGCGGAATTTCCGGAACAGATCGACATAGAGTTGCCGCCAATTGCCGCCATTGGACATGGCATGGGCCCAAAAGGCGAAAAACACCACCAACTCATCCCGGCGCGGCCCCACCAAGGACGATCCGAGAGATAGGATAAGGGACATTTTTTCCCGAGGGGACAGATCACCATTGGCGACAGCACGAATGTTGTTCACGGAATTCGAAAACATTTCCTCCAGCAACCTTTCCAGCAACGCATCTTTGGTGCGGAAATAATAGTGAATATTCCCTTGATTGATGCCGGCGTAATCGGCCACGGCGTGGGTCGTCGTCGCGGCAATGCCCCGCTCGACGACACAACGGTAAGCCGCCCGGATAATCTCTCCCTCTTTCCCATCCAAACGGTCGCCAAAGGGTCGAGGAGCATTAATTTGGTCAATTAACTTGGTCATTTGACCAAATTTACGGAAAACAGGCCTGAATGTCAAAATAATTAAGTAATCTGTCCCCGAAATTCTCTAATTCGGGGACAGATTACTTAATTAGGGAAGAGTCAGCCACTCAGGTATTCGGAGATATCGACCTCGTCCAGCTGTTCCGGCAGCAGGAATTTTTCGGCGTAGTCCTTATAGACGCCCGAAGTGAGGAACAGTTCAAACAGTTCGTCATCGATATGAGCGTCCTTTTTCATAAAGCTCATGATCTTGACGGAGTCGGAAAGTTTCTTGGGCGCTTTGTAGGGCCTGTCGGCGGCGGTCAAGGCCTCGAATATATCGGCGATGGCCATGATCCGGGCCGGGATGGTCATATCTTTCTTTTCGAGTTTTCTTGGATAACCGGTGCCATCCATTTTTTCATGGTGGCCACCGGCATATTCCGGCACCCGTTTCAGATGTTTCGGAAAAGGCAGGCTTTCCAGCATGATGATGGTCTGGACGATGTGATCGTTGATCTTATAGCGGTCTTCTTCGGTCAGGGTGCCGCGGCCGATACATAAATTATAAACCTCACCCAGATTGAATTTGTGTTCCGGCACCGTCATGTCGAAGCCCCATTTATTGTCGGGCGGCAGCAGGTCGTGTTCCTCCCGGATAATAATATGGTCGTAGCGGTCGTCCAGCAGGCTTTCCACCACCGGCAGGCTGGGTTCTTCATCCCGCTCCTTCCGCTTGGCCTCGTCGTAGGAAATACCGATCCGGTCGGAAAGGGTGCGGGTCCATTTCAACTTGGCGATCTCTTTGATCCGGTCGACCTTTTCATCGGCCATGAATTCGCCGCCAACGTTGCATTCGGCGACAAAGGCGTAGTCTTCGTCCAGCTGGGCAATCCGATCCTCGAATATCTTACCCAGTTCCACCGCATCGCCGCCATCCAGCAGACCCTTGAGCATCTCAATTTCGGCGTCACGTTTCAGCACTTCGAACCGCATGCGCACTTCGTGAATGCGGTCATAGATGGTTTCCAGCTTGGTCGCCTTGTCGACCACATATTCAGGCGTCGTCACCTTGCCGCAATCGTGCAGCCAGCCTGCGATGTGCAATTCGTACCATTCGTCTTCGGTGAGTTCGAATTCCTTGAAGGAAGGCATGTCGGACTCACAGGCTGCCGCCGCCAGCATATTGGTCAGTTCCGGCACCCGTTGGCAGTGCCCGCCCGTGTAGGGCGACTTGGCGTCAATGGCGCCCGCAATCAACTCGATAAAGGCGTCCAGCAGCTGTTTCTGCGCCTCCAGAAGCATCTGGTTGTTGAGGGACACCGCCGCCTGGGACGCAATGGCCTCGATCAAGGGCTCGATCTTTTCGGCGAACGGAATAACGTCCCCGGTTTCCCGGTCTTGGGCGTTGAGCAGCTGCAAAACGCCGATCACATCGCCTTCGTGGTTTTTCAGAGGCACGGTCAAAAAGGACTGGGAATTATAGCCCGTCGATTCATCGAACTTCTTGGTGCCCGAAAAGTCGTAGCGGTTGGAGGCGTAAGCGTCGGGAATGTTAATGGTCTTGCCGGTGACGGCGGCGGCGGCAGAAACATTGTGCAGGTTGGGCTCGCCATCCTCATCAAACAGCTTCACATCCGGCAGGGCGATTTCCTCGCCGGTGGTGCCGCCCTGGGCGATATCGAGCGAATCATTGCGGATGATACGAAAACACAGCGTATCGGCTTCGGTCATCAGGTACAGGGTTCCGGCGTCGGCGTTACAGAACTCCTTGGCCGCCAACAGGATATTTTCCATCAGCTTGTTGTGATTGCGCTCCGCCGACAGCTGGATTCCCAGATCGATCAACCGCCGGTAGGCTTCTGCCTCGTTGGAAGGGTCAATTGTTATCGTTTCGTTAGCCATGGCCTGCCAGCCCCTATGCTATGTAACCATATTCCAAGAACAACCAATCGGACGGTCCCTGGTTCGTCCGTTGAATTTCGGTCGAACAGGGTATCGGCGATCATCTGATAGCGCAATAAAGTTCGGTAGGGCCGGAAATCGTTGAAATGGCTCGCAGGACTGCCAAAAACCAATCCGAAAGTGATACCGTTAGTGCTCCGCAACAATACAGTTAGTTTGTTGTCACCCCCGCACCCGCCCTTTATGGTGACGCCGGAATGAGAACCTGCGAAAGCACTTAATTCATGGCGGACAAAAATCTTCGGGAGTTTGTGGCCCGGCTGGAAAAGGAAGGCCGGCTGGTGCGGGTGGCCGAGCCGGTATCTTCCGTGCTGGAAATGACCGAAATTCAGACCCGTCTGCTGGCCGAAAAAGGGCCTGCCGTCCTGTTCGAAAACGTGGTTGGCGAAGATGGTCAAAAATACGAATTTCCCATGCTGGTCAATTTGTTCGGCACCGTAGAGCGGGTGGCCTGGGGCATGGGACGGGAGCCCGAAGAGTTGCGCCAACTGGGTGAATCTCTCGCATTCATGCGCCAGCCCGAACCGCCGGGCGGCTGGCGGGAAGCGCTTGAGATGCTGCCCATGGTTAAGTCGGCCATGGCCATGAAACCCAAAACCACCGCCAGCGCGCCGTGCCAGGATGTGGTCTGGCAGGGTGACGACATTGATCTCGCCAAACTGCCTATTCAGACTTGCTGGCCCGATGAACCGGCGCCGCTTATCACCTGGCCATTGGTGGTGACCCGCAACGATCAGATCAAGGGCCCGGACAATTTTAATATCGGCATCTACCGTATGCAGGTGACCGGTAAGGACACCACCCTGATGCGCTGGCTTAAACACCGGGGCGGCGCCCAGGCTTTCTCCGAGGCCTTCGCCAAATCAAATGAATCGGTGCCCGCCGCCGTGGTGATCGGCGCCGATCCGGCCACCATTCTGGCCGCCGTCGCACCGGTGCCGGACACCATGTCCGAATATCAGTTCGCCGGGCTGTTGCGGGGCGAAAAAGGGTCGCTCACCGATTGCAAGACCGTGCCCCTAAAGGTACCCGCCGAGGCCGAGATCGTCATCGAAGGCCACGTTATGCTGGACGAGTTCAGCGACGAAGGACCCTACGGCGATCACACCGGCTATTACAATGCGGTGGAACAATTTCCCGTCTTCAAGGTAAGCGCCATCACCATGCGCCGGGATCCCATTTATCTTTCCACCTTCACCGGCCGGCCGCCGGACGAGCCTTCCGTGATGGGCGAGGCCCTCAACGAACTGTTCATTCCCCTGTTCATCCAGCAGTTCCCCGAAGTGGTGGATTTTTGGCTGCCACCCGAGGCGTGTTCCTACCGGGTCGCCGTGGTCTCCATCAAGAAAGCCTATCCCGGCCACGCCAAACGCATCATGATGGCGGTCTGGTCGTACTTGCGGCAGTTTCTCTACACCAAGATCGTCATCGTGGTGGATGACGATATCGACGCCCGCAAGTGGGAGGATGTGATCTGGGCCATATCCACCCGCATGGACCCGGTCCGGGACGTCACGTTGATGGATAACACGCCCATCGACTATCTCGATTTCGCGTCGCCCGAGCCGAGCCTGGGCGGCAAGATGGGCCTCGACGCCACCAACAAGCTGCCGCCGGAAACCCATCGGGACTGGGGCGAGAAAATCCGCATGTCCGACGAAGTGATTGAGAAGGTCTCCGACATGTGGGAAAAGCTTGGCCTGCCCGGTAGCGGCCACTCGATTTGGAAATAGGCTATTTGGAAATAGGAACATCCGTAAATGAACGACACCGCCGATATGCTGGATCAATTATCCGATCTCTTGAAAAAGGCCCAGGCCAAGGGCGCCGATGCCGCCGATGCGGTTTTTATCGAAAGCCAGTCCCTGTCGGTGGCGGAACGGCTGGGCCATCCGGAGAAACTGGAACGTTCCGAAAGCGCCGACGTCGGCCTTCGCGCCCTGGTGGGAAAACGCCAGGCCATCGTTTCCTCGTCGGACACCGGCGCCGAAGCCCTGGACGAATTGGTCGAGCGCGTCGTCGCCATGGCCAAATCGGTGCCGGAGGACCCCTATTGCGGTTTGGCGGACCCCGATCAACTGGCCACGGAAATCATTGATCTGGACAGCTGCGACCCGTCTGAACCCTCGGCTGAAACTTTGGTGGGTTGGGCCAAGCGCGCCGAAGAAACCGCCCGCTCTGTCGACGGCGTCACCAATTCCGAAGGCGCCGAAGCGGGATGGGGCAAGGCCAGCGTATGTGTCGCCGCCACCAACGGTTTCGCTCAGACTTATGCCGGCTCTCATTATTCCTTGAGCGCGTCGGTACTGGCCGGCGAAGGCACGGGCATGGAACGGGATTACGACTATACGGGCGCGGTTTACGCCGAAGACATGATGACGCCCGAGGAAGTGGGCAGAAATGCGGGTGAAAAGGCCGTCAAACGCCTTAACCCAAAAAAGGCCGACACCGTTCAGGCGCCTATCGTTTACGACCCCCGCGTCTCCCGCGGCCTGTTGGGACATTTGTCCAGCGCCATCAACGGCGCCTCCATCGCCCGGGATACCAGTTTCTTGAAAGACAAGATGGGGCAGCGGATATTCCAGTCCTCGGTCAACGTAATCGACGACCCCCACCGGCTAAGGGGCCTGCGGTCCAAGCCTTTCGACGGCGAAGGTGTGGCCAACCAAAAACGCCGGATAATCGAGGACGGTGTACTCACCACCTGGTTTCTGGATTTACGGTCGTCCCGGCAATTAGGATTGCAGACCACGGGGCATGCATCACGGGGCGCCGGCGGGCCGCCGTCACCGTCCGCCACCAACCTTTATATGGAAGCGGGCGACATGACGCCGGCGGAACTCATGGCTGATATCAAAAGTGGGCTTTATGTCACCGAGCTGATTGGTTTCGGCATCAATGGTCTGACCGGTGACTACAGCCGGGGCGCATCCGGCTACTGGATCGAAAACGGCGAGATCGCCTATCCGGTCAGCGAAGTCACGGTGGCGGGCAACCTCAACGACATGTTCCAGAACCTGACGCCCGCCAACGACCTGGAATTCCGCTACGGCGTCGACGCCCCCACCATCCGTATCGACGGCCTTACCGTGGCGGGCAAGTAACCTGCCATTAATACATTATATGTGATATATTCCGCATCATAGAATCCAATTATTTCAGGGCCTTAGGTTCGTGGATTTCGATAAAACACTGTTGATTGATCCCCCCACCCTAACCCTCCCCCGCAAGGAGGGAGGGAATCTAGTGGGTGCTCGCTACTGTCCCCTCTCCCCTTGCGGGGGAGGGTTAGGGTGGGGGGTAATATCTTGAATAGTCCCCGACCAACCCAAAACACTTCCACCCGTGCGCTGGTTTCCAGGCTGGCGCGGGAGAGCATCCGGCCTTATGTGGTCTGGATCGCATTTGCTCTTGTATGTATGGCGCTGGTAGCCGGCGCCACGGCACTCAGCGCCTACCTGATGAAACCGGTGATTAACGATGTCTTCGTCGGCAGGGACCGTGGTCTTTTGCTGCCCATCAGCGCCGCCGTGATCCTGACCTTCGCCGTCAAGGGACTGGCCAATTACGGCCAGGCTGTCCTGATGAGCTTCGTCGGTCTGCGCATCGTCACCGACACGCAGCACCGGCTTTATGCTCATCTGACGCGACTGGAACTGGGCTTTTTTCATGACAGCCCCACGGGCAATTTGATTTCCCGCTTTACCGTCGACATCAATATGATGCGCACTGCCGTCTCAAATGCGCTGACCGGCTTCGGCAAGGACTTCCTGACCTTGATCTTCCTGGTCGGCGTCATGTTCTGGCAGGATTGGATGCTGGCGCTGATCGCTTTCGTTGTTTTTCCCATAGCCGTCTTTCCTATTGTTAAACTGGGGCGGCGCATGCGCAAAGTCACCGTCAATACCCAGGAGGAAATGGGCCAGTTCACCACGCTGTTGGAGCAGACCTTCCAGGGCGCCCGCGTGGTCAAAGCCTATGGCATGGAGGAGTATGAGAAAGGCCGAGTCCGTGCTATCGCCGAACGGGTGTTCGGCCTGGTGTTCAAAGCGGCACGCACGCGATCCCTGGCCAGTCCCATCATGGAGACCTTGGGCGGCGTGGCCGTGGCGTTGGTTATTTTTTACGGCGGGTTGCGGGTGATCGATAATTCTATGGATCCCGGCTCCTTTTTCTCTTTTATCACGGCGCTCCTGCTGGCCTACGAACCGATGAAGCGGCTGGCTAATTTGAACACCAGCCTGCAGGAAGGCCTCGCCAGTGCACAACGTCTTTTTGCCCTGCTGGACCGGGAGCCGGAAATCCTGGAAAAATCCGACGCCCTTGAGCTTCGGGTTTCGGGCGGCGCTTTGCATCTGGAGCAAGTAAAATTCTCCTACGTAACCGATCAGCCGGCCCTCAATGGCATCACCCTGGACGTGCCGGCGGGTAAAACGGTGGCGCTGGTGGGTCCCTCCGGGGCAGGAAAATCCACCGTCCTCAATCTGATCCCGCGCTTCTATGATGTGGATGAAGGTCACATAGTGATCGACGGCTGCGATGTCCGGGACGTAACGTTCACGTCCCTTCGCGGCGCCATCGCTTTGGTGAGCCAGGATGTAACCCTGTTCGATGACACCATCCGCGCCAACATCGCCTATGGGCGGCCCGGTGCGTCGGAGGAGGAAATCATCGATGCCGCCAAAAACGCCGCCGCCCACGATTTCATCATGGATATGCCCGACGGTTACGACACCTATGTGGGCGAGCAGGGCACCAAGGTTTCCGGCGGCCAGCGCCAGCGTCTGGCCATCGCCCGGGCCATGCTCAAGAACGCGCCCATCCTATTGCTGGACGAGGCGACATCGGCCCTGGATACGGAATCGGAACGCCATGTTCAGGTCGCACTGAAAAAATTGATGGCAGGACGCACCACCTTGGTGATCGCCCACCGATTGTCCACGGTGATGGATGCCGACCTGATACACGTCATCGATTTGGGCAATTTGGCAGAATCCGGCAGCCACGAGGAACTGATGGCCAAGGACGGCATTTACGCCAAACTGTACGACCTGCAGTTCAGAGAAAACGAATCCGTTGTCCATCTGGAAGACGCCCGTGCGCTGGGGGAATAGCGCGGGGTCGGTAACGGGGATATAACAAAACGAAATGGCGACGCCTCAGTTCATAAAGAATTTTTCCAGGAGCCCCTTTCTCCGCGCCCTCACCAGTTCTTTGGGCGCGCTTTATATCCGCTTGGTGCACGCCACCGGTAATTGGAAACATGAAGGTTTCCAGATTCCGGAAAAATTCTGGGCGGAAGGTAAGCCGTTCATCGCTTGTTTCTGGCATGGGCGATTGATGATGATGCCCTACAACTGGCGGCGGGACGTTCCTTTTTACATGCTGATTTCCGGCCACGCCGACGGACAGTTGATCGCCGACACCATCGGCAGGTTCGGTTTCCGGTCCCTGGCGGGCTCCACCAAGCGGGGTGGATCTGGGGCATTGCGCGCCATGGTCAAAGTGTTGAAAGAGGGCGGCTGCATCGGCATCACACCGGACGGACCACGCGGTCCCCGCATGCGGGCCAGTGACGGCGCCATCGCTTTGGCCCGGCTGTCGGGCGCACCCTTGGTGCCTTTATCCTTCAGCGCCAGCCGCCGCCGGGTGATGGCCAGCTGGGACCGCTTTATCATGCCCCTGCCCTTTTCCAGCGGCGTATTTCTTTGGGGGGAGCCCATCGAGGTTTCCCGCAACGCCGGCGAGGACGAAATGGAAGCAGCCCGCGACCGGCTCGAAAACGCGCTTAATCAGGTTACTTCCGAAGCCGACCGGTTGTACGACCATACGCCGATTGAGCCTGAACTGGTTGAGGAGACGCCGCCATGATGCTGACTCTCTACCGGGGCGCGACGGTGTTGGCCGGACCGTTGATCAGCCTTTATCTCAATAAAAGAAAGGCGGCGGGCAAAGAGGATGCCGCCCGCTTTTCCGAACGGTTGGGGCTGGGCGGCAAACCGCGGCCCTCGGAATTGGACAATGGGGGCCGTCTGATTTGGATGCATGGCGCCAGCGTCGGCGAATCCCTTTCCTTTCTGCCACTGATCGACAAATTGCTGGCGGACGCCTCCGACACCCAGATTCTTGTCACCACCGGCACCACCACGTCGGCAAAACTGATGGCGGAACGGCTGCCGGAACGGGCATTTCACCAATACATCCCCGTCGACCGCTTGCCCTACGTGCGCCGCTTCCTGGATCACTGGCGGCCCGACCTGACCCTCTGGGCGGAAAGCGAGTTCTGGCCCAATCTGATCACCGAGACCAGCGCCCGCGACATTCCCATGGTCCTGATCAACGGCCGCATATCCCCCAAAGCTTTCGCGGGCTGGCAGAAGGCAAGAGGATTGATCGCCCGCCTGCTCCGTTGCTTCGATCTGTGTTTGGGACAGTCGGACGAGGACGTGGATAGGCTGCTGGAATTGGGCGCGATAAAAAGCACCTGCGTGGGAAATTTGAAATTCGCCGTTCCGGCCCTGCCCGTCGACGATGAGGAGTTAAACAAGTTGCAATCACTGATGGGCGGGCGGCCCCGCTGGCTCGCCGCCAGCACCCATCCGGGCGAGGAAGATGTCGTCGCCGGGGTCCATCGCGATTTGAAAGTGGATCATCCCGGCCTGCTGACCATCATCGTCCCGCGCCACCCTGCCCGGGGAACAGAGATCGCCGAGATGCTGACGGCGCAGGGTTTATCGGTGGCGGTGCGCTCCCGGAAAGAGGCGCCGGACGAAAAAACTGATATTTATGTCGCCGATACCATGGGAGAAATGGGTCTCTTCTTCCGGCTCGCCGATATCGTGTTCATGGGCAAATCCCTGGTGCCTCTCGGCGGACAGAACCCGCTTGAAGCCTTCCGCCTGCAGAGCGCCGTCATCCATGGCCCTCACATGATGAATTTCCAATGGATGAGTGAAGAGATGGCGCGGCAGGATTGCGCCGTCTCCGTTCGGGACCAGGCTACGCTGTCCAAAGCCGTCGGTAAATTGCTCGCCGATCCGGAACGCTGCCGCGAATTGGCGGCCAACGGCACTGCCTTTGTCGATTCCCAAGCTCAGGTCGTAAATTTGATCGCCGACGAGATCGCGTCAGTCCTGGCCGAACATCAACGGAAAGCCCCCTCCGATGCAGCCGCCTGATTTCTGGTTTCGGCCCACTGGTCAGGAAGGTTGGGGCGGCCTCTGGTCCGCACTGCTGGCTCCCCTTGGAGGAATTTATGGTTTGGTGGGCGCATTTCGTCAGGACCGGGCAAACCCTCAACGGGCGGATGTGCCGGTTATCTGCGTCGGTAATTTGCTGGTCGGCGGCCAGGGAAAAACGCCGACCGCCCTGGCGCTGGGTGACTACCTTAAGTCCCGTAGCCAAAAGGTTCACTTTCTGACCCGGGGATATGGCGGATCTTTGAGCGGGCCGTTGCACGTCGATCCGGATACCCATTCGGTTGCCCAGGTCGGCGACGAGGCGCTGCTGCTGGCCAGGTGCGCGCCCACCTGGATTTCCGCCGATCGAAGCGCCGGCGCCGAACGCGCCGCCGAGGCAGGCGCCGAAATCATCGTCATGGATGACGGTTTTCAAAACACGGGTCTCCATAAGGACATTTCAATCATCGTTGCCGATGGCGCTGTCGGCTTCGGTAATGGACGCATCATGCCGGCGGGACCCCTGCGGGAAGGCATCAGCGTCGGCCTCAACCGCGCCCAGGCGGTAGTGATCATCGGCGAGGACCGGACCGGACTGGCACAGATAATCCCCTACCGGTCAAAGCAGCCGGTCCCGGTTATTCGCGCCCGCCTGACCGCCGTCGAACCGGAAAAGTGGCGGGGTAAAAAGGTCTTTGCCTTCGCCGGTATCGGGCGGCCCGGCAAGTTTTTTGACAGTTTGAAGGAGGCCGGATGCGACGTCGCCGGCATTAGATCGTTTGACGACCATCACCCTTATTCGCATCAAGAGATTGCAAGTTTGGTATCAGAGGCTAAAAGACTAGGCGCAATCCCGGTTACGACGGCCAAAGACCATGTGCGGCTGCCATCCGGGGATGCGGGCAGTGTCGAGGTATTGGAGATCGCTCTCGAATGGGACGACCCCGGAACACCCGGTAAACTGCTTGAGCCCGTCTTACCAACGACCGAGTAAATACTTTATGCAGGCCTGGTTTAGGAATTACATTGCGCATCCTTCGCAAGCGGTGGCGGCATGGCTGCTGAACGCTTTTTTTACGCTGCTGCCGGTCGACTGGGCGTCGGGCCTCGGCAGTTGGATCGGCCGCACTTTCGGTCCCAGGCTCCGGGTGACCGAAACGGCGCGCCGTAATCTGCACATGATTTTTCCCGACCTCAGTGATGAAGAGGTGGAAAAAATCATCGACGGCATGTGGGACAATCTGGGCCGCACGGCTGGCGAACACCCGCACCTTTCGAAATTCGATCCCTATGTCGAGAACAGCCGGGTCGAAGTGGTGGGCGGAGAATATATCGATCTGCTGCGCGACGATGAACAACCGGGGCTGCTGTTCGCCGGTCACATCGGCAATTGGGAACTATCCCCCCTGGCCGGATCGCGGCGCGGGCTGGTTGTTCACCTGGTTTACCGCCGCGCCAACAATCCCTTTTTCGACCGCCTCGTTCAAAAGGGCAGATCGGCCCTCGACGGCGATTTATTTCCCAAGGGAGCGGAAGGATCGAAAGAAATTTTGAAAGCTTTACGGCGGGGTGATCACATGGCCATGCTGGTGGATCAAAAAATGAACGACGGCATCTCTGCTCCGTTCCTGGGCAAGGACGCCATGACGGCGCCGGCTGTGGCGCAATTGGCCCTCCGCTATGATTGCCCTCTGGTGCCGACCCAGGTGGAACGGTTGGGCGGCGCCCGCTTCCGGGTGACTTTCTATCCGCCGATGGAAAAACCAGACAGCGGCGACAAGCAGGCAGACATCGCCACCCTGACCACCGAGGTCAACCGGCATCTCGGCGATTGGATCAAACAGCACCCGGAACAATGGCTCTGGGTGCATAATCGGTGGCCGGGCTAAAAAAAGTGTACCAGGAATACTTTTGATGATTTTTCAAAAAGTATTCCTGGTACACTTTTTGAGGAGCCCCTCAGACGCCGGGCGGGTTCTCCGAACCCTTGGCTTACGGCGCAGGGGCGCCTGATGACGCGTGAGCCAGGAGAGCGGAGCGATCGCCCGGCGATTGAGGGGCACTTAAAAGAGCAACTCCGGGTCCAATTCCGTATTATTGAGCCGCAGACTCCAATGGAGATGGGGTCCGGTGGCGCGGCCGGTTTGACCTATTTTACCGACGATCTGGCCTTTGACTACAACATCGCCGGTGCGGACAGCAATGTCGCTCAAATGGATATAGGTAGAGGCGAGGCCGAGACCGTGGTCGATGATCACGGTTTTTCCGTTAAAGAACATGCCGGGATGGGTGAAAATCACCCGGCCTGCCGCCGCCGCCTCGACCGGCGCACCCGTGGGCGCAGCGATATCCAACCCGAAATGGGGTCGCCGGGGCTGTCCGTTGAGAATGCGCTGGGAGCCGTAGACCCCCGAGATGCGTCCTTTGGCCGGGCGAATAAACCCGGTCCTGAAATAGGGAGTTGCACTGTGGGATCTGCGGGCCTTGATGATGGCGGCGCGCTCTTTTTTGATACGTTTTAAATCCTTAGGCGAGGGCGTGACTTTACGCTTCGGCAGACCATCAATGCGTTGAATGTCGTAAGTGCGTTTCTTGATTTTGAGCTTGCGGCGCTCTTCGCCGCCATCGGGCAGCCTAATCGTAAGATTGACATCCGGCTTGGCGTCCCGGGAAAAACCGATAAGAAAATAACCGTCCGCCGATTGTTCCACCTTGCTGCCGTCTAAAGTAATGGAGGCGCCCGGCTTGGCCTGACCGATCACCAATCCGCCCTGAATGAAATCGCCTTCCAGTTTCAGATCGGCGGCGAAAACGGGCAAGGCGGTTACGGTAACCAGAAGAACGAGCAGGGGTTTCAAAGCAGCGTTCCCTGCTTGTCATCCTTGGCGGGTTTTTTGGGCGGAGATTTTTTAGCGGTTGGTTTTTTCTTGGGAGCCTCTTCGATCCGGGCGCCCACCTCGCCATCGCCGAAGGTGAGCGCGATGGGCATGCCCGGTTCGGTCACCGCCACCGAGGTTACCGGCTGGCCGTCGCCGTCCCGCACCAGGGCAAATCCCCGGTCCAGCACACGCTGGTAGGACACCCCTTCCAACTTAAGACGGGCGCGGTCGAGATCATGTGACTTGCCGCCGACGAAGTTTATCAGAACCCGCTGCCAGGCTTTTATGCCAGCTGCCAATTGATCGTTTTTGGCGGCGATCTGGCGCGCCGGGCTGATCATGCCGGCCGCCAGCCGGGACAGGTCGGCCTTGGCGCCATCCAGATACACCTTTTGAGCATTGATCAGGCGTTCGCTCCGATCGTCCAGCCGCTGGGTGGCCTCTTCCGCCAGTCGCCTGGGATCGGGCAGCCCTCGGGCAAGGCCGGTAATTTCGCGGGCGTTTTCCTCGATGGTCCGGGTCATGGCCCGGACCAGCCGGGCGCCGTCATCGGCCAGTTGGGCGATCAAATCCCCTTTTACCGGCACCGCCATTTCCGCCGCCGCCGTCGGAGTAGGGGCACGGCGGTCGGATGCATAGTCGATCAAGGTGGTGTCGGTCTCGTGGCCGACGGCGGAGATCAACGGAATTTCGCTGGCCGCCGCCGCGCGCACAACGATTTCTTCGTTAAAGGCCCATAGGTCTTCCAAACTGCCTCCACCCCTGGCGACGATCAGCACATTTGGTTTGGGCACAACCCCGTCCGTTTTCATGCGGTTGAAGCCGTCGATGGCGGCGGCGATGGTTTCCGCCGCACCCTCCCCCTGAACGTTGGTGGGCCACAAAAGAACGTGACGGGGGAAACGGTCGTCCAAGCGGTGAAGAATATCCCGGATCACGGCCCCCGTAGGCGAGGTTACCACGCCGACGACCTCGGGCAGAAAGGGCAGCGGCTGCTTGCGGTCTTCGTCGAAAAGCCCTTCCGCCAGCAGTTTTTTACGGCGGTCCTCCAGCAGTTTCAGGAGAGCCCCCTCACCCGCCACCTCTACCTGTTCGATGACGATCTGGTAGCTGGACCGGCCCGGATAGGTGGAAAGCCTGCCGGTAACAATGACCTCCAGTCCTTCCTCGGGCGTAACCGACAGCCGCCCGGCAACGCCCTTCCAGCAGACACCGTCCAGGACCGCGTTTTCGTCTTTCAGATTGAGATACATATGGCCGGACCGGGCGACCGTGAGGCGGGAGATTTCGCCCCGCACCCGCACATGGGAATAGGCGTCCTCCACCGTCCGTTTCAGGCTTTGGGACAGTTCGCTGACGGTGAAGATGGGCCGGTTGTCGCCGTTGTCCAACTGGCTGTCAAATTCCATCGGAACCTCATTCAAGACTCTTCATGACTCTCGCCTAATTTATGATACAAGACGGGTCCAGTACACAGTTGATCGATCTTTCAGGGGGATCTGTAAATGAAAATTCTCGTCGTCGGAGGGGGCGGTCGCGAGCATGCACTTTGCTGGGCCATCAATAAATCGCCCAAATGCGAAAAACTCTTTTGCGCGCCGGGCAATGCGGGCATCGCCGACGTTGCCGAATGTGTGCCGGTGGGCGGCGAGGACGTGGCGGGTCTGGTGGCCTTCGCCGAGGAGAACAATATCGATCTGGTGGTGGTCGGTCCCGAAGCCCCGCTGGTGCTGGGCCTATCGGACCGGTTGGAGGAAAAGGGCATCAACGTGTTTGGTCCCAGCGCCGATGCCGCCCTGCTGGAAGGCTCCAAGGCCTTCATGAAAGACCTGTTTGCCAAATACAATGTGCCTACCGCCGCCTATGAGCGGTTCACCGATTTCGACGCCGCCGCCGCTTACGTCAAAGCTCAAGTCGCGCCGATCGTGGTCAAGGCCAGTGGATTGGCGGCGGGCAAGGGAGTGATCCTGTGCCAGTCCGAAGACGAAGCCATCGAAGCTCTGGACCGGATCATCAATCAGCGGATTTTTGGTGACGCCGGCGACGAAGTTGTGGTGGAAGAATATCTGACCGGCGAAGAGGCCAGCTTTTTCGCCCTGGTGGACGGCGACACCGCCCTCCCCCTGATATCGGCCCAGGATCATAAGGCGGCTTACGATGGCGACACGGGACCCAACACCGGCGGCATGGGAGCCTATTCGCCGGCGCCCGTAATAACGCCGGACATGGCCGGCCGGATCATGGCGGAGATCATCCAGCCCACCATCGACGGCATGGCGGCGGAGGGCCGGCCCTATCGGGGTGTCCTGTTCGCCGGTCTGATGATCACCGAAGACGGTCCGAAAACCCTGGAATTCAATGTGCGGTTCGGCGACCCGGAATGTCAGGTGTTGATGGCCCGGCTGGAATCCGATCTGGTTGAGGCTCTGCTGGCCGCCGCCGAAGGACGCCTCAAGGAGATCACCCTGAAATGGCGGGACCAGGCCGCCATGGTGGTGGTCATGGCGGCCGAGGGCTATCCGGGCGCATATGAAAAAGGCAGTGAGATTAAAAATCTGGCCGCAGCAAGCGAGGTGGATGGCGTCACCGTTTTCCATGCCGGCACCAAGGAGAACGCTGGTCGAACCGTCGCCAGCGGCGGCCGTGTCCTGGGCGTCACGGCATTAGGAGACAATGTCGCCGACGCGCAATCCCGCGCCTATGAGGCTGTTGACAAAATCGATTGGCCCGAAGGCTTCTGCCGCCGCGACATCGGGTGGCGGGCCATCGACCGCTAGCTGATCGTTATTCCTCACATATGAATTTTTGTGCCATTTTCGCATTGAAACGGCCTGCCAGCCTCCTAATATAGGACATACAAGTTGAGTCATTTTGTCTAAATTATTTGACTAATTTTTGAGCGGCATTCTGTGACCAGCCGGACAATCGAGAACAATGATGTTTTTTCGCCCCTTCTCAAGGCGTACGGCTGGCTGATTCCTGATCACCTAAAAGAATCTCCTTCAGATTTAGTGCGAGTTGGCGTTTTGGTTGCCGGTGGCTCAATGGTGGCGATTATCGGCCTGATCCTGACGCTGGTGACTGATTCTTTTACCGGACCGGACGGAATTTTCAATCTCGGTCGGCTATTTATGACTCTGCTTATTTTATCGAGTATTTTTGCCCTAAAAATTTACCCGGACATGAAAGTCATCGGTGGATCAATCATTGTCTGGTTGGTCACTTATTTTTTTCTGACGTCTTTGGTTCGCACTTACGAGCATTCCTATTTTACCAGTGTGTTTTTCGGGTTGCCTATTTTTGCCGCCTATACGTTGGGATCGAGATCGGGCCTGTTAACCCTGTCGGGAACGGCTGCATCGTTGATTGGCCTGGCCATAATTCAACCTAGCGAAATTCCTCCGATAAATTTTTTCGGCGCTTCAATTTCGCAATATCTATTCCCGGCAATAACCGTTCTCGTGCTAATCGTCGTCAATTTGCTCGCCATTACCATTCTCCGGGCCTACCGGGAAAAACAGCGCAATCGGGATGACATCGAGGACGCCCTCACGGAAAGCGAGGAGCGGTTCGAGCAATCATTTCATAGCGCGGTAATCGGCATGACGATCTGTGAAGTGGACGGTCGATTTCGTGACGTCAACCCGGCCTTTTGCGAGATGCTGGGTTATAACCGGGAAGAATTACTTAACATGTCAATCGCCGACATCACCCATCCGGAAGATCGACAGAAAACCGCCGACCAACTTAACTCTTTAAAAGTGGATGACCGCTTCGGAGAAAGCGTCCGCAAACGTTATGTTCGGAAGGATGGCGATACGGTTTGGAGTTTGTTGAGCCGGGCCAAGGTCAACGACCGCCAAGGAAATGTCATCTATTGGGTGGCGCAGGCGATGGATATTACCGACCATGTACGGACGCAGGATGAACTTCATTTGCTTCAGACCGACCTGGAAAACAAGATAGAGAAACGCACCGCCGACCTCAGTTCGGAAATTGCCGAACGGAAAAGGATCGAGAAAGAACTTCGTCGCATCAATAAAATCGCCGAAGAGGCAAATCGCATAAAATCTGAATTTCTCGCCAATATGAGCCACGAATTACGGACTCCCCTGAATGCGATATTGGGCTATTCCGAAGCGCTGAAGGCGGGTATTTTCGGACCGATCGCCAATGATAAACAAGACGAATACATCGGTAATATTCGCGATTCCGGCGCCTACCTTTTAGAACTCATTAAAGATGTTCTAGATTTATCGGCGATTGAGGCTGGTAAGCTTTCACTCAATTTTCAAACCATCGACCTTAAACAAACCGCCACGGAAGTGTTTCTTCTTCTGAGCAATGATGCGAAACGGGCGGGCGTAAAATTGAAAAGTAATATCAACGGTGATTTACCGAGTTTTGAGGCCGACGCCTTGCGCCTGAAACAATCAATGGTCAACTTGATGTCGAATGCCGTTAAATTTTCACCGGAGGGGAGCGTCGTGACCTTGGGTGCCGAACACGGTGATAGTGATATGATCGAAATTACCGTATCCGACGAAGGCATCGGAATGAGTACAGCGGATATTGCCAGTTCCATGGTTTTTTTCGGGCAAATCCCTTCCGCCCATACACGGCAAAGAGAGGGTACCGGGCTTGGCCTGCCGTTAACCCGGGGACTTGTGGAAGCCCACGGTGGTCAGCTGAATATCGAAAGCAGTGTCGGCGCCGGAACGAAAGTGACAATTTCACTCCCCCGTGTTCCGGACCCGAATTTTAGATCGCGATTGAGTAGTGACTACGTAATTTGATGATCCGAATTGCGGATTGTCGCCCTTATTCGGGCGGCGGTTATTCTATTTTTTTTGCTGACTGATCAATTCGGCCCAGAGTTTTTTGCCCCAGGCGCTATGGGCCATGGTCAAAGCACCCCTTAAAGCGTCGGGGACCGAATTCACTTTCTGATCGGTGATACTAGCACTGCCCCTCATTTCCTTGCTGCTCAGTCCGTCGAAAGCTATCAGGTTTTTTTTGGCATCGTACAAAATGATCGCCGACAGTACGTCCTCGTCCGCCAGCGGTATACCAAGCAAATCAACATTGATCTGGTAAATTTCCTTTTTTTGATCGAGATAGGGCAGCTCGGTTATGAACATGGCAGCCTTGATTTTGATTGCCTTGCGGGTGACTTTGCACTCCATGGGCACAAAATAATCCGACGTAATCTGATTGTCCCCCTGGACTTTGAATTTTTCCTCGAAATTGATGGAGTAGCGGCAAACCGGACGCGACGGGCTGTTGAGTGTTCCCTTTAAGGGCGATTTCAGCGCGCCGTCTATCATGGGGACCAGCGCCGTGCCGTAAACAAAACCGAAGTCCTTACCGTCTTTCCGAACCGCCACCCATTCCGTTCCCTTGGCCTTTCCAATAGCCGCAACGACGACTCCCCGGCGTAGGCGTCCGATCCGTTTCGATTTCGTCTTGGGGCCCATCCGGACATTGACGTCCTTCAGCACCAGGAATTTTGACGCCGAACGGGACAATTTAAATTTCTCGAACGGGCCTTCGGCGGCAACATTTTCGGCGCCAAATAGAACAAAGATCGCCAGCGATGCAACGGCCAGAATAGGCGCTCTTTTAATTCGCGTTGAGTTTGGTCTCGACATGGCTTTAATTTTTCGACGTTGCCCCAATCGGCTCACGGAGCTGCTCTAATGCAGCCGACGGTACTGCGAACATTACCCGACCTGTGGGTCAACGACCACTTTCTTTTCCTCCCAAAATATCAAATTTTTGCCGAATCGAGCAAAAATTTTTGAATCTACATATGGTATTCAACCCAAAATGTTGTGGAAACAGTTGCCCTGTTTTACTAAATGTAGTAGAACACCTCCGGTTCAGTAATAACGATATATCCGGCCTTGGGGAGCTTCCGGTTGACCGGAATGAGGGTGGATAAGCGTTACTGAGCATCAAAAATGGCATTCACGACCTAAATCCGGAGGATAAGAATATAGTATGTTTGAAGATCAAACTTCAGGGGCAAAACCACAACGAAATCAGGAACAGCAAGGAACCGAAAATAAACCGGTCCACGAATGGACTCCGGAACGGGTCGCCGAGTTGACCAAACTTTGGGCCTCTGGCCTGTCGGCCAGCGAAATCGGACGTCGCTTGGGCGTTACCAAAAATTCCGTCGTCGGCAAAGTGCGGCGGCTTGACCTGGCCATGCGGCGCCAACCGACGACGCCGAAGCCCCAACGTAAAATTGTTACGTTGGACAGCCTAAAAGCGAATATGTGTTCCTGGCCGGAAGGTGAACCGGGGACCGAGAATTTCCGGTTTTGCGGCGTACCGGCGGAACCGGGAAAACCCTATTGCGCCCCTCATTGCGCCGTCGCTTATGTGCCGAACACCAAAAAGAAACAAACGGCGGCCGCCTGATTAATTTGAGTTGTTTTTTGGATTGATTATTGGGACTCGTCGTAGGTGAGCGCGCCTTGCTCTACCAGCGTTTCGACGGTTTTGATGAGGCGCGTCATGGCCTCGTCGAACTGATAGCTTTTGACGCCGTCACTGAACTGGAAAAGCATATCCTCGATATACATTTTGATGGAGTTCTCGCTCATATTCCCATAGAGCTTTTTCTTTAATGCTGTGTCTTTCTCGCTTGAGTGAAGCAGCACCAAAATGTCGTCATGGGAGGCGGTGCGCAGGAGGGATTGAATGCCGCTGTCGCTGGCGGAGCTGAGCTTGCTGAGAAATTCCCGGTGGCGATTTTGTTTCTCGGCGACCGTTTCGGGTCTTAAGATCGCCGACATTTGGGTATGAAGGTGTTCGAGACTGTCAAAATCCAGTTCAATTCGCGTTTCGCCCAACAGGACTTCGAATTTCTCTTCGTCGATTTTACTGACTTTGACTTCCATAAAACTACCTACGTCCCGGCCGCAGCACAATTCGGGCAGGAACCATGATCCGGAGGACTTGATCTCCCCGGATATAATGAAAAACACGCGTTTACGAATTATATATTACGGGCAATTCATTAACGCCCGTTTAAAGGCGCGAACTTTGCCCAGGTTGAGAGAATACCGGCGTCGAAAGGAATTAAGTGGACTACACTGATCATATAAGTTCTTGCAATCATTACGACATATCGGGATTCACGCGATTTTTCGTTGGTGACATTCCCGTCGGCTGGATCAGGCACAATCTCGCCATTCATCTGGGCGGAACGGAGAAATTGTTCGAAAAAAAAGCCGACGGTATTTCTTTTGGCGTTGGGTTGTCGCACCCGTCGGATAGATCGGGTGAAATGGCGCTGGTTTTGACAAGGTTGGCGGATCAGGGAGTTATCCCGCCATTGAGAAATGAGGACTTTCCCGTATCGACACATTTTGGAGCCGAGCTCCTTATGCAAATGGACCGGTCGGCGGTCCCCGCCTTTGGGCTCGCCGCCTACGGCACCCACGTCAACGGATTTGTCCGACGGGAAAACGGCGGGATCGATCTTTGGATCGGCCGGCGGGCCCGCGACCGGAGATTGTATCCCGGAAAACTCGACAATATGGTGGCCGGTGGCCTGCCCGTCGACCTCAGCCCCATGGCCAATGTCATCAAAGAGGCCGAAGAGGAAGCGGGCATACATCCGGAACTGGCCGCTTGCGCCAGACAGGTCAGCAAGATCAGTTACGTGGTCGAAACCGAGGATGGGTTAAAACCGGACACCATGTTCTGCTTCGATCTGGAATTACCGGAAGAATTTGTCCCCGAAAACAAGGACGGCGAAGTGGAGGCCTTTTATTGCCGGCCCGTGGAAGACGTTATGGAAACCGTCCGCACCGGATTTGATTTTAAATTCAACTGCAATTTGGTGATCATAGATTTTCTTCTGCGCCACCGGCTGATTCCTGATTCTCATCCCGATTTTAACCGCCTGACAAAAGGCTTGCGAAACAGTTTAAACATAGTCAAAACAGCATGAATAATATCGCGAATTTGATCAGGAGACGTGAACAGTGGCTACCGACAACTGGACAATCTATCTTTCAGGAGAAATTCATTCGGATTGGCGTGAGCAAATAAAGGACGGATGTGCAGCAAAAAACCTTCCGGTCCAACTGGTGGCGCCGGTCACCAACCATGACGCCAGCGACGATTGCGGGGTCGAAATTTTGGGCGGCGAGGACAAGGCATTTTGGAAAGACCACAAAGGCGCCCAGGTTAACGCCATCCGCACCCGCACGCTGATCGAAAAATCGGACATCGTGGTGGTCAAGTTCGGAGATAAATACCGCCAATGGAACGCCGCCTTCGATGCCGGATATGCGGCGGCGCTCGGCAAACCGACCGTAATTTTGCACGCCGAAGACCTGACCCATGCCTTGAAGGAAGTCGACGCCGCCGCCCTTGCCGTTGCCGAAAGTCCCGACCAGGTGGTGCGCGTCCTCGATTATGCCATCAACGGCAATCTGTAGACCCTCCCGATGATACCGATCCGGCATGTCGCCGCCGTCCTGTGGGCGGCGGCATATTCCGGTCTGCTGGCGATCATGTGGGTGCTGGTGCGGAAAATGTCCGATCATATCCACCCCTTGGAAATAACCTTCTTCGGGACTTTTTTCGGTTTTCTCTTTTTTCTGACGACCGTGGCGCGCTATGGCGTTGGGATATTCAACACTCGGCGGATGATCCTCCATGTTTCAAGAGGCGTTATCAACGGCGCCGCCATTCTGGCCTGGTTTGTCGCCATCACCCTGCTGCCCTTGGCCGACGCCGCCGCGCTCAATTTACTGGCGCCCCTGGTGGTCAGCATCGGCGCCGTCGTGTTTTTAAACGAGACCATGGGACCACGGCGCTGGTTTGCGCTGGTTCTGGGTCTGGCCGGTGCACTGGTCGTTATTCGCCCGGGCTTTGTCCATGTGGGCGTCGGTGTCGGGTTGGTCATGATTACGGTGGTTTGCAGCGCCATTCAGCGGCTGATCGCCAAATCCCTGGCCCCGACCGACAGCGGCGCCACCTGTGTCCTATACCTGACCCTGTTCATGATCCCGGTGACGCTGGCGCCGTCCCTTTTTGTTTGGACATGGCCCGATTTGGAAGACTATCCGATCCTGTTCGTTATCGGCGCGTTGTTGAGCGCCGCGCATTTTTCCCTGTCGAAGTCTCTGCAATTGGCCGACGTCAGCGCCCTGGAACCGGTTAATTTTACCCGCCTGGTTTGGGGGGCCCTGTTCGGCTTTTTGTTCTTTGCCGAAGAACCGTCCGTCTGGACCTGGATCGGCGGCTTGATGATCGTCTCGGCGACCACCTATGTGGCCAGACGCGAAGCCGCCTTGAAGGCAGCCCGGTCGGATTAACCCCGCACCAAATTGACCATGTTCTCGATCTCGCCATCCCTGTAGGCCTTGAGATTGGCTTCAATCACGGGCAACGCCTGACTGACGTAGGTCTCGGTCATGCCCGCCATATGGGGCGTTACGATGATATTGTCCATTTCCCAGAAAGGGTGATCCGGCGGCAAAGGCTCTTGCTCGAATACGTCCAGCCCCGCGCCTGCTATCTCATCATTTTTCAAAGCGTCGATCAAAGCACCGTCATCGACCACGCCGCCGCGGCCAAGATTGATCAAATAGGCGCTTTTCTTCATCGCCTTGAAGACAGCTTCGTCGACCAGCTTTGCGTTATCGGGGGTCATCGGCGACAGCACGACAAGATAATCGAGATCACCCACCACCTGTGGAAGATTCTCTTTTTTTCTAATCTCTTTAAAACCAGGTACGTCGCGGGGCGTACCGGTAATGCCCACCACGTTCATATCGAAAGCCTGACAGCGTTTCGCCATGACTTCGGCAATTAAACCCACACCCAATATGCCAATGGTTTTGTACTCTAAGACTTGAGGCGGGCGTCTTTCCCATCGTTTGTTCTTTTGATTATCCAGCACGCGCCCAAAATTTCGATTGAGCGCCAGCATCATCATAAACGCCATCTCCGACATTTGCGGACCATGAATACCGCGCATGGATGTTAAAATCACATCGTCCGCCAAATCCTTGCGGTCGGCGATGCCGTCGACCCCGGTACCCAACGCCTGCACCCATTTCAGGGATTTGTTGCGGGCGAACACGTGATCGTTCAACATGGGGCCGAATCCGATCAAAACCTCACAGTCTGAAATACCGTCGCCCAGATCGTCGTGGCTCAACCCGACGGAAATATCATGTTCCGGAAATAGGGGTTCCAACCGGGCTTTGTAGTGGTCGGCGTTAAATGCACAAATATGTATCTTTGCCATACAGCTTTATAATTTAATCGATGATCGGTGGCAAAAGATCAGGCGGTAATTTCGACTATCCTATCGGCCGGCAGCCTGATATGAAATTCCGAACCGTCCCCCGCGATACTTTCAACGCTAATAGTCCCGCCATGATTTTCGATGATGGATTTGGCGATCGTCAGCCCCAATCCCGTTCCCTCGTGCTCCCGGGTCAAGCTGTCGCCTTCAACCTGCATAAAAGGATCGAATATCAAGGCTTGGTTTTCTTGGTCGATACCAATCCCACGATCTTTGACGGAAATAATTATCCCCGTTTTTTTATCCTCTCCGAGAGTCACCGTTACCTCGTCCCCGTTTGAGGAAAATTTGATGGCGTTTGCCAGCAAATTCAAAATAACCTGCTTGATCCTCGCTTGATCGGCACTAATAAACAGAGGCTCCTCCGGAGCACTGAAAGCAAGCGATACGTTGCACGAGTTGGCCCGAGTGGTCATTGTGGTAACACAGGATTCGATGGTTTCTCCGAGGTCCAGGACATCCGTCGCAACATCTATTTCCGCCGCTTCGATCAGGGTGATATCCAGAATATCGTCGATTATCCGCAACAGATGGGACCCCGAATTATTAATCAAGCCGGCATATTCTTTGTATTCCCCGCTTCCCACCGAACCAAAAGCCTCAGATTTTATCAGATCAGAAAATCCGATGATGGCGTTAAGCGGTGTTCTCAATTCATGGCTCATATTGGAGAGAAAATCCGTTTTTACCTGATTCGCACGCTCCGCGGATTCTTTTGCCGCCAACAATTCCTCTGCCCGTTTGGCAAGGTTTGAAATCGATTGGTAAAGCTCCGCAACGGCTCTATTGTGCTCGGTCACATCCTGGATCTCGGCCATAAACGATCCCGAATGGTCATTGTCCATCGGCGTCACCGTCATTTTGACGTCGCGGGTTGACCCATCCAAACACTTCAGCTTCGCCATCAAGGGCAGGCCTTCCGACAGGATCTGCTGGAAGTCGTCGGCGATAACGTCTTGATATTCGTTTTGAAAAAATTGCGATAAAGGCATGCCGGTTATATCTTGGGCGTCCTTCGCCTTCATCATATCCACACCGGCCTGATTCACGAATATCACGTCGCCGTCGTTGCATATACACATCATGTTCTGTGATTTGTGAACCAGTCGATTGAGTTGCTGGTGGCTGCTTTGAATTTTCTCCGAGAGGAATATCCGTTCCGTAATGTCATAGGCAACAATCACCCGCATATCGGGACCCAGTTCCCGGGCCCAACTGCAATCAATTTCCGCTCTGATTTTTTTCCCATGCCGAGTAATTAAGACGACTGGCGTTCTCGTTTCTTCGTTGAAAAGATCGTCCGGAGCCTCCTCCAGGACGGCGGCGTAATTGGGGTCCAGATAATCCACTATGCTATCGCCGACGAAATCATCTGATGCACCGCCTCCCAACAATTCCGCACCGCTCGAATTGATCAGCGTAATTTTCAATCCGTCGCATACACAGACGAGATTTGAAGAGAATTCAAAGGCTTGGGCTAGATTTGCGTCATCGTATCGAAGGCGGCTTTTGCGTCGTTCTTTATTGAGCATTATTTAGACCACCAGTTATCGTAATCTGTCATTTGTATTCGAATCCGATTCTGTTTAATCAATATTTCGACTACATATTTAATAAGGACCAAATTGCGTTTAGAAACTTGGGATTAACACAATACGATTGCGGCTTTTATCAACGACCAGTTTTCTTGCGAGTTGCAATTTTTTCTCGAACAACTGCAAAACCCGGAATAGAGGAATGCAGCCAGTTCGTGCAGCTTGCCTTTACGGAAACTCGAACCGATATGTATAGTTAACTCTTTAATAGGTTGGAGGTTTTCTCATGGAATCCAAGTCGGGCGGAATATCAGCCCAAATAGAACCGGTCATACGTGAAGTTATAAATATTTTGACGACCTACGGGCTCGATGTTCTGGGCGCCTTGGCCATACTGATTATTGGTCTCTGGCTTTCCGGACGCATCGCCAAACTTGTCGTAAGGGCTCTCAATAAAAGCCCGCATATTGACGATACACTGACCAAGTTCTTCGCCAGTTTCGCCAAATACGTTGTCATAATGGTGACGGTGGTGGCTGTGCTGAACCAATTCGGTGTCCAGACCGCCAGTCTACTGACCGTGATCGGCGCCGCCGGCCTGGCCATCGGTCTCGCCTTGCAGGGGACCCTCAGCAATGTCGCCGCCGGCGTCATGCTGCTCATCTTCAGGCCTTTTAAAACCGGCGATTTCATTGAAGCTGCCGGTCACGCGGGTACGATCAAGGAACTCAATCTGTTTTTTACCGTCATGGCCACCGGCGACAATGTCCGCATCGTTATCCCCAACAGTCAAATTTGGGGCGGCGCCGTGAGCAATTATTCTTCCAATAATACCCGCCGTGTTCAAATCGAAGCCGGCATCTCGTACGACGACGATATCGACAAGGCGATGACAGTCCTGATCGATACGGCGGGCAAAGACAGCCGCGTACTGGGTGATCCCGAACCATTCGTTGCCGTTTCGGCGATGGCCGATAGTTCGGTAAATCTGATCCTCCGCGTCTGGGTGGCAAACACCGATTTCTGGCCGGTAACTTTTGATCTCACCAAGAACGTCAAGCAGGCGCTGGATACCAATGGTATTTCCATTCCGTTCCCGACGAGGACGATAATTAACGAAACATCCGATTGAACATTGAATTTGGGTTTATTGTTTCCCGGAAAAACGGTTGGGGAGAAGCGGTTAGGAAAAAGCGGATTTTCAGAGCAAAGTTATATTTTAATCTTTCAATATAAAGTATAAGAATAGGCACGCTCAAATTCAATTTGAGTAAAAAAAAGTATTTTGGTTGCTCTTATGAATTGGAATTACCCCGCTAATTCGGGAAACGAGTTTATTGACGAAAATCATCGCGACTTGCTGACACTTCTTGATGATTTGTCCAGCGTCGTCCGGTTGAATACGAGTGGTAAAAAATTCGATGCTTTGATCACTGGTTTTTTTTCGGCACTTGAACAGCATTTTCAGCATGAAGAAATAATTCTCAGCGGCGCCGGCTATGAACAGCTGGATGAGCACATCATGCTGCACCGAAAAATTTCCTATGACCTTAGGGAAATTCACCAGACCTCAAACCAAGTGGGCCGAGGGGTGAAAGTGGTTTCCACCGCCCGCGAACAAATATTCAGACACGAATTGTCAGACGACCAAAAATATTGGCATCTGTTCGAAATGGTGGACGAGTCGAAACCAATGCTGATTGATTGGTCGAAGAAGTATGAAACCGATGAACCTGAAGTTGACGAGCATCACAAGGCTCTCGTTAACTATCTGAACCGGCTATTTCAGAGCGTCGTTGAAAATCACAAGGATGATTTATTGGTACCGGAGCTCGAACAATTATGCGCCTATACGGAATTTCATTTTAGCGAGGAAGAATTGCTGTTCAGTGACGTATTGTCTGAATCGCAAAATGCGGTCCACAAGTCGCAGCATGCTAGCCTGATCACGGATTTAAAAGTAGTGATAGAAAACGTCAAGACCGGCGACTACAAGCGGGACACCTTACCGGACTATCTTAAATACTGGTTCCTCAACCACGTTCAAAGATTTGACAAACCTGCGTTCGCCAAAAAACCAATTCACTAGTTTGTGTGAACTTTAATGAACGACGTTTTCCCCATCCGCGTCGGGTTCGGCCCCGATGGTCTCGCTGATGGCTTCGATCATTTCGGAAATAACCATTGGCTTGGTGATATATTTCTCGAAGCCCGCGTCCATTGCCTTTTTTACATCCCGCGGTAAAGCTCTGGCGCTTAGACCGATGACCGGAATGTCTTTTGTATATTCGTTTATTTTCAGTTCCTTCGTCGCCTCGATACCGTCCATCCCGGGCAAGTTGACATCCATGACGATCAAGTCCGGCTTCTCCTGCACCGCCATGGCGATCCCCAATTCCGCGGTATGGGCCGAGCGCAAGACGAGGTTCGAGAACTGTCCGATTATTTTTTCCATCAAGGCCAAATTCATGGGATTGTCTTCGACATAAAGCATGATCTTCGAGCCATCGAAATTAACTGAATCGCTCTGCCATTCGTATTTTCCCATACGGTCTTTTTGATCTTCCGATATTTCTTGATCACCGGCGAGGGGAATATCCACCCAAAATGTGCTTCCCACTTCCATTTCACTCTCGAACCCGATTTCTCCGTTCATCAATTCAATCAACCGCTTGGTGATGGACAAGCCGATTCCCGTTCCTTCAATTTCGGTGACCTCGGCGCCCAGCCTGTTAAAGGGCTCAAACAGATATTCCTGTTTCTCCTCGGGGATACCCAATCCGGTGTCTTTGACGGAAATACGCAACTTGTGGCCGCTAATTGCCTCACAGCCGACAAGTACCGATCCGTTTTCACGGTTATACTTGACGGCATTCGACATCAAGTTCAGGAGGACTTGTTTTAAGCGGGTAATGTCGCCCCTCACCGTGTAGGCGTTTCCGGAAAGGCAGTCGCAGGTAGATCCCACGGTAATACTCTCATTGAGATTTTCGGCGACGTTCATGCATTCAGCCAGAATATCCTGGATCGAAACATCTTCGATCGAAACTTCAATTTTACCGGCTTCGATTTTCGACAGATCGAGAACATCGTTGATCAGATCGAGCAGATGTTCACCGCCCTTTAGAATATGATCGACCGATTCCCGTTGATCATCCGACAATGGCTCGTTTTGATTGTGCATAAGAAATTGGCCGAAGCCGAGAATAGCATTCATCGGAGTACGTAACTCATGGCTCATGGCGGAGAGAAAATCAGATTTCGCGTGGTTGGCGGCGTCCGCCAATTCGCGGGACTGTTCCAATTCCTTGGTTCTTTCCTGAACCCGGACTTCCAGTTCATCCCGGCTGTTTTCGATGGCTTCCTGCGCTTTTTTACGCTCGGTAATGTCTTGAATAAACGCCGTTACCAGATTGTGTTCGGCGACATGGGTGATCGATAATTCAACATCAAATCGGGAGCCGTCGGCATGCAGGGCCGGAAGTTCAAGCCGCTTACCGAGCATGGTTGAAACGCCGCTCTGGGCAAAACGGTTAAATCCCGCCCGATGTTTCTCTCGCAAATCCACCGGCAGAATGTAGTCGGCGATGTCTTTGCCCATGACTTCGTCTTTGCTGAACCCGAACATCTGTTCCGCCGACGGGTTAAACTCGATAATTTCGCCGTTCATGTTGATTGTGATAATGGCGTCGAGGGCGCCCAGGAGTATCGAGCTTTTGCTATCTTCGCTCTTCTTTAAATTTGATGCCGCCTGTTTAAATTTATCCAACCCGGAAAATATTCTGCCGACCTCGCCCCGCCGTTCGTGCTTGGAGAATTCCACATCGAGATTTCCGGAAGCGAGTTCGCCCAAAATTCTGGCGGCAGCATCCAACGGGCCGGTTATTCCCTTCGACAAGCCAAAAGCAAGGCCGCCCGTCAGCATTAAAATTACGATGGCGATTATCGCATACATCAGTTCGTAATTTTCGGCTTCATTTAATTTTAGATTTGCGAATTCAGTCAAATCCGCGGAAATCTTATTTTCCACGGATTTCAGCAAATCAATTTTCATGGTGATTTTGTCGAACCAATAAGGTCCTTGGATATTGTCCGTTGAATTTGTGTAGGGGCTGTTGAGCGCGATTGTCCTCAGGCGCTCGACCTCATCGACGACCGGATCCGACATAGTCAGCCGGTAGAAGGCTTTTTGATCCGCCGTCGCGTAATTATTGAATATCCGAAAATAGGTGTCCTGTTTGGCGATCAGCCCAATGAACTTTCTCATAATCGCGTGGGTAAACTGGCCGGCGCCAAATCCGGCGGACCCCATGGCCCGTTCAATACCGGCCCGTTCCTTACCATGCAGAAAGTTAATATAGGCGGTGACCATCGATGTGATCTGTTTGTCGTGGCTGACCAGTGCCATTTCTTCAATGATTGACAGTAATTTGGCAATCGTCGGCGTGTAATAACCGGTCATCTGATTGATCGAAAGATCGAATTTTTTGACCTCCCGGCGTTTTTGATCCATTTGGCCAAGGCTGAATTTCGCCGCACCAATTTTTTCACTGAGCCCGTTGCCGTAGAGCGTCGGATCAAACTTTTTGAATCCGACGAGAAGCGCATTTAGTTTTTCGTTGGTTTTCTTTTTCTGTTTGGTCAGGAGATCATCGAACTTGTTGCCTTTGCTCGAAATATAACCTGCCGAGGCGCCGCGTTCCCGCTGCATCTCATGGACCAATGCACTAATGGAGGGCGCCAATTGAGCGAGATTTCTCAGGTCTTTCATCGACCGGGATATTTGCGATTTATCGATCACAAGACTGACCAGAACCGCCAAAAGCGCGACCAAAGGAAGAGCGATCGTCAGCGCAAATCTGGTCGAGATCTTTCTATTTAGCAAAAAACGGAACATTCGATTTTACTTCAATTTTAAATATTAAAAACTCTGTCGGCCTTCACAATCCTTAGGCCATGAGCCAATCTATGGATTTAAGAAGTTCCAACCGCTGAAAAATCGTTCCGGCAATTTTTGTGCTGATCGGTATTATTATATTGTCGAAAAGTCTTTCCATTTTCCATATCCAAAACGTATCTATTCATTGGCGTTTTGAATATGACATAGGTCAAAGTATCCGGCTCTGAAATGTATTGAAGTAAATTGATACAATGGCAGTAAGACGGCAGGGAGAAAGACCGGATATTTCAAATAATCCGATACCGATAAGCGACCGCGCAGGTATAGTTCTCCCGTCGGCTAATCTGCCGCAAACGTCAAATTAAACCCAATGCCTATTCGGCAGCCACAGGTGTCTCGGCGTCCTCGATGGCCTTTAGAACTTTCGGCGGCGACATCGGGTGATTGCGCATCCGAACACCAATGGCGTCGTAAATAGCGTTGGAGATGGCCGCCAGGGGCGGGATAATCGGCACTTCACCGACCCCCCGAATGCCGTAAGGGTGGTTGGGGTTCGGCACTTCGACGATTTCCGTATCGATCATCGGCACGTCGGAAGCCACCGGCACCCGGTAGTCGAGAAAACCGGGATTCTCCATGACGCCGTTTTCGTCATAGATATATTCCTCGTTCAAAGCCATTCCTATCCCCTGCACGGCGGCACCGTGGAACTGAGCCTTGACGTAATCGGGATAGACGGCCTTGCCCGCATCCTGAATAATCGAATAGCGCAGCACCTTCACATGGCCGGTGCCACGGTCCACCTCCACATCGACGATATGGGTGCCAAAGCCCGGCCCGCCGCCGGTCACGTTGATCTCGGCGTGGCCCGCGATGGTGCCGCCGAAGAAACCCGCCTTCATGGCGATTTCAGCGACCGACAGGGGCTCGAAGTCGCCCACATTGGAACTTGCCGGACGGGCATGGCCGTCTTCCCAGACGACCTGATCTGCTTCCACCTCCCACATGCGGGCGGCGACTTCACACATGCGGGTAATGGCGTCGCGGCTGGCCTTAACCGCCGCCATACCGCCCGCCGCCGTGCCGCGGCTGCCGGCGGTGGTAAAGTTGAAGCCCAGGGACGACGTGTCGCTCTGGATGGCCTTTACCTTTTCGAACGGAATACCAAGCTCCTCGGCAACGATTTGCGAGTAAGCGGCGCGCATGCCGCCTGCCACATCCACCGTGCCATAGATCAAGGATGCCGTGCCGTCCTGGTTGACGTTGAGGGTCGCCGAGGTTTCCATGCCCAGTGTGTTCCAGAACCCGGTGGCGATGCCGCGGCCCTGATCGGGGCCCAGCTCGGTCTTCATATGATCGTGAGCCCTGGCCGCTTCCAACGTCTCGATATAGCCGATTGGCCCGAGCTTGGGTCCGAAATGGGTCTGGGTGCCTTCCTTGGCGGCGTTCTTGAGGCGGATGTCGATGGGGTCCATCTTCAGTTCTTCCGCCAGCTCGTCAATTACCGTTTCCACACCAAAGGCGATCATCGGTGCGCCGGGTGCGCGGTAAGCGGCCACCTTGGGCCGGTTGCAGGTGACGTCGTTGCCGATCACCAGCACGTTCGCCAGATCATAGCGGGTGAAGACGGTCGGCGTGCAAAGCGGCAGTGACGAACCCGGGAAACAACCCGACTGATAGTTCAATATCGCCTGGGCCGCGGTGATCCTGCCGTCTTTGGTGACACCGATCTTGATGATGATATTGGTGCCCGATGTGGGCCCGGACGCGCGGAACACTTCGTTCCTCGTCATGGTCATTTTTACCGGCCGGCCCGATTTCTTGGACAGAATTATAGCCAGCGGCTCCAGATAGATGCCGTTCTTGCCGCCGAAGCCGCCACCCAGTTCCGCCGGCGTCACCTTGACGCGCGACACATCCATTTCAAGGACCTTGGCGGTCTGAGCGCGGATCAGGAAATGGCCCTGGGTGCTGGTCCATACCTCGGCATTGCCGCCATCAGTGTAAACGGCCAAGCTGGCATGGGGCTCGATATAGCCCTGGTGCGCGGCCTTGGTGTTGAACTCGCGCTCGATGATCAGATCGGCCTGTTTGAAACCTTCCTCCACATCACCCAGCTTACTGGTCATTCGGGCGGCGATGTTGGATGGCTTGTCGGGCGCCGGTTCAATGCCCTTGGTAAACTGTTCCTCGTTCAGCAGGGGTGCATCCGGCTTCATGGCCTCCACCACGTCGATGACATGGGGCAGCACTTCGTATTCCACTTTGATCAGCTTGAGCGCAGCCTTGGCGATGGAGTCACTGGTCGCCGCGACGGCGGCCACGGGATGGCCGTCGAACAAGGCTTTTTCACGCGCCATCATGGTGCGGGTCACGTCGCGGAAATTGACCATAATCTCGCCGGCGGCGGCGTGCAGGACCGGCATGTCGGGGAAATCATCGCAGGTGACGACTGCCTTGACGCCTTTTAACTTCTCGGCTTCCGAGGTGTCGATGGACTTGATGCGGGCGTGCGCATGGGGACTCCGCAGCACCTTGCCGACCAATTGCCCGGGCAGGTTGATATCGGCGGCGTAGCGCGCCTTCCCCGTCACCTTATCGATGGCGTCAGGCCGCGCGGTCGGATTGGTTCCAACGACCTTAAGATCTTTTTCCTCGTAAGGTATTTGGGTCCCGTAGGGTGATGGCATCATTCCCATAATCAGGCTCCTCTCATTTCTTCGGCGGCGTCCATGACGGCCTCGATGATATTTTGATATCCCGTACAACGGCACAGATTACCGGCCAAGCCGTAGCGGACCTCCTCTTCCGTCGGATCCGGGTTTTTCTCCAGCAGGCTCCGCGCCGCGATCAGCAGGCCGGGGGTGCAGATGCCGCATTGCAGCGCCACATGCTCAATAAATTTTCGTTGCAGTGGATGCAATTCATCGCCGTCGGCCATACCTTCGATGGTTTGGATTGTCTTGCCTTCGGCTTCGACGCCGAGCATCAGGCAGGAACAGATTAAAACGCCGTCCACGGTGACGCTGCAGGCGCCGCAATCGCCGGTGCCGCAGCCTTCCTTGGTTCCCGTCAGATAAAGCTCGTCGCGCAATATATCCAATAGAGTCTGCGTCGGTTCGCACAGGAAATCGATTTCATCGCCGTTGACGGTGGCGGATATGTGGTGCTTTTTCATCGGCTTTGCCCCTTGTTTTTGGCCCGTTCCAACGCTACCGCGGCAACGCGGCGCGCCAGGACAGCGGCAACTTTTATTCTGTATTCCTTGGTTCCCCGTTTGTCGTCAATCGGCCGGCAAGCGGCGCTGGCGGCGGCGGCCAGTTTATCCAGGGCGCCGTCATCCACGCTGGTTCCGATCAACGCATCGGCGGCCTCGTCCACCAATAAGGCTCTCTCTGCGACAGCGCCCAAGGCGACCCGGGCGGCGGTGCAGACACCGCTATCATCGAGGGTCAAACCGATGCCGACGCCGACCACGGCGATATCCATTTCCGTTCGGGGGGTAAAGCGTTGGTAAGCGCTGCCGGAACCCGGCGGCGCATCGGGCAGGAAAAACGAAACCACGACTTCGCCAGTGTCAAGCGACGTCTTGCCCGGGCCGGTGGCGATTTCTTCCACCGGTACATCACGCCTGCCGTTGGGACCGGCCACGGTCACCGTCGCGCCCGCCGCCATCAGCGCCGGAATGCTATCGGCAGCCGGCGACGCGTTGCACAAATTACCGCCCACGGTGGCCCGGCCTTTGACCTGGATCGAGCCGATTAGCTTGACGCCATCCATAACGCCCGGCCAGGTCCGGCAGAAAACTTCATGGTCCATCAGTTCCACGCCGGTCACCGCAGCGCCGAACCGGTATCCATCGGCTTCTTTTTCGATTTGACGAAGTTCCGAGATATTTTTGATATCGACCAGTAAATCCGGCTCGATCAAATCGGCATGCATCTGAACCAGAATATCCGTTCCGCCGGCGAAAATCCGGACGTCTCCTTTTTCTTCGGCAATCAACTTTATAGCGGTGTCGAGACTGTCCGGCGCTTCGTATCGCATATTGTGCATTCTCCCCCTGTGCCTCCTTGTGGACATGATATTTATTTTCGGAATTATTAAACGCCGTTGCCCAACAATCAAGGCCGCCCGTGCACAGGCGGTTCAAGATATTTTATTGTATGAAACTGATGCAGTTGACGCGAAGACTAAAACGGCCCCAGATAGAAGCGTTTGGTGTTCGGCACTGTGCGTTGCGATGGACTTACCCCTAAATATTCGGTTCCGTCGGCAATGACGCAGTGCTATGATTCTTTGAGATTTAAAGACTATTCTGGAAATTCCAGCATCGAGAGGCGCGGAAATCATGACCAAAGCCAAAGCCCGTGAACGGGCGAAAAAGAGAGCTGCGCAAAAAGGCAAAAAGCGACACGCCGCCACCGACGATTCCAAACCAAAATTCGGACCGGGCCATTTCAATCCAGGATCCGGTTCGATTAAAAGTCCAAGGGGCAACGCCAACGTCAAAAACTTTGGCGGCGCGCGGCGCGGCGCCAGCAGATCGAATTAACGCCCATGTCCGATTTACACCCGTAAACGGACATTATTTTCAATGATTAATGAGTCCACTTGTAGCCAGAAAGAGACACCAAAACCGGTCAAAAACTGTGTTCTCACCGTTTAATGTTAAAGACCGGCTCATATGAGCGATATCCCATTTGTTGGGATATGCCGGACGCGGTTTCCATCAGTTGTCTGGCCAACGAGTCGACCGTCGTTGCGGTAAATTGCGTGGAGTCTCCGGAAATGTTAATTCCGCCAACTGGCAAGCCATCTGAGCCTAATATTGGGGCACCGATACCTGTTGCGTGCATCACCAACGTGTTCTCACAGAATGCATAACCTTTGTTTCGAATGGCACCCAGTTCATCTAAAATTTCCTGTGGATCGGTTTTCGTGAATTCAGTGTATTCGACGAGTTGAATTCTGTTCAAATGCTCTACCACCTCTTCCTCGGGTGAGAAGGCTAAAATTGCGAGCCCCAATGAAACACAATATGTCGGTAGAGGTGTTCCGGGAATATCGATCCTAGATAAAATTGATGCCGAGGGAGCACTACAATAAGTCATGACAATTGCATCACGCTCAAGTACACCGAGCCGCGCTGTCAGGCCAGTGTCACGGCCTAGATAATACGCCAGGGCACTTCCTTTCTGATTGATTTCGGAGGTCGCCATCTTCGTGGCCCCGAGTTCAATATTCCAAAGTCCCAGCTGATACTCCCTATTATCTTCGTTTTTCTCAAGGAACCCAGCGATGACCAGCGATTGGACAAGGCCATTGGTCGTGCTGAGAGGAAGGCCGATCTCTTCGGCAATTTGAGAGAGTTTCAATCTTGGCCGAGAAATAGAAAAAAGAGAGAGGATTGCAGCGCCGCGGGCAATCGATTGGTTAGCCAAAACAGAATATCCTTTTTAATTACGGTAGTTATAACGACTATTACGTATTTTATATCAGAAATACAATTAATTTCGGTGCGTTTCCGTCGCCATCAATTTTTTCTACCATATTCTTGTCCGGTCAATTTTTAGCCGATCACCATATGACTTATCCCCAATTATGTAGCTGTAACAAGATTCAAATCAATGGTTGACATTTAACAGCAGTCGTTATAATACCGTAATAACATCTAAATAACAATAGCTACTACGAATATATAGCAGTTCAACAAAGGCAAAGAATTTACCTGCTGAAAAACCTCACCCGGCGGCAGCATGTTCGGTCCGGAGAGGAGGCCAAATTCAACGAAGTTTAAAAACCGCTTAATAAGGAACGAGTCAGCTATGTCGAATTCAATATTAGATGGAAAAGAGCGTGATCGTCGCTGGAAGAAGGTGCGCGAATTGATGGGAGAGCGCGACCTCGATTGTCTTGTCGTTTATGGCACTTTTGGCCTTTACAGCGGCATGGTTATCGGCGCTTTGAATTACCTGACCAATGGTGACTCAGTCACTGGCGAAGGTTACTTGGTATTTCCTCTCGAAGGTGAGCCGACATTTTTCACGTTTGCCGGGCGACCTCACGATTCTTGGATTGCCGATAACCGTTCCGCACACCCTACGCCCTCCAAAGGAATTTCTGAAATGATAAAGGAACTGCAGCTTGAACGGGCGAGGATCGGCATGCTTCCGCTGTCCGGATATATAGGCGAGTACGGGTTTCCGCACACGGCTTATGTGTCGCTCACCAAGGACCTGCCCCAGGCCAGTTTTGAAGATGCCACGGACCTCATTGATGAGGCTCGGAAGATTAAGAGTCCTGCCGAGATCAAGTGCTTCGAATTGGCCTGCGAAATCGGTGAAAAAGCGATTCAATCCGTCGTCGATACGGCAAAGGTGGGTGTTTCAGATCTTGAGGTAAAGGCCAAAATTCTGGACACGCGGTTTCGAAACGGTGGTGACGTCCATTCCATGATCATTTTCAGCTCTGGAAAAGAAGTTACTCACGGAGGACAGCGCGAGTTTCAAGCGCCGGCCAGAACGCTGGAACGTGGCGACCTAATTGTCACAGAGTTCGACGGCAAATATTGCGGTTATTGGGGGCAGTTCAATCAGCCGTTTTCCGTAGGTGAGCCGGACAAGGAAACGAGAGAGATGGCTGACGTTGCCACCGAATCCTTCAATAGCGGCCTTGATATTCTAAAGCCGGGAATCACCGTGGGGGATTTGGACGACGCCTTTCAAGCCGTAATAAACAAGGCCGGTTACCGATCCACAAATCCTCCTTTTCATGGCCTCGGACTCAGCCTTGAGATGCCGATGGGAACATATCCCATGCAAACCATGCACAAGCCACCAAGCACGGAATTGATAGAAGCAGGCATGGTGATCGAGTTCGAGCCTTCCGTTGTCACGATGGACAAGAAGAAAGGTCTAACTCTCGGCAGCCCGGTATTGGTTACCGAAACCGGTTGCAGGCTGTTGAGCAAGTCTTGGAAACCGGAACTGCTCGTGACCGATCACTAATGAACAGCCAGAACAGCCCCGGAATTCCCGAGGAATGTTTGAGCAAAAAGTAGAAACTATTACAAAACGGAGGAAATATTATGAAATCGCAAAATTTAATTATTGCCACAATCACTGGAATTCTTTTGTCGTCGGGAACTTCGTTCGCAGAAGGCAACAAAAACGTAACCTTGAAATGGAACCTCTTTGTACCCGCCAAAGAACCGACTTACGCCCATGTGATAAAACCTTTCGCCGAAAAGATTGCTGCTGAAACCAATGGGGTGGTGAAGATTGATACCTTTCCGGGCGGTGGCTTGGGAAGGAACCCAAGAGCTCAGTTAAAGCTCATGGCTGACCGTGTTGCGGACCTGGTTATGGCCGTTCCCGCATACAATCCGGGCCGTTTCCCGGACAACGAAGTATTTGAACTGCCCGGGCTTTTCAAAAGTGCGACCGAGGCGTCAGTGGCAATATGGCGGATGTATTCCAAGGGCAAGCTGCGTGGATACGACAAATTCGTTGTTCCCTTGCTGGTCTGTACCCATCCCTACATGATTCATTCTAAGAAACCCATCAATAGAATGAACGACTTGAAGGGTATGAAAATAAGAGTGGCCGGCCCGGTCTTCGGTCGGGTCACCAAGGAAATGGGCGCTACGCCGGTGGGTATGGCGGCGCCAGCTATCGCCGAAAACATGAGCCGCGGGGTGATTGATGCCGTCGCCTTGGAATGGGTCGGGTATATGGCTTGGCGCATCATCGATGTAGCGAAATATCACTACCACGCAAATCTTGGCTGCGTGCCCTTAATGTCGGCCATGAATAAACAAAGCTTCGACAGTCTACCGGCGATCGGAAAAGCTGCTTTCCGGAATAACTGGGGAGAAAAGTTGTCCCGCGCCCATGGCCGGACTCATGACGGCCTACAAAATGGTATTGAAACTAAAATGATCAAGACCGGCGTCAACAAAGTCGTGCGGCCTACGGGTACAGACCTTAAGGCTCTCGACGCCGCTAAACAGCGGGCCATCGAAGGCTGGCAAAAAAGTCATCCGCGGGGCAAAGAACTGCTTGCTGCCGTGCGGGCTGAGCTGACGGCGATCCGGGCGGGCAAGTAATCTCAAAAGGGAGACCTTGCTATTTCTTTACCGCTCATGTCGACCAAGCTCGGTAGAATCGAGAGAGCCAATATTACCTTCGCCCGGATATTGGCTCTTCTCGGTTTATTCGCCCTGGTGGCCGTGGCCCTCGCCACCATTATTGACGCCATCGCCCGTTCGATATTCGGTGCCCCCATAGAAGGAATTTCCGAGATCCTACGTTTGGTCATCGCTATCGCCATGGCATCCTTTTTTCCCACCGCATTGGCGGAAAAACACCACATCGCAATTAAGTTTCTAGGCAACGCACTGGGACAGCGCTGGACTCGGTTTCTTGACGCTTTCGGCGCTATTGTTACATTCGCCACCTTTAACATGATGGGCTACCAGTTCATCATCTACGTTTTCGAACTGCACGAGAACAAGGAAACCACCTGGCTGCTGGGTCTAGCACTGGCGCCTTGGTGGTCGGTTGCCACATTGTTCATATTATTTTGCGTGCCGGTTCAGCTGGTGGTGTTGTCGAACGGTTTTCGCGACATTAAACGGGCGCGCGCAACTTCTTTGAACGAACAAGAAAGGGGCGGCTGATGGATCCGATCCTGATCGCCTCCATGGGTCTAATCGGCATGCTTATCCTGATCGCCTTGCACGTGCCCATCGGTATGGCAATGGCAGTGGCCGGATTCGTCGGCTTCGGCTTTCTGCATGGGTTCAAACCGGCGGCTTCCCTCTTCGCCACTGAACCGGTGGGAGTCATTGCCAGTCTCGACCTGTCGGTGATCCCCTTGTTTTTATTAATGGGCAGTTTTGCCGGGGTGAGCGGGCTATCGAGCGACATTTACCGCCTGGCTAACGCTTTTCTCGGGCATCGCAGAGGCGGTTTGGCCATGGCGACCATAGGCGGTTGTGCTGGTTTCGGTGCGGTCTGTGGCTCGTCCATCGCAACTGCAGCCACCATGGGTCGGGTGGCCCTGCCAGAAATGCTCAAACGCGGATACTCTCAGCAACTGGCGACGGGCAGCATTGCCGCTGGCGGCACTCTAGGAATGCTCATACCCCCTTCAGTTATTATGGTGATTTACGCCTTTCTCACCGAACAATTCGTGATTACGCTTTTTGTCGCTTCTTTGATACCCGCCATCATCGCGGTGGTTTTTCATCTCATTGCCGTCAATATCTACGTGCGGGTGCGTCCCGACGCCGGCCCCAGCGGGGTTCGATTACCCTTTCGGGAACGCTGGCAGGCCGTGCGTGAAAGCTGGGGCGTTGTCGTTCTGCTTGGGACAGTGATCGGCGGTATCTACAGCGGCCTGTTCACGGTAAACGAAGCAGCAGCATTGGGCGCTGGCATGGCCCTACTTTTTGCCCTACTTCGCCGCAAATTAACCTGGACATCATTTTGGGAAGTTTTGAAGGATACCGCTTCCAACTCGGCGATGATCTATATGATCATCATGGGTGCATCCATTTTTAGCTATTTTATTACCGCTTCAAAAGTTCCGGAAGCACTTACAAACGCAATCATCGATCAGCATCTGCCGCCGCTAGCAGTGATATTCGTTTTAATGGTCATCTATCTCATTCTCGGCAGTATATTCGATACCGTTGCCGCATTACTGATTACCATGCCTTTCGTATTTCCTCTGGTAACCGGGCTTGGCTACCATCCCATCTGGTGGGGCGTGGTTCTGGTGATGGTGATTGAGGTGGGCATGATTACCCCACCCATCGGTATGAACGTATTTGTCATATTCGGGGTCGCCAGGGATATTCCGCTCAAAACAATTTTCGCAGGGATTACACCCTTCCTCCTAGCCGACATGACCCGCATAATCGTGATTATTTTATTTCCGGCTTTAACTCTTTGGTTGCCGGCAATTGCCGGTTTCAATTAGCTTGCCGATTTCTGCCAATGTCGCCTTCGGGTCATTAGCGGACGTATCAAGGGTTAACGGAATGCCTCTGCTTTGCCCCCAAAAGTGGAAATTAAAATCTCTGTGCTGAACGTCCGCTATTAGCCAGAACCGGACATCGATAACTCTCCCAATATTGCTTCATTGGATCATTTCACTCAGCTTATGCTTGTCAACTTGTCAACCGACATAGGTCTCAACAACTGATAATTTTGTGAGTTGATTGACTAATAAAAAATTTCTATCTGAACCGAGAAGTTGACGGGGCGCGTGGCAGCAACTTTAATCTTCCAGCACATAGGTATTCTGCATTTAATTTGAGGTTTGGATGAAAGCTCACACTTATGATTATATAGTCGTCGGCGCCGGCTCAGCTGGCTGTGTGTTGGCCAATCGGCTCAGTGCAGATCCCAAAAATAGCGTTCTCGTTTTAGAAGCGGGCAAAAAGGATTCCAACCCGCTTTTTCATATTCCAACCGGCACCGCCAAGATTTGGAACGACGCAAAATATAATTGGTCGTATATGTCGGAGCCGGAACCGCACATGAACAACCGCCGACTTTATCATCCACGGGGTAAGGTTCTTGGCGGATCTTCGTCTATCAACATGACGGCATATGTGCGCGGTAACAGGGGAGATTATGATCGCTGGGGGCAATTGGGGCTTGCCGATTGGACCTATGATAAAGTCCTGCCTTATTTCAAAAAGTCAGAGAATTACCTGACTGAGCATAATGATTATCATGGCGACAGTGGGCCAATGAAAACGGCAATTGCGCCGACCGAAGATAATATTATTGACGCCTATAAAGCAGCCGGTGAAGCCCTTGGCTATCCATTTCGTGGCGACTTCAATGGCGCCGAGCAGGAAGGCCTGGCTCGCATGCAATTCAATTCTGCCGAGGGGCGACGCCAAAGCGCCGCCGTGGTTTTTTTGCGTCCGGCACTAAGACGCAGAAATCTTGTAGCCGAAACTGGCGCTCACGTTCAACGAATATTATTCGATGGTAACAAAGCGGTTGGAATTGAATACCAAAAAAACGGTCAGGCCAAAACAGTGCGGGCCAACAAAGAAGTCATTTTGTCTGGTGGCACGTACAACTCAGCGCAATTGTTGATGCTTTCGGGCATTGGTCCTGCTGCGCTTTTGCAAGAGCATGGCATTGAAGTCGTAGCAGATCGAAAAAATGTGGGCCAAAATTTACAGGACCATCCGAGTGTCTTGATCGAATATGCACGCAAAACTCCGTCAGAGTTTCAAAAAAACCTGCGCTATGATCGACTTGTCGTAAATATGCTACGTGCGCAATTTCTTAAAAGCGGCCCGGCAACTCATCCATTGGGCTTTGGAACGGGTTTTGTCAAAAGCCGCCTCGATTTAGAACTGCCTGATATCCAATTATTTTTTAGACTTTTTTCGATGCAATCCTGTGAATGGTTTCCATTGATCCGAAAGCCCGGCCCCCCTGGAATTGGATTGATCGCGTGTCATTTGCGGCCAGAGAGCCGAGGGGCGGTAACGTTAGCCTCGAACCAACCCAATGATCCGCCAAAAATTCTCAATAATTTTTTCTCGACCGAGATGGATCGTACGGCCATCCGCCAAGCGTTTAAAATTAAACGCGCCATCGCGGCTCAGCCAGCTTTTAACGAGCACCTTGGCGAGGAGATGATGCCTGGCGACGACGTCAAGAGCGATGATGAAATTGATGGTTTTATCCGCGAATCGGCGATGACCGTTTTTCATCCAATTGGCACCTGCCGCATGGGAATAGACGACGGCTCGGTAGTTGATCCTAAAATGAATGTTCGGGATTGTGATAGCCTCCGCGTTGTTGATGCTTCTGTTATGCCGGACTTGGTCGGCGGTAACATCAATGCACCCGTGATAATGATCGCAGAAAAAGCTTCCGAATATATCCTTAGTTCAGGATAAATATCTGAAATGTCCGCTATTCGGGATATAGCGGACATAGATTATGTAGCTTTTTATGACCGGTCTTAGCCATAAGCGGACCGCCCGCTTAGTAACCGCTAGGCAAATCGAATTGGTAGAGGCAACGTTTCTCCCAAGCGCATGCGTTCCCGCATCATTCGTTCCATAAGCTCGGCCTTAACGACTGTATAGTCAGGATCGGACCATAGATTGCTCATTTCATGAGGATCGTTTTTACGATCAAACAGTTGCCCCATCTCGTCCCCAAACCAAACGCTCAAGCGCCACTGATCACGAACAAACGTCCAAATCCTCTGTGCTCCCAGCCCATTGGTTTGGGTGTTGAGCTGATCTTCTTCAGCTAAAATACCCTCGCGAGTTGGCGGCGAATTTGACTGGACCTGACCAACAATATCGATCCCTTGCATACCCACGCTTGTCGCTAACCCGGCCCGCGCTAAAATGGTCGGCGCAATATCAATCGTACCGCCAAGCTCACCCGAGTGTTTTGATATCTTATTCGTCGGATCATTCCAGATGAACGGCACACGCAACACCGCATCATAATGCACACCAAATTTTCCGAACATGCCGTGATCGCCGCCCATATCGCCGTGGTCGGCGGTAAATATAATAATTGTGTTGTCCCGTAATTTTAGCCTATCCAGTGTTTCGACAATGCGCCCAATAGCTTCATCAACCATGGTCACCATGCCATAGGTCAAGGCGATGTTTTCACGGGCTTCTTTTTCATCCGGCATGGAGAGCGCAGGCACTTTTTTGGGTTGATCACTTTTGGCACGGGTTTCATGAATAAAGCGAGGTTCATTTGGATCAATATGGCCAAATGATGCAGGGAGTTCGACGTCCGACGGATCGTACATCGACCAATATTTCCCGGGCGGAGTTAACGGTGCATGCGGGTCAGGGAAGGAACATTGGAGAAAAAACGGCGCGGCGGCGTCACCTTTGGCGTGTTCGTCGAGATATTTAATAGTTTCTTCGGCGATGTAAGTCGTCGGGTATAATTCCTCAGGCATGCGGGTTCGCCAACCTTTTTTAACATCGTAGACGTTATCTGTTAGGGCGTTTTCCTTGCCGCGCAACGAATTGGCATCTTCATGGCGCTCCTGAAGCCAGCGGCTGTAATGACCGTGCACCATGTCGCCATGAAAGTTCGCGAACCGCAAATGATCAAAACCGTAATAGGGCGTTTCCACTTCTAGATTCGGGTCTTCGGCCCATACGCCTGCCCGTTCCTGATCATACTCCGGACCGTCCATACGTGATCGTCGGGAGAATTTTAGATCATCCGGCAGAGTTTCATCTGTCGGATTTTCCGGCCAGTATTCCGCTTCCCCCATCGGCAGGTTCATCATCGGCTGGAGATGGCATTTGCCTATTACACCCGTCCGATAGCCAGCATGGCGAAGCAAATCGACGAAAGTCACATTGTCCTTGGAGAGTGGCAGGCCGTTAATGCGCAAGCCATGGCAGGAGGGCATGCGGCTGGTCATCAACGTCGCGCGATTAGGCATACAAATCGGGCTGGCCGTATAAAAATGGTCAAAGGTCACTCCGTCTTCGGATAAGGTGTCGATGTTGGGTGTTTGCACGACCGAGTTGCCGTAACAGCCGAGATGGTCAGCTTTATGTTGGTCAGTGATAATGAGGAGTATATTCGGACGATCTGTCATTTGCCTTATCCGGATGTATCGATCGCAACAATATTAGAGAAAGTTGGGGCTATGGCAATCTTGCTAAGTAATTTAAATAATGTCCGACACGGGTCAGAAGCGGACTCTTTTGCCTAATACGGTTCATGTCTGCTTTCGGGGGGTAATGCAGATGTGAATGCGACTGTGCTGGCGGATTCATCTTGCCAAATTCCGAAATAACCCGGCAAATCCCGACGGGCACAAATTGGCAAAATGGCCTCGAAATTAGATCTTAAGGTTGCTATTTGGCTGCGAGACAGGAATTAGTAAAATTCAATTGTCGTATAAGCCATTCAAGGAAATGGCGCGCCCGACAGGATTCGAACCTGTGACCTTCGGCTTCGGAGGCCGACACTCTATCCAGCTGAGCTACGGGCGCTTATTTGGCCTGCCATAATCCGGCCTGAACGGGGCCTCATGGCGGCTGATGGGGGCGCACCATACTGCAAGCCGCTTTATTGGTAAAGCCTATGTGGCGTTTACCGGCTTAACTGCCCTGCTTAATCCAACTCAATACATCCCGCCACACCGTCTCCGCCTGCAAATCCCTGAGCAGCATGTGATACCCCTTGGGATACCGGATCAGGCGGCGGTCGGCGGCAGCGTCCTCGGGCAGACGGGAAAACATCAACTCGGTGGGCTTTTTCCTGATCACCTCGTCATTTTCCCCGTAGAGCAACAATGTCTTGGCTTTATAATCTGCCGACCGGCGGAGAGCCAAATCCATCAAATTCACCAGTCCCCAGATGGCATCGACGCGGGTCTCCTTGATAAACAGCGGATCCCGTCCCAGTTCCCGCAGCATTTCGACATTGTCCGAGGCCCTGATCTTCAACCCCTCGGCCGACAGTTTCATCCACGGCACCATGCGAACCGCCAGCCACAAAGCCCAACGCTGGTAAAAGGGCATGGTTTCCCGCCCCCATACCGCCGGCGCCACCAGCACCACACCGTCCACGTCGGGCCGCACGTCATCGGTCATGGCCGTCATCACCACGGCGCCCCCCATGCTCATGCCCAGCAGATAAACCGGCAGCCCCGGATGCTTTTGACGCAACAGCCCAACCGCCACCGTGGCATCATCGGCAAAGGCCCGGCGTCCCGGCCAAAAGCCGAAATGGGGCGACCGGCCAAAACCCCGTTGATCGTAGGCGTAAACCTGAACGCCGTTTTGACTGAAATTAGAAGCGGCTTTTTTTATGAAGGCGCCATAATCATTAAATCCGTGGAGCGCCAGGATTACGGCTTTTGGCTTTGCCGCGGTCTGCCAAACATGCAGCGGCAAAGAAAGTCCGTCCGGTGTGACATAGGCTGTGTCGCTGAGCTTGGGTTCGGTGATTTGGGGCCCCGGCGGTTTCAGCTGTGGCGCGCAGGCCGCCAGAAAAAAAATCAGAACAAAAGGAATCCCCCGCAACGCCATCACTCTTTTTACCCGCCGGGCTCTCCGTCCCGCAAACTTCCGTTTTCACGGGTCATCATCAGGAAGATATCTTCGAGATCGGATTCCTTGGTGGTCAAATCGGCGATTCCCAGACCTTCGGCGCGCACCGCTTCCAGCACCTCTTCGACCGGGACCTGGCTGGGCGGCACATGGAAAACCAATTTCCGGCTGTTCTGCAGTTCCACATTGAACCTGCCGAGATTATCAGGTGTCGCCGCCAAATCCTTGTCGACCGTGATGATCAACTCCTTCGAATCGAGGCTGCGCAGAAGATCCTCCGTATGCTGGCTGGTGACCACTTGACCGTTATTAATAATGGCGATCTGATCACACAATTCCTCGGCCTCTTCCAGATAGTGGGTGGTCAGCAGGATGGTCGCTCCCAGTTCCCGGAGCGAACGGACATAGGACCAAAGCTGCTGGCGAAGTTCCACATCGACCCCGGCGGTCGGTTCATCCAGCACCAGGATGGGCGGTGAGTGGACCATGGCCTTGGCCACCAGCATGCGCCGCCGCATACCGCCGGAGAGGGTGCGGGCGTAAGAGTCCGCCTTGTCGGTCAGGCGGACGGCTTCGAGGATTTCATCGGTGCGGCGCTGGGCTTTGGGCACGCCGTAAAGGCCGGCCTGCACTTCCAGAATTTCCCGTGGGGTAAAAAAGGGATCGATGTTCAGTTCCTGAGGCACCACGCCGATGGCCGAGCGCGCCTGACGCATTTGCGTCTCGATATCGTAGCCCCAGACCTTAACGTCGCCCGACGTCTTCAACACCAAACCGGCCATGATATTGATGATGGTCGATTTACCGGCGCCGTTGGGACCCAGCAGGCCGAAAAACGAGCCCCGGGGAATTTCCAGATTGACGTCGATCAGCGCCTCTTTGGGCGGCTGCATGGAATTTCCCGCATAGGTCTTGTTTAAGCCCTTAATCTCAACAGCAAGGTCGGGGGCATCCGATGGCTGGTTGTTCGTCATTTCGCTCTAATTTCATTTAGCTGAGTGTTGATTGTGGGGCGTCTTTCGGTATCATTCACCTATGCTTGGGTCAATCTAATTTCCAAGGCAAAATTGGCGGGCGCAAGAGTTTCAAAATCAAAAGAAATCCGAGGCGTAGAATGGACAGCACCGAAACCGAACAGACTTTTATTTCTGACAGCAAACAGGTCGATTGCGATGGCGGCGGCGGGGCCGGCGGCCATCCGAAAGTCTACTTGAATATGGGCGACGACGGGCAAGTGGTCTGCCCCTACTGTAGCCGTACGTTCGTCTGGAGCGGAGAGACGTCCGGAGCGTCAGAGCACTGAGCCAATCGTCCAAAGATATGAAACACGTCTTTCTGATCGACGGATCGGGATTCCTGTTTCGCGCTTATTACGGTGTCAAAGCGCAAATGACCCGGCCGGACGGTACGCCGACCAATGCCGTGTACGGTTTCACGCAAATGCTGATGAAAATGGTCGCGGACACCAACGCCGACCACATAGCCGTCATTTTCGACCGCGCGCGCAAAACCTTCCGCAGCGACATTTACCCGGAATACAAGGCCCACCGGCCGCCCCCGCCGGACGATCTGATCCCCCAATTCGACCTGGTCCGCGAAGCTACGCGGGCGTTTAATATTCCGGCGGTGGATATGGAGGGCTTCGAGGCCGATGACCTCATCGCCACCTACGCGCGCCAGGCCATTGAAAAGGGCGCCGATGTCACCATTGTCTCCACCGATAAGGATTTGATGCAGACGGTCGGCCCCGGGGTCAAATTGTTCGACGTCATGAAAAACAAAGAGATTGGCCCGGACGAGGTGGTCGAGAAATTCGGCGTCGGTCCCGACCGGATCATCGATGTGCAGGCGCTGGCGGGCGATTCGTCGGACAATGTGCCGGGCGTCGCCGGTATCGGCGTTAAAACGGCGGCCTTGCTGATCAACGAATATGGCGACCTGGACGGCGTCCTTGAACATGCGGGCGAAATCAAACAGCCCAAGCGGCGCGAAGCTTTGATCGAGCAGGCCGATCTTGCCCGAATTTCCCGCGATCTGGTGACCCTCAAAGACGATGTTCCCGTCGAAGTGCCCTTGGAGGAATTTGCCGTCAAAGAGAGTGATCCCGAAAAGTTTCTGGCCTTTCTGCAGGAACAGGATTTCAAATCCCTGATCAAACGGGTTGAAAGCCAAACAGGCGCCAAAGCACCGACCGCGCCGGTCGCTGAAAATAAAACCACGACGACGGATAATGGCGGCACAGGAACGGCCGCGCCAGTGGAATTCAGTGCAGCGGACGCCGGTCCGATGGAAACGGATTATGAACTGGTGCAGGACCAAGCCGCCCTAGAACGTTGGATCGACGAGGCGACAGCCAGGGGCGTGGTGGCGGTCGACACGGAAACCACATCGCTCAATTCCATGGAGGCGGAACTGGTTGGTGTTTCCATGTCGATTGAACCGGGCAAGGCCTGTTATATCCCGGTCGCCCACACGGCCCCCGAAGAGCAATCGAGCTTGGATTTGGGGTTGGAAGAACCAAGCGGCCCATCGGACATCGAACAGGTCCCGCGCGACAAGGCGGTCAAACTGTTAAAGCCCTTGCTGGAAGACCCGACGGTTCTCAAGGTGGGCCATAACATGAAGTACGATGCGGAAGTATTGGGCCGGTACGGTATCGAAATCGCGCCGGTGGACGACACCATGCTGATTTCATACGTGCTCGAAGGCGGACTGCACGGCCACGGCATGGATGATCTGGCCGAACTTCATTTCGGCCACACCAATATCAAATACAAAGAGGTTGCCGGCACCGGTAAATCCCAGGTGACGTTCGACAAAGTGGATTTGGCCAAAGCACTCGATTACGCCGCCGAGGATGCCGATATCACCCTCCGGCTGCACCGGACACTAAAGCCGCGTCTGGTTCAGGATCATATGGTCAGCATTTACGAAAATATGGAGCGCCCGTTGATCAGCGTCCTGACCGAGATGGAACGGACGGGTATCGCCGTCGACGCCAAGGTGCTTAAGAATTTGAGCGCCGATTTCGCCAAACGGCTGGGCGATCTGGAAACGGATATTCACCAATTGGCAGGGCGTGAATTCAACATCAATTCCCCCAAACAGTTGGGTGAAATCCTGTTCGATGAAATGGGGATCGAAGGCGGCAAAAAAGGCAAGACCGGCGCTTACGGCACCGGCGCCGATATCCTGGAAGGATTGGCGGCCGAGGGCCATGAACTGCCGGCGCGGGTGCTCGATTTCCGCCAACTGGCCAAGTTGAAGAGCACCTATACGGATGCTCTGATCGAACAGATCAATCCCGAGACGGGACGGGTTCATACCTCCTACGGTCAGGCCATTGCCTCGACGGGACGCTTGAGTTCCACCGACCCCAATCTGCAAAACATTCCCATCCGTACGGAGGAGGGCCGCAAAATCCGCCAGGCTTTCGTCCCGGCCAAGGGATGTGTCTTGCTGTCCGCCGACTATTCCCAGATCGAACTGAGGTTGCTCGCCCATGTCGCCGGGATCGATGTATTGAAAGAGGCCTTTCGCGACGGCCAGGACATTCACGCCCTCACCGCTTCCCAGGTCTTCGATGTGCCGGTGGAAGGCATGGACCCCATGATCCGCCGCCAAGCCAAGGCGATCAATTTCGGCATCATTTACGGTATATCGGCGTTCGGCCTGGCCCGGCAACTGGATATCCCCAGGGGCGAGGCCGCCCGCTATATAGACGCCTATTTCGACCGCTATCCGGGCATTCGCGCCTACATGGAGGAAACCAAGGAAAGCGCCCGTGAACGCGGCTATGTCACCACACTCTACGGCCGCAAATGCTATGTGCCGGGGATTCAGGATAAAAACGCCGCCCGCCGCAACTTCGCGGAACGGGCTGCCATCAACGCGCCGATCCAGGGAGGCGCCGCCGACATTATCAAACGCGCCATGATCAGATTACCGGGCGCCTTGAGGGATTCCGGCCTAAAAGCCAAGATATTGTTGCAGGTGCATGATGAATTGGTGTTGGATGTACCGGAAAAAGAATTGGACGAAGCGGCGAATGTCGCTAAAAATATAATGGAATCAGTGGCGCAACTTGACGTACCTTTGGTCGTCGATACGGGTCATGGTAAAAACTGGGATGAAGCGCACTAAGACGTTAACGGGATTCTAAACCAAGATGAAAATTTGGGATTCGCACTAGGGGGACTTTGAACCATGCCGCAGGAAATGCGGAAGTTATCCTTCAGCCAATCTGAACTACAGGCGGCGCTGGTGAATTACGCTCTGCGCAGCGAAATGCGCCTGCCCAACGCCAATATCGAAGACGTCATCGTATCCAAGGAAAACGGCGTTGCCGTTAAACTGGTTTTCACGCCATCGGACCCCAATGAAGTTCGCGCCGTCGAGTTTGCCCAGGAGCACGTGGCGGCGGCCATCATCCTGTTCTGCCGCACCCAGAAAATTCCTTTGGCCCGGGACGCCCGCAAGGTTTTGATGGCCGAGGACGAATCGGTCTCAATGATGATTCAAATTCAATACGAAGAGCCTGAAAAGAAACCGGAACCCCTGGCCCCGAACGTTGCCCGTGAAACCCTGGAGGATGCGGCATCCGAAACCGCCGCGGCCGCTGCGGAAGAAAAATTGGCCAAAGGTTCGTAAAGGCAGCAAAGCAATGGCTTTGATAGTGTGGAACATGGAATAATTTCATGTTCACGGCATTATTATCTGACAAATGGAGAAAATCTGGAATAATTCCAATATAGGCACCGCTGGAATAAGGAATTGGGCCGTATGCTGATCAAACGGAAAAAAGCGTCGGATGTAAAATCCTGGGAGATCACCAAAAAAGAGGTGTTCCTCAACCGCCGGAAATTTATTCAACTGGCGTCTGGAGTAGGTGTGGCAGCTGGTGGTGCGGCTCTCTTGCCGTCTCTTATGACACCCGGCGAAGCCAACGCGGAAAGGCCCACCGGTAAAAAGTTTCCCAACCTTCATAAAACCAATTTTGGCGAGGCGGAAAGACTGACCACCTTCAAGGCTATCACCACCCATAATAATTTTTATGAATTCGGCACCGGCAAATCGGACCCGTCGGAAAACGCCGATACGTTAAAACCCCATCCCTGGACCGTCGAGGTCACCGGCCACGCGGCAAAGACCGGCACCTTCGATTACCAAGACCTGATCAAACCACACCGGTTGGAGGAACGCATTTACCGCATGCGCTGCGTCGAAGCCTGGTCCATGGTCATTCCCTGGGTAGGCGTGTCACTGGCCGATATCATCAAACGGTTAGAGCCGACGTCGAAGGCCAAATATGTCGCCTTTGAAACACTGGTCGACAAAAAACAGATGCCGGCGCAAAAATTGCCTATTCTACCCTGGCCCTATGTGGAAGGGCTGCGCATGGATGAAGCCATGCATCCCCTGACATTGATGGCGGTCGGTGTCTACGGTGAGGAAATGCCCAAACAGAACGGCGCCCCCCTGCGCCTGGTGGTGCCCTGGAAGTACGGTTTCAAGAGCATCAAATCCATTGTTAAAATCAGTTTCGTCGAGAAAGAACCGCCCGCTACCTGGAATATCCAGGCGCCCAATGAATACGGATTTTATTCCAACGTTAATCCAAAAGTCGATCATCCGCGTTGGAGTCAGGCTAAGGAACGGCGGATTACCGGCGAAGGCGGTTTCAGCGCCCTGTTCACGCCGAAAATCGAAACTTTAATGTTTAACGGCTACGCCGAAGAAGTGGCGGGCCTTTATTCCGGTATGGATTTGAAAAAATTTATTTAAATATATGACGAAAAAAAAATCGCGGCTGATATTTAAGCCCACCGTTTTTATTCTCTGCCTGGTTCCTTTGGGCTGGTTGATATTTGCCCTATATTCGGATTCAAATTTCGGCACCCAGTACATGACCGCCGATCCGGTGCAGAAGCTCGACCGGGAGTTGGGCGACTGGGCGCTCATCTTGATCATTGCCACTTTGGCCATCCGCCCGGTCTCGGAATTGAGCGGCGTCCGTGACCTGATCGCCTACCGGCGCATGATCGGCCTGTTCGCCTTTTTCTATGTGCTGCTGCACGTTTCCAGCTATGTGGGGATCAACCTGCAGTTCGAACTGGCAGCCTTCATCAAGGATGTCATCAAGCGCAATTACATCACCGTCGGCATTATCACATTTATCCTGCTGATACCCCTTGCCGCCACCTCCACCAAAAAAATGATCAAGCGGCTGGGCGGCAAAAACTGGCAGAAGCTCCACCGATTGATCTATCTTATCGCCATCCTGGGCATCTTTCATTTCACCATGATGATCCGCGCCGACTTCACGCGTCCGATCATCTATGGCTCGCTGGTGGCACTGTTGCTGGGATACCGGTATTGGCGGCGGGTCCGGGTTTAAGTCTCAATTACACCGACGGCCTCGGTCCGAAGAGGATAACCGCCGCGCCGATCAAACAGATGGCGCCGCCCAGCACATCCCAGCGGTCGGGCGACTTGCCCTCCACCAGCCGAAGCCAAATCAGAGATCCCACGATATAGACCCCGCCATAGGCGGCAAACGCCCTGCCTGCAAAAGCACTGTCGATACGGGTCAGCAAAAAGGCGAAAATACCCAGGGATAATATCCCCGGCACAATCAGCAGTATGCTTTTATCCAATCTCAGCCAGGCCCAAAAGGCGTAACTGCCGCCGATCTCCGTTGCCGCCGCAGCGGCAAAAATCAATCCCGTCAAAACATACGTCATGGGCCCTACTCTCTTTGTGTCCGGTATAAGATCAATGATAGCCGTAAGTCAGATAAAAGCTATCAGGTAACGACCAAGATCAACTATTTGAAAACGGTCAAAGCGCCGAGAATGATCAGCGCCGCCAAGGTAACCCGCCGGAAAAATTCCTGAGGCGCAATTCTAAACAGATATAGTCCGATCCCGCCGCCGCCGACCTGGGCTGCTCCCAAGATGACGCCAAGGGTTAGAATCTTCCAACTCACCTCACCGCCCAAGGTCAGGGTGACCAAAATCAACAGGATCATAATACCGGCACCGATGATAATATTCGCGCGCTGAACTTTAACACTTTCCGGGAATGCCAGAACGTAGATAACCAGAGGTGGGCCGCCCGTACCGGTCAGGCCGTTGACAAATCCGGCCAACGTGCCGAACAAGGAAGCCGATAGCGGACCACGGCTGCCACGATACTGCCAGCCGCTCAGGAGCACCAGCGCAGCGGCAATGATGACCACACCGATAAACCGCCGTACGATTGACGGATCGAGATGCAGCAGCACCAAACTTCCCAAAGGCGTCGCGATCAGCAGCGTCAGGTACAAAGGCCGCATGCCGCGCCAGTTGGCCGTTCGGATCGCCGACGGGTACATCTGAGCCGTAAGCACCAATCCGCCGACGGCGATAATCGCCAGTGCCTCGACGGGATCGTAAATCAGTGTCATCAACGGCATCATAACGATGCCGCCGCCCCAGCCCGTAAAGCCGTGCATGGTGCCGCCCAGCAAACATATACCGAACGCCATCAGCAGTTCGATGGTCAGAAGGTCAGATACAAATTCGATCATTGAGTCGCAGATGGCCCTACGTCGTCGTCGATTATAAATTTTCCGCGTAGGGAGAAGGCAACGCCGAGCCAAATGAGGCTTCTAAGTGTCATTGCCGCAACCGTTCGGACCTCATAGGGGCCACCCACCAGTATGTGAACGCCAAAAGCAAGGAAAACCAACACTGTCAGAACCGCAATCGTCAGCGCCAGTTGCGCGGTCCAAGGCCTCCAGAAGGCCAAACCGATTGCGCCCGCGATATAGGCGAATCCCGCCAGAAAATTGAACCATACGACGAAAGGCAGGTAGTTTCCCGCCGCTTCGCGTCCGGCACCATCAATGAACAGCACCTCGCCGCCTGACTTAAGCGTCAAAACACCAAATATGCCGACAAAAACGGAAACGGCGATGGCCCAACGCGGGCGTTTTTTCGGGTCAGTCATATTCGCTGCGATCCTCGCTGCCTGGCCACGTTCAATCTAATTTCCGCCACCTAGTTCCAGCGGGGGGTGTAGTCCTGGACGGATTTGTACTGGTCGGGCATTTCCAGATCATAGCCCAGATCATTGGCGGCGTGGCGGGTCCAGTAGGGATCGAACAGATGCATACGCGCGATCACACAGATATCGGCCCGGCCGCCGGCAATGATGGAATTGGCATCGGCGTAGGACTGGATATTGCCCACGGTCATGGTGGGAATATCGGCCTCCAGGCGCACCTTGTCGGAAAAGGGCGTCTGAAACAAGCGGCCGTAGACCGGTTTCTGTTCAGCCACCACCTGACCGGCGGAAACGTCCAAAATGTCGCAGCCTGCCGCTTTGAACATTTTGGATGCTGCAACGGCGTCTTCGGCTGAAAACCCGCCGTCGGCCCAGTCGGTCGCCGAAATACGCACGGACATGGGTTTCTCTTCCGGCCAGACATCGCGCATGGCGGCGAAGACCTCCAAGGGAAAGCGCAGGCGGTTTTCGAGTGTACCGCCGTAGTCGTCTTCCCGCTGGTTGGTCTGGGGCGACATGAAGCTCGATAGCAAATACCCGTGGGCGCAATGCAGCTCCAAAATATCGAAGCCGCAGGCTTCGGCGCGCTGGGTGGCGGCGACGAAATCATCCCTCACCTGATCCATATCTTCCCGGGTCATTTCCCGGGGCGTTTGGGTGTCATTGGTATAGGCAATCGGCGATGGCCCAATAATTTCCCAATTGTCTTCACCCAGAGAAACCTGCTCTCCTCCTTCCAAGGGGAACTTGGTCGACGCTTTCCGGCCGGCATGGCATAGCTGAGTGCCGACCTTGGTATTGGTCTTGGCGTGGACAAAATCGACGACTTTCTTCCAGGCGGCGATATGCTCGTCCTTATAAAGACCGGCGCATCCCGCGGTGATACGGCCCTGCGGGCTAATGGCGGTTGCTTCCGTCATCAACAAACCGGCACCACCCATGGCGCGGCTGCCCAAATGCACCAAATGCCAATCATCGATCAAACCGTCATCGGCGGAATACATGCACATGGGGGACACGGCGATGCGGTTGTCCAGCACCAGTTCCCGCAAGCGAAAGGGCGTAAAAATCGGCGGCGGCGTCGGATGTTCACGGGGCACACCACTTTGTTTTTCCGCCGTATCGGCCACCCATTCATTGATATCCGTTACAAGATCGGCGTCCCTCAGATTGAGGTTGTCATGGGTGATGCGCAATGACCGGGTCAGCAGGCTGAAGGCGAACTGCGCCGGTTCCATAACCCCGTGATAGCGCTCGACATTTTCGAACCACTCCATGCTTACCTGGGCGGCGCGCTGCAAACTGTCGACGACGGGCTCCCGTTCTTCCTGGAAGGCCTGCAAGGCATCTTGCAATTTTTTGCCGTCGGCAAAGGCGTTATTCAATGCATCGTTGAGGGCGACGGCGTCTTCCATGGCAAGCTTTGTGCCGGAGCCGATGGAAAAATGCGCCGTATGCAAGGCGTCGCCCAGAAGAACGATATTCTTGTGGAAATATTTGGCGTTCTTGACCCTGGGGAAGGTGCGCCAGACCGAATTGTTGGTGATCAGAACGTCGTTGCCGAGTTCTTTTTCGAACACCCTGGCGCAGTAGGCGACGGTTTCCTCTTCGGTCACGTCTTCCAGGCCGGCGCGCCGCCAGGTGTCTTCGGTGGTCTCGATGATAAATGTCGAGTTGCCAGGCATGTACTGATAGCAATGCGCCCGCCACAAACCGTGTTCGTTCTCATTGAAATAGAAGGTAAAAGTGTCAAAGGCCTTGTTGGAGCCCAGCCAGACGAATTTGTTGGGCCGGAAAACGATATCGGCGATAAATTCGTCCTCGTATTTTTCCCGGATGGCGGAGGCGATGCCGTCGCCGGCGATGATCAGATCGGCATCCGGGAACTGATCGTCATCAGTCACTCGAATGTCGTGCTGCACCACCACGCCGACCTCGCGGGCGCGTTCCTCGAGGATTTGCAGCAGGCGAAGCCGCTGCATGCCGGCGAAACCGTGGCCTCTAGATACGGTTTGGGTGCCTTTGTAGAAAATATCGATATCGTCCCAGTGGACGAAGCTGTTGGTGATGGCCTGGTAGGTCTTTTCATCGGCGCCGCGAAATCCTTCCATGGTCTCGTCGGAAAAGACCACGCCAAACCCCCAGGTGACGTTGGCCGGATTTTGCTCATAGACTTCGATATCCCAATCGGGATTATTCTTTTTTGCCAGCATAGAGAAATACAGAGAGGCGGGGCCGCCGCCGATACAGACTATTTTCATTAACCTAACTCCTGGTTACCGGGCTTTTGCCCGGAATCATTTTTGTGGATCACTTTTGTTCCCGTTGAATCAATTGCTATTTTGGCCATTGGCCGATTTCTGATTGGCCTCGAGAATCGACGTCTTGAGACCTTTCAAATGTTCATAGAGCTGTTCGATGGTTTCCTTATCCAATCCGCCCAGCATGTCTTCGAGCCAGCCATGATGGATGGGCACCATTTTGTTGAATTTGGCCCGTCCGGCCGGGGTCAGGCTGACGCGGTTTGACCGCCGGTCATGGGGATCGGCCTCGCGATGCACCAAACCTTCCCGCGCCAGCCGGTCCACCAGACCAGTCACGTTGCCGTTGGTTACCATCATGCGCTGAGACAACTGGCTCATGGTCACGCCGTCATAATCTCGTTCCAATTGGGCCAGTACGTCGAACTGAGGCAACGTAATCTCCAGATCCCGCACCAGCCGGGATCTGATTTCCCGCTCGATCAAACTGCTGCAAGTCAAAAGCCGTAGCCATACCCTGAGGGACAATGCCGCTTCGGGAGAGACAGCCGTTTCCTTATCCTGCACTTCAGATTCTTCGTTATCGGCCAGTTTCAGTACATCGGTCATTTTTTTTGACATTCCCCAATTATCGTGGTTTATATCTGCGACTTAAAATGTTTCGCCTACAAACATTTTAAGCTTAAAATAATTTTATTAATAATGCAAGCATATCTGCGAAACGGAGAATAGATTATGGAAATTATTCAGCCCCCCGATTGGCCGCGCCCCAAAGGCTACAGCAATGGCATCATCACCACTGGAAAAATGTTTTTCGTCGCCGGCCAAGTCGGTTGGAACAAGGAAGAACAGTTCGAGACCGATGATTTCTGCGGCCAGGCCCGTCAGGCTCTGACCAATATCAAGGATATCCTCACCGCCGGTGGCGCCGGTCCGGAACATATGTGCCGGATGACCTGGTATATCGGCGACAAGGACGAATATAACGGCTGCCTCGCCGATCTCGGTAAAGTGTACCAGGAAGTCATGGGGAAGAGCTTTCCCGTTATGACCGGTATTCAGGTTGCTGGATTCGTCGAAGAAGGCGCCAAGCTCGAAATCGAGGTAACGGCGGTCCTTCCCGACTGATAAACGCCGATATTTAGTTACTTTAAGAACGTCCGGTTTCGCCGGGCGTTTTTTTGTGTTGATACGTATCAATGAATATCAATGCGCAATGCGGTAGATTTGAGAAGTTAAGAATTAAGGTATTTTAACAACCGGTCCAGTTGATGTTCCAGGTGCGAATTCACGGCAGAGGCGGACAGGGCGTGGTGACGGCCGCCGAACTGCTTTCCATTGCCGCGTTCATCGAAGGGAAGCACGCGCAGGCATTCCCCAGTTTCGGATCGGAACGCATGGGCGCACCGGTAATGTCATTCTGCCGATTGGACGACAAGGAAATCCGGCTGCGGGAGCCCATCCAGGAACCGGATGCGCTGATCATTCAGGACACCTCTCTCTTTCATTCGGTCAATGTATTCCAGGGGCTGAAACCGGACGGCTTCATGCTCATCAATTCCACCCGTACGTTTGAGGAATTGGGTATTGCCGATGTTGTCGCCAAGCTGCCGGCTCACCACGTATGCGATGTGGGCGCAACGGAACTGGCCATGAAATATGTCAAACGCCCGGTTCCCAACGCCGCTTTGTTGGGTGGCTTTGCGGCTATTTCGGGCCAGCTCCATATGGCATCGGTGGCCGAAGCCATTCGGAAAAAATTCGCCGGTGCGGTTGGAGACGCTAATGTCGCCGCCGCCCAGGAAGCTTACGACATCGCCAAAGAGGCCTGAGCGGAAAGCCTGACAGGAGACAGGATATGCTGAAACAAATGGAAGGATCGGAGGCCGTCGCGGAAGCGGTGGGGCTGTGCCGACCCGAGGTTGTTTGCGCCTATCCCATCACGCCACAAACCCACATCGTCGAAGGCGTCGGGGCACTGGTCAAGGACGGACGCGTGACCGACTGCGAATTCATCAATGTCGAATCCGAATTCGCCGCCCTGTCCGTCGCCATCGGGGCGTCTGCCGCCGGTGCCAGAACCTACACGGCGACGGCCAGCCAGGGCCTTCTGTTTATGGGCGAAGCCGTCTACAACGCAGCCGGGCTGGGGCTGCCCATCGTTATGACCATCGGTAACCGGGCCATCGGCGCGCCCATCAATATCTGGAACGACCATTCGGACAGCATGTCCATGCGGGATGCGGGTTGGATTCAATTGCACGCCGAGACCAATCAGGAGGCCGTAGATCTGCATGTTCAGGCGTTCCGGCTGGCCGAAGAACTGAGCAACCCGGTGATGGTCTGTATGGACGGATTTATATTAACCCATGCCTATGAGCGCCTCGACCTGCCCACTCAGGAAGAAGTCGATGCTTTCCTGCCCGCCTTCGAGCCGGTGCAGGTCCTCGATCCTGAAAACCCCTACTCCATCGGCGCCATGGTCGGCCCCGAAGCCTTTACCGAAGTACGCTATCTGGCCAACGACAAACAGGAGCAGGCGTTGCGCCTGATCCCGGAAATCGGCAACGTCTTCAAGGACGTGTTTGGCCGGGAGTCGGGCGGCCTGATCCACGAATACAGAACCGAGGAAGCCGATACCATTATCGTCGCCTTAGGATCGGTCAACGGCACCATCAAGGAAGTGGTGGATCAAATGCGCGAAGACGGTGCCGCCATCGGATCGGTCAGCATCTGCTCCTTCCGGCCGTTCCCCCTGGACGAGTTGCGCGACGCTTTGACCGGCGCCAAACGGGTAGTCGTGGTTGAAAAAAGCCTGGCCCCGGGTCTCGGCGGCGTGGTGGCGTCCAATGTCCGCATGTCTCTCCGGGGATCGGTCCTGCCGGTCTACACGGTTATCGCTGGCCTTGGCGGCCGCCCCATCACCATGGGCGCTCTTCAGGAAGTATTCGAATCGGCCCTGGAAGACCGTCTGCCCGACGTCCAGTTCCTCGATCTCGACCATGCGGCGGTGGAGCATGAAATCATCCGCTCCCGGGAAACGCGGCATTCGGGGCCGACAGCCGAACATATCTTGCGACGTGTGGCTGAAGGAGGCGGCTCATGAGCGATCACCCGCAACAGACCGTCAAATTCTATCAGACCGGCACCCACACGGTCGGTAACCGGCTGCTCGACGACGCCAAGCGGACGGTCCAGGCCAGTATGGACAGAACCAACGCGATTACCTCGGGCCACCGGGCCTGCCAGGGCTGCGGCGAAGCTTTAGGCGCGCGCTACGCTCTGGATGCGGCCATGCGCGCCACCGATGGCCAGTTGGTCGCCGTCAACGCAACCGGCTGTCTGGAAGTCTTCACCACGCCCTACCCGGAAACCTCCTGGCAGCTCCCCTGGCTCCACTCCCTGTTCGGCAACGCGCCGGCGGTGGCCTCCGGGGTGGCGGCGGCGCTTCGGGTTAAAGGCAAGAAAGATATAAAAGTGGTCGCCCAGGGCGGCGACGGCGGCACCACCGATATCGGGTTCGGCTGCCTGTCGGGCATGTTCGAACGCAACGACGATGTGCTTTATATCTGTTACGACAACGAAGCCTACATGAATACGGGCGTTCAACGGTCCAGCGCCACACCGCCCCTGGCCCGCACCGCCACCACCCAGGCCATCGGCGATGCACCGGGCAACGTTTTCGGCACCGGCAAAAACATGCCGCTGATCGCCATGGCTCACAACATTCCCTATGTGGCGACCGCCACGGTCGCCGAACTGCACGATTTGGAAGCCAAGGTGACCAAAGCCATGAGCCTTACCGGCGCCCGTTACATTCACATCATGGTGCCCTGCCCCCTGGGTTGGGGCTCGGCGTCGGACGCCACCATCAATGTTGCCCGATTGGCCCTGGAAAGCGGCTTGTTTCCCCTGTTCGAAGCCGAGCACGGGCAGGTGACCAACGTCCGGAAAATCCGGCACCGGACGTCGGTCGAGGATTATCTCAAATTACAAAAACGCTTCGCCCACCTTTTCCGCAAGGGCGCCAAAGATGAGGATGGCATTGCCGCCATCCAGCGCATGGCCGATCACAATATCGAACGCTTCGGCCTGCTGGACGACGCGCCGGATGAAGGGGGCGGGGCATGAGCGTGAATTCGGACAAGCCACTGCCCTACGCCATTACCCTGGACCCCGGCACCAGCCTGGCCAATCACACGGGTTCGTGGCGCAATCTGATGCCCGTTTATCGGGATCGCCTGCCGCCCTGCAACGACGCCTGCCCGGCGGGTGAAAATATTCAAGGCTGGCTGTTCCATGCCGAAGAAGGCGATTACAAAAACGCCTGGCAGAAACTGATCGAGGACAACCCCATGCCCGCCGTAATGGGACGGGTCTGTTATCACCCCTGCGAAGGCGCCTGCAATCGGGCTCAATTGGACGAGTCCGTGGCGATCCACGCGGTTGAACGCTTCCTGGGCGACCAGGCCCTGAAAAACGGCTGGAAACCGGATTTTTACGCGGAGCCGACGGAAAAAAGGGTGCTCGTTGTCGGCGCCGGTCCCAGCGGTCTGTCGGCGGCCTATCATCTGAGGCGCATGGGTCACGAGGTAACCATCCGCGAGGCCGGACCCATGGCGGGCGGTATGATGCGGTTCGGCATCCCCAAATACCGCCTGCCCCGGGATATTCTGGATGGCGAAATTCAGCGCATTCTCGATCTGGGTATTGCTCTGGAACTCAACCATAAGGTCGAAGATATTCCTGGCGCTTTCGATAACGAAAGGTTCGACGCTGTCTTTATCGCCGTCGGCGCTCATCTGGCCAAGCGGATCGATATTCCGGCCCACGCCGCCGGTAAAATTCTCGACGCCGCCAGCGTACTGCATGACATGGAGACGGGCGCCGAACCGCCTCAACTGGGCCGCCGGGTCATTGTTTACGGTGGCGGCAATACGGCCATGGATGCGGCCCGCACCGCCAAGCGGCTGGGCGTCGATGAAGCCATGATCGTCTACCGCCGGTCGCGGAAGGAAATGCCCGCCCACGATTTCGAAGCGACCGAAGCCGAGGAGGAAGGTGTCCTCATCCACTGGCTGCGCACCATTAAGCAGATCGACGACACCACCTTCACCGTCGAAAAAATGGAGATTGACGAAAACGGACGGCCCCAACCCACGGGCGAATTCGAGGAGTTAGAGGCCGATACCTTGATCATGGCCCTGGGCCAAGACGCCGATACGTCGTTCCTGGAACAAGTACCCGGCGTGGAGATCGCCGACGACGGCGTGGTGGAGGTCGATGACGGCATGATGACGGGCTATCCTGGTCTGTTCGCCGGCGGCGATATGGTGCCGTCGGAACGGACGGTCACCGTCGCGGTCGGCCACGGCAAAAAGGCGGCGCGGCATATCGACGCCTGGCTCAAAGGCGGCACCTACGAAAAACCGGAACGGAACAAGCTGGCCGAAATCGGCAATATCAATCCCTGGTATTACGACGATGCGCCCCAATCGGTGCAGCCGGAACTGGACATCGTCCGCCGCCAGACCAGCTTCGAGGAAGTCATCGGCGACCTGGACGAGGCCAACGCATTGTTCGAGGCGCGCCGCTGTCTGTCTTGCGGCAATTGCTTTGAATGCGACAACTGTTATGGCGTCTGCCCGGACAATGCCGTCATCAAATTAGGCCCGGGCAAGGGCTTCCGGTTTAATTACGATTTCTGCAAAGGGTGCGGGTTGTGCGTCGCCGAGTGCCCCTGCGGCGCTATCGAAATGATGCCGGACACCATCTGATCTCACCGGCGAGCTGACAAAAAATATTTTCAAACAATACCCGAGGATTGGCTTTCCTATCCTATCGGGGACCGTTATATTGCCGCCCGCAGCATCAGTGAAACGCCACTGATATTTAACAGATGGAAGGACATTCGTCGTGAGCGAACATATTCTAGACCGGTCTATCCGGGGGATCGCCAAAGCCGTACGTGGTGGTGAGATCAGTTTCGAGGAACTGATGGGAGAGGCCGTCGCGCGCCACGAACGCCATGACGATAAGCTGAAAGCCTACAAGCATTTCGACGGCGACGGCGCCAAGCAATCGGCCCGGGCGGCGGACACCTTGCTGGCGCGGGGTCACGACGTGGGTCCGCTGATGGGCCTGCCCATTTCCGTAAAGGATATTTTCGGCGTTAGCGGCATGCCCACCTGGGGCGGCACCAACAAAGAGATGGATTCCCAATGGGCGGAAGATGGCCCCATGATGAAGGCGCTCCGCCGCTACATGGCCATCCCCACCGGCAAGACTCATACCATTGAATTCGCCTTTGGCGCGGTCGGCACCAGCTATCATTACGGCGCACCCCGCAATCCCTGGGACGCCGACAACCATCGCGTCAGCGGCGGTTCCAGCGTCGGCGCCGGCATCAGCCTGGCGGAAGGATCGTCCCTGATGGCCCTCGGCACCGACACCGGTGGCTCGGTCCGCATTCCGGCCAGCGTTACCGGCAGCGTTGGTCTTAAAGTCACCATCGACCGCTGGTCCACCGGCGGTATTGTGCCCCTCAGCACCGGCTTCGATACGCCGGGCTTTCTCACCCGTTCCGTGGAAGACGCGATCATCGGTTTCGGTGCCGTGGACCCCGATTATGACGACCCGGAAGATCTGTTCGAGCAACTGTGCGGTATTGACGTCGGAGATCTTCGCCTCGGCGTCTGTGAGGAACATTTCTGGGACAACTGTTCGCCCGGCGTCGCCGAAGGTGTCCAAGCCGCCATCGACGAGCTGGAAAAACAGGGCGCGCACCTGATCAAGATTCCCATGGCTGAAGCGACGGAAGCGCGGGCTTGCCTGTTCGACGCCTTCCTGTTCGGTGTCGAGGGGCTCTCCCACGTGCAGGAACATTTCTCAGACCGCTGGGATTCCATCGATCCCACAATCGAGCGGCGGCTCAATCACGGCATCGACATCAAGGCCGTCGATTACTATTCCAACATGCGCAAGCTGGACCATTTGAACGGCGTTATCTGCGACCGGTTGCGTCATGTGGATGCATTGCTGACGCCCACGGTAGTGCGGACGCCGCCGACGGTCGAAGAAGTCAAGGATATTGACGACTATTTCGTCGCCAACGGATTGATGACCCAGAACACCCAACCGATCAATATGCTGCATTTGTGCGGTATCACCATTCCGGTTGGCCAGGATGATGCCGGCATGCCGGTGGGCCTGCAACTTTCAGGCGCGTCGGGAACGGAAGAACGGGTCCTGTCGACCGCTCTGGCCTGTGAGCGTTATTTCGGCACCGCCCGCGAGCGCCTGGGCGTGCCGCCTCTTATCGGGGAATAATCGGCAACAATATAGAAGCCTGTCTGTCGGGACCGGTGTGAAGGGTCACGCGGCCGCCAAACACGTCTTCGGGACGGTCTCTTGGGTCGTTGTGCAGAAACGGGCCACACCCTTTAAGCTCGTTCTTAAAATTGCTCAACCGGCCGCCGCTTTCGCCTTCGTATTCATAATCGTTGCCACGGATGGTCAGGGCGATGATAGATCCCTTGGGCACCACAATGGAGGTCGGCCAGATCTCGATATCGAGGGGAACGATTTCGCCCGGCGTCAGTGGCTGGCATTCGTCATGGTTATGATAGGGCCGGTATGGCCGGCTTAGATTTTTGTCTAATTTGCGGTGGGATGAGCGGAGCCACCCCTGCCCCACCGGGGTATGAGGATCGATGGCCCCTTGAAAGACGACTTCCACGCCGTCGGGATCGAACACCCGCAGGACAGCGAAGATATCGGCGTCTTCGGTGTCCGATGAAACAAACAGCCGCAACGATGAGGGGCCGGTAATTTCCGTCTCAGCTATCACCGGCGGCAATTTGAATGTGACACCGTCGCCCCTGGCGTCATAGGTGAGCGCTCCCCCCTTCGCCGGGGCCACATCGTTCAACTCCAATTTTACCGGGTCGAGATAAAGCCGCCGCCATTCAGTGCGCGGGATGGGCCAGTCCTCTTCATGCCGCTCGATGAATTCGTCCGAGCTTCGGACCTGCAGCCGGACCTTGGGCCCCCGCGATAAATCATTTTCCTGACCGCGGAGAACATGATCGAAAAACTGTTTCTGAAGAGTTACGCCATAGGCGGTGTAGAACT
>CAZNLR010000018.1:0-83849 GCA_964574215.1 uncultured Rhodospirillaceae bacterium | reverse complement strand
GAGTCTCTCCCGAGGCACCATTTTTCTTTAAATGGGGGTAGCGGACATCAAATTCAGAAAGAATAGATTTAAAGCTTTCGATTTCCGCCTAGACTCCGATAGCGGACTCCATTTGAGGCAGTTGATTGAGTCCGCTTCTAGCCAGGAGCAGCCATTTGCTCTCCGAAAATCTTAGCCCGAGCACCGAGTGAAAAAAATAGGTCAGAACTAACTACCGTCAATGCAAATTAGAGCGAAATGGTGTTTCCTATCCTCCAGCTGTAGGAGAAAAGCATGTTTGCTAACGATATAATGACAAACACGGTTATTACGGTTGGTCCAGACAGGCCTCTCAAAGAAATTGCACAATTGTTAATCAAGCATCGTATCAGCGCCGTTCCTGTTATCAATGAAGATAAGAAATTAATGGGTATCGTTAGTGAGGGTGATCTGGTCCATCGTATTCGCGGCGATCATGAGTTGCCCCGTTCCTGGTGGTTAAGCCTAATCGGCGATCTGAATGATATACCCAAAGAGTTTATTCGCACTCACGGTAAAACGGCCAAAGACGTTATGACCCAAGAAGTCATTACTGCGACCCCATTTACATCAATTGCAGAACTCTCAGAAATGCTCGAAACCAATAAAATTAAACGAGTTCCCATAGTAGAATCTGGCAAATTAATTGGCATAGTCAGCCGTGCCAATATTATCCAAGGGCTGGTCGCCCAAGATGACGATAGCCTGCCAAAAGTTGCCAAATCAGATCAGGAAATAAGGAAAATTCTTCTAGAAGAATTTCTTCAGCATGAATGGGCGTCGAACGCCACAGTGAATGTGGTGGTTAAAAACGGTGTCGTTCAGTTTTGGGGTCTAGTGAGCTCCGAGGACGCGAAAGATGCTCTGCGCATTGCCGCTGAAAAAATTCCCGGAGTAAAGGAAGTGAAGGAAAATTTAGACGTATACGCTGGAATTTAAGAATACACGTAGCGTGGCGTTAGACAAACTTGTTTACCATGCTGATAAATTTGTCCCGTCTCCGCATAGAAACAGTGAGATGAAAGCGTCAGGACGGGTGCGCCTGATTGACAGAAAATTAGGACGAATGTTCTTCAGGACAAGGGTAGATTTACCTAATCAGGCCATCGAATGGCTGCATTTCCCATAACGGTGGAATGTGGTACGATTTTTTCGATTTGTATGTCATCCGGGGAATGTCTACACAAATGATCATCCGATTCAGACGGGCAGGAGGCGATCTGACCCTGGTGGCTGACGATAACCTTCACGCTTTTGGAAAAGTGTATATTCCATGTGCCGACACCATTGTTCCCCTGGCTGATTTGGCATTGCTTAAAGGGGAAACTTCATGACGTCTCGCACCGTGCAGGTTTACGACACCCTGCTCCGCAATCCTAAATTAGTTTTGATCGTACTACTTTCGATTCTGGTTTTCTTCGGCTATCACGCAAAAGACTTTAAATTGGACGCATCGGCCGACTCTTTGTTGCTGGAAGACGACGCGGACCTCAAAGTGTTCCGAAAAATCCACGAGCGATATCCGAGTAGCGACTTGCTCGTTGTAACCTATACGCCAGACAAAGATCTCTTTTCGGACCAGGCCTTGGAGCCGATGAAGAAACTCCGTGGAGAACTCAAGAAGATCACCAGCGTAGAATCGGTTTTCACGATACTTGATGCGCCCCTGTTCAGCAGCTCGGATGCAGACATTCAGGAAATGATCAGAGATATGCCGAGCCTCGAGAAACCCGGTATCGACCGAGCCAGGGCCAAGAAAGAGCTGATCAATAGCTCCATTTACCGCGATCTAATCGTCAGCGCGGATGGTCGAACTGCCGCTATGCTGCTGGGGCTGGTCGAAGATAAAAAGTATAACCGCTTGCTCAAGTCTCGAGACGCGTTGCGGGCGAAAAAACGGAATACCGGTCTTTCTACCGAAGAAATGCAAGCCTTAAAACGCGTCACCGCAGAATACGACCAAGTCAATGAAGCGAGAAACGAGAAACGTCACCTCGACATCGCCAACATCAGAAAGATTATTGAGCCCTACCGTCAGCACGGCCGTCTAAATCTTGGCGGTTTGCCGATGATTACCGACGACATGGTGACATTCGTACGCAACGACTTGATCGTCTTTGGGGGCGGAGTTCTGGCGTTCCTGATCTTCATTCTCACCGCCATCTTTCGACAAATTCGCTGGATCGTGCTTCCTTTGCTCAGCTGCTTTTACTCGGCATTGATCATGATTGGTGTCCTCGGTTTGATCGGTTGGAAGGTCACTGTCATCTCGTCTAATTTTCTCGCCCTCATGCTGATCATTACGATCTCGATGAACATTCATTTGATTGTGCGCTACCTCCAACTCCACCGTGATAATCCAGGTGACGACCAGTTGATGCTGGTCAGAAACACCACCCATAAAATGGTGCGACCCTGCCTGTACACAGCGCTGACGACCGTCATAGGTTTTGGCTCCCTGGTTGTGAGCGATATCAAGCCGGTCATCGATTTCGGCTGGATGATGAGCGCCGGTTTGGCGGTTACGTTTGCGACTTCGTTCCTCCTGTTCCCCACGTTGCTGTTGGTGATGGGAAAAATTGATTCCAAAGCCACCGTTAAAAGCGACCGGTTTCTCTTACCTGCATATCTGGCCCGTATGACCGCGTTCCATGGCAATAAGATTCTGGTATTAGCGGTAATATTGACGGTCGTGAGCGTGGCCGGAATAACCCTCCTGCGTGTCGAGAACAGCTTTATCAACTACTTCAGCAAAGACACCGAAATCTATCAAGGTCTCAAGCTCATCGATGAAGAGCTGGGCGGCACGACGCCTGTGGAAATACTGATAAAACTCGAGAGTGATGTGGAAGAACTAACGCCCGAGGACCTCAAAGAAATGACTCCGGAAGAGATAGAGGAGGAACGCGAATTCCAGGCGCAGATGCGCAGTAAACCGGAATTATGGTTTAACCCCACCAAGGTCGAACTCATAAAAAAAGCCCATGACTATCTCGACGGCATGCCCGAAATCGGCAAAGTGCTCTCGTTCGCTTCTTCCGTGCGGGTTGCCGAAGCCTATGCCGAAAAACAGCTGGATGGAATGGAGTTGGCACTTCTCTATGCTAAGCTTCCCGCGGCGGTTAAAAAAACGCTCATCGAACCTTTTGTCTCCATTAAGGACGACGAGGTACGGCTTATGGCGCGTGTGTTAGATTCGAAACCAGATCTGCGCCGCAAAGAGTTGCTAGAGAAAGTGCGTCGTAATTTGGGGAAGAATGACGGCTTTAAGCAACTCGCCGATTACAAGCCGCTGATCAAAGACGTGACCGTAAGTGGGTTGCTTGTGCTCTACAACAATATGCTGCAGAGCTTGTTCGCATCTCAGATCAAGACCATAGGTGTCGTGATGCTGGGTATTGCGATAATGTTCCTGGTATTGTTCCGGTCAGTCACTTTGTCGATTATCGGCATTTTACCAAACTTGTTGGGCGCAGCAGTGGTATTGGGTGTCATGGGATGGTCGAAAATCCCCATGGACATGATGACCATTACGATTGCCGCTATCACCATCGGTATCGCCGTCGACAATGGCATTCACTACATTTACCGCTTTAGAGAAGAGTACGCCCTTACCCACGATTATGTAGAGACCCTGCACATTTGCCATTCCAATATCGGCAAAGCGGTGTTCTACACGACCATGACCGTCATCTTCGGCTTCTCAATCTTGATGATGTCTAATTTCATCCCGACGATCATTTTTGGTGTGTTAACCGGGGCGGCAATGTTCATTGCTCTTTTGGCAGCACTGACCGTGCTGCCAAAGTTGATTTTGATGTGGAAACCATTCGGCTGATTCCGGATCAATCGCCCGGCAAGCGGGCGCCTGCCGATAGCGGTTTTGAGTTCTGGACAACAGACTAGGCCGAGCATAAAATTTCGCGAGAAGAAAAAGCGAATTTACCGGCAAAGTTCGAAATTGAAGAGGTGAGCTTCAAATGGGTAAGAATCCAGCGGAAACAGCCATGAGCGCCGTGGTGTTACTGATTGCCTTTGCCTTCCTCTATATTTTCATCACCACTGCCGAAGTTGGAACCGCACAAGGGTACGACGTGAAAGCGATATTCACCAAGGTCGGTGGATTAAGGCCTGGTAGCGACGTCAGGATCAACGGAATTAAAGTCGGGACTGTCACGCAACGGGTATTGGACCCGGAAACCTACGAAGCCGTCGTCACCCTGACCATCCAATCGGGCTTCAAGGTGCCTGAGGACACGGTGGTGTCCATCGGCAGTGAAACGGGGTTCGGCGGCAAGTACGTGCAGCTCAAGCCTGGAAAATCAAAAAAGATCCTGGCCGCCGGTGCTACCATCGATAAGACAGAGGACTACAAATCGCTCGAAGAACATGTAGGCGAGATCATTTTTCTGGCCCCGGACCACGACCGTAATGGTGGCGGAACGAAGTGACCGATAGCGGAAAAAGGATGATGTCCGCGATGGGTCAACAGGCGACGAAATAGACACCAGCTATTTGCGACTGTTTTGCCCCCAATTGCGGACTTTAATTGAGGCCGTTGATTCGGCAGTTAATTGCCAAAATGCGACATCTGCAGTCTGTCGATATAATGCTATTAAAGTGGCTGATGGAAAATGGCGGATTGAAGCCAACCGTTATAGCGCTAGATACAAGGGCGATGTTCTTCGGATTTATGTCTATTTTCCGGTCGCAATAGGCTGACCCTCTTTCCGAATCTTGATCCTTGCTGAATTTAGTGTTTTGGTTAAACCGTCAAAGTATTAGTGGGGATTGATTTGATGCAAGTGGATCGAATCGAATACGACATTGTTGTTGTTGGGGCCGGCATGGCCGGGGTTGCCGCCGCAAATAAGGCGATGGAAGGAGGGGCCAAAGTCCTGCTTGTCAGCAAGGACCCTTTACTGGCTTCCGACACCAAAATCTCCGGAGGTATCATCTCTGTACGCGGCTCGGGTAGCGATGAAGATACAGTGGATGAATTCACGTCAAATATGATGACGTCCGGGGCTGGATTGTCGGATGCGAATTTGGTCAGCGCGATGGCGGAAAAAAGCCCCGGAGCGTATGACTGGCTGGTTAATAATGGTCTTCGTCACAAATTTGACGCCGATACCGGAAAACCCTTGCCCATGGGCAGTCCTATGGGTGGTCATAGCATGCCGCGCTCCGTCAAGCTGCAAAATAGCGGTTTGTCTCACGCACATGCGCTACTTAATGCCGCTATCGCCAAGGGAAAAATCGACTATCTTGAAGACGCCTGGTTTTTAGATGTCTACCGCGAGGATGGCGATCTCGGACGGGTCGTTGGCGGGCTCATCTACCATGCCACCCGAGGTAAATTTGTTTCCTTTGCCGCTGGCGCCGTGATTCTGGCCTGTGGCGGCTTGTCGACGCTTTACTATCCGCATACGGATTGTATGAGAGGCAACACGGGTGATGCTTTTGCCGTCGCCGCGCGGGCCGGCGCGGCGCTCGTGGATATGGAACAAATTCAATTTATGGCTTTTGCCGTCGCCCATGGCAGCTATGCGGGACTTTTGCTGGCGGAACCCTTTATGGTCGGGGTTTTGGGGTGTATTCGAGGCGCCGATGGACAAGTCCTGTATCAGGATTTGATGTCTTGTACCCGTGCCGATTTTTGCGCCCGTGTCGCAAAAGCAATTGATGATGGTCACGGTACGGAGCGCGGATCGGTTTATCTCGACTTGACTGAAAATATTGAGGGACCTTCGGGCCAATATTTTAAGCGCATTTTTGATGAAAATTTTGGGGATATTCTTCGGACCGTTAAAAGAGCTTTGGGTCCGGCGGCGGCGGCCCTCAAGGAGCCTTGGGAAGGCGCACCAACCGCCCATTACAGTATGGGCGGTATCTATATATCGCCCGATGCCGAAGCATTGGATAGTGATTTAATTCCTATTCCAGGGTTGTACGTCGCGGGGCAATCATCCGGCGGCATTCATGGCAGTAACCGGCTTGGCTCTACCTCGCTTACGGAATGTTCCGTATATGGCCAAATCTCGGGCAAGGCCGCAGCCAAAGCTGTCAAAGGCCGCAATGCCGGCGTTAGTACAACGTTTGAATTACTGGAGCAAAAGGCCGTCGCCGACTACACGGCCAAATTTGGGCAAGATGGTGACGACTACGCCATTGCCATTCAGAGCAAATTGCAAAAATCCGCCTGGGAAAATATTGGTCCGGCACGCGTAGCGGACAAATTGGAGAAATTTATCGATGAACTTGAAGCCTTAAAAATTGAAATCGAAAATTCGGTAATTCAATCCGATGAGATATGGAACCAAAGTTTTATTGATTACCTGGAAACGCGAAACCTGGTGCTTTGTGCGGAAATGATCGCCAGATCGGCCCTCATTCGACAAAAGTCAGTTGGTGCTCATGTTCGTCTCGATGAAAATGATTATGAAGACCTGGAATACAATTACTCCGTTAAGTCTACTTATGATGAAGGCTCTATATGCGTCAGCCATTTAGAGCGAATGAACGCCTATGTTCAAATGATTGAAGAACAAGAAATTAAAGCCCGTCAGCGTAAAGAGGATTTGAAAAATATTCGGTTGATGCCCGATGAAGACCGTCAAAAAGTCCTTACCGAAATGTATCAATCATTTCTGGGTGCGGCCTGATGATATTTACATTGGTAAAACAAGCACCCGGTGGTGAAATTGAAAATTTCGAAGTTGATTACAAACACCCAGAGGAAGGCAAAAGACCGACCGCACTGGATGTGCTGATTTGGGCAAAGTACAACGGTCACCCGGATTTGGCCTTCCGTTTTGGTTGCCGCGATGAGATGTGCGGAATTTGCACCATCGAGGTAAATGGTCGTCCCAAGATTGCGTGTAAGCACAAACTGCGCGAAAACGATGAGCTTTCAGCCCTATCAACGCTGCCTGTCGTGCGCGACTATGTGGTACGTCGTGAATTAATCAATAAGCAGTTGCAAGGGTGGTTGGAACGTTCGGAAACCGACAATATTCGGGCATACAATCTTGATGAAATCGATGATGTCTATAATTTAGAACGCTGCATTGAGTGCTATGTTTGTTTAGACGGCTGTCCTTTGCATGCGAAAAATACGGAAGAGGATCATCGAGAAAGTCTTCCTCACGGCAATCCCTATGCCTTTTTGAAAATCCGGCAAGCAATTATTGATCCTTTGTCGACGGATGCCGATAAGGCGTCGGCGCAGGCGTTAGCCGATAATCTGGGGTTGGAGACATGTATCGGCTGCCATGGCTGTAAATGTGGTGTCGGGATTAACTTGATGCGAGATGTCATAAATTCGCTTCTGGAAGCATCCTGAGAAAATTCTACGTTCCCCCGAGGCACCATTTTCCATTTCATTTATTTCCGGTGCCCGAAGCCGTTTCGCATGAAGTGAATCAACGACCAGATTTCCTTTGGCGTCATCACGTCTTTGTAGGCCGGCATGGGAGAACCGATCGGCGCGCCGCCGTCGGCGATGGACCAATAAACGAATCCTTCGACCGAGGTGGTGGTTAGCTGCACATAGGAGATATCCGTCGGTTTGATCGCCAGGTCATCGTGGGCAGAAGATCGCGGGGGTTCATCACTATTACTCCCCCCTGAACCCCATCCGGCGTCATGCCTATGTCTGCGCCAAATGCCACCAGGGGGCGACCGCGAATTTCGCCACCTACGTGGTGCATGAACCGAGCCCGTTCAACTGGGCCTCAGCTGATAAATTCCCGGCCCTCTTCTACGGCATCTGGATCATGCTGTTTTTGGCCGGCGGCGTATTCATTTTCTTCATTCCCTACGTCTCCTTGTGGGGCATCCGGGACTTTTTAGCCGTAGCGGCAAGGAAGTTACGTCATGACAGCACCTAATATGAAAATCAGACGTTTCAACGGCGTTCAACGGCTGTTCCATTTCGGCCTGATCATTCTGTTCATGCTGCTGTCGGTTAGCGGATTCGCCTGGATGTATATCGAGACCGAATGGGGCAAGGGACTGGCGGCGCTGTTCGGCGGTTACCAGAACGCCATCGAAGTTCACCGCATTGCCGGACTGGTGATGCTGGCCGGTTTTGCCGGACAGATCGTCTACCTGATCGTCAAAATAGACTGGAAAGGATTTCCGGGTTCCCTGTTCGGACCCGACACCTTGGTCTTTACGCCCAAAGATTTCATGGATTTTTTCCGCCACGTGGGCTGGATATTCGGGCTCTCCAAAAACACCCCCTATTTCGAGCGCTGGAGCTGGTGGGAAAAATTTGACTATTGGGCCGTCTGGTGGGGCTTGGTGATCGTCGGCGTCACCGGGCTGATGCTCTATAACCCGATCCTCAGCGCCGAATACATGCCGGGCTGGATGTTCAATGTGGCCTTATGGGTGCATCGCATCGAAGCCGTGCTCGCCATGGGCCATATCTTTACGGTGCATTTCTTTATTGAGCATTTCCGGGCCTCTGTCTTCCCCTTCAGCGCCACCATGTTCGATGGCGGCATGACGGTCGAACATATCAAGCATGAGCATCCGGCGTGGTACGACCGGCTGGAGAGGGAAGGCCGTTTGGAAGAAATGACCATGGCCGAACCGCCGGTTCCCATGCGTATCCTTTATTTCGGTTTCGGATACGCGATGATCCTGCTCGGTCTGTTCCTGCTGGTTTACGGCATCATCAACGTGTTCCTACTGACGCTTTAGTCTTAGGCCATAGACGCTACCGGTAATTCAATCTACATTTTGGATTGACGATGTACGCCGAAAGCGATTGCCATCATGCCGCTGGTCAGGATTATATATTTCATTCTTCTTTATGGCCTATGCTCACTTGGCCTTGCCGGTCAGGCCAATGCGCAAAGCGGGCCAGGTCACGGCCAACCGTGGCGAGGCACCATGGTCGACGCCCACAGCCAGTTCGGCTGTGAAATCGGCGCCTCGGAGATCGCCGATATCATCAACAGATACGGAGTTGATTACACCCTGCTCTCCGCCCGCGGCTGCCGGGGAGAAAGCCCCGGCGCCAGCAACTGGCGGGTCTTCAAACTGGTCGAGAACCTTAAGGGACGGGCGGGTTTTCTGATCTCGGGCAAACTAGGAGGCATGGGCCGCGAGGAAGAGGAATTTGGTTCCAGGGGCCTGTCGGCTTTCTATGCGGCTGACAATGAATATTTTGAGAAGTCGCTGGGCTTCGCTGAAATCCTTGTTCAGCATGCCCCCCACGATACGTCCCTGCTGAAATACTCCGGATTGGATTTCGACCTGGAAAACGACCGGATAAAAAAGGCGGTTGATGTGGTGATCGGCAGAAAAGTGCCGGTGATCCTGCATTTGGAACTGAACGATGCTGAAGACCAGTCGGGCAAACTCTTGAATCAATTGAAAATCCTTTTAGCCAAGCATCCCGATAATGACTTCGTCCTGATCCACATGGCGCAGGCAACCGTGACCGAAGCGCGCGCCCTGATCGAGAAATTCCGCAATATTCACTTTTTGACCACGGCGGCGGACGCCTTCCCGGTTTTGGGCATGAAAAAATTACGGCAGGGAGGCCAAAGCGCTCAGATGGGTTGGATCAACTTGTTTAACGATCCTCCTGCCAACGCGCCCTACCGGGGCTGGCTGGGCGACTACTTGCCAACCATGAAATGGCGCGATGAGTGGAAACGTCTGATCGAAGAACATCCGGACCGGTTTGTCTTCGCGCTGGAAAACGTCTTCGGTCCCCATTGGACGAAACGGTACCGGCTCAGCGTCAAACTGTGGCGGAAGGCATTTTCGATGCTATCGAACAAAACCGCACAAACGGTGGCTTGTGGTAACGCCAAGCGCCTGTGGCGGCTCGGGATCGAGTGTCGTAGCGAATAGTCGGCCATCAACTTGAATTTTACATCATATTCTGGTCAAATATTCGCCTCCGTTCAAAGAAGGGGGAGACACGACCATGACGCCAGATACCCTTGTACAGAATACCGACGACACCGGCAGCGCCAACACCAAAACCACCTACTCTAGCTGCTACATGTGCACCATGGATTGCCCGACCACCGTGGTCAGCGAGGGTGACGATATTGTCTCCGTCAGCCATCCCGAATGCATCCGCGCCACCGGCATGGTGGAGCAGCGGGAAAGCGACCAGCGAATTACCCATGCGCAAATCCGCGACACGGCCGGCGAAGACTGGCGGCAGGTTGAATATGACGACGCCATCAACCACTTGGCACAGAAGCTTACCGCCATCCGTGAAAAACACGGGCCGGAAGCGGTGGCGTTCATGGTCGGCTATACCAAGGAAGCGCGCCCCTACTTCCGGCGTCTGGCCTATACCTTCGGATCACCCCATTACATCACGGAATCCAGTTGTTGTTTCGGCGCCACCTATGTGGCCGGCGAACTGACCTACGGCAGCGACTACAATCATTTCTTCCAGGCGGGACGCTTCAAGCAGCCGGAAACCAAATGCAAGCTCATCTGGTCGAACAATCCGTCGGAAAGCCTGATCCCCTACGAGCGGCATCATCTTTTTACCGATGCGGAAAAAGTGCCGGTCATCGTCGTCGACCCGCGCCGTACCAAGCTGGCCGAAGCGGCCACCATTCATTTACAGCTCCGGCCCGGTACCGACGGCGCCTTGGCCCTGGGCATCGCCCACGTCATCATTGCGGACGGGCTTGAGGACACGGAGTTTCTCGCCGCCCACGCCGAGGGCTATGACGCTTACAAGGACTACGTCCAGGAATTTACCCCGGAGCGGACCTGCGAGATCACCGGCGTACCGGCTGAACTGATCGTCAAAGCGGCGAAACTTTACGCCACCTCCAAACCGGCCCAGTTGGCGGCATCCCAGGAAGCCCTGGTCCAGCATACCAACGGGCTGCAAAACCACCGGGCAGTCATTTTATTGGCCGCGCTCACGGGCAATATCGATATCGCCGGCGGCAACCGGCCCTTTGATCACCGGCTCAAAGGAAAAAGCGTCGCCGTGCCGGAGGGTATGAGCAAACCCTCCGCCGCGCCCATGGGCAGCGATAATTTTCCCCTGTTCGAAAATATCTACAATGAAGGCCAAGCCATGTTGCTGGCCGACTATATCGAGGAAGGACGCATTAAGGCGGTGGTGACTTTTGGTACCAACGTGATGATGTGGCCCAATTCCACCCGGCTGACGGCGGCGTTGGAAAAGCTGGAAGTCTTCTCGGTGTGCGATTTCTTCGCCAACCCCACCGTCGATGTGGCGACCGTTTTCCTGCCCGCCGCCACCCATCTGGAGCGTCAGTCCCTGATCATGGCGCTCAACGGCAGGGTCCAGTACCGCCCGGCGGCGGTTTCCCCCCGCGGCCAGGCCCACGGCGATACGGAAATGATGTTCAAATTGGCGGACGCCTTGGGTCTGCACAATCAGTTCTGGGGTGGCGATATCAAAGCCAGCTATGAAGAACGGCTGAGCACGACGGACTTAACCTTTACCGATCTGCCGGAGAACGGCAAAAGCATCAACTTGAAACTGGCGGAAATCACGGAGAAAGAATACGAAACCGTTGGCTTCAAGACACCCAGCGGCAAAGTGGAGTTCGATTGTTCCAAGTTACGCGACGAGGGATATGAAGGATTGCCGGCCTACCGGGAACCCTATTGGTCCCCGACGGCGTCGCCGGATATCGCCGCCGATTATCCTCTGGTGTTGTCGACGGGCATCCGGTCCAAGACCTACTCCCATTCCCAGGGCCGGGAGTTCGAGATTCTCCGAAAGCGGGAACCGGAACCTAGAGCGCAGATACATCCCGAGGATGCCGGCGAACGGGGTATCGAAGACGGCACGCCGATGGCAATCTCGTCGCCGGTCGGCCGGATCGAGGTTGTTGCCTGGGTCACCGATGAGGTGCTCAAGGGTGTGGTTCACGCCCCCCACGGCTGGACCAAGGCCAATTGCAACGCCTTGATTCCGGACGATATGGCGGCGCTCGACCCCATCACCGGATATCCGCCTTTCAAGGGAAGCCTCTGCCAGGTGACGCGCGCTTAAACCATTCTCTACATAAAGTGCTTCATCCAGAGATAAATGTGAGCAATCACGATGGTGAAGAACATTATCGGCAGTCCCAGCTTGAGGAATTTGGCGAAGCTGATGGGGTAGCCAGCCCGCTCACTCAGACCCGACACCATGACGTTGGCGGCCGCGCCGATCAGCGAGCCGTTGCCGCCCAGACAGGCGCCGAGGGCCAAGGACCACCAGACGGGCTCCAACGCCGCCGGGCCGCCGATGCTGGCCTCCATGGATTCCACCAAGGGGATCATGGTCGCCACAAAGGGAATATTGTCGACCGCCGCGGATACCACAGCCGCCAACCAAAGCGTTGCGTAAGACGTTTTCGCCGGATCACCGCCGGTAAAGTCGATCAGGGCGGCGCCCAGGATATTGAGGAGGCCGGCATGTTCAACGCCGGTAACGATGACGAACAGACCCATGAAGAAAAAGAGGGCGCTCCATTCCACTTCCTTGAATGCCTCGTGCACTTTTTCCGCCTGAGCTTCCGCATTTTCACCAATAAAGGTCAATAACAGCAGAGCCGCCCCGCCGAACATGGCCGTGGTGCCGGGACGAATGCCGTAATGCTCGCCGATGATAAAGCCTAAAATGACCGCCACCAATACGGACAGGGATTTAATCAGAAGGCCTTTGTCGGTGATGCTCTCGGCTTCTTTGAACCGCATGATGCTGGCTTTGTGTTCCTCCGATGCCACCAGTTCCTTGCCCCACAGCCATTTGAAAATGGGGATCATGATAATCATGATAAAAACGGAGACCGGGCCAAGCTCAACAATAAACTGAGTGAAGGTGAGGCCGGTGGCGGAACCGATCAATATGTTGGGCGGATCGCCGATCAACGTCGCCGTGCCACCGATATTGGCCGCCAGAATCTGAGAATACAGAAACGGATAGGGCGACACTCGCAGTTTTTCCACGATCAGCAGAGCAATGGGTACGACCAACAGCACCGTGGTCAGATTATCGAGAAAGGCCGAGAACACGGCGGTCACCAACGCCAAGACGATCAATATACCAACCGGGTCCGCCTTGACTTTTTTCGCCGACCAGATGGCGACATATTCAAAAACGCCGGAAATGCGGGTTATGGCGACGATGATCATCATACCCGTCAACAGGGCGATGGTGTTGAAATCGATGCCGAGAAAAGCCTGGCTCTGATTGATCACGCCGGTGACGATAACGACGGCGGCGCCCAGCAGCGCCACCACGGTGCGGTTCACCTTTTCGCTGAGCAATACGCCGTAAGATATAATCAGGATAGTGGTGCTGAGCCACAATGGATCGAGGCCGAACATAACGCTTTGGTGGGCGGCATCGGCGGCGCCATGCGCCGTTGTGGCGGCGCTCATGGAGCGTCATCCTTTTTGGCTTCTTTGCGCTCTAGTCTTTCCTGCTCTTTCGCCTTTTGCACCTCGTCACGGTCATATTCCTCGTTAAGGGCATAGAGTACGGAGAAAAAGGAAATGGCGCCGAGAAGCATACGGTCGTCATCGACCACCGGCACGACATATTGGTGATGCTTGATCATCATCAGAGCATCGATCAACGGCGTATCAGGGTGAACAACGTCGACTTTCCGGTCAATCAGCTCACCGATCGTCCTTTGACGGATGCTTTCCAGGCGCTCCAACATTTCGTCCGCCGTCTCGTCCAGGTAGCTGGCATTGGTAACCGAATCCATGGCGGCCAGAGTTTTGGGCAACATGAATTCCATCAGACTGTCGCCGCTGATCAGTCCGGCGAATTCGCCAGTGCGCTCAATCACCGGTACCAGACCCATATGTTTTTCAACCATGAAATCGATCACGCCCCCGGCCTGTTCATCGGTGTACAGGCTGGTTTTGATCGGCGCCATTACTGTCTTGCAGTCCATCGGCAGTCCCCCTTTGGCCCAATTTCTCCCGCAAATTTCTTTGGACGAATCGTAATAAAGCCTAACTGATTTAAAATTTGATTACTATGAGGAAGGTCAAAAAATGATCTCGGCAACCGTTTCCCCAGTTACATGAGATTTTGCCGGGTCCGCAAAAAACGAATTGCCCGTTGGGCCGATTTCACGGGAACCCTTGAATAACTCGTCAAAAGTTCTGAATTTTGCTCGGGGCTTCGCAGGTGTTTGGGATCGGTGAGTGCGAGGATGTTGGAAAATGCGTCGGTATCGAATCCCACGGCTTTACATATGATGGCCAATCTTTCCCCCTTTTCTTCGAGGACTGCCTTTCTTGCCGTCATCAGGTCGATGCCGACGAAACGGGCGATGCCCACGGCAAATTCCAAAGTCTTCCCTTCCCGAATTAGTTTTTGCAAAAACTGAGTGTTGAGCTGACCCAGCTTGTCTTTGCGGGCGATGAATTTGTCGGCTTCGGACTCGGCCTTATTTTCCGTCGAGATCATCACATGATTCCTCGCTTCCAATAGAAATTGATCAATCATGTCCGCGGTGACATCGGTGTCATCGCCCAATATTTTATCTTTCAGCACCCCCGACAATTGCAGGAATAACTGCTCTTCAATTTCCGACGGAAGGTTTTTTCGGGTGGTCAGCGAATCGCTCAAAGATGCGCTGCCCGACGAACGATCCACCATGGTGGTCAGCGACTGCTGGGATATTTCGGCGCCTTCGTTGCCGGCAAGTGAACTGAGCACGTCGTCGTTGCCTCGCTGAACCAGTACGTCGGATACCGCCTCATTGACCGTCGGCCTGACGGTAACCGCCATCATGTGTTCCTGGCCCATCTTTTTCACGATGTCGATGAGATCCTGGTCCTGCAATAATGCGCTCTGCTCGATAACGGGACGGGCGATTTCAATTTCGTCATTGGCCAGCTGAACAATCAGACTATGGGGAACAGAATTTTCAGCGGCAACGGAATCCGCCAGATGCTGCCGGATATTCGATTCCATTTGATGGACGACCTGGCCGAGAACTTCGTCGAACTCCTCGGACAAATCCGGATCAACGTCGCCGGCACTGTCCAGAAGAACATCGGCTACCTCGCGCATCAACTCACGCCGGTTGTCGGAAGAGGATTCCTCGGCCAGCTTTTCCAATTTTTCCAGGTAGCTAAAATTCGCAGTCACATCGTTCACCGGGGCAAAAGATAAACAATCTGCCGATGGGATAGTTTCTAATAATCTTCCAAGGTAATTTTTTTCAACTGATCCTGATCCTTAACCACAATCCAATCCTTATCCAGATCAACAAATCCCTCGTTGCTCCACAATTGAAGCTGATTGATGATGGCGTCGTGACTGACGCCCATCATGGCGATCAATTCCTCGGTTTGAATTCGAACCGTGAAACTTACGCCCGATGAGTTGTCCTGGCCGGTGCTCTGATTGAGATAAACGAGCCGTTTGGCGAGGCGTCGTTGTAAATCGAGGATGGTAAAATCCTCCAGCAGTTTATTGGTTTGGCGGATGCGTTTGCAGAGAACCTTCAGCAAATCGATGCAAAGTTGCGGGTTGTGTTCCAAGGTCCCTAAAAAATCATCCCGCTCCAAAATCAGCAGCTCCGCCTTTTCAAGCGCGATGGCGTCGGCAGACCTTTGGTGGCCGTCAATCAGTGCGATTTCTCCGAATACATCCCCCACATGCATGGTCGCGAATATAATTTCATCGTCTTCCAGCCGCGGCGAGGAGATTTGCACTTTGCCGTCGACCACAACCATCATCGATGTCGCTTCGTCGCCCCGTTTGAAGACGGTAGCGCCGTCGTCGTATGTTTTCGTAATAGAGTGTTCGACCAGCTTTTCCAAATCGGCGTTCGACATATGCCTGAGGAGAAAATGCTCACTCAACAAATCTTTTTTCTGTTTGTCCGATAGCATTTGTAAATATATCCAACAAAATTGACGAAAGAATAAGCCTCACAGACAAGTTAGAATATATCACGATTGCACGCAAATTATTGCAATCGTGCTGTAAGCCGGTTGGACCGGTTATTACCGCGACTGGCTGAAAGTTGGGAGCGAGTATTTATGGTGGCGCCGAATTTGAAATCAGGAATTTTGCCGCCAGACCACCGGGAAAAGATCATCGTCGGCAGGCATTTTTCCGGCTTCGAAGCGGCCTTCGACTTCCGTACCCGGCACGTCCCCCCGGGTCCGTTGACCGTGCCAGGTGACGTCGCCGCCGAAATAGCGGCAGGACAAGGCAACCCGGGGGATGGTCAGGGACGCATTCTTCCCCGAACCGTGAACGGTAAGCGGATGATGAACCAGCACATCGCCCGGCTGCAAATCCCAAGTGAGAAAACGGTAGTCCGGATTGTCGAACTCCAGGTGAAAGTCCGGGCATTTTTCGTAAGCCCTGGCTTCGGGCAGGACAAAATCGGAGTCCGAATCGGGCGGTCCGGGCCGGAACATTTTTCCCCATTTATGGGAACCGGCGACATAGACCAAACCACTTTCCGCCTTGGTCACAGGCGTCAGCGCCAGCCAAACCGATGCGATATGGGTGCCGTCCAGCGGCCAAAACGGCAGATCGTGATGCCAGTTTGTCGGGGTCAAGGTGCCCGGCTCTTTGACGAAAATCTGATCGTAGAAATAGCGAACTTGTTCCTGGCGCATCAAACGGGCGGCAATTTCCGCTGCCGGGGAATTGAGCGCGTAATCCATGAAGATCGGATTTGAACGGGACATATGGGAAAGCGTCATCATCCGGCCCGTTTCCTCAGGCGCCCGGAACTTGGTTAATTTTGTCTCCGGTTCTTCGACACTATTTAGGCAAGCCTCGCGCATCCGGTCTATCCATCCCTGCCCGAATTGGCCACGAATACAGACCACGCCGTCTTCTTCGTAGGCGTGAATTTCATGCTCGGAAATGGGATGTCGCAATTTGCTATTCATTCGTTCAAACTCCAGTCTATTCGGCTTCAAGGATTGAACCGGTGCTAACAGCCAGTACGCCTAATCAAATTATATTTATAATGATACTAATTATTAACATGTACTCAAGATGTCAAATTACGCCTGCTGAACCATCTTGGTAGCGTCGACCTCCGGTTTCTGACAAAGTGTCAATGAGCACGGACAGACCGATAACGGACCTTTCCCATGGACCTATTTTACGTATTGCTGATTTTGCTGGTCGCCACCAGGACCCTGGGCGAGGCCGCCGAACGTCTGGGCCAGCCGTCCCTGGTGGGTGAACTGATCGCGGGCATTGCACTGGGCGCAGCGGTGGCCGAGTACCCGCTGGTCTTTCCCGATCTGGTGGGGCTCGACAACAACGCCGTTTTCACCACCATCACCGATCTCGGCATGTTTTTCCTCATGCTGTTCGCCGGCGTGGAAATGCAGCCTCACAAGGCGTTGCAGCACTCCGCCGGTGCGATGGTGGTGGCGCTGGGCGGCATGGTGTTGCCCTTGGGGATGGGATTGGCGCTCGGCTGGTACTTCCTGCCGGAAACGGATTTTCTGTTCGCCCAAAGCCTGTTTTTGGGTACGGCGCTGGCCATCACGGCGGTGCCCGCCACTGTCCGCATCCTGATGGATCTGGGACAGTTGGACACCAGGATCGGGCAGACCATCGTCACCGCCGCCGTGTTCGATGATATATTGAGCCTGCTGCTGCTGGCCTGGTTGACCGGCCTGATTTCGGTCGGCGAACCGCCCGATGTTATGCAAATCGCGCTGCTGTTCGGCAAAATCGTGTTGTTTTTCCTGGTTACCGGGGTGGTCGGCCTTTACTTGTTTCCCTGGGGCGGCCGCTTCATGAATCACCTCAAGGCCCAGGAACTGGAGATCAGCGCCCTCCTGGTCGGAGCGTTCGCCTTTGCCGTCCTGGCAGAGATGCTGGAATTGCATTTTATCGTCGGCGCTTTCGTAGCGGGCCTCTATTTCGGCCGCAAAACCATCGACAAGGAAAGCTACGAGCGGGTGCGGGATACCATATCAGGAATGACTTTTGGGTTTTTGGCACCCATCTTTTTCGCCTCCATAGGCCTTAACCTTAATCTGGAAGCCATGACCGGCGCGCCGTTGTTTGCCACCGTTCTCATTCTGGTGGCCTTTTTCGGCAAGGTTGTGGGTGCCGGCGGCGGCGCCCGCATCTTCGGATTTACACCCCGGGAATCGATCTATATCGGCGTCGGCATGAGCCCGCGCGGCGCCGTCGAGTTGGTCATCGCCGGCATCGCCCTCAAGGCCGGTCTGTTTGACGCCGCCATTTCGGATTCGCCGGTGGTGCAGAATCTATTTTCGGCCGTGGTCATCATGGCAGTGGTGACCACAGTGGTCAGCCCAATCATCCTGCAGCACACCTTTCGGAATCATAATCACGATTAATCAGCCGGTGAAAAACCAGAGACCTGAACGGCTCTCAGCCGGAGTACACCGACACCTCCACCAGATTGCCGTCGGGGTCACGGAAGTATACCGACTCGATGGGCCCCTGCGCGCCGGTGCGAAGGATGGGCCCATCCTCGATAGCAATGTTCTCGTTGCGGCAATGGTCGATAAAAGAATCAAGGGAGCCCTCGACAATCAGGCAGAAATCTCCTGATCCCGGCGTCGGCGCCTGGGCCTTGGGTTCGAACTCACGACCGGCTTGGTGCAAATTGATTTTTTGTTCACCGAACAGCAGCGCCGTGCGCCCGTCGCCAAACTTTTTAACCTCCATGCCCAAAACCCGCGCGTAAAAGTCACACGTCGCCTCAATGGAAGCGACGGTCAGCACAAAATGGTCGAGCCGAACGGGTTTATTTGTCATGGCAATCCCATCTGGCCTAACCGGCCGAACCCTGGAGAGTATTCATCCGTTCGATTATTTGCGGGCTGGACAATCCCAAAGCCAGCGCTGATTTATAGCACGCTTCAGCATCGCCTTGCCGATCCAGAGCCTCATAAATACTACCGAGATTTTCGTAGGCACTGGTAATTCCGATCCGCCTTTCCACCAGCCAGGCGAAACACATTTCGGCTTCGGGCAAGCGCCCCGCATTCTTGTGGAGAGCACCCAATCGAAAAATTATCTCCGGCGCATTGATACCGGCCCCCAACGCCGCCTGATAGGTTTCCATGGCCGCACCGGGCTGTTTGTTCAATTCTTGAATCTTACCGAGTTCCAGCCAAGGTTCATAGAAGTTAGTGCCTGTATCGATCAGTTCGCCGAATATTTCGGCTGATTTATCCAAATCACCGGCGTCGAGATAAAGCAACCCAAGCTGGATAGGTAATTCCGGTATGTCCGGTTGACGCACCGCCATAGATTGAAAAAGCTGGAACACCTCTTCCATCCGCCCTTCAGCTTTTAACAGATTACCGAGCGCGATTATGCAATCGGAATCAGCATCTCCGTTTTCGATACGGTTTTCCAAGATCGAGATGGCTCGGGCGGCGTCTCCAAGCAACTGATAGCAATGGCTGAGTTCCAATACCGCCTGGCCCGGTTGGTCGACATTCGCTCCCTGCCGCTCATACAAATCCAACGCCTTAGTCAAGGCATCTACCGCTTCCTTCTCATCACCCAATCCCGTGGCCGTCTGCTTGTCCAGTTCCACCAGGCCTTTCAGATAGTATAATTCCGCATCGTCTGCGCCGGTTCGGATCATTTCCTCGAACACGACCTGAAAGAGATCCCAATTGTTGGTTTCTTTGAAACGCCGGGCCAGATCGATCCAGGGTTCCTCGTTCTCCGGATTTCGATCCAAGTTTTCGTTGATGGTGCCGGCAGCTTCATGCTTTTCGAGGAGCGCCGCCATTTCCTTAAAATTCTCCCACAGCACATCGATGGTCTGTTCGCGCCAAACATATTTCTGAAACAGGTTTAGATGCGGCGGCGTGGAGCCGAATTTAACCCCGGCATGCCGTTCCATGGCCACGGGGTCGGCGATATACTCGCCGGAAATAAACTGAACAAATTGGACATTCCGATTGAGCGCAGCAATTTGCGCCGGACCGTTGCTGACAAACAGATTCAGAAACGCCGCTTCATAAAGCGCCATCCTGAGATCGATATTGAAGGCGGCAATGGGAACTTGGAGAAAATCGCCCATGCATGGGTCCATCGGCAATAGGGCGTTGTCCGTATCGGGAATGATGACGGCTCTATAGCCGTCTTTTTCGATGCGCGCCGCCAATTCCGCCCAAAGCTCCACGTCGTTATTTTTCGTCGGGTGGAAGGCGGCGCTGCGGAGCGTGATGGTGACGAATTTCTTACCGGGGCAAAGATTGGACACCCACTCCTGTAGGTATGATCGCGCCTGTTCGCTCGCTTCGAGGACTTGAACATTATCACCCCGGTTGCCGGCAATAACGGACAAACCTGTGTGCCAGGCGACCACCGGTTTTTCGATCGTGTAGCCCTTTGGGAAAACTTCGCCATCGGTCCGATCGAATATTTTTCGGGCTTCTTCACGGGACTGGCACAGCGTCATCTGCCGGCACGACGGCAAAAGCCCGGCGCCAGCCATCAATATATTTCTGACCCGCCAGCGTTTCTGTTCGAGATCGTACTGATTGTTAGCCCGGAAACCGTCACCATCCGCCGGAACAAAGACGACGTGAACGCCATCGGCCCCGGCCCGGCGGCGGGCCAGTTCGGCCATGACCAGAAAACCGAAGTAATTGTATGATATCCGCGCCAGGCTGAAATCGTAAAAAGCGTATAACAACTCTTTGTCTCGTGCCTATTTAAAGCTGTATTTTCCGTCCAACCCCCAAACTAATAATTGTCCGGGACGGTAGCATATGTAGCACGATATTATCCGTTGTCGCTATATCCCAACCGGTTGGAAACGGATTTGGATACCGCCTCCAGCTCCCGGGCCAGCGGTCCGTCCCAGTCGACCTTGAAATGTTTTTCGGGACCCATCAGGGTGAGAGCGCCAACGATGTTGCCGAAATGATCGAACAGGGGTGCCGAAAGGGCGTTGATGGTGGCTTGTTCTTCGCCTTCCGTCCGGGAGATGCCCCGGATGCGGACATCGGCCAAAAGCGCGTCGTAGGAGTCCCGGTCTTCTTGTGGCAATTCCACCGATACAAACGTCTCCGCCGTCTCTCTGGGGAGGAAGGCGGCAAATACTCTTCCCGTGGCTGAATTCACCATGGACAAAACGACACCGACCCGGGCGGTGGTCACCAGGGTCCGTGATCCTTCGGACATGCGGACAATGGTGGGACCGTGGCTGCCCCAAACAGCCAGCAGACAGGACTGGTCGGTGCGGTTGCGCAACTCGGTAACGGCGTCGCTGGCGATCCGGACCACATTCAATTGAGACAATGCCGCCAAACCGACATTGAGAGCGAACTCACCCAATCCGTAGCGCCCGCCGGCGGCATCCTGTTCCACCATGCCGCTCCGCTGCAAACTGACCAGATACCGGTGAGCCTTTTGCGCCGACATGCCCGACGCTTCCGCCAATTCCTTGAGCATCACCGGGCGGCCGAATTCCATCAGTACTTTCAGAAGGTGCATGCCGACTTCGATGGACTGGACGCCGAAGCCTTTTTTTGGCTCTCCACCGTTGCCGTTGCCGTTCATGGCGCTTTTGGGTGTTTCTTGATCCATCTGTTTCGCAGTTTTAAGTGAATTTTCTTCCGTCTACCGACGGCCTATCCCCCCATCCCGACCTTCCCCCGCAAGGGGAGAAGGGGATAAAAAATACAGTCCCCTCCCCCCTTGCGGGGGAGGGTTAGGGTGGGGGGATAATTCTGCCACTAAAACCTTCTCCTTAAGGCTTATGCAAATGGGGCAGCCGGACGGGCAAATAGACGCCCGCTTTAATTGAAGAAAACTTCATAAAGAAGTCACCGATAATCGATGCCAATCCGATCACCGCCAGAATGCCTGCCGACATGGGCGCCACGGCGCCCGTGGTCAGGATCAACGGCACCACCAGGCCGATGATCAGGGTGCCGCCGTAAAAATAGATTGCCAGGCGGCCCGCCAAGAGGTCGTTAATGGAACGTTTGGCGGTTTCATCGCCGCTGGCGACGGCGCCCTGGATTTCCAGCGCCCAGAGAACAATCACCACCGCCGTGACGGCGATCCATAATTCCAGCAAGCCGCTTTCTCCGGCCAGGGCCTGGCCCCGTACCGCCAACACCAGAACGAGCGCCGCAATGCCGCCTCGGATGGCGTAAGCAATATAGAGCACCGGGTGCAGAGTGGAATTCCAGAAGGGAATGCCTTTGGAAGCCGTATAGACGAAGCCCATATAGCCCATCATGGTCAATGACCCCAAAACGGCCAGAACGTCACCGATGACCATCAGCGGACCACCGACGGCCGCGCCCAATTCTTTCTGCGACAGCAGATAGAGGGCGCCGCCGACCAGGAAAAACGTCAGCCCCCAAAATCCCCGGGAAACCCATGAGGTCTTAAAACGCAGCATCATGTTGAGAACCCGTTCCGGCCGGGCCAGATTGAACAGATGAGCCAGACCACCTAGCCCCGCCAAAACATAAGACAGGATCATGCCGTCGAAGCTGCCGTAGTAGCGGCACAGCAGCCAGCCTCCGGCGGCGACACCCACCAGGAAGTGGCCGTAAATGAGAAAGGCGCCGCGTCCTTCCGCCCATTCCCGTTGAGGCCGGTATTCGCTTTTCAAATCGTCGATCAGCTTGTCGTATCTAATACTGTTCACAGCTAAACTCCCCTCCTCAAATACCGGTTAGGCCGGCAGGTAATAGACATTGGGTTTGGTGCCTTTTTCCGGATGCAGGGCGAAACCGGCCCGCTCCTTGATAAGCCGGCTGACATTGCTGGTCGGATCGTCCAGATCGCCGAAATGTCTTGCAACCGTGGGGCAGTTGGCGACGCAGGCCGGCTCCTTGCCTTCCTGACGCCGGTCGCGGCAGAAATTGCATTTCATCACCACGCCCGTCTGGTGCTGGGTCGTTCGCGCCTGCTCGTAAGGCGTTTGACCCTGTTCGCCGTAGTAGGCTTGGTCGTTGTCGTTGAAATAACGGTTGGAATAAGGACAGGCCAACATGCAGGTGCGGCAACCGACGCAAATATCGTGATCGATATCAACCGTGCCGTCGTCTTCCCAGACGAAACTGGCGCCCGTCGGACAGACATCGACACAAGGCGGTTCCTCACAATGGTTGCACAAAACGGGCAGGAAAGTCTGGCTGACCGTCGGGTAGGTGCCCTCCTCCTGCTTCAGAACCCGGGCGTAGAAAACGCCCCGGGGGGTGCCGTGTTCGGCCTTGCAGGAAAGCTGACAGCCATAACAACCGATGCAGCGTTTCAAATCAATTACCATTCCCCATTTCATCGGTTTTCCTCCACACGCGTCACCTTGACCTTGGAACAGAGATCAAGGGTTAGGTTAACAGGATTGACGCTTTCCCAATCCAATTCGAGAAGTTCGTTATAAAAGACGCCCTTGCCTTTGGCCACCGGCATTCCTTTGGCCCAATGACCGCAAAGGGCGGCAATGCCGAGACCTTCGGGATGGATGGCCTCGGTGAGATGGACGCGCCCGGTAACCTGGCGGCCTTTTTCGCTTTCAAGCTGGATGATGTCGCCATCCTCCAGTCCCCGGCTGCGGCCCGATTCCGTATTCATGGCGATATTGTAGGAATAGGGATCAAGCTGGGCGGCTTCATCGAGCCAGGCGTTCTCCATGGTAAAGCTGTTGGTGTGCAGCGTATCCCGGTAATAGAAGGTATAGAAATCGAAGCCTTCTTTTTTACATTCATGGGATTGGCAGGGCAGAAACTCGGCCAAAGCGCTGTAATAGTCTTTGGGCACGTCGAGACCGACCGGTCCCGAGATGGCTTGGATTTTCTCTCTCAATTCCGGCATCCATTCCCAATAAATCGGCACCCGGGCGTCCGTAAAGGCCCGCCAGTAAACTTCCTGCGGCGTTTTGGGCCAGGTCACCACACCTTCTTTCTTGAAGTAGTCGAGGCCGCGGTCATCGCCGAAATTGATTTTGAGATCGGCGTCGCAGATTTCCTCATAGGTATATTTCTTACCGCTTTCGAGCCGGTACTCGCCCTGCAAATTTAGGACAGCGTTGAAGGCAGCGTTAAAATCGTCCAGGAAACCGGCCCGGTCGGCCAGATCGATGAGGACATCGGCGAACAGGCGTTCCTCGCCCTCCGGCTCGACCACCGGCTGCTGGATCGCCCAACTCCAATCGCCCATGCCGGCGGGATGGCTGAAGATATAGGGGATATTCGGCCGCGTATTGTAGCAACCCAGATAGCCCCGGTCAGGCAGAACGATATCGGCGAAATCCGACGTCTCATTCAGGAACAAATCGAAGGAGGCGATGAAGTCCAGCTTCTTGAGCGATTCCGCGACCAGATCCTTGTTAGCGATGCTCATCACGCAATTGGCGCCGTAATTCAAGAGCATCTCCGGCCGATAGGGCATATCGAACTTTTCCCACAATTCCTCCCCCTGCTCGGAGTTGAAAAAAGGCGAGGTCATGCCCATGACGAACAGATCCTGGAGCCCCATTTCTTCCGGCTTCTTGGGTTCTGGTCTTGGATAGGGCGGATCGTAGGCCATCCAGGTCCCCACCTCCATGAGGCCGTCGGGACCGGCTTTGGGCACGTAGCCCATGCGGCCGGTTTCGGGGATACCGGCAAACGCCGGATTGAAACCGAGACAGGACCCCACCACATCCGCCGCACCCACCAGCTGATTGAGCAGCAGGACAGCGAAGAAATTAAAGGTGGCGTTACGGTGTCCTTGCAGGCCCCGGAAAGCGATGGCGGCGGCGGGCCGATATGGCAGAGTGACGCCGTCGATGACGATGGTGCTGCCGATGCGGGCTTCATCAACGAACTCCTGGGAGATTCGTCTGATGTCCGCCGCCGGCACGGTGGAGATTTCCTCGCCGTATTCGGGCGTATATTTTTTCAAATGCTCTTTAAGAAGCACGAAGGACGGGCGGTATTTAACGCCGTCTATCTCGAACTCGCCCTCCAAGGCCGTGTTCTCCGAATCGGCCACATTGTGCGGCCTGGCCACGCCCGCCTGTTCGTCCCAGACCAACGGCTCATTGGTTTCCTGGTCACGCAAGTAGGTGCCGTCGGGACCGATCAGGTAGGTGCCGTTGGTTTTGGCTTTGAGGTAGGGAATGTCCATGGTGCCGATTTCGTTGACGATGACGTTGCACATGGCGAGCGCCAGGGCGGCGTCGGTGCCGACCCGGATGGGGACCCACTCGGTCGCCTTGGCGGCGGCGAAATTGCACATGGGATCGACCACCACCATTTTCATGCCGCGTTCGCGGGCGTCCGCCGCCATGGCCATGTTGGAATTTGAAGCGTGACCCGCGCCATGGCCTTTGGAAGCGCCGAAATAAATAGCGTAGTTGCAGTACTGGAAGTCGGGCAGAATGCCCCAGGAGGCATGCATCATCCCCGACACCTGGTGAGCCGAATTGCCGCAGTGAAGGCCACCGCCCCCTTCCGACACGTTGGTCGTCCCGAAGCCCGGCGCAAAGGCCGCCCAGGGCAGACCCATGGTGTAAACCGTCGTCGTCCGTTGGATGGACAGCTTGCGCGGATCGTCCTCGCGGATTTTCTTCAGGCGCCCGGCGACCTCGTCCAGCGCTTCGTCCCAGGAGATTTCCTCCCAGCCGGGATCGATGCCGATGCCCTTTTCCGGGTTGGTGCGCCGGAGCGGTACCCGCACCCGGTTGGGGTCGTAGTGGGTCATCAGCCCGCTGATGCCCTTGCCGCAAAGGCGGCCCTTGCCGACGGTGCTTTTGGGATTGCCTTCGATCTTGACGGCGACGCCGTCGACCTTGTGGACCAGGATCGAACAGGTGCCGTAGCAGAGGTTGCACGTGGAGGGAATCCATTCGTCTCCCTCGGGTGCTTTTTCGACGATGCGCGGCGGTTTGATTTCGTTCATTTGGGGCTCCTCCAGTAAACACTTTGGGGCTTTGGGACAGCGTCTAACCGCCTTCAAATCCTTTGAGCAGTATCATTTCAATGGTGGCCGGTTTGCCTTCCGGCGAGATCGGGGCGCGGACATCTTCAAACGGGTCGCCGTCCACGAACAGGCGGCAGCACGGCAGAATACCGGCAACCGGGTCTTTGATGGGGGAAAACGCTTCGCTGCCGAATTTTTCCTCCAGCGCCGCCAGAACGTCCAGGGGCGTGGCACCGCCCGGTAAAGACAGGGAAATGCTGCGTTCCGTCGTTACCGTGGACAGCAGTCCGAACAGCAGGACATTGATATTGATGGCGGCGTTCTGATCGGATGAAGGCTGATCGGCGGTTGGGTTCGCATCCGTTTGAGTGGCGGACTCCTGTTCGGCCCGCCTTTCGGCGCTATACCAAAGGGCCGCCGAGCGGTCGGCATTTTCTTCAATTTCCAATGTTTCGATGTCGGGCTTTTGACCCATGACACGCGCCCCCACCTTGAGTTCCCGGGCATTAAATCACTGATTACTCAATCATGCAATATATTATTTTGTATAATATATAAGACTAAATTATGAATAACATTATTAATAATTTATTTTGTTATTTATAGACTGTCATTAAATAGACGCCAAATTACTTGCCGGGTCGGGCCCGACAACTACAATGAAAGGCCAAAAGGGGAAGATTGTGGCTAATAGCTTGGACAAGCAAATACCATTCACCGCACCGGTGGTTGACGAGGTCTCGGTCCGGGTCGTGGTTGATTCCTTTTACGAGCGGTTTTTGCCGGCGGGCGAGCATCCGCATGTGACCATCGAACATGTGGGGCGGGTGCCCGGACGTCACATGACGACCCTGGCCGGCGAATGGGGCCTGTCGCTCCATCTAGCATCGCGGTCAGACGGCGAAAAAGCCGAATACCTGCTCGACTTCGGCTATACGCCGGAAGTCCTCAACCGCAATTTTGACCTTTTGGCCATTGAACCGGCCAGGCTTAACGGCTTGATCCTGAGCCACGGCCACCGGGATCATTTTGGTGGCATGGACGGCTTTGTCGGTCAGTACCGGACCCGTATGACCGAGGATTTGTCCCTTTTTGTGGGCGGCGAAAACGTCTTCCGGGAAAAATACCTTAAGGAAAAAGATGTCGAGCCCATGTCCTGGGGCGCCATCGACCGCTTGTCCCTGAAAGCCCGTGACGTCAAAACCCGATGCTGTGACGTCCCGTATGATCTAGGAGGCGCCTTTACCTCGGGCTATATCGAGCGGCAAAGCTTCGAAGAAGTGAGCGGCGGCACCATGGTGGCCGAGGACGATCATTTCACCGAAGCGGAACGGAGCGGCAAGCTGGTGCTGGACGCCCACGAGGACGAACACGCTACTTGTTACATCGTCAAGGGTAAAGGCCTGGTGGTGATCTCCTCCTGCGGTCACGCGGGCATCGTCAACACGGTCAAAACCGCCATGGCCGTCGCCAACGTAGACAGACTCCACGCCGTCATCGGCGGGTTTCATCTGGGCCTGGCACCCATCGAATATATCCAGCAGACAGTGGACGAACTGGAGGACTTGGACCCGGACGTCATCATCCCCATGCACTGCACCGGCGCCAACTTCATCGAAATGATGCGACAGCGCATGCCGGACAAGCTGGTAACATCGAACGTGGGAACGAGATTTATGTTCGGGGTTTAGGGTTTGTCAATTTCCGATATTGAATCAAAAAATGTATCCGGCCGTTAGATTCGGGTATGGATGCGACAATCACCAGTTTAGTGCTTTTGGCGGCGATCCTGCACGCTAGCTGGAATGCCCTGATTAAGGCGGATCACAACCAGCATTTGGCAACGGTGCTTTTAACCATAAGTTCCGGCGTCATATCCTTGGGCTTGATTGCATTTTTCCCATTTCCACCCCTGGTGAGTTGGCCGTATTTAGGGGCCTCTGCAGTCATTCATGTTCTTTATTTTTGGTTTCTTTCAATTGCCTACCGTTGGGGCGATTTGAGTTTGGTATATCCAATCGCCCGTGGAACTGCGCCGTTGATTGTCGCCATTATAATGTTTTTCTTTGTGGGCGAAAAATTATCGGTAAAAACATTGTTGGCCATCTTTGTAATTGTCGGTGGTATTCTGGGCCTTTCACTACGTAACGGCTGGCGGCAATTCCAGGATTGGCAAGCAGTTCTATATTCACTGGCAACCGCTTTGATGATCGCCTCATATACCATCATCGATGGGCTGGGGGCCAGATTTGCCGGGAACGCTCACGGATATACGGTCTCAATGTTCGCGCTTACCGGCATTATTTACGCTGCCGTATTTGGCTGGCGTACCCGGCAAGATCTCAAGATTTTGTCACGTCGGCAATGGGCCGCGGGAATTGGAGCCGGTATCATTTCTCTGACGTCCTACTGGATCATAATTTGGTCGATGACATTGGCGCCTATTGCACCCGTATCGGCGCTCCGGGAAACCAGTGTAATTTTTGCAGCTCTAATCGGGTCTCTCGTTTTGAAAGAGGTTTTGGGGGGTTGGCGAATGATATGTGTCATCATCGTTGCTTTGGGCGTCGTATTACTGAGAATTTAGGCCTTGGATTACTGATCGCCTAGCTTGTCAGGACATCCCTGTCACACGAAAAACGACAGCACCCAGCCGGACAGCAGCAAGGCGGGAAGGCCGAAAAGCAGCAGGCCGATCCAGGCCGCCTTGGGTTCCAGTTCTTCCCTGGAGGCGAAAAAATGATGGACCGCCAGGGTGCCCAGAGCCAGAGCCAGGGCCATCAGGAGCCAGACATACCAGGCCACGGATAAATTTTCGGCTTGTTTCCAGTTCCAGAAGGCCATGCCGCCGGCACCCAGGATCAGGCCATAGATAAAACGCCACATCAATCTGCTCCCCGCCTAATCCAGTTTGGTTTCTTTGGGGTTATTGGTGCCCCGGGGCGGTAGTTCCATGTCCCACCAATCATTGATATTGCGTTGATCCTGATAGCCGAACACACCGTCCATCTTGGTGAAAAACGCATTTACCTTGTCGGGCATGATCTTGTTTTTGGCAATGGCGATCTTCACGATATCGTGGATCACCGAGATGTTTTTCTTGCTGAAGGCACAGACCGCAAAGCAGGTGGAACAGCCCGCCGTCGATACCGCCCACCAGGTCCGGCAACTGGGTGAATCCTCGTACCAGGTTTTGTGCCCAGGATTGTTCCAGGGGCCCGCCGGTTCCCAATAGGGGTCGGTTTTTTTGCTCAAACAATCCGCCGGGCATTCATCGGCGCAGACCTTGCAGGTGCGGCAGAAATTCATAATACCGGCATCAATGGGCTTGGTGGGCGTCAAGGGCAGATCGGTGACCAGCTTGAAGACCCGTTGCAGCGGACCGTGTTCGGGACTGATCATGCGGTTGATCCGGCCCAGTTCGCCCAGGCCCGCCAGGATGCCGAAGGCCGGTGCGATCCCCAATCCGTTATACCAGGTGCCCATCAACCCCTGATAGCCCAGCACATGCAGAAAGCACTGGGTCTGGTCGATGACGTTTCTCGCCTGACGGTAGGCCGCGCCCGTGGCCGCCGCCGACAAGGCCGACGGCATCAATCCGGATTTCCGTTTGATCAGTTCTTCGGACATCTGCACCGAAAATACGATCGCCCATCTTGCCTTTTCCGGGATGACCCGCTTCTCATCGGTCTCGTAAGCCTTCTCTACATTTTCAAATTCGATCCGCTTGCCGTCCATGGCGTCCGTTTCATAGAACAATTTTTTGTTGTTTTCCGTCAGTTCGACAAAGCCGACCTGATGGGCGCCGAAATGACGCAGCGCCGAGCGGATCATGCGGGCGTTTTCCTCGGGCGTTCCCTCCCAGCGGGGCACGCCCAATTCTTCCGGGCTCATGGGTTTGGGCCGTGCAGGGTCGGTCAGCTGTGACCGGGCAGGTTCGTAGGCGAAGACCTTGCCGTCTTCCCTTTCCTTCCCGTCTTTGTCCTCCTTGTACCAGGACCCTTTAAAAGTGGTGCTCACCGATCCGGCCTGGGCGCCGGCGATATCCAGGGCGCGGTCCCGCAGGGTGTACCCGGCCTTACCCTCGATGATCCATTGGCGAAGTTTTTCTTCCCGTCGTTTGGTCAGTTCCTTGGCTTTGTCTTCACCAATATATTTTTTCCAGGAAACCTGTTGGATTTTCGTGGCGTCGAACCGCTCGGTGGCGTCCCAGTCGATATCCACGGTCGGTTTGTCCACCTCGCGCACCCACCAGGGCCGTTTCCAGATACCTTTGGACGAAGAGGTGACTTCGTCGATATCGCTGAAGGTAACCCCGTCTTCACCGAACTGATCCAGGCCCATGGCTTTTTGGCGTGTATTTTTACCTACCGTGCTGCGGCGTCTCATTAAATTCTCCTGACCGGGATATGTTGCCGTGTTCCGGTTTAACTATAATAATAAAACTTCCTAATTGCATACGCCATATTCCACCCGTCGCCGAAAAGGCCATAAGAAACATGGGAGTTCAGGCATGAAATTGAAATTACTATTTGCGATGTCCCTCATTTTTTTCCTGCCGTTCCCGGCGCTTTCAGCCGATTCCTTGAACCCGGTCGATATTAAGGAATGGAAGGTAAGCTACGGCGGCCGGTCCCGCGACCCCTTTGCCGAAAACGCCAACTCGGTCTGGTTTGTCGGCCAGAGCGGGCACTATCTGGCGCGCCTCAATCCGCAGACCGGCAAGTTTATTCTCAAAGGCCTGAAGGACGAACCGGGACCCCACAATTTGATCGTGGGTTCCGATGGTGTTGTTTGGTATTCGGGGAATCTCTCCGGCTATATCGGCCGTTTCGATCCTAAGACCAGCAAAATTGAGAGAATCGGCATGCCGGAGCCGGAAGCCGACGATCCCCATACGCTGATCTTCGATAGGGCCGAAAAGCACATATGGTTCACGGTGCAATGGGGCAATTTCGTCGGACGGCTGCGGCTGGCCGACCGTAAAGTCGACCTCATCCGGGTTCCCACCAGTCGCGCGCGGCCCTACGGGATCATCATTGCGCCGAACGGGACGCCGTGGATCGCCCTTCTGGGGACCGATAAAGTGGCGTCGGTTGATCCCAACACCCTCAAATTGACCGAGCACAAGATTGTCGACGGTGCCAGGCCCCGCCGGATCGATGTCACAGACGACGGGCGGATTTACTACACCGACTACAGCCGCGGCTATTTAGGACGGCTCGATCCCAAGACGGGCAAGCTGGACGAATGGAAACTGCCGGGCGGCGCAGATTCCGACCCCTATGGCATGGCGCGGGACAAACGGGGGCGCATCTGGCTGGTGGAAACGGGTGTCGATCCCAACACCTTCGTCGGCTTCGATCCGGCCAAGGACGCCATATTTTCCATTACCCCCATCCCGTCCGGCGCCGGCAGTGTCAGACACATGCACTACCATGCTCCTACCGACACAGTTTGGTTCGGCACCGACGAAGATACCGTTGGCAGGGCCGTGGTGGGGCAGTAGTCTGACCGCGTAATGCCAGAGAACGAAATTTCAGAAGAAAAAAATTTCATCGTTGAAACCGATGGCGTAACCAAGGTCTATGAAAGCAAGACGGCTGTCAGCAATCTCGACCTGGCAATTCCAGCCGGTATCTGCTTCGGGTTGCTCGGCCCTAACGGAGCGGGGAAAACAACCACCCTGCGTATGCTGTACGGCGTTACCGAACCGACGCGGGGACAGGTCCGTGTGTTTGGCCAGGACGTGGCGCGTAATGTCCGAGCGATACGAACCCGTCTGGGGGTGACCCTGCAGGAAAATGTCATGATCGATAACCTGTCGCCGCGGATCAACCTCCGGATCTTCGGACGTCACCATTTGATCCCGGAAGCAGAACTGACGCGGCGTATCGATCATCTGCTCGATTTTCTGGAGCTCCGCTCCCACGAAGACATGCCGGTGATCACTTTATCCGGCGGCTTCCAAAGGCGGCTGGCCGTCGCCATGTCGTTAATTAATGATCCGGAACTGCTGATTCTGGATGAACCGACCACTGGGCTTGATCCGGCGGTGCGCCACGCTTTGTGGTCAAAAATCCGCCAACTTAAATCGGACGGCAAAACCGTCCTGCTGACCACCCACTACATGGACGAAGCCGAACGGCTGTGCGATCAGGTAATGATCGTCGCCGGCGGGAAATCGATCCGCCAGGGACCGCCGCGGGAATTGATCCAAAGCGAGCTCCATCCGGAAGCGGTGGAGTTCGACTGCACTGAGGCCGAAGAGCAGCTTCTTACCAATGCCATCGGCAATGGCGTGGTTAAACTCCGTTCAGGGAACCGGTTGATGGTTTTCGCCGAGGACGCCACCCCGGTTCTCAATGAAGTGCATAAAATGGATGGTGGTGAGCGCCGGCCGGTCATTGTCCGCCCGGCCAATCTGGAAGATGTCTTCCTCTCTGTCACCGGTGCTCAATTGGGGGAGGACCAATGAGCTTATCACTTAGACATGCGGTTTCCGTCTGGCGGCGCAACGCCAGCCTTTACCGGCGGACCTGGAAGTCGAATCTGCTACCCAACTTTTTTGAACCGGTGTTTTATCTTACCGCCATTGGCATCGGCGTCGGCGCCTATATCACCGAAATGGGTGGCGTTTCTTATGTGGAGTTTCTCGTGCCCGGTCTGATCTGCGTTTCGGCCATGCATGGCGCCAGTTTCGAGGTGACCTATAACGTCTTTGTCCGCCTGACCTACGAAAAGACCTACAGCGGCATGGTCACCACGCCGGTGACCCCGGACGATATTCTGGTGGGTGAGGTGCTGTGGGCACTGACCAGGTCATGTATTTACGGCGGCGGCTTTTTCATCGTCGCCGCCCTGTTCGGCCTGATGCCCGGTCTGTCGGCGTTGCTGGCGGCATTGGTTATTCCCCTTACCGGCCTGATGTTCGCCGCCATCGGCATTGCCGTCACGTTGCGCCTGCCGACCATCGAACTGTTCAGCTTCTATTTTACGCTCTTCCTGACACCACTTTTTCTGTTCTCCGATGTTTTTTTTCCCATCAGCGAGCGGCTCTCCGGCGGCTGGCTGCAAGTCGCCGAGATCCTGCCCCTTCTCCATCCCGTCCGCCTGGCCCGCGCCGCTTTTGCCGGGGAAATGAGCTGGTTGGTGCTCTGGGATATTGCTTATATCCTCATACTTTCCGCTGGACTGCTTCTCTGGGCGACCAGGACGATACGGTACAGACTTTCGAGCTAACATCCTCGAATTTTCGCTCTACCCCCAGACTTTTTCCGCCACCTTCTGCATGACGGCGATCTTGCGCCACTGGGCGTCTTCGCTGAGGAGGTTGCCGGTGATGCCGGAGGCGAAACCGCATTGGGGACTGATCGCCAACTGATCGATGTCGATATGGTTCTGCGCATCGTCGATGCGGGCCAAAAGCTCGTCCACCGTCTCCACCTCACCGTGCTTGGTGGTGATCAGGCCCAGCACCACGGTAGGTCCGTCCTTTGGTATGAACCGCAGTGGCTCGAACCCGCCGGCGCGTTCGGTATCGTATTCCAGCAGCAGTCGGTCGAATTTGAGGTTGGCGAACAGATATTCGGCGATACCGTCATACGTGCCTTCCCGGTGCCACATGGAGGCCCGGTTGCCCCGGCAGATATGAAGGCCGAAACAAGCCTTTCCGTCATGCGCCTCGATAACACCGTTGGAGGCCGCCACGGCACGGGCCAGATTCTCCAATGGATCCTCTCCCCGTTCGGCAATGCGCTCCAAGGTATCCCGGTCCACGTAGCCGGTATAGCTGGGCTCATCCAACTGTATATAGGGACACCCGGCGTCGATCAGTTCACCCACCATCTGGCTTTGGATTTCCGTTACATCCGCAAGGAACGAGTCGGCGTCCTCGTAGTGAGGTGAGGAGTTTTCGATATCGCACATCTGGGAGACCCGGTCGGGTCCCATGATCATGGCCTTGGCGGGGTGTTTGGCGATCGTGTGCAGGTATTCGTATTCTACCAGGGGGAAATTCCTTTTGAGTTTCAGCTTGCCGGTGGCGGGCGCCTTGAAAGACTCCACCGCATCGGCGCCCCGCTCCAGCGGTTTTTCGTCTTCACCGATCAGGGAGGGATTGGCGACAAAACCTTTCCATGATCCTTCCCACAAATCCCAGCCGTCCACCTCGGAAAAACTGACCTGCCAGTTGAGCCGCCGGTATTCGCCGTCGGAGACCACCGGCAACCCGGCGGCTTCTTCTTGGGCCACCAGTTCCGAGATGGCGGTGTCCTGTGCCTCGGTCAATTGGTCTTCCGTTATTTCGTCCTTGCCGAATTGCAGGAAGGCGTCGATGAGCCCGGCGGGGCGCAACAGGCTGCCGACCTGATCGATTCGAATGTTTTTCAAGGGATGGGGCATGATGATCTGCTTCTTTCGTCTAATTCGGTGACAGTTTACTTATCTCGACCGCTAGTCGGAATCCATCTTTGAAGGATCGATGCCCAAATCGGCCAGCACTTCCCGGGCCAGGCGGAAGCTTTCCACCCCCGCTGGGGCACCGCAATAGACCGTGATCTGAAGCAGGATTTCACGCAATTCTTCCAGGCTCAGGCCATTGTTGAGGGCGCCCCGGAAATGCAGTTTAAACTCCTCCGACCGGTTCAGCGCGGCGATCATGCCGAGATTGAGGATAGACCGGTCGCGCATGGCCAGCCCATCCCGCCCCCAAACGCCGCCCCAACAGTATTCGGTAATCAGCTTTTGAAAATCCTTGTTGAAATCGTCCGCGTTGGTGAGGGATTTCTCCACATACGCCTCACCCAGAACCTTGGTCCGGCGTTTCATCCCGGTTTCAAATTGTTCCTGTGACATTAAATTTCCTCCCTTAATCTCGGTGGCAAAAAGTGTACCAGGAATAATATTCGCCATTTATCGAAAATTATTCCTGGTACACTTTTTTTAATGCGTCTCCAGCCCGAAATAGGCTTCCTGGATTTCCTTGTTCTCGATCAGTTCCTGGGCGGTGCCGGAAAGGGTGATGCGGCCACGCTCCAGAATGTAGGCCCGGTCGGCGATACCCAAGCTGCGGTGAACGTTTTGTTCGATCAGCAGAACGGTGGTGCCGTTGGCGACGATTTTGGGAATAGTTTCGTAAATGGTGTCGATGATCTTGGGTGCGAGGCCGAGAGAGATTTCATCGAAGATGATCAATTCGGGAAGCGCCATGAGGGCGCGGCCGATGGCCAACATCTGTTGCTCGCCCCCGGACAAGGTACCCCCCAATTGATCGGCCCGCTCCTGCAACCGGGGAAAAAGCTCGTACACCCATTGCAGGGTTCCTAGGCGTTTGTCCCTGGCGTGGCCGGGATAGGCACCGATTTCCAGATTTTCCAGGACGGTCATGTGATTGAAAATCTTCCGCCCTTCCAGACATTGGGAAATGCCCAGATCGACGATGTCATAGGCTTTATACTGAGCCAGATCGTCGCCTTTCCAGTGGACAGCGCCGGCAGTCAGGGGAATCTGGTTGGTGACGGCCCGGGTCAGCGTCGACTTGCCCGCCCCGTTGATGCCGATGAGGGCAACGATTTCTCCTTTTTTGATCTCCATGGACACGTCGAACAGGGCCTGGAACTCACCGTAGCCGGAACCGATCTCCGACACCTTTAAAAGGGTCTGCCGCGTTTCGGCCGTCGTCTGGGCGGCGCTGACCGGCGCCTTGCGGTCCAATTCCTCGCCCAGATAGATATCGATCACCTCCTCGTTCTCGGCGATCTTCGGCGGCGTGTCGACGGCCACTTCGGTACCGAAATTCATCACCAGGATGCGGTCCGAATGGTTGAACAGGGTGCGCATGACATGTTCGATAATGATCATGCTTTGGCCCTGGGACTTGAGATCGTCGATATTGTTTTCCAGTTCCTCGATCTCGCTTTCCACCAGCCCCCCGGCGATCTCGTCCAGCAACAGCAGGCGCGGATCGGTGGAGAGCGCCCGCGCCATCTCCAGCCGTTTGAGGTCCAACAGCCCCAACTGCCCGGCCATCAGGTCCGCCTTGTCGTCCAACCTAAGGGTCGTCAGGATTTCGTAGGCCTTTTCTCTTGCGGGTTCCATGGCCGTCTTGTTCTGGCCATAGAGCTGGCCGACGACGACGTTTTCGGCCACCGTCATGTGGCGGAAGGGTTGCGGGATCTGGTAGGTTCGGCCGATGCCTAAGCGGCAAATCTGGCTGGCGTTCATGCCGCTGATCTGCTGGCCGGCGAAATGAACCGAACCGTCGCTGAGGGGCATGGCGCCCATGATCAGATTGAAGAGCGTCGATTTACCGGCGCCATTGGGGCCCATGATGCCAAGCACCTCGCCGTCGCCGAGATCGAAGCTGAGGTCGTTGACCGCCACCAGTGCACCGAAGGCTTTGGTGACCTGGCTGGTTTGCAGCAAAGGCTGACCCGACATCATGCCCGTCCCGCTTTCAGCATTCTCAACGCATAGCCCCAGAGCCCATAGGGCATATAGCGGATCACCAGGATGAGAATCACGCCTTCGATAATCAGGTGAATGCCGGAAAAGTCGGCCAGGGATTCGGCAAGGATGGTGACGAAGATGGCCCCGACGACGGGGCCGAAAATGGTGCCCATGCCGCCGATGATAACGATATTGACCACGCCGATTGTCCAGGCCGCCCCAAATATTGAGTAAGGCTCGATGGCTCCCAGCCGCCCGGCGTGGACGGCGCCCACCAGCCCGGCGATAAAGGCGCTGATCATAAAGGCGGTCAGTTTGGTGCGGAAAATATCCACGCCCAGATTCTGCGCCCCGTCTTCATTATCCCGGATGGCCCTCAAACCGATGCCCAACTTGCTGCGCATGATGTACATCAACAGTCCCGTCGAGATAGCGGCGAGCCCGAGCATGATGTAAAAATATCCCGACATCCGTGGGCCGATGCCGATGGGAAACTGCATCCCCTGGGCGCCGCCGATATATTCCCAATTGATCATCCAGATGCGCAAAGCTTCCGCCAGCACCAAAGTACCGATGGCGAAGTAAATGCCCCTGAAGCGGAAGGTGGGAAAGGAAATCAAAAAGGCAAAAGACGTTGACGACACCCCACCGACAATAAACCCGACCCACAAGGGCAGTTCGAAGGTAATGACGCAGATGGCCGCCGCATAGGCGCCGATGCCGAAAAATGCGGCATGGCCCAGGGAAATGAGCCCGGTATAGCCCCCCACCAGATTCCAGCTTTGGGCAAAAGCCACGTTGAGCACCAGAAAATAGGCGATAAAAAGCGCGTAGCGGTCACCGAGCGAGGGAATAGTAGCCAACAGGGCTGTCGCTGCGGCCAACAAAACCCAGGGCCCGTAGCGTTGCCGGAAATCCATCATCACTCCGCTACTCCGATCCTTTGAGACCGAACAGGCCGGTGGGCCGGAACATGAGAACCAGCAGGAAGATGATAAACCCGATCATGTCGCGGTAGCCGGTGCCGACGAAGGCCGCCCCGACGCCTTCCGACAGGCCCAGGATCAGACCGCCCGCCAGGGTGCCGATGATGTTGCCCATGCCGCCCAGCACGACGACGACGAAGCCTTTCAGCAGCCAGGGAAAGCCGGTGGTTGGCGTGAAGGAAAAGGTCATGCCGATCAGGGTGCCGCCCAAGGCCGCCGTCGCCGCGCCAATGGCGGCGGTGATGGCGTAAATATTATTGACATTGATCCCCATGACCATGGCGGTGGCGGCGTCTTGCGTCGCGGCCCGGATGGCGCGGCCCGTGTAGGTGCGGGTAATGAAAAGATGAACGCCGACGGTGACGATCACCCCGGCGAAGAACGACAAGATATAAAGGAGCGGTACATCGATCCCAAAGATATTGGCGTTCATTTCCGCGTAGGCCGTGCCGAGTGATTTGGTATTGCCGCCCCAAATTTCCACCATCAGGTTCTGGGCGATGATGGAGAGACCAAAAGCGGTCAGCAGCGACGGCTCCAATCCGGCCCCCATCAAGGGGTTAATCAGCGTCCGCTGCATGACGTAGCCGAGGACAAACAGGATCGGAATCAGCACCAGCATGGCGACCACCGGATGGAGGCCGAAAGAAGTGGAAAGAACGAACGACAAAAATGCAGCCAGCACCAGCAGTTCACCATGGGCAACATTGATGAACCGCATCACCCCGAACACCATGGACAGGCCCAAAGCCATGCAGGCATATAGCCCGCCCAGCAAAAGTCCGTTCAAGGCCCCCGCGCTGATGGTGTAGAAACTCATGCTGAATTACCAACAAAGCCAACCGTCGGTTCTTTGCGCAGCTTCCCCCCCACCTCAATCCTCCCCCTCCAGGGGGGAGGAAGTAATGGCAATAACACCGCTTATCCCCTCCCCCCTGGAGGGGGAGGGTTAGGGTGGGGGGGTAGTTTGCAACAAAAATTACGGTTCATGTTGATTTGTCAATTTCCTAGCGATCAAGGAATCGGATGGATCAGCTTTTTGGTCGCCCATTTTTTGGGATGGACGACTTCCAGATCGCCGTTTTGCCATTGCAGCATAAAGGTGGGCAGAGCGGCGGAGCGCTTACCCTTGCCTTCGGTGAATTTCACCGGACCAACCACATAGGTTTTGTCGGTCTTGCCGATGGCCGTATTGACCGCCGCCGCGTCGACGGATCCGGCGCTTTCCATACCGTCGATCAGCACCTGGGCCGCCGCATAAGCATCGGCAATATGCTGGCTGTAGAGCTCGCCGGTGTCTTTTTCAAAGCGGGCGCGGAGATCCTTGGCGCCGGGATAGCCCAGATCGGGGTGCCAGTAACCGGCCACCATGGTGCCCTGGGCCGACTTGCCGAGGATTTTCCACCACACCACAGGCTCACCGCCTTTTTCGAAGAAAGCCGCTTTGGGCTTGTAGTTAAGCGCCCCCATCTGTTTCCACAAAGCGATGGCATCGGGGGTGATCATCTGGGCGATAATGATTTCCGCTTTGGCCTCTTTGGCGCGGCGGATCAGGTCGCCGTACTCGGACGTGCCTACCGGGAACTTGGCGTGGTAAACCACTTCATAGCCGTGCTTGGGCGCGTTCTTGTTCCACAGCATGCCCATGACGACGCCGTCGGGACCATTATCGGTAAAGAGCGCTACTTTTTTATTGGTCTTCACCTGGTTCATGGTGAGGAACTGCTGCTGGGTCATTTCCAACTCGTCGAAGAACATGTTCCAGGTCCATTTCCAGCCCGCCTTGTTGGCGCCGAGGAAGGCCCGGATGGGCGACAGAGCCGCCACCATGGGAACCCTTTCCCGTTCGGCCACCACGGCACCGCTGATGACCAGGGGCGGCGTCGCCGACCCCAAAAGCGCGTGGGCGCCGTCCTTGATGATCAAACGTTCGATGTTCTTGGTGGCCAGTTCGGGCCGGCTTTCGTCGTCATAGACAACCAGCTTGATGGGCACCCGCTTGCCGTATTTTTTCAGCATCACGCCGCCTTTTGCGTTGGCCTCGGCGACGGCGGTTTTATATCCCCAGCCGGCATAGGATCCGAAAGCGGCCAATACGCCGTTCTTGGGAACGGAGGCACCGATGATGACTTGCTTGGGCGCGCTTTGCGCCTGCACCATGGTGGCGAAGGATAAGGCGATAACAAAATACGAAAAAAATGTCAGTAAACGTCTCATAAGACTCCCCTTCATGTAGACTCTCTGTCGGTTTTTAATATTGTCGGCCGGTTGGTCCGGCTCATGATTTCATCATTTCAAATTTTAAAAAAAATATCAACTTGTTATGTGGAACATGCGTATCATTCTACGGTACAGCGATAATTCAATCCCCATATTTCTTCACCGACTCCGCCATAGCCATCACATTTTCCACACGGGCTTCGTCGGGAATGCCAATGGCGCCGTCGAGAATGAAGCCGCCGCCTTTACCGACGGTCTGGATCAGTTTTTTGCAATAGCCGTCCACATCGTCCGGTGTGCCGGTATTGAGCAGCGACGGCGGTACGTTGCCGCGCAGGCAAACCACATCCCCCAGTACCTCTTTGGCCTTGAAAAGGTCGCCCTGTTCGAACCAGTAGATGGCCTTACCGGGCGGAATATCGCCGATGAATTCCATGCGCGACGTGCAGTCGCCTTCCCACAGCAAACAGGGCACACAGTCGTTTTCGATCAGTTCAATGACCGTGGTCCGCAGCTCCGGCCAATAGAAGGTCATAAACTGATCGTGGGACATAAAGCCGTCCAGCCCCCAGTGGAGGGGCATAAAGACAATGTTGCAGTCGCCGGACTTGGCCTCGGCGACCACATTGGTGATCAACAACTGCCGCGCCTTGGCCAGGGTTTCCAGTAGCTTATCCTTGCGCCGGAACATATCCAGCATGCCGCCCTTGGAGCCCCGCAAAAAGTCCAACACGTGATCGAAGGGCGCTTTACAAAAACCGCCGACCGACACCGGATAGCCTTCGGCCGCCATCTCGCCGATGAATTTGCCGCCGGCCCCCAGAATCTCGGCCATTTTCTCGCCGGTCGCCATCAGCTGGTTCATGCTTTGCTGAATTTTCGGATCGGCGAAGGCGCTCAGGCTGGCGAAAAACCGCCATTCGGACAGGGACGGCAATACCGGCATGGCGGAGAAGCCCTCAAAGGTCGTAGCTATCCGGGGCAGATAGGTTTTCAGATAAAACCCAGTGGGATCGAACAGGTAATCGTCAAGTTCCTCCGCGCTGACATATTCCTCATCCAGATACTGAAAGGTGACGTTGTCGCCCACGCCTTTACCGGGCCAGTACATGGCTTTGTATCCCATTTCCTCCATCACGGGACCGAAAGAAAACAAAAGAGGTGAGTAGCTGTCTGGATCCAAGAGATGCATGGCCTGGCGGGTGGCGTCGACCATTTTATCGACATCGTACCAGACGTCTTTATAGGACAGGCCGGCCAGCTTGGCGGGCCAGAAGGTGGGCCAGAAAGTATAAGGAACGCGGTCGGTCTCTTGGAGCGCAATGTTATCGGCTATGCGCTTTTGGCGCTCCGCATAAAGGGTTGTCCCCGTTGCACTATCCATATCCCCCTCCAAAAGATCCTACAAATAAGGGTTCAAATTTATCCCAATCGACAGAAACCTGCTCCATCCGTGGCGTGGCCGGCCATTTGATTTGGGGCGCCGATCAATTCCACTCCGGATAAGTTATTACACCAAATTGTAGACCTTAATTTATACGGAGGTTGAAACTGACGGCTCAATGAATAATGATGAATGTGTCACTACGTGACAAACTATGTTTTAGAATCATTCGTAATGATAAATGGGTAGAACCAAAACCATACGATCCGTTGAGAGAACGATTGACATATTGCGGGTACTTCACCGGCGATCGCCCTTATCCTTGAGTCAACTGTCCAGAATGACGTCTATCCCCAAATCATCGGCTCTCAGGATTCTCATAACCTTGCAAAACGGCGGATTTGTCCGATGCGGTTTGTCCGACAAGCTATATCGGCTATCGCCCCGCATGGGATTCTCGGCAGGATTTAACGCTGCCAATGAGCGACTGGCGGAAATCGGCGCACCCGTGCTCGCGAAATTGAGTCAAAACATTGAGTGGCCCATAGACTTGACCACTCGGCAAGGCCTTTTTATGGAGTCAATTGAAACGAGTCGGCGTCAAAGTCCATTCGCGCCAAGTATGGACGTTACGAGATTAGGAGAACGTATAAATGTTATTGCCAGTGCAGTTGGCCGCGCATATTTGGCATACTGCTCAAGAGCGGAGTTACAGCGAATCATAGAAGCGGCTATGGCCTCAAACGATCCGCTGTGCCGTGATGTCAATGACGCAAGAAATTTTAACTCTGAACTGAGTGAAATCCGCAAGCAGGGATACGCCGTTCGGGCGCCATACTACCTGGGACAAACCGACCATACAGGAATGAATTACCAGGACAATTTGGCTTCTTTTGCCGTCGCCATTGTCGGGAGTAAGTCGACCTATGGGGCGCTTGTTATTCTATGGCCAAAATCGGTGTCGTCGGTCAAACATATGGTCGAGAAGCACCTGTTCGATTTAAAATCTGCCGCCTTGGAGATCGCCTCGAAATTGGAGGGCTAGCCGGGATCGCCTATAGGCGGAAATTCACCTACAAAAGCATATAGGTGCTGGTGGCATGGGCGATGGGTTTTTCGGGCACGCCCGTATGGAGATTGACCTCTCCGTACAGTATGGCCTTGCCCCGCTTGATGATCCGAGCTTCGGCGACCAGATCGGCGTCCGCCGCCGGCCGCAGGAAAGAGGACGTCTGGTTGACCGTCGTCATGGGAACGAGTTCACCGGAATAGGCCGCAATGGCAAACACCATGGACGTGTCGGCAAGGGCCATGATGGCCTGGCCGCATACCGTTCCCCCCACCCGGTGAAGATGATCCGACGGCGGCACCCGGAGAACGGCGAACCCCTCTTCCACCTTGTCGAACGATATATTCAGATCCTGGACCCACGGCGCGAAGTTTTCCTTGAGAATGCGTTCGGCCTCTGGCGTCGATAGTCCTGACATTTTTCCTCCCACTAAAATTTGAATTGCCCGAAAAAAATTTACTCCTTATAGGCCGACCTCCCCCGCCAGGGCCAACACCTTTTTTGACAAATGAGTGAAAAAACCGACCTTACCTTCGCTTCCCAAAAATGCCCGGATATTCAGAATTTCGGCGAAAATCGATCATGAAATCGGCTTTTGGTGCATAATTTGTTACTATCCAGTAAGTCGCATATCATAATACTCTTCTGGTTTTATTGTTTATTAACAATGAGTTAACTACAAATCGGCTAAGGGTTACCGATTTTTCATGGGAGCTATGCAAAATTTGCAGAGGTAATTTGAATCGGTTATCGCATATAACATTCATCAGTATTTCCGGATACGGCCAATTCAAGGCAGACGCCCGTTAATTTGGGGCAGATATCGAGGAGCGGAAATTAGCGCTCCCGTGGCCTTTTTTGTCTTTCGCCGTAAGCCGGGGAGGAACGGATTTTCCGTTTTTAAATTTGAACTGTTTATTGGAGGTGGTTCTATGGCCTCTCGCTCAGAAATGAATAAAAAACCGGTGTCGGATAAACTTGTACCGAAGCGGCGGAAATGCCTGATGTGTCTGGATGATTTTCAGTCCAACCATATCGGTGAACGCGTCTGCCCGGATTGCAAAGGCACGTCAACCTGGCGTCAGACCGGTATTGCTATTTGATATTTAGCCCTGCTCTCAATTTGCATTGAGAGATTACGGGCAACAGATTTGAAACGGGGACAGATTAATTTCTGTCCCCGTTTCATTTAGTCAGCATTTCATTCATTTATCAGGCAATTCCACGATTTCAATTTCGTGAATGATCTCGGCGGTTTTTCCCAGCATGATTGACGCCGAACAATATTTCTCGGCCGACAGGTTAACCGCCCGCTCGACTTTCTTAGGATTGAGGTTGCGACCGCTGACAATGTAGCGGAGCGTAATTTTGGTAAATACTTTCGGAATTTCGTCGGCGCGCTCGGCCTCGATTTCAATGACGCAATCGTCGATATCCTCTCTGGACTTGACCAGAATATCGACCACATCGAATGCCGTACAGCCACCCATACCCATCAACAGGGTCTCCATGGGACGGATGCCGAGATTGCGTCCGCCGGCAGCCGGGTCGCCATCCATGACCAGAGAATGGCCGCTGCCGGATTCTCCCAGAAAGGTTCGATCCTGCACCCATTTGATTCGTGCCTTCATTCGTGTCTCCTCGGTAACCAAATATCAGCCGTCGACCAGCCGGTTTAATTCAAAATCCCTCTATATGAAACTTTGGACAGAATCCTTTTGACAGTCCTGATAATTTTCCGATTATTGTCCTCCGTCTGAATTGTAATCCTTATATCAGTCCTATTATTGGGGGGTCAAAATGCTGTTTAAACCAGCCGGTCTTACATATCACGATAAAGAGCGGGCAACGCCGGGGTTCACCCTGTTTGCGCCCATTCACACCGAAGTCGCCAAGATCGTGAATATGGAAGGCGAAACCGTCCAGCAATGGGATTTGGAAAGGGGCGGTGTCAATCTGTGCCGTCTCCTCGACAATGGCAATTTGTTCATCACCGAATTGTCTGAGGAAGGCCCGGTTATTCCAGCCGGCAAAGGCGGCCTCATGCGGGAATATGACTGGAACGGCAACGTGGTGTGGGAGCATCACGATCAGGATCAGCACCATGACGCCAGGCGCCTGCCCAACGGCAATACGGTCTACATTGCCTGGAACCGGCTCGACGGCGAGACGGCGAAAAAAGTCAAAGGCGGTATGCCCGGCACCGAATACGAGTATGAGGAAGGCGTTATTTTTGAAGACTTGCTCCGGGAAGTAGACCCGGACGGCAACGTCGTCTGGGAATGGCATACCTCAGAACTCGATATGGACAAGTACGAAATATGCCCCCTTTGCAGGCGGCATGAATGGGCCCATGCCAACACCTGTTCGGTGCTCCCCAATGGCGACATAATGGTGAGCTACCGGGTTTTGAACCTTTTGATCATCGTCGACCGCCAGACCGGCAAGGTTAAATGGGAGCACCACGATATCAACCTCGGCCACCAGCACGACTGCCACCTGCTCGACAACGGCAATGTTCTGGTCTTTTGTAACGGCATGCACGGCGGAGCCAAGTTTTTCTCCACCATCCTGGAGTTCGATGCGGAAACCAGGGAAACGGTCTGGGAATATCAGGCCGATCCCTCCCTCAGCTTCTACAGCCCCCACATCAGCGGCATGCAGCGGTTGGCCAGCGGCAACACGCTAATCTGTGAAGGCGGCAAGGGATGCATATTTGAGGTAACCCCGGAAGGTGACGTGGTTTGGGAGTTCGTCAACGACATATTCGGACCGAACCCCCTTCATGGCCCCATGAATTGGGTCTTCCGCGCCACCAGATATGCGCCCGACGATCCCAGGCTCATGGGACGGCTGTAGAATTACGACTATACGTGAATACCCGGCTTCCTATTGCTGAAATATGATGTTGCGTCTACCGAGTTAAGGCCGTAGACAGGCCGCATTATTCACTCCGGAAATCAGCACCACTTATCCTATGGCCTATAGATATTTGATTGATACCAGCGTCAATTGCGTTTTCGTGCAGCACGCACGGGAAATTGGGATTGATGAGATTCAGGAACAAATGGCGGTTCTCGTCGAAGATTTAGCTTATCGAAAAGATATGAATCTTTTAAGGGACCTATCCGGCACCAAACTACCCGCCGGATATACGCTGAAGCGATTTGCCGAATACAGTGTTCCGAAAATGAAAAATCTCGATGAAAAACTTGGCGTCAACCGAAAGGTAGCCTGGGTTCTGGGTAGTTCGGAGGATTTCCGAATTGTTCACCAATGGTGCGTATCTCTGCGGCTGAATATGATGGTTTCCGAAAGGCGGCCATTTGTCAATTTGGGCAATGCCAAAGAATGGCTGGGTTTCGACAAGAATTTTATTGTTGATTATCCCGACTATCCTGATCCGCTGACGCCTTATCCGCCAGATCGTCAAACGACGCATAGTTCAGCCGGTAAAGTTGCTGGTAAAGACCATCTGAATCCATCAACTGGTCATGGGTTCCAGCCTCGATAATTTCACCGTTTTGCAATACCATGATGCGGTCCGCATTGCGCACCGTCGCCAGCCTGTGAGCAATGACGATGCCCGTTCGCCCCTTCAGCATGACCGCCAACGCCTTTTGAATTTGCTGCTCGGTAAAGCTGTCGACGTTGGCCGTCGCTTCGTCCAGCACCAAGATTTCAGCATCGGCGACAATGGCGCGGGCAAAGGATATAAGCTGGCGTTGTCCGATGGACAGGCTGCCGCCCCGCTGACCGAGAACCGTGTCGTAGCCGTCGGGCAATTTCATAATGAATTCATGGGCGCCGACGGCTTTGGCCGCCTCTTCCACCTGGGCCGTGGTGGCGTCCGTTTTGTGATAGCGGATATTGTCCAGCACCGAGCCGGTGAAGAGAAAGGGCTCCTGCAGCACCATGGCCACATGCCGGCCCAATGAGGCTTGCGTCACATCACGAACGTCCTGTCCGCCGATGCGAATCTCACCCTCCCAAACATCATAGAACCGGTGGAGCAGCGCCGTCGTGCTGGTCTTACCCGAACCGGTCGGTCCCACCAGCGCCACTGTTTCACCCGGCTTGATATCGAAATTGATGTTCTTCAGTACGGGCTGGCCTGCGACATAGCCGAACGTCACGTTGCGGAAGGAAACCGAACCGTCGATATCGGTTAGGTCTTCGGCTCCCGCCTTGTCCTTGACGTCGACCTCGACATCCAGCACCTGGAAAATGCGCTGGCCGGACGCCATGGCCCGCTGCATGACGCTGTACTGCATGGTGATCGACCGGATGGGATCGAAGAAACGCTGAACATAAAAGAGGAACGCCACCATAATTCCCAGATCGAGCGAATCCCGGAGCACCATGTTGCCTCCCACCACGATGACAATGGCCATGGCCCCGCCGGTCAGCGTATCCACGGTCGGCACCATAATCTGCGCCAGTTTGATAGCCTTGAGATGCGCCAGCAGATTGTCCCGTGCTTTTTCCTTGTATTCGGTGTAATTGATGCTTTGGCGGGTCATTTCCTGAACCGTGCGCACGCCATTAATGTTCTCGGCCAGGGCGGCGTTGACGATGGAGGCCGTTTCCCGGGCCCGCATGAAGGCTTTTTTGGCGATGGGCAGCCAGACGATACGGACCAGAAACAATGCCGGCACGACGGATAGCGTCAGCAGACCCAACTGCCAGTCGAGCGTCAGCAAAACGACAACGATACCTGACAAAAGCACCAAATCGGCCAGCGCGACGATGGATGTTTCGAGAAATTCCTGAACCGAACTGACATCGCCCTGCAACCGCGACATCAGCCGGCCAACCTCTGTTTTATCCATGAATGACAACGACACCCTTTGCAGATGGACGTACATGGCGCGGCGCAGATCGATCAAAATCCGTTCGGATAATTTGGAGACAATGGTCAGTTGAAAAAAGTTGGTGATGAAATTAAGCGTAATTACACCGAAAAACACATAGACCGCCATGGTCAGCGCCTCGCGGTTGGCGACGCCGCCGACCAGGGCATTGTCGATTGCGGCCCGTATCACCAACGGAATGGCGATGTGGGTCAAGGTACATATCATCACCGCCGTAAGGCCCCAAATCGCCTGTTTTCGATGCGGCCGTAAAAAGCCAAAAAACCGATTAACGATATCGCCGTTGAAAGCTTCACCGAATAACGCCTCGCCCCGTAGAGAACCGGCGGCGCTTTGGCCGATGGCGTGGCTTATATCGTGCGACCCGCTAGCCATTGGACGCGCCTCCACTTGATTGCAGGTCGTATAGTGATTTGTAGCGCCCGCCCGCCGCCATCAGGTCGCCGTGGCTGCCCCGTTCGACGATCCGCCCCTGATCCAAAAATAAAATCTCGTCGGCATGCATCAGGGAACTAAGCCGGTGGGAAATGATCAGGGTCGCTCTTTCCCGGGTCAATTCCTTCAACGCCTCCCGGATGCGGTGTTCGGTCGCGGCGTCAATGGCGGCGGTGGAATCGTCGAACACCATGATCCGGGGCGTCAGCATGACGCTCCGGGCGATGGAGAGCCGCTGCCGCTGACCGCCCGACAATGAGACGCCCCGCTCTCCGACGATGGTGTCGTAATCGAGAGGCAAACCGGCGATGTAATTGTGCAATTGCGCCGATTCGGTGGCGCCGACGATCCGCTCCGTTTCCGCCCACGGTTCGCCATAGGCCACATTGGCGCCGATTTCAGACGTGAACAGAAAAGTGTCCTGCTGGACGATCCCTACGGCCTGACGCAGGGAATCGAGTGTGATGTCCCTGATGTCCTGGCCGTCAATGGTAATGCGCCCTCCGGTAACATCGTAAAATCTCGGTATCAGATGGGCGATGGTTGACTTGCCGCTGCCGGGCGGCCCGACGATACCGACGGTCTCCCCTGGCCTGGCCTGAAAATCGATTTCGCTGACCGTCGTTTCCTCGGCCAAATCCTCGGATTTGCCGTCATAGGAAAATGATACGTTCTCAAATTTGAGGATCCCTTCCGTGATCTCCAAATCCTTTGTATTCGATTTGTCTTTGACAGCCGGTTCCAAATCGATGATGTCGAACAACCGGGCGCCCGATACCGATGCCCGGGCAATGCCGTTGATGATCATGCCGCTCTGGCGAATGGGCATTTGAAGAATGGTCATAAAAGCCAGAAATTTGGTTAGTTCGCCGATGGTTATATCGTCGGCGATCACTTTTCCGCCACCCACCCAGAGCACTGCCCCCATGGCCAGAAAATAGGAAAACGTCATGAGCGACGTATTGGCGTAGCGCACCATGACGCGCTTGATGGCGATCTCAAGGGCGGCGACGGACGCCCGGTCGAACTTTTCGATTTCGAACAGCTGCGCCGAGAAAGCCCGGACCACCCGGATACCGCCCAAATTTTCCTCCATGATGCGGGTCAGATTGGACAATCGTTCCTGCAGTTCTCGCCACAATTTGCGCACTTGGGTCCGAAAGACCGCCGCCCGCCACAAAGCGAAGGGAACGAAACTCAGGGTCAGCAGTCCCAGGGTCATATCGGTTCCCATGTAGAGGTAAGCGCCGCCGCCCACCAGCATCAAAAGCAATATCACCCTGATGATGCCGTGCTCGATAAAGCGCCGAATGCCTTCAATATCCAGCATACCCCGCGTCATTAGATCGCCCGAATGCACTACGTCGTGATAGCTGAAGCTCAAGCGCTGCAATTTCTCGAAATAGGCCAGCCGAAGCTCGTAGGCGATGTGCTGGCCGATGGCCTCACCCTGATAGTTATGCAGCATGGTAAACAAACCACGGCTGACCGAGACGCCGATCAACAGCGCCGCCGCCGCCAGTAGCGCCGCTTCAGCCTTATCGGCGGTCGCCGCAGCCCCCGCCAGGAGACCGGTGGCGTGATCTACGGCTTCACCGATCAAACTCGGAATAAACAGCTGAAACAATCCCGCCACCACGACGGCGGCAATGGCGAGCGAAAGCCGGACCGGATAATTGAACCCCATTTTCGCGATCCGCAGGAGGGCACCGGCGCCGCGCCGGTAATCTCCATCCAGGGTCGGCACCTTATAGTCCATGCCGGTTTTTGGAGCCGCAATCGAATCAGCAGCCGTAGAAGAGGCCGGGGTGGCAGCATGGTTCAGCATCATTTGTGTCCGCCCAGAATCATTCAAGGAATCTAGCCCACTCAACCCGTCCAGACAAACCTCCCTTAGGTAATCCAGAGTTGGTAACGACACAAAAATCCGCTATACAGATGTGATGAACACGTACGCCCTCATCTGTCCCACCCGGGAACGGCCCGACCGTTTGCTGGAATTCGCCGGCAGCGCGCTTAAAACCGCTGACCATCCGGAACAGCTTGAATTTCTGTTTTACGTCGATGATGACGATCCCACGTTGCCGGAATACAAAAAAACCGTTGAAGCCCTCAGAAAAGATTTTCCGGACATGGCAATTTCCCTAACCGTCGGCCCGGCCATCGGCGTGCCCCGCGCCGTCGACAAACTGGTTGCGTTGACCGATGCCGATATTTTCATGACCGCCAACGACGATCAGGTGTATATCGACGCCGGTTGGGACAGCCGCCTCGATAAGGAGATTGCCACCTATCCCGACGGCATTTTCTGCATGTGGTTCAATGACGGCTGGGAGGCGGGAAACTTCTGTACCTTTCCGATCCTGAGCCGCCGCTGGGTGGAGATCCTCGGCTATCTGCAATTCCCCTTTTTCGAACATTTTTTCGCCGACGCCTGGATTTGGATGCTGGCCAAGGCGGTGGGGCGAGATCACTATATCGACGATGTCCAGGTAGAACACCGGCACTGGAAAACCGGTAAATCTGATATGGACGCCACCTACCAGCGCCACGCCACCGATCACGACAATTCACCGGAGGATTCCCGCCACGCCCGCGACCGGGCGGTGATCGACAAGTTCGAACGCTATTTCCTGGCGGATGTGGAGGCCCTTAAAGGGGCGATGGATTCAACTTAGCCCAAAATTATTCAACAGGGCGGCCAAAGCACCCGCGTCGATCCCATAATCCTGCCATTCGCTGACCGGCTCACCGATTAAAAAGGCGTAACTTTGATTCTGTACATTGGCGAGATACCAGTTGGCCCGATTGACGAAGCTGGCGGGCAGAAATTCGATCACCCCGGCCGAAGGCGGAGCAAATGCCAAATTCGTCAGCGTTGCACCATGGGCCGCGACGACAAATTTCGCCCGGCTGAAAGTTTCCACCTGTTGCCGCAAGGTCATTTTGCCGGGATCGATGGTTTCAAATCCGAAGTCGCTCAACGTTTTTTCAATTTCGGCTTCATTGACGACACGCTTGGAAGGTGCGTCGCGCCGGGTCAAGTAGAGTCGCTTGTCACCCTGCTCCGATGGCGTCAGGCCGAAACCGGAAAACAGTTTTTCGCGGAGCCAATCGATCTGGCGGCGGGAATGGCCACCGGGAGCCAGGAACGTGGGCGCATAAAGCCGGTCAAAACGCCACGCCGACCCATCGAAATATCGTAGTCGATTCTGGTCTATGCCCAAAGCCTTCAAGGAATCCATCTGAAACGACGACATGTCGCCCGGCACGATCAGCGGGCAGTCCGTCAATTGGGAAAATTCATCCAGAACCCACAAACGCGGCAGGTCTTCCAAGAGCCAGTGATGATAATTCCAGGACCATGGCCCCATGAGCAGGATTGCCGGTTCCTCGGTCCGCCGATAGCTGCCCCCGTCTGCTAAAAGCCGCTCCGCCAATTCTCTGACTTCCTTGTAGGGGATGCCCGCCATTTCGTCATTGTGATAGCTCTCGGCATAGGGCGAACCGTCGGGAGAAAACATAAATCCATGGGGTGTCGCCAAAAGTATATGAGAAAGAGAAGCCAGCCCGACCGGGCCTGCGCCATGGATAAGGTCGTAGCGGTGAATAACCGGCGAACCGGTAAATAAGTCAGCGTGGTCGTGACCCGCCAGATTTATCGGATCCGAGCAAACAAATTGTTCGCTCTCGTATACGTCAAGATTCGTGTTTTCAGGCTCAGACCTGAACAAATCTTCGGCATTCTCAACCCGGACGCAAATATTTTGGAGACTGGAAAATTGATCCGGGGCCAAATCATCCATCCCCGCTCATTTCCGCAAAATCCATTTTTCTTTCAGAACCTGCGGTGGTGCGCCGACCTTTTCGGCGAAAAGGTCGACGGCTTGAATGACGCCGGGCCAGGAGTCGCAATAATCGTCGCCGAACATGACGCCGTTGGGCGACAGCAATTCCCAAAAGCCGCTGATATCCGTATAAACGGCTTCGGCGGTGTGGTCGGCGTCGACATAGATCAAATCGACTTGACCGCCCATCTGGCCCAATCCCATTTGCATCAGCCAACGGCAGGCGGCAGCGGAGGCCTGCGGCAGCGGAACGATACAATCTTCAACGCCGCTTAACACCACGTTGGCCAGAAACTGGTAGTAGATATTGGGAAAGCCATGGGTCAGCTTCAGGGATTCCCGGTAATCCTCATCGATCCTGTGCTCGGGCGAGCCGAGCCAGGTATCGACGCAAATCATCGTCGCATCACCGATATTTTCCTTGATATGTTTTGCCATTTTTATGGCCGAACTGCCGTTCCAGGTGCCGACTTCGATGACGACTTTGGGCCGCACTTCCTCAATCAGGATTTCGAATACCGGACTCTCGAAGCCCCAGCCTCTCAAATCCAATTGGTAACCGTTGACGTCGAAATCCCGGTAGGGCGAACCTTGGTGGATGATATTATTGAGTTCGCTGTATAAAGTTTCTGGCATGACGGTTTCTTTTTCTTCAATGGTACGGTCCGGACATTATCGCCTCCACCTGGCAAATATGCTAGGGGTCTAAAATGAATTCGTCACCGAACAATACTGGCTCTTCTCCGGAAAGCCTTGTCCGCGCCGCCGTCGATCATCACCGCGCTGGGCGATTGAACGAGGCCGAAGAGATTTACCGCCGTGTTGTAGACGGCGGTGTGGAAAATCCCGACGCCCTGCATCTGCTGGGACAAATCCTTCACGGTAAGGGTCAATCGGCAGAAGCCGTCGATTTAATCCGGCGAGCCATTGCAACCAAACCCGATCTATTCGGTGCCCATTACAATCTGGGTTTGATCCTCTGGAAATTAAAGCGGCTGGAGGAAGCCGAAGAGGTGCTCCAAATTGCCGCCGAACGATCACCCAGCGACCCCGACACCCTGTTCTATCTGGCCGTGGTGCTACAGGCGCTGGGGCAACTAAAGGAAGCTGAGGTCCCGTACAGAAGCATTCTGGCGATCGATCCCAACCATTTACAGGCGCTGAACAATCTAGGAGTTTGCCTGTTGGATTTGGGCCTTCCGGCCGAGGCGGAGGAACCGCTCACCCAAGCCCTTGAAATCGATCCCAACGATATCGAGGCGTTGAACAATCTGGGCAATGTTCTGCAGAAATTGAAACGGTCGGAAGAGGCGCTCATCTGTTTCGAAAAAGCCAACGGTCTTGCGCCGAACAGCGCCGACGTCATGGGTAACATGGCGCGGGCGCTCCTGCCCCAGGGCGAATATCAGGCGGCGCTGGCGCTCCTGGGTAAGGCGCTGGTGAGCGACCCCTGCAACGCCGCCCTCCAGTTCATCGATGCCCTGGCGCTGCCCGTCATTCCCGGCTCCGAAGAGGAAATGGATCGGGCGCGTCAACGCCTGGTAGACAAAATTGGTGAATTGGCCCAATTGGACCTCAAACTGGAAGACCCGGTGACGGAAATCGGTATGACCAGTTTTCTGCCCGCCTATCACGGTCTGAACGACCGGGACATCCAGGAGAATTTGGCCCAAGCTTATCTGAAAGCCTGCCCCGACCTGTCATTTACGGCGGACCATTGCGGAAAAGGCAGCGGGCGGCGCGACGGCAAAATCCGCGTCGGCTTCCTGTCGGTCCATCTCGGCAAACACACCATCGGCAAGCTCAACCGCGGCCTGATCACGCAATTGGACCGGTCCAAATTCGAGAGCTTCGTATTTTGTCCCGGCCCGGACAAAAAGGGGACGGACCCCATTATTGACGAGATTGCGGCCACCACGGATCACCTGCTTTTCCCGTCGCCAAGTCTTGCCGCTACGCGGGATGCCGTCGCCGGGTCGGAGCTGGATATTCTCTATTACCTGGATATCGGCATGGAGCCGTTGAGTTATTTCCTGGCCTTCTCCCGGCTGGCGCCGGTACAGTGCGTGACCTGGGGCCATCCGGTTACAACGGGAATTCCCAACATGGACTATTTTATCTCCAGCCAGTTGTTCGAGACCGGCAAGGCCGACGCATACTACGGCGAGAAACTGATGCGATTTCCCTACATCACTTCCAGTTACCGGAGACCAAATCTGCCAAAACAATGGAAGTCCCGTTCCGATCTGGGCCTGCCGGAACATGCAAATCTTTATGTCTGCGCCCAAAGCCTGTTCAAAATTCATCCCGAGTTCGACGCTATGCTGGCCGCCATTTTAAAAACCGATCCCCAAGGAGAAATAGTCCTGATCGAGGGACAGGAAGAAAAATGGAACAGCCGATTGTCGTCGCGATTCGCCGAGAGCATGGGCGATGACAGTTCGCGTATTCGGTTCCTGCCCCGCCTTAGCGAAGAGGATTTTTTTCAACTTCTGAATATGGCAGATGTTATTTTGGACACGCCGCATTTTTGCGGCGGCAACACCAGCCTGGAGAGCTACGCAATCGGCAAGGCCGTCGTCACCCTGCCCGGGCCTTACGTTAAATCCAGATTGACGCTGGGCTTTTACCGCCAGATGGAAATCGAGGACCTCATCGCCAAAGATGAAAAGGACTTTGTGTCAATCGCTGTTTCCCTCGGCACTGATCCAGACAAACGCGCCGCAACGGAAAAACGAATAATAGAGGCAGGTCCGTTGATTTTCGACGACAAACGGGCGATCACCGAGCACGAGCGCTTTTTCCTTGAAGCGTTGGAATCCTTGGGCCATTAAAGGCCACCATGCCAGAAAGATTATCCCCGCAGAAAATTGGCCCCTTTACCATCGGACCCGCCGTCGCTTACGTTTTTCTGGTGACGACGGTGCTGGGCTGGGCGAGCGGCCTCGTGGTCGGAAGAGGCATCCATGAAACGATCCCGCCGGTGGGCGCGTCTTTTTGGCGCTGGACCATCGTCGCCATCTGCTTGACCCCCTTTGTCGCGCCCAAGCTTAAGTCCGAATTGCCATTGATCGCGAAGTCCTGGAAACAGCTGGCGGCAATGGGATTTTTTATGATCGGGGCCAGCACCATTTCCCTGGTCGCCGTGAATTTTACCACTGCCACCAATGCGTCGCTGGTCAACGCAACGCAGCCGATGACAACCGCATTGGCGGCCTGGCTGGTGCTTAAGATCAATTTGACCAGAATTCAAACCCTCGGAATCATCGCAGCGGCCATCGGTCTACTGGTCATGATCTCCCGCGCCGATGTTCAGGTCCTGGCCGGTTTAGAGTTCAACAAGGGCGATCTGATATTCGGCGTCGCCGTATTTGGATATGCTTTTTACGCCACCACGTTACAGCAGTTGCCGCGAGGCATCGGCCTCACAACTGTTCTGTATTCGGTCTGCGTATTCGGCAGTCTTCAGGTGTTGCCGTTTTATATCGCCGAATCACTGATCTACATGCCCGTGCCGTTCAGTTGGAAAACCGCTGCGGCGTTACTGTTCCTTTCGGTGCTGACCTCGTTGATACCGGTTTATTTATGGAATGCCGCCAATCGGGTGGTAGGGGTCAACCGGTCGGGCATATTCGTCAATCTTCTGCCCGTTTTCGGCGCCGTCATGGCGATCATATTCCTGGACGAGCAGTTGTTCGCCTATCATATCTTCGGCGCCGTTTTCGTGTGTTCGGGAATTTTGCTGATGGTAAAGGGTCACCGCGACCCCGGCACCTAAAGCTCCTTTAGAGCCGCCAGGACTTCCACCACTACGCCGGCCCAATCGCCCGGCGCCGCCTGCCGGAACAGGCGCATGGATGGATACCAGGGGCAATCTGTCCTTCCCAACCCCCATCGCCAGTCTGGCGCATAGGACGTCAACAGCCAGACCGGACAGCCGATTGCACCGGCCAGATGGGGGATCGCCGTATCGCTGGAGATGATCAGGTCGAGGCCCGCCATGACGGCGGCGGTATCGACAAACGCCGCATCGATATCCAGTTCGCCCCCAAGGTCGACTATCCGGTTTCTGTTCGGCAAGGAGGCGATTTGATCCGCGCCCGTCCCTTTTTGCAGCCCGTAGAATTGGGCCTTCTCAAAATTCAACAGCGGCTCCAATTCGGCCAACGGAACGGAGCGGGACCGGTCGGCCTGATAGCTGGGGTTGCCCTGCCAGGCGATGCCGATATTCATCCCCTCGCCGGACAACCGTCGCCGCCAGTCATCGGCCAATGCCGGATCAGGATAGAGATACGAAACCGGTGCGGGAATATCGGGAGTGCCCAGAAGATAGGGCAGGCTCATCAAGGGGGCGTTCATATCGGCCTCTGGCAGATCTTCATTATTGGAGAGGACTTTAACATCCGCATCCATTGTCTTCAGTAATCGAACCATCCTTGCCGGACAGACTAACTTGACTTCGACGCCGAGCGCGGTGACGAGCGGCAGATAGCGGACAAATTGGATGATGTCGCCCAGCCCCTGCTCACACCAAACAAGCAACCTCTTGCCGGCGATGCTTTCACCACGCCAGCGTTCGCCCGGCAAAGTGTCTTGATGGGCTGACATTTTTGCCGTCTCAAGACGGTGTTCAAAGGCTTCCCAGCCCTCCTCGTATTGATCCGACAAAAGAAAAGCCTGGGCTAGATTTGAATGAATTTGTTCGTTGTCGGGATCGAATTTCAACGCCGCCCGATAGGTATCAACAGCCTGACGGCAATCACCTCGATGCTGCAGCGTCAGAGCCTTGTCTGTGAGTGCCGCTGGATTGTCGGGGACCGTAGAAAGGACCCTGTCAAATTCCGCCAAGGCCTTATCAAAGTGGCCTTGATCGCGAAGAATGTTGGCGCGGGCGATGACGGCACGTAAATTATCGGGTTCCGCGCTAATCATCCGGTTCAGATTTTCCAGCGCTTCCTCGTACCGGCCTTGGCGCTGACGGCAATGGGCGTAGCCGATAACCGCATCCACATTGAGAATCCCTCCGGCCAAGGCACTCCGGTAACAAATGGCGGCCTGTTCGTATTTCTCCTGGCCCTGATACAGTTTGCCGAGGTTGCAATTGGCTTCGGCGTTACCCGGCGCCGCCGTGATGGCGCCGGTAAAGGCGGCAACGGCTTCTTCCAGTCTGTCCTGCTTCTGCAAAGCAATTCCCAGATTATTGTAAACCGCCGAGTTGGCCGGATCGATTTCAAGAGCCCTGCGGAAAACCGCTAGCGCTTGTTCCGTTTGCCCAGCCTGCCGCAAGGCAATTCCTAAATTGTTTTGCGCTTCGACATTTTCAGCATTCAGCGCAACAGCTTTTTCAAAAGCCCCGGCGGCATCGCCGCTGCGCCCCAGATCAAGCAGCGTATTACCCAAATTAAACCAGGCAGGTTCATAACCGGGATCGGCTTCTATGGCCTTTTCCAGACTGTCGGCGGCGTCAGTCAGCCGCCCCAATTGCCGGTAGGCTTCACCCAGATTGTGCCAGCAATCGGCGCGGCCCGGACTGGCTTCCGCCGCATGCCGGAATGCGCGGGCCGCTTGCGTCAGGCGGTCTAGCGCCCTCAGTGCGACGCCGTAATTGAACAGTACGCTTGAATTGGGACCGCCAACCGCCAGGGCCTTTTCGAATAGCGGAATCGATTGATCAAAGACGCCGCCATCGCTGAGGACGGCGCCCAATAGATGGAGGGTTTCGGGACTATCTGGCTCGTCGGTCAAAATCTCGCGGTAAATATCGGCCGCGCCGCGCAGATCACCGGCTTCGTGGAGTGCCATTCCCTTTCTGAGTTTATCCTGCTGATCGGAAGTCAATCCGCCCCACCACGCTGTTTCCCAACCTTGTGTTCATTCTCGGCCGAGCCTGGAATTGATGATTACCTGCAAATTTATTTAATCGTGACTTTCCGGCTGGACTTCAAAGTCACGGTGCGGTCTTTGTCTTTCCGCGTTACGACGATCTCACCCTTGTATACACCCGGGGGCCACGCGCCTTTGCTGGTCACATCGAAAACTCTGACATCCCGGCTTTGCTGTTTTTTCAGAACGTTCGACGCCTCGCCGATGGTCTTGCCGTCGGGCGATTTCAATTGAATTTTGACTTCGTCCCCGGCGCGGCTGTTGCGGATGGCAAACCAGAGAAACAGCTTCAGCGAATCCCGCGTCAATTCGGAATTTCGGTAGAGCCCTTTATGGACGCCGTCGGCCAACGGCCTCGTGTCGGAAAAGCCACCGCTGTAAATAACTGAATTCTGATAGGGCAGAACCGCCCGTGCCGTGGCATCCCAGAGGGACCCGGATGTATCCCCGCATGATGCGGATTCTTTTTGACCGGCGAAAGGATCGACGATCTTTTTGCCATGGCTGATCTGGAAATGAAGATGGGGGAACTCTGTTTTCCCGGAGAGCCCGACCAGACCCATTTCCTGGCCCGCTTGAACCGCATCGCCTTTCTTGAGGCTGATGCTGCCTTTGCGCATGTGGCAGTATTGCGTAAACCAATTGTCTGGATGAGAAATGCGGACGCCGTTGCCGCATTCTTTTTTCCGAATCGTTTTGGGATCGATGTTGCGGTAATTAACATCCGGCATGCCGTCGCGGACGCCGACCACCGTCCCCGCAGCGGCCACCAGCACAGGCATACCCGTTGCCATGGCTGACAGATCGCGAATGGCAAAATCCGTTCCCTTATGCTTGTCGTAGGTCAGATTACCGCAGGCAAAATCCTTTTGGGATCCGACATTCTTATCGACATCAACGTAGTTGAAGATCCAGCAATTGACATCCGGCGTGCAGCCAATGGGAAGCTGGAACTCCGGAGCGCTACTGGCGCCCGAGGGCGCGGCGCTATCTTGCGGGCTCGCGATTTCCTTACCAGAATCCGCAATGCTACCGCCCGGCTTGTCAATTCCCAGCTTTTTATTGATGGCGTCCATTTGAATAAGGACCCGGGCCACCGCCTTGGCGGTATCGATTTCATTTTCCTCGAGCTTTTCGAGAGCCAGCTCAAAGGCGTCGATACGCTTGGCGGCGTCCTGAAGCTGAAAATGCTGCCATACGGTCAAACCGGCGAAACCGACGATACAGCCGACAACCAGAATAACAATGAGCCGCCAGTTCAAATCCACTAAATTTTACTCCGCCCGCACGCGTTGAGGGTTAATTCAGGTTAAATCCTTAACAAATTGGCGAATAAAGGCAAATGTAAGTTTAAACAACTAACAAAAACTGAACTTTGATCCATTCAATGAATACATTTGGTCTTATGTTGAAGGGCCTGTTCACTAGGTCAGCCGGTTCGATTTATAGACACCTATTATGCCTTGACCAACGGGGTTAACGCTGACAATTTCCTGCCCCCATGCGCATTTACCGACATTACGATGGCCTGGCGGCGGACTATTTGAACGGCGTCATCGCTATCGGCAATTTTGACGGCGTTCACCGGGGTCACCGGGAAGTCATCAATGAAGCCGGCAGGATCGCCCATCGTGAAGGGCGGCCCTGGGGCGTTCTGACGTTTGAGCCCCACCCAAGGTTGATATTTCAAAAGGATCAGGCGCCCTTCCGTCTTACACCCTTTCACATTAAGGCGCGCCATATCGAAAACATGGGGGTTGAATTTTTGGTGGTGCTGCATTTCGACGAGGCATTTGCCAAAATAACGGCGGACGATTTTGTCAAAAATGTTTTGGTGAGCGGATTTCAGGCGAATCACATCGTTTCCGGCTATGATTTCCTGTTCGGACACAAACGGGGTGGCAACACGGAATTTTTGGCAGAAAAAGGTAAGGAGCTGGATTTTAAGGCAACCAGCGTGAAACCGGTTCTGGATGAGGACGGCGAACCCATTTCATCAACCCGGATTCGCACGTTTCTGGCCGAAGCCGAACCAGAGGAAGCGGCCCGTCTTTTGGGCAGAGAGTTCGAAATCGAGGGCCGGGTGACCGAAGGGGATCAGCGCGGACGGACCATCGGCGTCCCGACGGCAAACATTGAAGTGGATTCCAACACCCATCCGGCAACCGGCGTTTATGCCGTCCGGGCAGGCATTGACCGGGGCGCCGATACGGTTTGGCATGACGGCATCGCAAATTTGGGTTATAGACCCACCTTCGATGGCGAAAAATGTCTCCTGGAGACTCATATTTTCGACTTCGATCAGGATATTTACGGTGAACATCTGCGGGTCGCCCTGTTCGACTACATCAGGGCCGAACAGAAATTCGACGGTATTGACGAACTGAAGATGCAGATTGTCGCCGACCAGAAATTAGCCAGGAAAATCCTGGCCAACAGAACTTGAAGCACGATGAGACTAAAAGTATGAGCGTAGACTATAAAACCACCGTCTATCTGCCCAAAACCGATTTTCCCATGAAAGCCGGCTTGGCCAAACGCGAACCGGAACTGCTGGATCGCTGGGAAAAACTTGACCTTTATAAGCGGCAACGGGAACAGGCGGCAGGCAGGGAGAAATTTATTCTCCATGACGGCCCTCCCTATGCCAACGGCCATCTTCACATCGGCCATGCGCTCAACAAGATTCTCAAAGACGTCATATCCCGGTCTCAGCAGATGCTGGGCAAGGATTCCAATTACGTGCCCGGCTGGGACTGCCACGGCCTGCCCATCGAATGGAAGATAGAGGAAAAATACCGCAAAAAAGGCGAAGACAAGGATGAGGTGCCCATCGCCGAGTTTCGCCAGGAATGCCGCGATTTCGCCGAACATTGGATCGACGTGCAGCGGGACGAATTCAAGCGGTTGGGCGTGATTGGCGATTGGGACAATCCTTACACCACCATGACTTTCCCCGCCGAGGCTCAGATCGTCCGCGAGCTCGGCAAGTTCCTGATGAACGGCAGCCTCTTCCGGGGCGCCAAGCCGGTGATGTGGTCGCCGGTGGAAAAAACCGCGCTGGCGGAAGCCGAGGTTGAATACAACGATCATACCTCGACAACCATCTTTGTCCGTTTTCCCGTTGTAGGCGGACCGGCCCAATTTTTGGGTACCAATATCGTCATTTGGACGACGACACCCTGGACCATTCCCGGCAACCGGGCGGTCGCTTATGGCCCCGATATTGATTATAAGGTTATCGAAGTCACAAAAGTCGGCGAGGGCAGCCTAGCGGTCGTAGGTGAAAAGTTGATAGTCGCGGCGGATCGATTAATAAAATTCCAAGAAGAAATCAAAATAGAGGAACCCTACGTTCGCTGGGAAGGCAAAGGCCGCGAACTCGACGGCATCATCTGTGCCCATCCCTTTGCCGACCAAGGATTTGACGGCATTACGGCGCCCGCCCTGGCGGCGGATTTCGCCACCACCGAAGAAGGCACCGGCATCGTTCACATCGCCCCCGGCCATGGCGCCGATGACTGGGTGCTGGGCATGGCCAACAATATTGAAGTGCCCCAGACAGTGGGCGAGGACGGCTGTTTTTACGAGCATGTCCCCCTCTTCGCCGGCAAGCATGTTTACAAAGTAAACGGCGAAGTGGCGGACGAGTTGCAGGCGGCGGGCCGCCTGTTGGCGCGGGGAGAACTGGTACACCGCTATCCCCATAGCTGGCGCTCGAAAAAACCGTTGATCTTCCGCAACACCTCCCAATGGTTCATTTCCATGGAGAAGACCGGGCTCCGGCAGACGGCTCTGGACGCCATCGCGAACACAGCCTTTTTCCCGGCATCGGGACGCAATCGCCTTCATGGTATGATCGAAAGCCGGCCCGACTGGTGCGTCTCCCGCCAGCGGGCCTGGGGCGTACCCATCACGGTTTTCGTCCACAAGGAGAGCGGCGATGTTCTGCGCGATCAGGCGGTGCTGGACCGGATCGTCGACGCGGTCGAGGCGGAAGGCGCCGATGCCTGGTTTTCATCCGATTCGTCCCGTTTCCTCGGCAACGACTACAACGCCGACGACTATGAAAAAGTCAACGATATCCTGGATGTCTGGTTCGATTCCGGCTCCACCCACGGGTTCGTCCTGGAAGACCGGGACGACCTGCAATGGCCGGCCTCCCTCTATCTGGAAGGCTCCGATCAACATCGGGGGTGGTTCCATTCGTCATTGTTGGAATCCTGCGGCACCCGGGGTCGGGCACCTTACGAAGCGGTGCTCACCCACGGTTTCGTCATGGCTGAAGACGGTCAGAAAATGTCCAAGTCTCTGGGCAACATTACGTCGCCGCAGGACGTCATCAACCAGAACGGCGCGGATATTCTGAGGCTTTGGGTGGTCGGGTCCGACTACACCGAGGATCTGCGTATCGGCAAGGATATCGTCAAGCACCACTCGGACATTTACCGGCGGCTCAGAAACACGTTGCGGTTCCTGTTGGGTAATTTGAACCGGTTCGACGAAACGGAACGTTTGCCCCGCGAAGAAATGCCGGAACTGGAACGGTGGGTTCTCAACCGCATCCACGAACTTGACGCCAAAGTACGTGAAGTGTGCGAAACCTATGAATTCCATCCCCTATTCACGGAATTGCATAATTTCTGCACAGTGGATTTGTCGGCGTTCTATTTCGATATCCGCAAAGACGCCCTTTATTGCGAACGACGGGATTCCATCAAACGCCGCGCCGCCAGGACGGTGTTGGATGAGCTGTTCAATTGCCTGACGGCCTGGCTGGCGCCCTTTATCTGCTTTACCGCGGAAGAGGCTTGGCTGGCGCGCTTTCCCAGCGATGAAGACAGTGTCCACTTGCGCTTGTTCCCGGATGTCCCCGAAGACTGGAAAGACGAACAGCTGGCAGCCAAATGGTCCAAGATCAGGGATTTGCGCCGGGTCGTCACGGGGGCGCTGGAAATCGAGCGGGCGGAGAAAAGGATCGGTTCCAGCCTGCAGGCCCATCCGGCTATTTATACCACCGAGGCCTATATTGCCGCCCTCGACGGCTTGGATCTGGCAGAGATTGCAATCACCTCTGACGCCGCCCTGCTCCAGGACAAGCCGCCGGATGATGCTTTCACGCTGGAGGACGTGGCCGACGTCGCCGTCGTTCCCCGAATGGCCGACGGTGAAAAGTGTGTCCGCTGCTATCGGGTTATGCCCGAAGTCGGATCGGTGGCCGGTCACGATGAAATCTGCGAGCGTTGCGCCGACGCGGTCGAAAATTTTCCGGCTGCCGCTGAATAGATGACGGCGCCATCCACAGACGGCGACTTCTTCCCTTTGCGCATCGGCCTTGCCGTCGCCCTGGCCGGTATTGCCGTAGACCAGGCAAGCAAGTGGTGGATTTATCTCGACATCATGCGCCCGCCTCAGACCATTCAGGTAGCGCCATTCTTTAATCTGGTCCTGACTTGGAATACCGGTATCAGCTTCGGCATTTTCAATAACAGCGGCGGATTGAACAGTCTCCTGCTGTCGCTGGTGGCCGTGGGCATCGTGGTGTTTCTTTTGTTTTGGCTGCGCAAAGCCGACAATAAATGGCTGGCGGTCGGACTGGGTCTGATTATCGGCGGCGCCATCGGCAACGTGATTGATCGAGCTGTCCACGGAGCGGTGGTCGATTTTCTGGATTTTCATCTCTCCGGCTATCATTGGCCCGCCTTCAACGGCGCTGACAGTTTTATCTTTATCGGCGCTGTTATAATTATTTTGGATTCGTTGTTTTCTCGGCGGCCCGATGAGAATAGAATGGACCAAAATGAGAACTAGCCGGGACGAGCTGTAGGAATTTTCATGCGGTATCTGTATAATAAAATGATGAAAAACAAAGCCTTGCCGATTTTTTCGATTTTGGCGGCTGTGGTCATGCTCAGCGGCTGTGAAGAGACCAAGCGCGCCTTGGGTCAGACCAAGGATGCACCGGACGAGTTCGCCGTTTACCAGCGAGCGCCTCTCAGCCTACCGCCTGATTACGGTTTGCGCCCACCGGCTCCCGGTGCGACGCGCCCCCAGGCCGTTAATCCCCGGGACCGCGCCGTTCAGGCTTTGGGAACAGGCCGCAAAGCGCCATCGCGGCAAGTGGGCAGCACAACGGATCTGGCGCACCTCAGCCCTGGGGAACGTTCCGTTCTGCAATTGACCGGTGCCACCAATTCCGATCCGTCCATCCGGCTGCTCGTCAATCAGGAAACGACGATCCTGGCGCAGGAAAGTAAGAAGTTTACGGAAAAACTGATCTTCTGGCAGAACCCAGCAGCGTTCGGCGTCGCCGTCGATCCGGTGAAAGAAAACAAACGGTTGAGCGAAAACCGGGCGCTGGGCAAGCCGTTGAATACCGGGGCGGTACCGACCATCAAGCGGAAGAAAAAAGCTCTCCTAGAGGGAATTTTCGACTAAGCCGGACGTCTACCGGGATTTCTGTCAAGTCTTCACTTTGGCGAGAGGCGGCTTGATCCGCTGTTCAGCAGGCTATATCGGATAGGATACAAACCAAAAAATAACGGCCGAGCGGGCTTAAAATGAATTTTAAATCAATTAAATTGCCAGGCTTAATATTTGCAATATGGGCGGCCCTTTTTCTAGTGCCCTTTTCATCCGACGCCGGTGTCTTTAACCCCGAAAGTTTCACTCTCAAAAACGGCATGCAGGTGGTGGTCATTCCCAATCACCGGGCGCCCATCGTCACCCATATGGTGTGGTACAAGGTCGGATCGGCGGACGAACCCAGAGGCAAGTCCGGCATCGCTCATTTTTTCGAGCATCTTATGTTCAAAGCGACCAAAAATTTAAAATCGGGCGAATTCTCCAAGACCGTAGCCCGCAACGGCGGCCGGGACAACGCCTTCACCTCTTTCGACTACACCGGGTATCATCAAAACGTGGCCGTCGACCGGCTGCCCATCGTGATGAAGTTGGAAGCCGACCGGATGCGCAATTTGATCATCGACAAAGTCCAGATCGAACCCGAACGGCAGGTCGTCCTGGAAGAGCGCCGCTCCCGCACCGATAATTCACCGGCCGCCAAGCTGGGTGAACAAATAAACGCGGCTTTATTCATCAATTACCCCTACCGCGATCCGGTGATTGGCTGGGACCATGAAATCCGCGGCCTGACGGTAGAGGATCTGAGAACCTTCTACGACGCCTGGTACCGGCCCAACAACGCTATCCTGGTGGTCGCCGGGGATATTACGGCGGAAAAGCTGCGGCCTTTGGCGGAAAAGTATTATGGGGGTATCGAAGCCAAACCGGTGCCGCCCAGAATCCGCGCCCAGGAGCCGCCTCACAACGCCGCGCGCCGGGTTATTTTAAAGGACGCTAGAGTCCGCCAACCCAGCTGGCGCCGCCTCTATCTGGCGCCCAGCCTGAGTTATGGCGATCGAAAACATGTCTACCCGTTGGAGGTCCTGGCGCAGATTCTGGGGGGCGGCGCCACCAGCCGCCTCTACCGCTCTTTGGTGGTGGACAAAAAATTGGCGATATCCGCGGGGGCCTTTTATGACGGTGACGATCTCGGCCCATCACGATTCGGGTTTTACGCCAGCCCCCGCCCGGGCATCACCATGAAAAAACTGGAAGACGCCATGGATGGCGAAATCGCCCAATTGATGGATATGGGCGTGACGAAAAAGGACGTTGCCCGGGCCATCGCCACCATGCAGGCGGAAGCCATTTACGCCCGGGATTCCAGCGGTGCCGGCGCAAGGGTTCTCGGATCGGCCCTGGCGTCCGGCCATACCATAGAGGATGTGGAAAGCTGGCCGGACCGTATCGGCAACGTGACGGCGGCAGCAATCAACAAGGCGGCAAAAGCGGTCTTTGTAATTAATAGCTCGGTCACCGGCTTGCTGCTCGCCAACGACAAGAAGGAGGAGTGACGATGAAACGCTGCCTCGCTTTTCTTTTTGCCCTGCTTCTGCTCACCGCGGCCCTGCCCGCCCGGGCCATCGAAATCAAAGAGGTGATCAGCCCCAAAGGCATCAAGGCCTGGTTGGTGGAGGATCATACCAACCCGATCATCACCCTGAGCGTCGCCTTTCGAGGTAGCAGTGCGCTTGATCCGGTGGGTAAGGAAGGCCTGGCCAATCTGGCGGCCTCAACCCTGGACGAAGGGGCCGGTGACCTCACCAGCCAGCAATTTCAACGGACGTTGGAGGATTTGGCCATCTCCCTCAGCTTCAATGCCGGCCGCGACGACTTTTCCGGCTCGCTCCGCACGTTGACCCGCAATCAGGAGACGGCCTTCGATCTGATGCGCCTGGCGCTGACCAAACCCCGGTTCGATTCGGAGGCCGTTGAGCGAATTCGCAACCAAATTTTGGCCGGAATCCGCCGTAACTCAGAGAATCCCCGGCGCATCGCGGCACAGAATTTTTACCGCAAAATGTTTCCCGACCACCCCTACGGCAGGCCGTCGGACGGCACTTTGGACAGCGTCCGGGTCATCAAACTGGTCGATCTCAAGCTGTTTGTCGGCCAACGGCTCGCCCGCGACAATTTGATCGTCAGCGCCGTCGGCGATGTGACACCGGACAAACTGAAATCCGTTCTGGACCGGGTATTCGGCTCATTACCGGCTCAGGCTGCATCGTGGAAAATCGGTGAAACGAAGCCTAAATCGTCGAACGAAACCTTGGTGATCGAAAAGCAGATCCCGCAAAGCGTTATCCTGTTCGGTCAGGCCGGCATCAAACGCAGTCATCCCGACTTCTACGCCGCTTATGTAATGAATTATGTTTTGGGCGGCGGCGGTTTTGAATCGAGGCTTTACGAGGAGATTCGCGAAAAACGCGGCCTCGCCTATTCAGCCTACAGCTATTTGTACCCGCTGGATCACGCCGGGCTGATAATCGGCGGCGCCGGAACAGCCAATGCGCGCGCCAATGAAACCATCTCCGTCCTCAAAGAGGAATGGCGCCGCATGAGCCACAAAGGGTTAAGCCCCCAGGAACTTAAAGACGCCAAGACCTATCTCACCGGTTCCTACGCCTTGCGGTTTTCCTCCAGCCAGCGCATCGCCCGCATGATGACCGGCATTCAGCTGGAAAAGCTGGGCATCGACTATATTCGAAAACGCAATTCCTATATCGAGGCCGTCACCCTGGCCGACACCAACCGGGTAGCGGCCAAATTGCTCGATCCCGAAAGCCTCACCACCGTCATTGTCGGCAAGCCCAACGGCGTCAAATAGTAAAAAGTATTCCTGGTACACTTTTTTGCATTATGATGCGGGCATGATCTATGAACAGGATACTACCCGTTGCCTCGCCCAGAACATCGGTGACGGCGGCCTTGGCGACGACGACTATATCGGGTTGTTGCAGTCGGCGGAGGCGGCGTTGGAAAATCTCCGCCGCGCCTATAAGGACAACAGCCTGCCCTTCCTGCATCTGCCCGAAAATGGTGACGATCTGGACGCCTTGGAAGAACGGGCGGAAAAATATTGCGAATCCTTTGACGATATTCTGATCCTGGGCACGGGAGGGTCCAGCCTCGGCGGGAAAACCTTCTGCGAACTGGCGGCCCCCACCGGCGAGGAACAGCCGCGCCTTCATTTCATGGACAATATCGATCCCGGCACCTTCGAAAGATTGTTCCAACGCGTGAGTCCGGAAAAAACCGGCTTTATCGTCATCTCAAAATCGGGCGGTACGGCGGAAACCATGACCCAGTTTCTGTACTGTCTGGATGTCTTCCGCAACGCGCTGGAGGATGGCGCTCTCAAAGAGCATTTTACGGTGATCACCGAACCCGGAGACCGTTCCCTGCGGCGGCTGGCGGATCAGTTCATGTTCGACATCATTGATCACGATCCCGGCGTGGGCGGCCGGTTTTCAGCCCTCTCGCCCGTCGGTATTTTGCCCGCCCTGATCGCCGGTCTTGAAGCCGCCGAATTGCGGGCCGGGGCGCGCACCGTCCTGCAGCCGGTGCTGGAGGGCGTTTCGGCCAGCGAGTTCTTTCCCGCCATCGGCGCCGCCCTGAATATCGGACTGGCAAAAAAATGCGGCGTCGGCGCCACCGTGATTATGCCCTATCTGGATCAGCTCAACAGTTTCGGTCTTTGGTTCCGGCAACTTTGGGCGGAAAGCCTGGGCAAAGGGGGCGAGGGTACGACGCCGGTGAATGCGCTGGGCACCGTCGATCAGCACAGCCAACTGCAGCTCTATTTGGACGGGCCTAAGGACAAGATGTTCACCTTGATTTGTTCCCGCGCCGCCCAATCGGGTGGCATCGTCCCCAGCGATCTGGCCGAAACGCCGGACCTGACTTATCTCGCCGGGCGGCGCATGGGCGAGTTGCTGGAAGCCGAACAGCAGGCCACGGCGCAAACTTTAATCGAGCGTAATCGCCCCACCCGCATCATCACCATCGACCGATTGAACGAACAGACGTTGGGAGCCTTGATGATGCATTTCATGCTGGAAACGGTGATCGCCGCCGACCTTTTGGGCGTCAACGCCTTCGACCAACCGGCGGTGGAGGACGGCAAAATTCTGGCCAAGGAGTACCTCTCCCAGATGGCGGCCAAATGACCATCCGGTTGCTGCCACCCACCACGGTCAACCGCATCGCCGCCGGTGAAGTGGTGGAAAGACCGGCCTCCGCCATCAAGGAATTGGTGGAAAACAGCATCGACGCCGGGGCTAAACGTATCGACGTGGTGGTCCGGGACGGCGGCCGCACCTTTATGTCGGTGGCCGACGATGGGTGCGGCATGAACCCCGACGAACTTTCCCTGGCGGTGGAGCGCCACGCCACTTCGAAGCTGCCGGACGACGATTTGGAAAATATTCATAGCTTGGGATTCAGGGGGGAAGCCCTGCCCTCCATCGGGTCGGTCAGCCGCCTGACCCTGACCAGCCGCACGGAAGACGGCGACACCGCCTGGATGATCAACGTGGAAGGTGGTGACAAGTCGGAACCGGCGCCCGCCGCCCATGCCCAAGGCACCACCATTGAAGTGCGGGATTTATTTTTCGCCACGCCCGCCCGGCTCAAATTCCTCAAAACGCCCAAGACCGAGCTGTCTCACATTCTCGACGCCGTCAAACGATTGGCCATGGCGCACCCGCCCATCGCCTTTTCCGTGACCGACGACGCCCGTTCCCTGCTCAAATTGCAGCAATCCCAAGGCGAATTGCTTTCGGCCCGCCTCGATCGGCTGGACGCCATCATGGGCAACGAGTTCGCCGCCAATTCCCTGCCGGTGGATGCCGAACGGCAAGGGTTGCGCCTGACCGGATTTATCGGTCTGCCCACCCTCAACCGGGGTAACGCCCAGATGCAGTATCTGTTCGTCAATGGCCGCCCGGTGAAAGATAAGCTGCTCTACGGGGCCGTCCGGGGCGCCTACCGGGATTTTCTGGCCCACGACCGGCATCCTCTGCTGGCCCTGTTCCTGGATGCGCCCACCGACAGCTTGGACATCAACGTTCACCCCGCCAAGACCGAGGTGCGGTTTCGCGACGCCGGCCTGGTCCGGGGCCTTATCGTCAGCGCCCTCAAATACGCCTTGGCCGACGCCGGGCACCGGGCCTCCACTACCGTGGGCCAAGCCGCCTTGGGCGCTTTTACGCCTCATCAGGGAACCGGCTCCCCAATAAGCTCCCCTGCCCTGCCTTATCGGCAAGCACCGTCTACCGGCGGCGGTCTTGCCGAGCTCAACCGGCAGTTTCATGCGCCTTTAAACGAACAGGACAACCGGCCGTCGGTACGTGAGGTGTCTCCAGAAGACGACCCATTGGATGGTGAAAAAGATTATCCCCTGGGCGTGGCGCGGGCGCAGCTTCACGAGACTTACATCGTCGCTCAGACCGATCGGGGCATCGTCATCGTCGATCAGCACGCTGCTCATGAACGCTTGGTCTATGAGGACATGAAAAAGGCGCTGGAAGAGGAGGGCGTAAAGCGCCAGGGCTTGTTGATTCCGGAAGTGGTTGAACTGGAACAAAACGCCGCCGATCGCATTGTCGAAAAGGCGGCAGAGTTCGGTGAACTGGGTATGACGGTGGAGGCATTCGGGTCGGGCGCCGTGGTGGTGCGAGAAACCCCGGCGCTCCTGGGTGAGATCGATATCCAGGGACTGATAAAGGATCTGGCGGACGATCTCGCCGAACATGAGGAGGCGCTGAGTCTTAAGGACCGTTTGGCCGATGTAGCGGCGACCATGGCCTGTCACGGCAGTGTCCGGGCGGGGCGGTTGCTCAACGGAGAGGAAATGAACGCCCTCCTCCGTCAGATGGAAGCCACCCCCAATTCGGGCCAGTGCAACCACGGTCGCCCCACCTATATCGAGTTAAACCTCGCGGATATCGAAAAACTGTTCGGCCGGCGCTAATAAAAAAGGGGACGGTCCCCATTATTAACCTATTGCTGCTAGAATAGTGATCTTGGCGGCGCCATAAATGCGCTCATCAAGCAATTTAAACCCATCAGGAATTTCCAACGTTTCGTCCTTGCCGATTTCGATAACGCAAACGGCGCCCTCGGCCAGCCAACCGTTGTCGCGGAGAGACGAAAGGGCCGGAGCAGCCAGCGCCTTACCGTAGGGCGGATCGAGAAAAGCCAAATTAACCGGCGGCCAATTCGGCGGCGGCGGGCCGAAGCGGGAGGCGTCCGATTTTATCACTGTGGTGCTATCCTCCTCGCCAAGAACCGCAATATTTTCATTGATGCAATCGAGCGCCGGGCGGGCGTTATCCACGAACACTGCCTGCGCGGCGCCCCGGGATATCGCCTCCAGACCCAAGGCGCCGGTTCCGGCAAACAGGTCGGCGACGGCAATCCCCTGGAATCCCCCGGGCAACAAATGGTTCAATATATTGAATACGGATTCCCGCGTACGGTCGGAGGTCGGCCGGGTCGCCTGTCCCTTGGGCGAAGACAGGTTGCGCCGTTTATGCCTGCCGCCGACGATGCGCATTCTTGCCCTTTCGTTTGCGTGCTTTGCTGTCCGGTTTTCGGGTGCCTTTGACCTTGGTCTTTACGTGTTCCTGTTTTGGCCCGCCTCCCTGGCCCAGCTGCTCCTTTAGCACCTTGCCTTTGACCTCTTCGACGTCGCCCTTTTTAAGACTGCCAAGCTGAAACGGCCCAAAGGCGACACGGATCAAGCGGTTCACCGGCCAGCCTAAATGTTCCATCACCTTGCGAATTTCCCGGTTTTTGCCTTCGGTCAGAGTCACCGTCAGCCAGGCATTGGCCCCCTGCTGCCGGTCCAGCACCGCCTGGATGGATTTGTAGCGGACGCCGTCGATGGACACGCCCTTGGCCAAATCGAGCAACTTGTTTTCATCGATCCGTCCGTTGACCCGCACCCGGTAACGCCGCGTCCAGTTGTTGACCGGCAGTTCAAGCTTGCGGGCCAGATCACCGTCATTGGTCAGTAATAATAACCCTTCGGAATTGAGGTCAAGCCGCCCGACCGAGATCACCCGGGGCAGATCGTCCGGCAAATGATCGAACAGCGACGGCCGTCCTTCGGGATCGTTGTGGGTGGTCAAAAGTCCCGCCGGTTTATGATAGCGCCAGACGCGGGGGCCTTCCTTCTGGGGCAGAGGCGCCCCGTCCACCAGGATATTGCTTTTGGACGTCACCGCAACGGCGGGGGTCGACAGCACCTTGCCGTCGAGGCGCACCCTTCCCGCTTCGATCCAGCGTTCGGCCTCGCGCCGGGAACACAAGCCCGCCCGGGCGATCACCTTGGCGATGCGCTCGGCCTTGTCCGGGTCCGGTCCTTTAGCGGCGCGCGGCATCCACAAAAGCCGCGAACAGGCGGATATCGTTGGAGTCGATTTCAAATTCAGGATGCCACTGGACGCCCAGACAGAATTTCTGCCGCGGTGCCTCGATCCCTTCGATGACGCCGTCCGATGACGTGGCGTTGACGATGGCCGATCCGGAAACGTCGCGGACGGCCTGGTGGTGTGCCGAGTTCACATTCATTTCCTCGGTTCCAACGATGTCGTGCAGCAAGGTGCCGGTTTCGATTTTCACGGTATGGCCCGGTTCATTCCTGGGATTGGGCTGCTCATGCTCCAGCGCGTCGGCGACTTCATCGGGGATATGCTGGATCAGGCTGCCGCCGAGAACGACATTGAGCAGCTGCTGCCCGCCGCATATTCCCAGAATGGGCATGTCCCGTTCCAGCGCCAGGCGGGTGATGGCGATTTCAAACTCGGTGCGGTCCTTTTTCAATGTGATCGATTCATGTTGGTTCTTGTCGCCGTATAGCATCGGGTCGACATCAAAATTGCCGCCGGTGATGATCAAACCGTCGATCAAATCCAGATAAGCGCCGGCATGATCCGGCTCGTGGGGCAGGATAACGGGGAGACCGCCGGCTTTCGCCACCACTGTGCTGTAGTTTTCCCGGAGAGCATACCAGGAAAATTTGGAATAACTGCCCGCCAGCTCCGAGCCGTCTTCGTCGTCGGCGGTAATGCCGATGACCGGTTTGTTGAGTTCCGTCGTCATACCGGTACTTTAAGCCCGCGTCGCGCCCGGCGCAATCGGCGTGGAGGACTTGACGCCCTTTATCCTGTCGGCCACCTTGCCGTGATGGAAGTCAGTTTTATGCAGCAGGCGTTGATCGAGGCGGAACAGGCGGCGGCGCGCGGCGAGGTCCCCATCGGCGCCGTCCTGGTGGATGGCGGCGGCAAAGTAATTGCCCGCGCCGGCAACCGGATCAAGGAGACCAACGATCCCACCGCCCACGCTGAAATGCTGGTCATACGTAAGGCAACGGCCAAAAAGGACGAACCGAGGCTGCCCGGGTATGATCTCTATGTCACCTTGGAGCCCTGTCCCATGTGCGCCACGGCCATCTCCTTTGCTCGTCTGCGCCGGGTCTATTTCGGTGCGCCCGACCCCAAGGGCGGTGGCATCGACCACGGCCCCCGGATCTTCAATCAAGCGACCTGCCATCATGCGCCGGAAGTATACGGTGGTATTGAAGAATCGCAGGCGGCCAAACTATTGACTGATTTTTTCCAAGAGCGGCGATAAGATAGAAGAACCCAATTAAGAGGCATCACTATGGCGAAGACCAAATCCAAACAGGACATGCCGGCCAGGACCTATTTTCAGGATCAATGGCAGGAAGGCAGCCCACCCGTCCTGAGCCCCAACTCCCAAGCCATGTGGCTGTCCTCCATCGTTTTCGACGGCGCCCGGGCCATCCACGGTCATTTGCCCGATCTCGAACGCCATTGCGCCCGGGTCAACCAGTCCGCCGTCGCCTTGGGTATGAACCCGACCAAAACGACGGAAGAGATTGTCGCTCTGGCCAAGGAAGGCGTCGCCATGTTCCCCGACGATGCCGAGCTTTACATCTGCCCCATGTATTTTGCCGAGGACGGCTTCATTACGCCGGACCCGGACAGCACCACATTTTTGCTTTCCATCTATGATGCACCCCTGCCCGAGCCCAACGGCTTTAAGGCCTGTAAGTCCAGCTTTCGCCGACCGGCCAAGGATCAGGCGCCCACCGAAGCCAAAGCGTCGTGCCTGTATCCCAATGTGGCCCGTAGCGTCAGCGAAGCGCGGGAAAAGGCATTCGACTGCGGCGTCGTTCTGGACCCCAACGGCAATGTGGCGGAGTTTTCCTACACCAATTTGTTTTTCGCCCGGGACGGCGTCGTCCACACGCCAGAGGCCAACGGCACCTTCTTGAACGGCATCACGCGACAGCGGGTGATCACTTTGCTGAGGGAGAACGGTATCGGTGTGAAGGAACGCACCGTCGTCTACGAGGAATTGGGCGAAGCGGACGAGCTGTTCGCCACCGGCAACTATTCCAAGGTCATGCCCTGCATCCAACTGGACGACCGGCCCTTGCAGCCCGGACCCATGTACAAAAAAGCCCGGGAGCTTTATTTCGCCTATTCGGATGAAAATTAGAGCGATATTTGAGACATTGAGAGCACACGTGACCAGATCAATAATCATCGCCGGATTGGTGGCAGTTTGCTGCATCATTACCGCCACCCTTGCGCGGGCTGAAAAATTGACGGTGGGATTCGGATTTGCCAAACCGCCGTTCGTGTTCGCCAAAACACCGAAAGACCAAGACGATTTAAGAGGAATTGAGCTGGAAATAATGAGGCAAGCGCTCGCCGAACGGGGACATTCGTTCGATGTCCGGTATATGACGTACAATCGGCTATCATTATCGCTCAAAACCGGAAAGATCGATGCGGCGGCAACGGTTAGACCAGAACTTGAGGGAGTGTATTATTCAGACAATTTTGTCTATTTCCATAATGTCGCCATTACGAGAAAATCTGACAATATCCGATTGGATAGGCTCAGTGATTTAAAGACGAGGAAAATCATCGCTTGGCAGGGTGCAACAAAAGATCTGGGCGCTTCATTCAATGAAGTGGCCAATTTGGCGCCACTTTACCGGGAACTTGCCGATCAAGGAAAACAAGTTAAGCTATTTTTACGCGGCCGGGTGAATACGATTGTTATCGATCGGAATATTTTTTCCTATTGGGCAAAAAATTATGGAGAGGCGCCTCAACGGTATATGTATCATCCTCTATTCGGCGGCCGGACGAATTTCGCCGTTGGATTCATAAAAAAATCCTGGCGGGACGATTTTAATTGGGGTTTGAGGATATTGAAAAAATCCGGCCGTTACGACGCTTTGTACACTAAATATTCGGGCGGCTAAATATACCCTATAAAGCCGCTATTTACGGCTTTTGCATTGAAGCGACCGTCTTCGAACCAAACTCGATCAATCCGCAAGTCAATCGGACGAAACAGCTATTCGCTTTCGTCCTCAATCTGCCCGCGCGCCACGCGCAGCAGGTGATCGAGCTCTTCCCGAATTTGATCTTCCGTTACATCCAGGCTGTTTTCGTTGATGTCGGCCATGACCTTACGGATGACGTCCTCGTCGCCCGGCTCTTCCAGATCGGCGTGAACCACCTGGATGGCGTATTCCTCGGCGTCCGCCTCACCCAAGCCCATCTGGTCGGCCAGCCAATAGCCCAACAGCTTGTTGCGCCTGGCCAGGGCCTTGAATTCCAACTCGGCCTGAAGGGAGTGGTTAACTTCATGGGTGGTACTAAGTTTTTTGTTGGGCATGGTATTCCTCGTTGATGGGCGTTGATCTTCTGTTGCGTCAAACAAATAGAGAAAAATCGGTCTTAGTCAAGCCAGGGGGATGCTCCATCGGTTGGCGGAGATTAAAAATATTTCAACGGAAATTACCCGGCGAATCTCGGTTCCGGCACGCCCTGGATACCCAATCCGGTCACCTTGAACAACGACCCGGCGCCGAATTGGGGTTTGGTTTCCTTGACGAAGTGTTCATGAAACTCGGCCCCAGGATGATCCACCCGCGCCATGGTGGTCACATAAATTTCATCCAGATTGTCGCCGCCGAACATAACGCTGGTGACGTTCTTGACGGGCATACCGATGCGGCGTTCTTCCGACCCGTCGGGGGCCCGGCGCACCAGCTCTCCCGAAATCAATTCCGCCGTCCACATGTACCCTTCGGCGTCGACGGTGGACCCGTCGGAAACGCCCATGAGGTCTTCGGTGGAGGCGAACAGCCGCTGATTGCCTAATTCACCGGTTTCGATATCGTAGTCGTAAGCCCGGATTTGCTCCTGGAAGGTGTCGGTCACATAGAAAGTTTTATCATCGGGCGACCAGCAGGGACCATTGGTGCAGATGATGCCGCCGCCCACCCGGGTGACGCTGAGGTCGGGGTCGAGCCGCCAGAGGCCGCAGATATCCAACTCTTCCTTATCATCCATGCCGCCGGCGAAAAACCGCCCGCGCCGGTCCACCTTGCCGTCGTTCAATCGGGTGCGCGGCTGATCCTCTTCGATTTTGACGATCAAATTCAAGTCTTCACTGTCGAAATCATAGAAATAAAAACCGTCATCGACGGCCATGACCAGACCGCCGTCCTTGCGGAGCGCCAGGGCGCCGACATCGTGATCAGGGATCGACCGTCGCTCGAACACGCCCGACTTGGGATCGAGCCGGAAGACATTGTCCCTGCCCTTGCGCCGTCCCGTGCCGTCCACCCAATAAAGCCTTCCTTCCTTAACATCCCAGACCGGGCCTTCACCCAGATAGTTGTCGATCTCGACGATGCGTTCAATTTTATAGGTCATGGATACCCCCGAGGTTTCCGCTTGGTAAACGGGAAAGGATAGGCATACGGCAAAAAAATGCAAGAATCCCATAACCAATTGATTCCAAACGACAATTAATTGTACCAGGTACAATTAATTTGACTTTTTTACCCGGCTCGGAGAATCCGCCACCTGGCTCCGCCATAGCCTTGGTATCTTCAATCGGGTGTGGAGAACAGCCATGAAAAAATTCATTGTCGGTGTCGATATGGTCGTCGAAGCGGACGGCGGGATGGAAGCTCATCAAGCCATCAAAGATCACATTGAAAAACTTTATCAGAGGAAGGAGATCGCTTATTTCCTGATGGCGCAACCGCGACCGGTTGAGGGACCGGAGACTGCCTAATCCAAGCTCTCTCCGGCCAGCACCTTACCGATCAAGCCCTTGGTTTCCTCCAGTCCGTAGAGAGCGATGAAGGAGCCCATGCGGGGGCCGGTGGATTGGCCGAGCAGGATTTCATAGAGGCTTTTGAACCAGGCTTTGAGGTCCTCATAAGGATGGCGCTTACCTACTTCGTAGACCTGGGTCTGAATGTCTTCGGCCGGAGCATCGACCGGCAAAGTATTTAAGGTTTCGCGTAAATCCTCCAGCGCCGCCCGCTCCATGTCGCCGGGCGCCCGGTAACATTTGTTGGGTTTGACGAAATCCTGGAAATAGTTGATGGCGTAGCCGGTCAACTGGTCCAGCATGGGCGCGTTCTCCGGCGTGGCGTCCGGCTTATAGCGGGAAATAAAATGCCACAGAACGGCCTTGTCCTCGGTGTTCACCACGCTCGCCAGGTTGAGGAGAATATTGTAGCTGAGATGAGCGTCCTCCTGGGGCGGTGCGCCCGCATGGATGTGCCAGGCCGGGTTGGACAGTTGGGTTTTGCCGTCCTGCTCGGGAAATTTGGCGACGTGTTGAAGATATTCGTCGACGTTCTTGGGGATAACGTCGAAAAAGAGCCGCTTCGCCTGATGGGGTTTTTGAAACATGTACTGGCTGAGGGATTCCGGGGGCGCATAGCGCAGCCACTCCTCCATGGAAATGCCGTTGCCGATGGATTTTGAAATCTTGTGGCCTTCATCATCAAGAAACAGCTCGTAGGTATAATTGGCCGGCGGACGGCCGCCAATCACCCGGGCGATCTTGGAAGACAGATTGACCGAATCGATCAGATCCTTGCCCGACATTTCATAATCCACGTCCAGCGCCACCCAGCGCATGGCCCAATCCACCTTCCATTGCAGTTTGCAATGGCCGCCGGTCACCGGCACTTCCACATCGCTGCCGTCATCATCTTTATAGGTGATGGTGCCCTTGGACGCGTCACGGGCAACAGTTGGCACCTGAAGCACAACGCCGGTTTTGGGACAGACGGGCAGGAAGGGGCTGTAGGTGGCGCGCCGCTCCTCGCCCAAGGTCGGCATAATGACCTCGCGGACCTCGTCGTACTTCTCGAGAATTCGCATCAGGGTTTCATCAAATTCACCCGACTTATAGGTCTCGGTCGAGGACTTGAACTCATAATCGAACCCGAACTGGTCCAAAAATACCTGCAGGCGGGCGTTATTGTGCTGGCCGAAACTGTCATGGGTGCCGAAGGGATCAGGGACCTCGGTCAATGGTTTGCCGAGATGCTGCGCCATCATATCCTGCTCCGGTACATTCGCCGGTACGCTACGCAATCCATCCATATCGTCGGAAAAGGCGATCAGCCGCGTCGGCATACCAGTCAGGACCGTAAACGCCTGGCGCACCATGGTGGTGCGGGCCACTTCGCCGAAGGTGCCGATATGGGGCAGACCCGAAGGGCCGTAACCGGTCTCAAACAGCACATAACCTTTGTCCGGCAGCTTTTTGTTGATTCGCTTCCAAAGCGAGCGCGCCTCGGCAAAAGGCCAGGCCTTCGAGCTTTGCGCCAGTTCGATCATCTGGTCGGTCAATTCTTCGTTCATGGTGCCATCGCATTGCAAAAGTGAGAGCGGAACCTAGAAGCGGAGATGCCGGAGGTCAATACCGCTTTCTCCCCGCATGGTCCGGTCCTTTTGTCGGCGCTTCGTATTGGCTCTTCGTGTTGGCTCTTCTGGGGCTTCATCGTTACTATGACGGCATGGACGATGCCACCACCGATCCCTCTCCCGAGTTTTTGGAACGAATAAGACTGCCCGACGCCCCGGTTCTCATCGCCGACCACCGGGGAGCCACCTTGTTGTCCCAGGACGGCGAGCTCGAGACCTTGGACAAGCAGGCCGCTTATCAATTGGTCAGGGATGTGCCGCCCATTCTTTGCCATGCCAAGGCGACCGCCCGTTATCTGGGGCACGCGCCCTTTCCCTGTTTCGATATATTGGAACTGTTCGCCTTCGTGCGCCCGGCCCATTTTGCCGCACCGACGCCCCGGGGACTGGCCGACGCCTGCAATTTGGATCGACCCGCCGATCCGGAGGACGCCGCGCTGACCCTGTTGCAGATCGCCAAGAATCTGTTGGGCGAGCTATCGAAACAGGAAGGAAGCTCTCACCCCATTGCCTGGGCCATGGCGCGGGCCGGATGGTCGTGGGGTCCGGCGGTTCTTGCGATATTGGAAAAACGCGCGCCGAAACGCCCGTCAAAAAATTCCGGGGCGGGAAATCTTCTGGAGGGTATGAAAGTCTGGACTAAGCTCAAAGAGTGGGAGGAAACGGCGCCAGAACCACCCGCCGGTCATCTGGATATCGGCACCGACGAAGTGGCCGACCGGCTTCACCGCCTGCTGGGCCCTGACGCCGAGGAACGGCCGCAGCAACTCGAATACGCCCAGGCCGTTAAAGGCGCCTTTGCCCCGACGGAGCAGCAAGGCGACCCGGCGGCGGTGATCGCCGAAGCGGGCACCGGTGTGGGTAAGACCCTGGGCTACATCGCGCCCGCCAGCGTTTGGGCGGAAAAGAACGAAGGACCCGTCTGGGTCTCCACCTTCACCCGCAACCTGCAACGTCAATTGGACGGGGAACTGGACCGGCTCTATCCGGACCCGGCGGAAAAAAGCCTCAGGGCCGTTATCCGCAAGGGACGGGAAAATTATTTATGTCTGCTGAATTTGGAGGAGGTCTTAAGTTCCGCTCAGTCCAATCAGGCTGATATCGTAACCTTGGGCCTGGTGGCCCGCTGGGCGCTGGCCAGCCGCAACGGCGATATGATCGGCGGTGATTTCCCCGCCTGGCTGGCCGATCTCCTGGGGCGCCGCCGCACCGTGGAACTGACCGACACCAGGGGCGAATGCATTTATTCCGCCTGTAGCCACTACGGTAAATGCTATATCGAAAAGTCCGTCCGAAGGGCACGAAGGGCCCGCATCGTCGTCGCCAATCATGCCCTGGTAATGATCCAGGCGGCCTTGGGCGGCGACGACCCCCACCGCCCCACCCGATACGTTTTCGACGAAGGCCATCACCTGTTCGATGCCGCCGACGGCGCATTTTCTTCCCATCTGACGGGTATCGAGACATCGGAGCTTCGCCGCTGGATCATGGGCGCGGAAGGACGCCGGTCGTCCCGGGCGCGGGGCCTCAAGGCGCGTATCGAAGACCTCATCAGCGACAATGACGACGGCGTGGACGCCCTGATGGCCATTCTTACGGCGTCGCGGGTTCTGCCCAATCAAGGGTGGCAGGAACGAATTTCCGGCGGCAACCCCCATGGTCCGGCTGAGCATTTTTTTGCCCTCGTCCGCCAGCAAGTCTACGCCAGAGATAAAAATGCCGCCGGACCTTACGATCTCGAAACCCCAGTTCATCCGCCCGTGGAGGGTTTGGCGGAAGCGGGAGCGGATCTGGCCCGGGCTCTCGGTGATCTCTCTTATCCGGTAAAAAAGCTGGTTCAAATCCTGATGGAAAAATTGGATCAGGAGGCGGACGATATGGATACCGCCACAAGGCAACGCATCGAAGCCGTCTGCCGCAGTCTGGACCGGCGGGGCATCCAGCAGATCAAAGGCTGGCGGTCCATGCTGGAAGCGCTCGCCAGTGAAACGCCAGAGGATTTTGTCGATTTTCTCAGTATCGAACGGTATCAGGGACGGGATTTCGATACCGGCTTGCATCGTCACTGGGTGGATGCATCGAAACCGTTCGCCGAATTGGTTATTGGCAGCGCCCATGGCGCCATGATCACATCGGCCACCCTGAGAGACAGCGACGGCGGCGAAGAGACGGATAATTGGGCGAGCAGCTGGGATGGAGCGTTGGCCAGGACGGGATTGGTGCATTTAAGGGAACCGGCTGACCGCGCCGCCGTCTCGTCACCCTTCGACTATCCGGCTCAAACCCGGATTTTTGTGGTCACCGACGTAGACAAGAACAACATCGATCAGTTGGCGGCCGCCTACCGGGAGTTGATGATTGCCTCCCATGGAGGTGCCCTGGGCCTGTTTACATCGATTGCCCGATTGCGTGCCGTCCATGAGCATCTGATCGCAGCACCGGAAATGAAGCAATTCATGCTGCTGGCCCAACACGCCGATCCGCTGGATACGGGTACCTTGGTGGATATTTTCAGGGCCGAGGAGAACGCCTGCCTGTTGGGCACAGACGCCGTCCGGGACGGTATCGATGTGCCGGGCCGGGCGCTTCGAATGGTGATCTATGAGCGGGTTCCCTGGCCGCGCCCGTCGATACTTCATAAGTCCCGTAAATCTTTCTTCGAAGACCAGACCGACGGGCTCCGCTATGACGATCTTCTGACCCGGCTGAAGCTGAAACAGGCCTACGGCAGACTGGTGCGCCGGGCCGACGATCACGGTGTTTTTGTCATACTCGACCGGGCCATGCCGTCACGCCTGAAGGGCGCTTTTCCCGAAGGCGTCGAGGTAGAGCGGATCGGTCTTGCCAAAGCGGTAACAGAGGCGCGTAACTTTCTGGCGCAACCTTGAAAAATTTCTTATAAGGGTATGCCCCGTTTATTCGCCCCGGGAATTTGAAACTTCTAAATGGAACCAAATGTGAAACGAGACGTCAAAATCTGTCTCATCCGCCCGTCTATTGTGGTCCCGGCCAGCAATGCCACCACCATGTTCACGCCACCCTTGGGTCTTACCTATGTGGCAGGTGCGTTGCGGGACGCCGGTTTCCAAGTGCAGTTTATCGACGCCGTGGGAGAAAGCCTGGACACCCGCCACGCCGCACCCAACGACTGCTTTCTGTATGGCCTGTCGTTGGAGGACATCATCGACCGCATTGACCCCGATAGCGAGATCATTGGGGTTGCCTTCGGTTTTTCCTTCGAATGGCCCACCGGCCGCGATCTGGTCAACGAAATTCGAAAGCGCTTTCCCAATGCCCTGTTGATAGGCGGCGGCGAGCATATTACGGCGGTACCGGAACAATCCATGACCGACAGTGCGCTCGATCTCGGGGTGTTGGGAGAAGGCGAGGAAACGGCGGTCGAAATTGCCACCGCTTTCGCTGAAGACCGTCTCGACCCCGCCTCGATAGAGGGCGTGGCCTACCAGAACCAGGATGGGGAAATTGTCGCCACGGGCCGCCGGCCGAGGAAAATCGAAATTGACGCCATCCCCTTGCCCGCCTGGGATCTGACGCCCATCGAAAATTATTTGGAGCGGGGATACGGTTTTGGCGTTAATCGCGGACGTTCCATGCCCATGATGGCGAGCCGCGGTTGCCCTTACCAATGCACCTTCTGCTCCAACCCGTCCATGTGGACCACCAGATGGATTCCCAGGGATGCCGATTTGCTGCTTGATGAGATGCAATCCTATATCGACCGGTACGACGTTCAAAATTTCGATTTCTATGACCTGACCGCCATCGTCAAAAAATCCTGGATCGTCGATTTTTGCAACAAAATCGAGGAACGGGGTCTGAAATTCACCTGGCAATTACCTAGCGGCACAAGATCGGAAGCCATCGACGGCGAAGTGGCGGCCCTCTTGTATAAATCAGGCTGCCGCAACATGTCCTATTCGCCGGAAAGCGGGTCCCCCAGCGTCCTCACGCGGATCAAAAAGAAAATCACCGGCGACTCGGTGATCGACTCCATCAAAGCCTGCTACGTCAACGGCATGAATATCAAAACCAACATTATTTTCGGATTTCCCGGCGAGACCTACCGGGAGGTGTTTCAATCCTACCGTTTCATCATGCGGATGGCCTTGGCCGGCGCTTACGATATCAGTGTATGGGCCTTTTCTCCCTATCCGGGGTCGGAGCTTTTCTCGCAGATTTCCGAGCAACAGAAATTGAAAATGGATGACCCTTACTACGACAGTCTGCGATCCTATGCGGATGCGTCGAAAACGGTCTCTTACAGCGAACATTTTACCGACCGTCGTCTCAAGTCCTTGCGATTTATCGGCACCGTGCTGTTTTATGTGACGTCGTGGCTGCGGCGGCCCATCCGGCCGTTTAAAATCGTCTGGAATCTCATGCACGGCAAACAGGAATCGCGTGCGGAATTGGGGCTCTACAATCTGCTGCGCCGCAACAAGTTATCGTCTGAGACCTCTAACTGATCACCATTTATGGTTGGCTGGCTTCCGCCATTGGCGCACTTTTTCCCAACCCAACTCGGTTTTTTTCAGCAGGTAGGAATATTCCATTTTCATGGGAATACCCACCGCTTCCACAACGCCGGGTTTAAGGGAGTGCACGAGAAGGAAGTTTTTCACCTCAACGGCATCCACGTAATTTTTGATGCCAGCTGGCGTTGTTTGACTATAAGCCGCCAGCCATGGCGTGCCGCGATGATCGAGATGATAGCGGGTAATGAGGGCCGCTTCGCCGGTGCCCAAGGGGTCCATGAGATAAAATTTCGATCCTTTCGGCATTGTCGGGATCATATCCTTGGCGACCGCAGTATAGTGGGGTTTAGGCGGTTCCAAATCGAAGCGCAGTTTATGGGCGAACGCGAATGGCAAGAGAACGACAACAACGATTGAAACAATCCGCACCCAATTCGGCCAAACATCTAACTGGCGTTTTCGAAAATAAAAATAGATCACACCAACGGTAATGAAGGCAACAGCGCTCATGCCGATCTGGGTGTTGTAGCGCCAATAGGATACGACGGATAGAGCCGTTCGCTCGGCAAAATGACCCACATAAGTGAGTAGTAAAAAGGCGTTATAGCCCAAAAATAGAACAGCGCAGATTATTGCGATACGATCAAATCCCGTGTGCTTTTTGAACAAACCACGCAAGGCGAAAATACAGGCAATCCCCAAGGGTGCAAAAAAGCCGATTTTCTTGAACGCCACCACTCCCATTTGGCTGATGATCTGAGGGATGAGGGGAATATTCCACATTTCTAAGGGACGGAAGGTTGCCTCGGCCCCGCCAATATGGCCGAGCTCCGTTCCGACATAAAATCGCCAGACTCCGTACACGATTAGAGCTGGAAGAATGATCAGCGGTAGCTGGCTAAAAAACTCTCCGCTATAAATCCTTCGATCCCAAACGGCTAGGATTCCGATGGCAACGATCAGAATCAGGAAGATCACCAGATTGGGCTGCCGTAGGTTGATCAACAACATCAGGGCGAGGGATAACTGCCAGGCGCCGGACCAGTTATTTGCGGAATGCCGTCCAGCAAGTCTTTCCAAATAGTGATAACCGATCAACAAGCAAAATCCGGTTCCGACCGATGTAGCCACATCAGAATACGCGGTGAGAACGAGTTTTTGAACAAAGGTGGGATTGAATATCGTGGCGCAGGCAACCACCGCGGCGGCAAATCCCCAGCTTATCGCCGGAGCAGGCGATTTACTGGCGATCCGAATTGCCGTCCTGAGAGCGAATGCCGAAAATGTCAGCAGCATCAGCAAATTCAAGGCGCCGCCGATATTATTGATAAACTTCCCGGCGATCAGGCCACTGAGATAGGAGAGAATCGGCCAGCCGTAGGGATAGGCTGGCAACATGTGTGTGGTCAGGTAGGGTTGTTCTTTGGTGGGAAAGCCGTGAATTGCCAAAAGATATTTTGGCGCCGGCATCCAGTGGGAGAATTCATCCCATTGAGAGGGATCCATTGCGCCGGCAATCCAAAAAATGGGTAAGGCCAAAACCAGGACACGCCAAAACCCGGGTATAAACAGAGGCGTTCCCGACCTAGCCGCCCGGTAAATGCCCCACGCCGCCAAAAGCGCCGCCAAAATAGTCAAATAAAGAAACGGGGCACGAACGAATACGCCGACAATCGTAAATACCGAAGAGACCGCCGCCCAACCAAAAATGCTATTGGCTTCGGTTAGGCGAGATTTAGGCGTCAGCAAAGCGCCCAATCCGGCCAGCAAGGCCCAAAGAATCAAGGCAACGACAATTGGTATGATTTGATGCGGGCCGACAAAAATTAAATTTAAATGATTGATCATGGTGATGGCGTATATTGGACCGAGGACAGAATGTCAAAATAAGAACCGCGCCGCGGGAATGTTCCCGGGCGCGGTATCCTAATACTTAGGCCGGATGGCGCAGCTTACATCATGCCGCCCATTCCGCCCATGCCGCCCATGTCGGGCATGGGGGGCATGGCAGCCGCCGCCTTGTCGTCGGGCTTCTCGGCCACCATGGCTTCGGTGGTGATGAGAAGGCCGGCGA
>CAZNLR010000017.1:32265-92134 GCA_964574215.1 uncultured Rhodospirillaceae bacterium | reverse complement strand
TAAATAAAAATGGTGCCCAGGGGCGGAATCGAACCACCGACACGCGGATTTTCAGTCCGCTGCTCTACCAACTGAGCTACCTGGGCATGTCCATTTGAGTGCGGCAGGACGCCGCGATCAGTTGTGAGAGGCCGCTTATAGGAAAAAACCCCTACTCTGTCCAGCAGCCTTTGAAGAATTCCACCTTAAAAATTTCCGATTATTTTCTCGATGGATATGTGTCCGCTACATAGTCCTCGACAATGCGCTTAAACTCCTCGCCGATGCCTTCCCCCCTGAGGGTCATGGCCTTTTCGCCGTCGATGAAAACCGGGGCGGCGGGCTGCTCGCCGGTGCCGGGCAGACTGATACCGATATTGGCGTGCTTGCTCTCGCCGGGGCCGTTGACGATACAGCCCATGACGGCCACCTGCATGTCCTCGACCCCTTCATATGTGACGGCCCAGTCGGGCATCCGGTCGCGGACGTAGGTTTGAATCTCCTCCGCTAGTTCCTGAAAAACGGTGCTGGTGGTGCGGCCGCAGCCGGGGCAGGCAGCGATCTGAGGTGTGAAGGATCGAATACCCATCGATTGGAGAATTTCCTGAGCGACAATAACTTCCTGGGTACGGTCGCCGCCGGGCTCGGGCGTCAGCGAAATGCGGATGGTATCGCCGATACCCTGCTGCAGGAGGACGGATAATGCCGCCGTAGAGGCGACGATGCCTTTGGAGCCCATGCCCGCCTCTGTCAGCCCCAGGTGCAGGGCGTAATCGCAATTGGCCGCTAATTCCTGATAGACGGCGATCAAATCCTGGACGGCGCTGACCTTGCAGGAAAGAACGATTTTGTCTTTGCCGAGGCCCAGTTCCACCGCCTGCTGAGCGCTTTCAAGAGCCGACGCCACCAAGGCCTCATGCATGACCAGCCGGGCGTCCTTGGGGTCGCTCCGTTCGGCATTTTCATCCATCAGCCGTGCCAGCAGGGCCTGATCAAGACTGCCCCAATTGACGCCGATCCGGACCGGTTTGTCATGTTTGATGGCCTGTTCGATCATCACCGCGAACTGTTGGTCCTTTTTTTCCTTAAAGCCCACGTTGCCCGGATTAATCCGGTATTTGGCCAGCGCCTGGGCGCAGTCGGGGTATTCGGTCAGCAAAAGGTGGCCGTTATAGTGAAAATCACCGATCAACGGCACCTGGCAGCCCATGCCATCTAATTTTTCCCGGATGGGCGCAACCTGACGGGCGGCGTCCCCGGTATTGACCGTTATCCGCACCATTTCAGATCCCGCCCGGGCAAGAGCGGCCACCTGGGTTACCGTGGTTTCGAGGTCGGCCGTATCCGTGTTGGTCATTGACTGCACGACAATAGGCGCACCGCCGCCGATGGCGATATCGCCGATTTTCACTTGAGTACTTTGGTGGCGATTGGGTTGGTTCACGTTCCCGCCAAGTCTGTTGAGCGATGGACCACGTGCATGTTTTATAGGAGCGCGAATGGACTTGCCAGCCCTCTTCTGCGATCATCGGCGCCCATGAATATGGTTGAAACACAATCGGTTGAAATATCGTCCGGTAAGGATGAGGCTTACGAGAATTTTCCCGTGGGTTCTTGGTTGCTGCCGGCGGCACTGAGGCCTCACATTGCCGTTTTTTACGCCTTCGCCCGGGCCGCCGATGACATTGCCGATTCGCCTGATTTATCGCCGGAAGAGAAGCTGAGACGGCTGGATGGTTTTGAAGCGGCCCTTAACGGGGAAATCGGCAACCTTCGTGAATTCAACAAAGCCGCCCGCATGCGGGAAAGCCTGGCGGCAACCAATGTCACCGCCCGGCATTGTGTCGACCTGTTGGCTGCCTTTAAGCAAGACGCCGTCAAATCGCGCTACCGGGACTGGAATGACTTGATCGGCTACTGCCGTTTGTCCGCCGCCCCCGTGGGACAGTACCTTCTCGATCTGCATGGCGGGTCCGACCACGGTTACGGTCCGTCGGATGCCCTTTGCATCGCTTTGCAGATTCTTAATCATTTACAGGACTGCCAGGATGATTTCCTGACCCTTGACCGGGTCTATCTACCGGAAGATCTAATGGCGACAAATGGTGCAAATATTGAGGATTTAGGCGCAACCCGAGTCAACGAAGGCCTCCGACGGACCATCGATCAATGCCTGGATGGGATCAATAAGCTGATGGTGGAATCCGCGCCACTACCCCAGGGATTGAAAAGCCGGCGGCTGGCCATGGAATCGGCCGCCATAATCGCCATTGCCAACCGGCTGAGCCAGAAATTGAGGGCGGAAGATCCCCTGTCGCAGCGGATCAAGCTGAATAAGGTACAATATTTTCTTTGCTGTTTGAGAGGTGCCGGCCGCGTTCTTTTTTAGCGTTGTCTCCGTCCTTTCCGCGCCTTATTTTATAGCCATCCGGTGCGAAGCGCCGCGTTACGAATGGGGGACCCGGATTTGAACTATTTGGGTGAACAAAAACCAACAGTAGATCCGAAGCTAATGGCGGCCGACATCGTCAAACAGTCGGGAACGTCATTCTATTGGGCCATGCGGATTCTCCCTGAGGCAAAGCGCACAGCCATGTTCGCAATTTACGCCTTTTGCCGCGAAGTCGATGATATTGCCGATGGCTCCGACCGTCCGGAAGTCAAAATGGGATTCCTGGAAAAATGGCGAACGGAGATCAAACGGCTCTACGCCGGCCATCCCGAACACATTATCAGCCTTGCTTTGGCCGGCCCCGTCAAAGACTATGATCTGGCGAAAGAGGATTTCATGGCTGTTATCGACGGCATGGAAATGGACGCCGTCGACGCGTTGCGTATCTCGGATATGGCGGAATTGGAGCTTTATTGCGACCGGGTGGCTTGCGCCGTCGGGCGGCTTTCCAATCGGGTATTCGGGCTAAATGGAGAAATGAACACTTCTTTGGCCAAAGCTTTAGGCGACGCGCTGCAACTGACAAATATTCTGCGAGATATCTATGAGGATGCCGAGCGCAATCATGTCTATCTACCGGCCGACCTGCTGGCCAAACACGGCATCGAAGGCGAGACAATTAACGAAATCATCGAAAACCCGGCCCTTCCAGAAGTCTGCCTTGAGCTGGCTGATTTAACGGCAGAGCGTTACCGGCAAGCCGATGAGATCATAGAAAAATGCGGTAAAGAGCTGATCAGGCCGGCAATTATTATGAAAAGTATTTACTTCCAGCTATTCCGTTGCCTTGAACAGCGCGGCTGGGAGCGCCTGGATGTTCCCGTAAAATTGTCCAAGTTTCACAAACTGAGACTGGCTCTCGTGGCATGGCTTTTCTAATTTTTAGCTTAAAGTCTTGACAATAAGGGGGTTTCGGCGGGAAAACATGGGCTGAATTTGAAGTGGGGACATCTCGTTTTTTACGGGAATAAATTAGGCGCTCGCAATTGACGCGTAAATGCAACGTTGCGACAACTAGCGCCGGGCAGTGAATACAGAAAATGGACGCTACAACTCCTGTGCCGGAAGAATTGCTGGATGATACCATCCTGAAAGCATCTTCCATTCTAAAATCAAGTCAGGCCGATGATGGGCATTGGGCTTTCGAACTGGAAGCCGATGTCACCATTTCGGCGGAATACATCATGCTCAACCATTTTCTGGACGAGATTGATGACGAGATAGAAGGTAAGATTGCCAACTATCTAAGGGCCAAGCAAGAGGATCACGGGGGCTGGCCCCTCTTCCCGGGCGGCGATTTAAATTTGAGTTCTTCGGTCAAAGCCTATTACGCGTTGAAACTGTCCGGTGACAACGAAAACGCTCCCCATATGGTGCGGGCGCGAAAAGCAATTTTGGATCAAGGCGGTGCGGTGAACGTAAACGTTTTTACCCGCTTCACCTTGGCATTGTTCGAACAGATTCCGTGGAAAGCGACTCCCGTGGCCCGCATAGAAATTCTCTTTGCGCCCGAATGGTTTCCCCTTCATATCAACAAAGTTTCCTATTGGACGCGCACCGTGACGATGCCGCTCCTCATTTTGACCGCCTTACGCCCCAAAGCCCGCAATCCGCGCAGTGTTAGGATCGACGAGTTATTTCTCAATCCGCCGAAAGAAGAGAAATACCGACTTGCCAATCCAACCGGACATTGGCTTGGCAGCTTAATGGTTACCATGGACCGGGTCGCGCGGCCGTTCGAATCGCTCATTCCGAATTCCTTGACGAAAAAAGGCATTGACCGCGCGCTCAAGTTTATTTTCGAGAGGCTGAATGGCGAAGACGGGCTGGGGGGTATTTTCCCGGCAATGGCTAATACATTGATGGTGTTCGACGCATTGGATTTCAGCAAAGACGATCCCGGCGTTGTCTCGACCCGCAAGGCGATTGATAACCTTTTGGTAAGCGACGGCGACCAGGCCTATTGCCAACCCTGCCTGTCGCCTGTCTGGGATACCGGCTTGGCCGCCCACGCCATTTTAGAAACCAAAGAATGCGTACCCGAAAACGGATATGGCGACGCCATCCGAAAATCCTGTGATTGGCTGAGAGATCTACAGGTCACGGATATTTATGGTGACTGGATTTCCAGGCGGCCTCATGTGAGACCGGGCGGCTGGGCGTTCCAGTACAAAAACGATCACTATCCGGATGTCGACGACACCGCTGTCGTAGCCATGGCGCTGCATCGTTCAGAGTTATCGGGCTACGATGATTCCATCGAACGGGCCGCTGAGTGGATTATCGGTATGCAGTCGAAAAGTGGCGGCTGGGCGGCTTTTGACGCCGACAATGAACACTACATTCTCGACCACATGCCGTTCGCCGATCACGGCGCTTTGCTGGACCCACCCTCCGTAGATGTAACGGCGCGGTGTATCAGTTTTCTGGCTCAAATTGGGTATGACAGACACAATCCGGTCGTAACCAGAGGAATCGAGTATATCAAAAAGGAACAAGAGAGCGATGGTTCCTGGTTCGGCAGGTGGGGTACGAACTACATATACGGCACCTGGTCGGTTCTGAGCGCCTTGAATGCGGCCGGTGAGGATTTGAATGCTCCCTACATTAAAAAAGCCGTTCACTGGCTGAAATCGTGTCAGTTGTCTGATGGCGGCTGGGGAGAAGATTGCGCCACCTACTGGGATGAATCGAGGGGACGGATTAAGGCCCCTCTACCATCTCAAACTGCCTGGGCGTTGCTTGGTTTAATGGCCGCCGGCGAAGTCGATGACCCCAGCGCAACAAGAGGAATAAAATACCTCATTGAAAATTTCATGGAAGATGAAGCCTGGGAAGAGGAATATTTCAATGCCGTCGGTTTCCCACGCGTATTTTACCTGCGTTATCATGGTTATCGGCTTTATTTTCCGCTCCTCGCCTTGGCCCGATATAGAAACCTCATTGACGCGAACGACAAACGGCCCAAACACGGCATGTAGGTGAATTGACCTTGAAAAGGATCGGCATCGTCACCGGATTAAAGAGCGAAGCCGGATGCTTGAAGTCGGAAGATGTCGTTTGTGCGGGCGCCGATTCCGCAAGAGCTTACAATCTTGCCAAACAGTTAGCCGACAATGGCTGTTTATCATTGATGAGTTTCGGTATTGCCGGCGGTTTGGCTCCCCATTTAAATCCAGGAAATATAGTCATCGGCGAAAAAGTTGTTGGCAGTGAAAATGATGAAATTGAATGCGATTTTGCCGGTCGTCAGAAACTTCTGGAAATCCTGCAGGATGCCCATTCGGCGCCGGTTTTTTCCAGCAACAAAATAATCGATCTCATTTCGGAAAAGGAGGCCATATTCAAACGCTACGGGACCGCGGTGGCCGATATGGAATCGATGGCCGTCGGCAGGGCCGCATCTGAACTTAATTTACCGTTTCATATCGTGAGAGTTGTCGCCGATCCGGCATCACAGCGTATACCCGGTTTCGCATTAAAAGCGATTGACGAATTTGGTAATACCCACATTGGTCCGGTGATCAGAGGACTTATAAGTTCTCCAAGGGAAATCGGCAACTTGATCAGGTTGAGCCGCAACAGCAATACCGCTTTTAAAGTGTTACGCCGCGTCGCTTTGCTGATCGGTAGTGAAAACGGACTTTGATTGTTCCACCACGTCTTCGAATACAAACTCTGCCGGTCGCTGATTGGCTAAGGAAATGTCTTCCCCTATCGGTTTATCGGTATCGATTCCCGACATGGCAATTTTCAGCGCTTTCAACGGATGGGCGACCGTATCGACGACAGCCGTCGGCTCATAGCCGCAGTGAACCATGCAGTCGGCGCACTTCTCGTAATTGCCGACACCATAGGCATCCCAATCGGTTGACCTCATCAGGTCTTTAAAATTTTCCGCATAGCCTTCGCTCAGGAGATAGCAGGGTCGTTGCCAGCCGAAAATATTCCGTGTCGGATTGCCCCAGGGCATGCAGCGATATTTCTGATTGCCGGCCAAAAAATCCAGAAATAAGGTGGATTGGCTGAAACGCCAGTTGCGCGTCCTGCCTATTCTGAACAACTCCCGGAATAGTTTCTTAGTCTTGGTTCGGTCCAGAAAATGCTCCTGATCAGGTGCTCGTTCGTAGGCGTAACCTGGTGAAATCGTGATTCCTTCGACACCGAGATCATCGCAGACAAAATCAAAGTAATCGGTGATTTCTTCGACGGTCATTTGGTCGAAAAGGGTGCAATTGACGTTGACGCGGAAGCCTTTTTCCTTGGCCAGTTCAATCGCTGCCACAGCACGTTTGAAAACCCCTTCTTGATCCACCGCCATATCATGCTGCTTTTCCATTCCGTCGAGATGAACCGAGAATGTCAGGTATGGCGAAGGCGTATACTGATCGATTTTCTTTTCCAGCAGTAATCCGTTGGTGCAGAGATAGACAAATTTCTTGGCCGTCACCAAACGCCTGACGATTTCAGCCATATCACCATGCAGCAATGGTTCGCCGCCGGGAATTGACACCACCGGCGCGCCACATTCTTCAGCGGCGGCGACGCACTCCTCGACGCTTAGCCGCCGGTTGAGAATGTCATCCTCATAGTCGATTTTGCCGCAACCAGGACAGGCCAAGTTACAACGAAACAAGGGCTCCAGCATCAGCACCAAGGGGTATTTTTCTACCCCCTTTAGTTTCTGTTTGAGGATGTAACCGCCGACCCGCAGTTGTTGAATTAAAGGAACGGCCAAACTACGCCTCCCAGGCTTGCGGGGCGGTTTTTTGATCGGCTTCGACAAGTTCCGCCGGCAATTTAAATTGAATATTCTCTTCGACGCCACTAACTAATTCCAAGCTGACGTCGCCATATTCTTTGAGTTTTTCGAGCAACTCATCCACCAGTTCTTCCGGGGCTGACGCGCCCGCAGTAATGCCGATGGTGTTTACCCCCTCGAGCCAAGCCAAATCCAGACAGGTCGCATCGTCGATCAGATAACTGGGCACTCCTGAATCGGCACCGATCTCCTTCAACCTGTTTGAATTGGAACTGTTTTGCGCACCCACCACCAGCATCACTTCCACATCCGAAGAAATTTCCCGCACCGCCTGTTGGCGGTTCTGGGTGGCGTAACAGATATCCCGGACATCGGGCCCTATTATTGCCGGAAATTTGGTCCGAAGTGCCTCGATAATGTCCCTGGTGTCATCGATGCTCAATGTCGTTTGCGTGACATAAGAAACTTTTTCGGGATCTTTGATGTCCAGACGCTCGACATCGGCAACACCGGTGACCAAATGCGCACCACCGGGTATCCGCCCCATGGTCCCTTCGACTTCGGGATGACCGGCGTGGCCGATTAATACGATATCGCGCCCATTCAAAGCGTGATTGCTACCTTCTTTGTGAACTTTCGACACCAACGGACAAGTGGCGTCGATTACCGGAAGTTCCCGAGACCTCGCCTGTTGTTCAACTACCTCGGAAATACCGTGGGCGCTGAAAATGGTAACAGCCCCATCGGGAACATCGCTGACCTCTTCGACAAAAACGGCGCCTTTATCCCGAAGCGTCTCCACCACCCGCCGATTGTGAACGATCTCGTGGCGCACATAAACCGGCGGTCCATGGATTTCGAGTGCCCGTTCGACGATTTCGATGGCCCGTACCACACCAGCGCAAAACCCGCGCGGTTGCGCCAACAAAACCTTCAATTTAGGTTTCTCACTGTTCAATTTATCTATCCACGATTTTTGCACAGCCGCACTCAGATTATCTGGATCGGCTTCAAGGTGAGAAGATGAACCGGCACTCCTTATGTGTCAATTTCTTAAAATCATTATTTACTTATTTGTGATCGGGCCTTAACGCTTAAGAATGAAGACATTATTGACAGGTGCAACGGGATTCGTCGGCGCTGCCGTACTGCGTCATCTTTTGTCGAAAAACCATGACGTGCGCGCGCTGGTCCGAGAAACCAGCGACCGTCGTAATCTCGAGGGATTGGAGGTCGAAGCGTGTGTTGGTGATTTGAACGATCCGGATTCTCTCAAGTCTGCGGTGAACGGTTGCCGGTATTTATTCCACGTTGCAGCCGACTACCGTATCTGGGCTCCCGATCCGGGCGATATGTTACGAAACAATCTGACCGGCACCCGGAACATCATGAAGGCGGCTCTCAATGCCGGCATCGAACGTATAGTCTATACCAGCAGCGTCGCCACCCTCGGTGTTTTACCGGAAGGGAAACCCGCCGACGAAAAAACGCCGTCCTCCCTCGAAACCATGGTCGGCGCGTACAAGCGTTCGAAATTTCTGGCCGAACAGGAGGTTCAGCGTTTTATCCAAGAGGAAAATCTGCCGGCTGTCATCGTCAACCCCAGTGCACCAATCGGCCCCCGGGACATCAAGCCGACGCCTACCGGCAGAATGGTGGTTCAGGCGGCTAAGGGAGCCATGCCGGCCTATGTGGACACGGGACTGAATATTGTTCATGTGGATGATGTGGCAACCGGGCATTTGCTGGCATTTGAAAAAGGCGAGATCGGCGAACGTTATATATTGGGTGGCGAGAATTTGACCTTGAAACAAATTCTGATGGTCATTGCTGAAATTACCGGCGGCAGACCACCCAAATTCAGTATCCCGCACAACGCGGTCCTGCCGTTCGCTTATATAGCGGAAGCTTGGGCGAAGATGACCAACGGCAACGAACCGTTTGCCACCGTCGACGGCATTAATATGGCAAAAAAGAAAATGTTTTATAAATCGGATAAAGCCGGGGAAAAACTCGGCTACAGCGCCAAACCCGCCAATCTAGCCTTCGCCGACGCCATTAAATGGTTTGAAGAAAACAATTATTTGAACTAATCCGATGACTGACCGAATCAAATGCGGAAGAAATTAAATGCGCGCCATCATGCTCGCCGCCGGCACCGGCAGCCGCCTCTCCAATAACGATCACTCCCACCTTCCGAAATCACTCTTGAAGTTCGGCGGCAAAAGTCTGCTTGGACGACATGTGGAAATTCTGCAGTCTCAGGGCATAGAAAAACTGACTCTGGTAGTGGGATACCGTGCCGAAGATATCGCCGATGAAATTAAAGAAATCGGCGCCCAAGAATTCGTCGATACCGTGATGAATGAGAGGTATCTTGAGAGCAGCATGGTCTCTCTCTGGCACGCCAGGGAAACGTTGACCAGCGGCGAAGATATTTTGTTTATGGATGCGGACGTCCTTTATCATCCTGACCTCATCGGCAGGCTCACGGGGCATCGCGGTGAAGACTACATCCCCATGGATAAGAATTTCGAGCACGGGGATGAACCGGTCAAGCTATGCATCAAGGATGGGAAAATTGTCGAGTTTCGAAAAATCATCGATACGGAATGCGACGAGATGGGCGAATGGCCGGGATTCATCCGCTGGTCGTCTTCTTCCGCCGCCAAATTGGCGGGCATCGTTGCACGCTACGTCGACGATGGTAAGAACGATGTCGTCTACGAAGAGGCGTTCCGCGAATTATTATTAGCGCCGGAAAACGATCTTCATTTCGAGGATATCTCCGGCCTGCCGTGGATTGAAATCGACTTTCCCGAAGATCTGATCAAGGCCCGGGAGGAAATTCTGCCGGCCATCGAAAATTATGTCAGCGGCTAAAATAATCAAAACGCCTTTATTTCGAACGGTTTAGACGGCATTATTGCGGTACAATGGTTGAAATGTCCAAATCCGAGCCGATTTCGAAACCGGGACCGCTTAGTAAGACGGCAAAATTCCGGGCCATGCTGCAATCGCCCGAGGTCGAATTCCTCATGGAGGCCCATGACGGCATATCGGCAAAAATCGTCGAAGAGGCCGGTTTTAAGGGCATTTGGGCGTCCGGCCTGTCCATGTCGGCGGCGCTGGGCGTGCGGGACAGCAACGAAGCCTCCTGGACCCAGGTGCTGGAAATGCTTGAATTCATGGCCGATGCGACGACCATTCCAATATTGGTGGATGGCGATACCGGCTATGGTAATTTCAACAATCTCCGCCGCGCCGTGCGTAAGCTCTGTCAGCGGAACATTGCGGGCATCTGTATCGAAGACAAGCTTTTCCCGAAAACCAACTCCTTTATCGGCGACAGCCAGCCGCTGGCCGATATCGATGAATTCTGCGGCAAGATCAAAGCGGGCAAGGACAGCCAACTGGACGATGATTTCAATGTCATCGCCAGGGTGGAGGCCCTAATCTCCGGCTGGAGTATGGACGAGGCGCTGAAGCGTGCCGCCGCCTATCAAGAAGCGGGCGCCGACGCCATTCTTATCCATTCCAAGCAGCGGGACGGCGAGGAGATATTGTCCTTCCTGGACCAATGGGATGATCGCTGCCCGGTGGTGATCGTGCCGACCACCTATTTCGCCAGACCCACCGAAGATTTCCGGCAGGCCGGTGCTTCGGTGGTGATTTGGGCCAATCATAATATCCGCGCCGGCATCGCCGCCATGCGCGAAGTCTCCGCCCGCATTCACCGGGAGCAGAGCCTGTTGGGCGTGGAGAGTGAGATTGCCAGCGTTAAGGACATCTTCGAACTGGCGGAGAACGACGAACTGGCGGAAGCCGAAAAACTGTACCTCCCCACCGGGCAGACGGATACCAGAGCCATCGTACTGGCCGCCTCCAGGGGAGAGGAACTTGGTGACCTGACCGCGGACCACCCCAAATGTATGATCGACGTCCGGGGACAGCCCCTGCTCAGTCGGCTGGTCACCACTTTCAATCGGGCGCAGATCAAAAAAATCGCCGTGGTGCGCGGCTACAAAAAATCCGTCGTCAATCTTCCTTCTCTCGACTATGTGGACAATGACGATTTCGAAAAAACCGGCGAAGCGGCGACCCTGGCCGCCGCCAGGGATCATTTAACCGGCGACTGCATTTTGGCTTACGGCGATATTCTGTTCCGGCATTATGTGCTGGATCAGCTAATGGCGACCGACGGCGATATTGTTCTGGTGGCCGACGGGCTGTGGCGGGAACGGGATCCCGACCCTCAATCCCGGCTGCGCGATCTGGTTTCCTGCTCTGGGCCGTTTAAAACCGGCTACCTCGATGAGAACGCCGTCGCGCTCACACGAATCGCGCCTGACCTAGCCGAATCCGACATCGACGGAGAATGGATCGGCCTCGCCAAACTCTCCGAAACCGGGTCGGAACTGGTGCGGAGCGAGCTGGCAGAGATGAAAATGGACGGATCGTTGGAAAGCGCCAGCATGGTGGAACTGTTCACCCGCCTCCTGGACAAGGGTAGTAAGATCAAAGTTATCTATATTACCGGTCATTGGCTGGACATCGACAACGCCGCCGATCTGGCCGATGCGCAGAACTTCCTTTAGATTTTCAGTGAGCAGTCGATGATCCGGGCCGACGATTTCATCCTTCCCGCCCATGAGCGCGGCTTCGATTTTTATACCGGCGTCCCCTGCTCTTTCCTGACACCCTTTATCAACCGGGCCATCACGTCTGACAAAACGGACTATGTGGGTGCCGCCAGCGAAGGCGAAGCGGTGGCCATTGCCGCCGGGGCCTGGCTGGCGGGCCACAAGACCGTCGTCATGTGCCAGAATTCAGGCCTGGGCAACTGCATCAATCCGCTGACCTCCCTCAATTTTCCGTTCCGCATTCCGACGCTTTTGGTTACCACCTGGCGCGGTAAACCGGGCGTCAAGGACGAACCCCAGCACGAACTTATGGGCCAGATCACCCAGTCCATGCTGGAGACCATCCGGGTTCCTTCGATGACGTTTCCTCAAGAACAATCCGATATCAAAACAGCGCTGGACACGGCCGAGAAGGCGATGGCGGCGGATGGACTTCCCTTCGGCTTTGTCATGGAAAAGGGTACGGTGAAAGACGAACCCCTGGACCAGCAAGCGGCCGAGCCTAAGGAGCCGGAGGAGCATATGGATTTCTCGGGCGGCGGCGGCCCGGCCACCCGCTACCAAACGATTGAATGCGTGCTGGAGACCGTATCCGATGAGACCGCCATCATCGCCACCACGGGCAAGTGCGGGCGAGAGCTCTTCACCATCGCCGACCGGCCCCAGCACCTCTATCAGGTAGGCTCAATGGGCGGCGCCTCGGGTATGGGGCTGGGCGTCGCCTTGAACACGGAGAAGCCAGTGGTCATGCTGGACGGCGACGGCGCCTTGCTGATGAAAATGGGCAGCCTCGCCACCATCGGCGCTTATGCGCCCAAAAATATGCTTCATATCGTTCTCGACAACGGCGTTCACGATTCCACCGGCGGCCAGGCCACGGTCAGCCCCCACGTGGATTTCGCCGCCGTTGCCCTCGCCTGCGGCTACCGCCGGGCCGCTACGTGCGACAGCATCGAAGGTTTCCAGATCGCCCTTTCTAGTGCGCTCCTGCAGGACGGTCCCACCCTCATCCACGCCAAAATCCAGCCCGGCTCCCTAGCCGAGCTCGGCCGTCCCACGGTCAAACCGGCGGATGTGGCCCGGCGGTTCAGGGATTTTGTTGTGGGTTGATCGAAATTCGGCGGTTCTCACTGAAATGATCGGATATTTTCCCATAATTTCTACAGGTTAATATCTACATTCGGTTATAGCTAAATCGTGAATTAGGTGAAAATATCCATATATTAGTTATTATTTTGGAATTAATTTCTATTTAATAAGGATTAAAATATATGTTCACTAACCAATTCCGCCTCGCCGGCAGTGTCGGCTCCGACCGCCACGTCGAAGAAGAAGACACTCTCAAAACCAAAAAAGCCCTACACCAACTGGGCCGCTACGACATCCCGGAATACGGCCTCACCCCCTACCCCGACGAACAGATGTTCCAGGAAATCGGCAAATTTCAAAAAGAGAAAAAACTCTACCAGGACCGCATCATGAACCCGAACGGGGAAACCGAGGCGGCTATTAATCGGGAGTTGAGTAAGTTTAAAAGGAACCCGTATGTCAGACCGATGTCGATGCAATCCGGCGAAAATGATTCCGATCTGGAAACTGAAATTGCGGAAAAAGAACAGGAGTGTGCAGAGATTGAATCTGACGCTCAGACTGCTGAAAGAAATCGACAGGATGTCCAAAATAGCGGAGATAGAAAAAGTATGAAGTACTGGGCCAAAGAATATGAGAAGCTGATCAGGGATTCATCTGTATGCACAAGTCAACGACCCGGTTATCAGCTGAACAACCGTATGCCAAAATTTCCCAACCCAACTCCTCGTTAGATCTACTTAAATAATTTCCGAGAGAACTTGGCCCGAAAAATTATAGTCTACCGGGATTTGAAAATGGCTGGTGATATTAGTTTGATAAATGCGTCAGCCATTTTACTTGATCGTTCGATATCATTTTGAGAAAGCGAAAACTTTACTTTGTCAACGCTGTTGAACGCCCGTTTATCACCAAAATGGCTTGCAACCATTAACCAACTGAGTGCATGAATGTATTTGTCGTCATACCCGAATTTTCCGTCCAAATAGAGTTGCGCCAACTTTCGCATGGCGAGGATATTGCCTAACTTTGCGGCAATTTTGAACCACTTCTCGGCGTCCGCCATATTAGCGCTGCCGCCCAACCCATAGAAATGCATTTTCGCCATTGAATGAGCACTGACGCCATCATTGGCTTGACGAAGATGTTGGCGCGCCTTGACATAATCACCCGGCACCTTCTCGCCCCAATAATATAAATGACCCAGATCTCTATGAGCAGAAGGGTCACCATTAGCCGCCGACAATTCATACCATTTTATGGCTTCCTTGATATCGCCATCACGCTCTAAATGATAACCGATCATCCAGCTGACTGATGGATCACGCCTAAAGGCACTGTCCAACATTCTTTGCGCTAGTTCTTTATTTTTTAGCCCTGGCTTACCGTTCAACAAAATTCTAGCTTCAAGCACCAGTACGTTGGGATCGGTATTGTCAACGCGCTCCTCATCCCAAACGATCTGCATTTTGTCTGAGACCGATGTATCGCTCCGGGTCTCTTTCGCCAGAACGGGTCCTGAGAATAGTATAATTGCAGCAATTACCAAAATATATCGCATCAAAATTACCCGCATGAAGATTAATGTCTATTGTATATACACGATTATGTATGATCCGGCTGTGTCAGGGATCACAATAATCGCCGTATTCCGTTGAGATAGCTATGGCGGAGCTAGAGGCTGGTTTCCGGGAGGACTGGATAAATCGATACGATATTTTCCCGGCCTAAACCTCAATCCCCATCTCTCCCATCACCTCACCGACCGCCGCAACGGCGTTTTTCATGTCGGATGCGGTGAGATCGCCGATGCAGCCCATGCGGAAGCTGTCGGCCTGGGTGAGTTTGCCGGGGTAGATGGCGAAGCCCTTGGTGCGGAGGCGTTTGTAGAAATCCTCGAAATCGAAGTTGGGGTCCTGGGGCGGGTGGATGGTGACGATGATGGGGGCCTGCAGCTGATCCGGCAGGTAAGTTTTGAACCCGAGACCGCGCATGCCGTCGATCAGCGCCTTACAGTTCTCCCGGTAGCGGGCGCCCCTGCCCTCGACACCGCCTTCGGCCTCGTGCTCTTTGATTGCCTGATCCAGGGCGGCCAGCACGTGGGTGGGTGGCGTAAAGCGCCATTGCCCGGTTTTCTCGAAATATCGCCACTGACTATAGAGGTTCAGGCTGAGCGACGTGGCGTTGCCCTCGGCGTTTTCCAACACCGATTTTTCGATCACCGCGAACCCAACGCCCGGCACCCCTTGCAAGCACTTGTTGGCCGACGCCACCAGGGCGGCGCAGTTCAAGCCGATGACGTCCAGGGGAAGCGCACCGAAAGAACTCATGGCGTCGACGATCAACGCCACGCCCCTTTGCGCCGCCAATTCGGCGATGTCCTTGATGGGGTTGAGAATGCCCGAGGTGGTCTCGCAATGGACGGCGGCAAGGTGGGTGATTCCCTGGTTACTGTCCAACGCGGCTTCGATTTCCTCTAAAGAAGGCGGCGTATCCTCCGCCGTTTCCAGCGCAATGAAATCCCGGTCGATATAGGTGCAGATTTTGGCGATCCGGTGACCGTAGGCGCCATTGATCAGCACCAGCACCTTGGCCGTTCCTGGTACGACCGTGTTCAGAGTGGCCTCTATGGCGAAGGTGCCGCTACCTTGCACGGGAACGCACACATGGCTGTCGCTGCCTGCCTCAACGCCCGCCATGGTTTCGATGTTGTGGCAGATGCGCGCCGTCAGGTCGATGAAATCCCGGTCCCGCGATCCCCAGTCCCTGAGCATGGCCTGCTTGACGGTAAGCGAGGTCGTTAGAGGTCCCGGGGTCAAAAGCAGCGGTTCTTTTTTGTCGTCGGACATGATTATTCCCGTTGGGGTTCTTGTTTGTGACCTTTGTTATCGGATAATAAGATACCTAAGTCCACCATGATGGGAGCACCGGATATCAGCCACAACACCTGGATACACCGCATTGTCGAGGTCGGCGTCCGCCCCCTGGCGAAGACGCCGGTGACGCCCAACCAGCTGACCACGCTCAGGCTGATGGGCGGGATCGGCGCGGCGGCCTGCTTTTCGGTCGGCCAGGAATTCTGGGCGATCGCCGGCAGTGTTCTGTTCGTGCTGTCCCTGTGCCTGGACCGGGCCGACGGCATCCTCGCCCGCCTGACTGGCAAGACTACGCCCTGGGGCCACACTTATGATTTGATTGCCGATTCGGCATCCAACTCTCTGGCCTTTGTCGGTATCGGCATCGGCCTTAGGGGTGGCGAACTCGGTCTCTGGTCGATACCCTTGGGTCTGGTCGCGGGCTTGGCCATTTCCGCCGTTCTCTGGCTAGTGATGCGGGCGGAAGATCAGGCGGGCGACCGGGCGGCGGAACTGGAAAGCACGGCTGGGTTCGATCCCGACGACGCCATGCTGGCGGTGCCTGCGGCGGTTCTGCTGGGTTGGGCACAGCCTCTGATCATCGCCGCCGCCATCGGCGCTACCTTCTTCGCCTTATTCTTTTTTTGGCGGTTCCGCCGCTTTCTTTGAGCCCAGCCGGATGTACGTCCAGATGGTCCAGAGGCAATAGATGCTGGCGCCGATCCCAGCGGCGACGAAAAACGGCGTCAAAAATCCCAGCCAGGTGACCGGCGCCAACAGGTAAATGCCGTCCTCCAGCTCGAAACCCAGGAAATCGGGATAACCGATGGCCTCGCCCTCGCCCAAGTCCTCGCTGCGCTTGTCAATTCCCAGATTGGAAAAAAGCGATATGAGCGCCGACGCGGCGCCGGCCCCGCCCAACAGAATAGCCCAATACCCCAGATCACCGTTGAAGTGCCCGATGCCAAGGCCGGTGAATAGAGCGGCATAACCGATCCCGCCCACCACATAGTCGAAATAATAGCCGAACCTGGATGAGGTACCCTGCAGCCGCGCCAATTCGCCGTCGAAATGGTCCAGAAAGCGGGAGAACACGATCCCCCGTCGCCAGCAACGCCGCCCCCATCAGAGCCAGGCACAGGGTAAAGGCAGTCAGGTGGTTGGGCCGCACCGGTGTATTAACCAGCGGCTTCACCAGAACGCGGGCGATCTGCTGATCCCAGGGAATCTCAAATTTTGGAATTTCTATTCTCATCAGGGGAAAATCATAAACACTGGCGGTGATGTCAAGCTTGCCTATGATGGCGGGCGCTGGCTATAAGCGGGAACACAATCAGGAAGGTGCGCTTGGCGTCTCGACTAAACAGGCAATTTATTGGTGCCATTGGCGGCTGGGTCCGCCTGCTGTGCCGCCACGCGATGACGGTGGTGGTTCTCGCATCGTTGCTGACCGTCGGCGCGGCCGTGTTCACCGCCACCCATATCGGCGTCAACACCGATACCGTCGACATGCTGTCGCCGGACCTGCCCTTCCGGAAAAATTCCAATGCCCTGTCGGATGCTTTCCCGCAGTTTTCCGACAATGTGGTGATCGTCCTCGACGGAGATAATCCTGATCTGGTCGCCGACGGGGCTAATGTTTTGGTCCAGCGGTTACGCAAGCAGCCGGATTTTTTCGGTGAGATATTCGATCCGGCGGGAGACGCCTTTTTCAGGCAAAACGGACTGCTCTACCTGGATCTGGATGAGTTGGAGGCGTTGAGCGATAAACTGGTGGCCGCTCAGCCATTTTTGGGCCGCCTCTGGAACGATCCTTCGCTCGCCGGACTGTTCGGCACGTTGTCTCTCATACTGAAAGAATCTGATAACGGCGGAGACCGGGAAACGCTCGCCGCCGCGGGCAAGTTGATCGACCGCATTACCGCCATTGTCCAAGCCCAAGCGACGGGAAAGCCGGACCGCCTGTCCTGGCGGACCGTAATCTCCGGTGGCGGGACCGATCCGGATGATCTCAGACGAGTCATCGTGATCCAGCCGAAAACCGATTTTTCCTCGCTCCACCCGGGTGAAGAAGCCATTGAGGTGCTACGCGATGTGGCAAAGGAATTGAAATTGCAAGAGGATTTCGGCGTCCGCATGAGGCTTACCGGTTCACTGCCTATGGCCGATGAAGAATTGGAAAGCGTCGTCGATGGCTTGGGGCTGGCCGGAATTCTGTCCTTGACTCTGGTGCTGGCCCTCTTGACCTGGGGGTTGAAGTCGGTGCGTTTGGTCGCCGCTACGCTGATTACCTTGATCTTCGGATTGATCTGGACGGCCGGTTTCGCCGCTCTGGCCATCGGTACGCTGAACCTGATTTCCGTCGCTTTCGCCGTCCTGTTTATTGGCTTGAGCGTCGATTTCGGCATCCATTTCGGCCTCCGCTACAAAGAACAGATTATCGCAGGCGATGAAACAGAAGCAGCGCTGATTAAGGCCGCCGAACAAGTGAGTGGCGCGTTATTCCTTTCTGCCATCGCCGCCGCCATCGGCTTTTTCTCCTTTCTGCCGACCGACTATCTGGGGTTGGCGGAACTGGGCACCATTGCAGGCACCGGCATGTTCATCGCCCTGTTCGCTAATCTGACCCTTTTACCAGCCCTACTGATATTATTGCCAATTTTGGCCGCGGGAACAGGACCGCAACAAGAGTTGCCTGGCGTGTCGGCGGGGCTGATCCGATATCGAGGTCCCATTGTTACAATCGCGATGATATTGGGATTGGCCTCGACCCTATTGGCCCCCAGAGCGAATTTCGACTTCGATCCGCTGAATCTGAAAGATCCAAAAACGGAATCCGTTTCGACATTTTTCGATTTGATGGAAAACGGCGGCACCGGCCCTTACACGATTACCATCCTCGCCGAGAACCTCGAGACCGCGAAGGAATTGGGTAACAAGATAGTCGAGTTGAAGGAAGTCGATGATACGGTCTCTTTGTATAATTTAGTGCCCAAATACCAGGATGATAAATTTGCTATTTTAGAATCCGCCTCCTTGATTCTTCTGCCGTCACTGTCGGGCGAAGTCAAAAAACCGGAGATCACCGACAAGCTACGGAGGGAGGCGTTGGCCGATTTCCAAACTGTCGTTTCGGACTTTTCCACTCGCAGCCCGGATTCCTTATTAAAAGATTCAGTACAAAAACTGGTGGGTGCTCTCTCTCAAATCAATCCCGTCGACCTCGCCGATTTGGAGCACCGCCTACTGGCAACATTGCCCCAGCGTCTGGTTGATCTCCGCACCGCTTTGTCGGCGGAAGAAGTCACTATACCGCAAATACCGGCTAATTTCCGGGACCGTCAGATCGCCGCCGATGGCCGCGCCCGGCTGGAAGTCATACCTGAAGGGAATATGCGCGACCGGACGAAACTGGTCTCTTTCGTCAAAGCGGTTCAGAGCCTGGCCCCGGACGCCACCGGTAACCCGGTGGTCATCACGGAAGGCGGCGACGCCGTCGTTGGCGCCTTTGCTGAAGCTGCGTTTTTATCGGTTGTTATGATTGCCATGTTGGTCGTTTATCTGACTAAGGGGCTTAGGGAGATCGTCTTGATCTTCACGCCGCTTCTCCTGGCGGCACTGTTTACCCTGTCGGTGTCGGTCATGTTCGATCTACCGTTCAACTTCGCCAACGTAATCGTTTTGCCGTTGCTTTTTGGTCTCGGCATCGCCAGCGGCATTCACCTGGTGCTGCGGGAACGCCATCAGGAGAGCCCCAGCGACATGATGCGGACCAGCACGCCCCGGGCGGTCGTCTTCAGCGCCCTCACCACGATCGGATCCTTCGGCAGCATCGCTCTGTCCAGCCATCCCGGCACCTCTAGCATGGGCGTGCTTCTGACGATTGCCATTACCTTGACGTTGATTTGCACCCTGGGCGTTTTGCCGGCCTTCATGGCCATGTGGCGAAGGAGCACGCCATGAACGCCCGGCCTGATAACGATACCCATCAGCCGCTATTTCCAGTGGTGCGTCATTTGTCCGGCTGGCTGACGCCTCTGCTGCTGCGCACGTTTTTGACCCCCAACCTGGTAACTTTGCTATCGCTCGTATTGGGCCTTGCCGCCGGCGCCATGTTTGCAACCGGCGGCTATGCTGAGGGTATATGGGGAGCCGCGTTCCTGGCCGGTAATTACATACTGGATAATTGTGATGGCGAAATCGCCAGACATAGAAATTTGACGTCACGGTTCGGGCACTATTTCGATTCTTTTGTCGACTGGGTGGTGCATGCTGTGTTTTTTGCCGGACTGGGATACGGTTACGCGGTTCGGACCGACAATGAGATTTGGTTGTGGCTGGGATTGGTCGGAACGCTCGGGACCACGATAAATTATTGGATCGGCGTATGGGTGGACGCTGTCTACAAAGCCAGCAGGGATAACGATGAGCCCATCGATTCAACGGCGCCCGACAATATCAAGGATTGGATTTTGTTCGTGTTCAGGGAACTCTTCAGGGCCGATTTTTTTATTATCGTATTGGTGATGGCGTTAGCCGACTTGACCTGGCTGCTGCTGCCCACCGCCGCCATCGGTGCTCACGTATACTGGATCATGTCGATCGTGGCCAAAGATAAGAATTATCATGTCTGAGGAGTCGGCCGCGTGAAATTTTTCAAAATCATATTTCTCGTTATCGGCATGGTGCTCTTGGGACTGATCGTCATTGAAACCGACCTGAACGAGGCGCTTCGGCTGGTCGGTCAAGTGGGGTACGGCTTTCTGTTGATACTGGCGCTCTATTTCGCGGCGTTCCTGCTCGACACCATCACCTGGCAGATGACCGTCCTGTCGGCACCCATGAAAGTCAAATGGTACGGCCATTTCTTCCGGGTCCGATTGGCCGGGGAAGCCTTCAACAACATCCTGCCCGCCGCCAGCATGGGGGGTGAGCCGATCAAAGCGCTATTGCTGAAATCCCTTTACGGCATCGGTTACCGCGAGGGCGTGGCGTCTCTCATCCTCGCCAAGACCATTAATTCGGCTGCTTTGGTCGCCTTTCTGTCTGCCGGATTTATTTTGATATTGGGCTCTGACGCTCTCAATCAAACTTATAAGTCCGTCGCCGGACTCGGATTGGCCGCTTTTGCATTGGGCATCTACCTGTTCTACGCCATCCAGCGTTATAAGATTTCCACGCGGCTTGGTGGTTTACTCAGCCGCAACAAATTTTTCGAGGGTCTGAACGGTGTCCTCCACCACCTCGAAGACATGGATGACAGGCTCGCACGGTTTTATACCGAGCACAAAAGCCGCTTTGCCGGAGCCCTGGTCTTAGCCATCGCCAACTGGGTGCTGGGCGTGGTGGAGGTCTATTACACGATGATGTTCCTCGGTCACCCGGTATCATTTACCGACGCCTGGATTATCGAAACCGCCGCCCAGTTGGTGCGGGCCGGCACTTTCTTTATTCCGGCCAGCATCGGCGCCCAGGAAGGCGCGTTTCTGGTCATCGGGACGGCCATCACTGGCTCTCCGGCCTTAGGGATTGCTGCGGCGATTGTCCGCCGCGTCCGGGAAATTATCTGGGTCGCCTGGGGCCTGGTGATGTTTTATCTGCTAAAGCCGGAAGGCTCATTAAGCGATTTAACGTCAAACTCGGACCGGTAGTTTCCTGTTAACGGGGCTCGATTAGCCTACTCCTCGTTCAAATACTGATCTGCCTTGCGGAAGAGGATTTGGGCCAAGGCGTCGGGGCCTTTGGTTTTTAGGGTGGTTCGGTACTCGGAATGACGGACGGCCAGTTCGCTGATGCCGCCGCCCAGCAGGATATCGACGATCCGCCAATCATTTTCAAACTTTTTCATCACATAGGTAAGCTTGACCGGATCGTCTTTCGGTCGGAGCAATTGGGTTTTTACCAGTTTTGTCTTGCGGGGGCCCGGCCCGACCGCAACTGTCTTAAAACTTTGGCCGGAATATCCGTCAAACCGGTAGGCGTAAGTGGCAATGCTGACCCGTCTGAAGGCATCTGCGAGATTTTTCTTTTCATCGTTCGAGGCCTTTCGCCAGCTGGTGCCGGACGCCACGCGGATCATAAAGCCGAGATCGAAAGCCTTGACCATAACCGGTTCGATTTTTTTATAGCGCCCCGCCACATTGGTCGTCTTGGCTTCCTTCATGACCGAAATCAGCATGTCGTGAAAGCCTTCGACCACGGCTTTCGGTTCACTCGCCGATGCACTGCCGGCAAGGAACACAAATAATAGGAAAAGGGCTGCGGGAACCGGGCCGAGAAAATTCTTTCTCATCCCTCACCTCCGGCTTTTAGACGCTTGAACGGTATAACGGGCGAAAACCGATGCAGTTCCTCGTCGTGCGCTGCAAGAATTCTGGCCAGTTCTTCGGCAATTTCGACGCTGCCCCTGACCATTAGATCGGGAATCCAATCTGGAACGGCCTGACCCCGGTCTTCGGTAATATAAGTCAGGCTGGCGATTACTTTTTTATCTTCGGCGAACACTGCCGATCCTACACCGATCAGTCCGGGATCGATTTCGCTGCGAGTGACGCAATAATCATCCTGGCGAATTCGGGCCAGGGAGTCCTTGAAATCCTCCCACTCTTCACCCAGCCCCGCCTTGGCGATTTCAATCCGGTGGTTGAGAAATAATTTAACCAATTGGCGTTCCGGTAAGTTAGCCAGAATAATTTTGGCCGTGGCGCCATAGAAGAGAGGCATCGGCCGCCCCCTCGTGAAACTGGATTCCAGATTGGTCACCAGAGGCTCCTGGTGAATACTGAGAACCTTCTCGCCGTAAAGACTGCATAGTGAAACGAGGCCGTCGTCAAGTTTCTCATGCAGTGACGGCATGATTTTTTGCGCCGCCATCAGTAATGGATCGCAATTTCTGATCTGCCGATCGAATTCGATGAACCGGGGCCCCAGCACATGGGCGCCCCTACCAATGGAAATAAGTAGTCCCGAATCACAAAGCTCTTTCACATACCGATAGGCGGTCGAACGGGCATAGCCGGTCTCGCGGGTTATCTCTTCCAGCGTCCAGATGGGTTCGGCCTCGGTATAGAGATCGAGAATACTCAACAGTCGTTCTAGGCTAGACATTGGTTGTCCTTATCAATCCACTTTTCATATATTTCAAAAACAACATGCAGAAAAACAAACCCTTCCTATATTTCATGCTTTAAATTTTCCCGCCTTCATTATTTAGGATTATAGTATAATGATCGCAAATCTAAATATAAGAAAATTATTGTAAAGGAAGGGAAAATGGAAAAAGCGACATTCGCCGCCGGGTGTTTTTGGGGGGTTGAGAGCGCCTTTCGAAGGGTCGACGGCGTCAGTGATGCGTTTTCAGGATATGCCGGCGGAAACGTTGAAAACCCCACCTATGAACAGGTCTGCGCCGGCGGAACCGGTCATGCCGAGGTGGTTCAGGTAGAGTTCGATCCTGACAAGGTTACCTATGAAGAACTTCTGGAGCTATTCTGGGCAATCCATGATCCCACCACGCTGAACCGGCAGGGGCCGGATATCGGCACCCAATACCGGTCCGCCATCTATTTTCACTCACTCGAACAGGAACAAACGGCCACCGCCTCAAAAGACAAGCAACAGAAGTCTGGCCGTCTTCCGGACCCCATCGTTACCGAGATCACCCTGGCCGGCCCTTTCTACATGGCCGAGGATTATCACCAGCGCTACTTCGAGAAAAAAGGTCATCATTAAAAAAGTTGTGAACGCGTGTGAATTTATCGACAGTCGATAAATTAACCTTTTATAGTTTGATGACACCGAGATAAACGCTTTCCCCCAGCTCAGCCTCGACCGAAGTCGAGGGGTGATCCGGGTGGGAGATTTCGATTTTATAGGTGCCGCTGCCGGGGGCGATATCGTCGAACTTGAAATCACCGTAGGGGTCGCTCCAGGACTCGGCGAGCTTATGACCGTCCAAGTTCAACGTGACAATCGCTTTTTCCAAACATTCATCGACGCCGTTAACCTCGGCAGCGATGGTGCCGCCGATAAAGCATTTGGAAAATCGGTTGATGTTTTTGTAATAGACACGGGGGTTGGTGCCGAGTTCCGGCTTCAAGACTTCAAGCCCCTCCTGCTCCACCACCTGCTTCATTTCGACGTCTTCCACCATCAGCGACCGTAAGGCGCCGGTGGGGCAGGCCTGCACGCATCTCGGCTCCTTCCAGCCCCGGTCCAGAAGATGGGCGTCGAATATCCAGGCTTGAGGAACATTTTCCTCTTCGTTCCACCAGATCGCCCCGTAGGGACAGGCATCGACCAGGTGTTTTTGACCTTTGGCTTTGTCCGGATCGATGATGACAATGCCGTCGGCCCGCTTGACCACGGCATTGTTTTCCGCCGCTTCCATACAGGGCGGGTTGTCGCAGTGGTTACAGGTGGTAGGCATGTAAGAAACATCCACCATGGGCGCCTGACCCCTTTCCTGGCGGAATATGTTGATCCAGTGATGACCGTGCAGCGGCATGGACGCACTGTAACCGGCATGGCTGTTACCCACATATTCGTCGGCCACCGACAAGAAACAGTTGTTGCTGTTGTGGCATTTACCAACGTCGACGATCAGGTTCCATTTTTTCATTTTTCTACTCCGCCGCCGCCACGGTCTCTTGATCGACGGAACCCGCCGTCACCCCATCCCATTTTTCGATTTCGATGAGACAGGAATTATAAGCCGCCGAGTGGGTTTTCTCCGTCTGCATACGCTTCGGCGTCAACAGGTTGACGCAGCCGCCCCGGTCGGGGGACTCGCCGGGCTCACCGATTGGATCGTAGACCGCCGACGCCTGACGGCAATGAACCACGCCCGGCAATAATCGTTCGGTGATCTTGGCGGCGCAGATAACCTCGCCCCGGTCGTTATGCAGCTTCACCAAATCGTTTTCCTCGATCCCCCGTGCCGCCGCATCCTTCGGGTTCAGCCTGACCAGCCAGTAGAAATAGCCGTCGATATTGATGCGGTGATCCTTGATGTCATTGATGGCGCTGTCCTTGCCGTCACCCTTGGTATGAAAACTGTAGCGGGAATGGGGCGAAATCAGATGCAGGGGATATTTCGCCAGCAAATCCGTGCTGTGCTGGCCTTCCCATGAGGGAATATATTTATTGAGGGGCGGCCGATCCGGGTCTTGCCCATAGCGTTTTAGACTTTCCGATTCAAATTCGATCTTGCCCGACTGGGTCTGCAATCCGTCCCGAAAATCTTCGCCGTAGGAGCCGGGCAAGGGTTGCGGTTCCGGTACGTTTTTCTTCTGTCCATCGGCAAACCACTTATATGAAACTGGTGGCCGCATGTTCTCTTTTTCCGTCGGCACGACGAAATAGCCTTTCTTGAGGAAGGCTTCCCAGCTGATATGCTTGGGCAGGTCCGATCCGTCGAACATGCGTTTCACCCAATCCAGTTCCCGCATACCCTCGGTGAAATAGGCGGCATGGCCCAAGCGCTTACAGATATCATGGAAAATCTGATAGTCGGACTTGGATTCGCCCAGCGGCTCGATACAGGGGTGCTGGATGCCGATCACCCGGTGATTTAATTGACCCATCCAGTCATAGCCATACCCGCTCGGGTTGGCCCATTCGCCGATATCCCAGCGCTCGAAATTGGTGCAGGCGGGCAGGATTACGTCGGCAAACTTGACCTCGCCTTCGTTCCAGATGGTCTGGCTGACGACGAATTCCAATTCGTCGGTCTGATACATTTTGACATAGCGGTTGCTGTCGGGCTGGGTGCTGAAATAGGACGAACCGTATTTGTACATCATTCGCACCTTCGAATGACCCGGCGCGGGATAGGGAATGGGTACGAATTGACCTTCTATCGACCTTATGTCGATGGGATAGCCGACCGTCTTCCCCTCCATAATCGCTTCCGGCATTTTGAGCCGCGGAATGGTCTGGAGGTTGGGGTTCATGCTGATCAAATGAGGCATGCGCTGATAAAGCGAAACCCCCGACGCCGAATTCATGGAATCGCCGCAGAAACCGCCCTCGGCGTAGCCCGGGAAATAGAAATTGTAATCGATGGGAGAGCCGAACTGGAGACCGCCGAAATTGATTCCCGGCTTACCCAATCCCTGCATGGCCATCAGGCACACCATGGAACGCGCCCATTGCGCTCCCGTCGCCGACCGACAGGCGCCCCCTAAGGTCGTGCCCATGCTGCCGGCCGCCAGATAGGTTTTTTTGGACGCCCATTGCCGGGCCAACGCCCTGATGTCCCGCGCCGGCACGCCGGTTTCCTCCTCGGCCCATTCGGGAGTCCGGGCGATGCCCTCTTCATCTTTGCCTGATATGTAGTCGGACCATTTTTCGAACCCTGTCGTCCGGGTGGCCACATAGTCCTGGTCGTAAAGGCCTTCGGTGATCCAGACATGGGTAATGGCCTGAGCCAGTGCAGGAGATGTGGTGGGACGCGGCGCAAACCATTTGCCGCCGAGAAAGGCCGCCGTTTCATTGAGGAAGGGATCGATATGCACCATCTCGATGCCCAGTTCCTGCGCCCATTGACGACGGACGGTGCCTTCGAAGGAGCCATAGACGCCGCTGGTGACTTCGGGATCGCTGGCCCAGAACACGATCATTTCGCATTCCTGTAAACAGTCCTCGACCTGGCCGTAAATTTCCGCCGCGCCGTTGCGCATGGAATTGCCGTAGTGATGCATGGCGCCCCAATACCAGCCTTCCCAGCTATCGGGGTTGAGCATGGTCGTGGTGGCGCCGATGATATTGGTGAACTTCACGTAGGCGCTGATGTAGTAACCCACATTTCCCCACGTATGGTGGGAAGTACGGGCCGCCAGGATGGCCCCCGGCCCATATTGCCGGTTCACCCGTTTGATTTCTCCGGCCACGATGTCGAGCGCTTCGTCCCATGAAATCCGCTCGTATCCGGATTTGCCCCGGTTCTGAGGATTGCGTTCGCCGTTGGGATCGAAATCGACCCGCATCATGGGATAAAGGTTACGTTCCTTGGAATAGATCAAGGATTTGGACGTCAGACCATGGGGCGAAAGTGTCGTCTTGCGCGGTGGAGAGAATTTTTTGCCGCGCGCTTTAATCACCCAAGGCTGGGGATCGTCTTCGGCAAAATCAATCGGCGTAATGCGGACGATCTTCCCGTCTTTCACATAAACAAAGACAGGCCCACCATTGGTATTGTTGACGTAGCGGGTCTCACCGTTATCTATTTGTGTCCCGTACCGCCAGCCGATGGTCTGTGACAAAAGAACGGTCTCCGAAAACCAAGAGGTCAGTTCATCCGGGCCTTCCATCAATAAATTGAAGTTCTTAATGGCGTCGATCTGCTTTTGGTAGTCAATCGGCGGCGTCAGAAGGTCGGCTCCCAAAGCCGCAGATTTGAAACCGATCCACATGTCTGGATTGGGGTGCTGTCCGCTGCCCGACGATATCTTGCCGTCTTTGAACGTAAAGTAACGCCCGAATGAGCCGTCCATGGTTTTCATCTGGGCGGTAAAGTTTTTCTCTTTCAATCGCGCCCGAAACGAGGCGTGCCGCCAGGCGGTTAATCGAAGCAACCAGGACAAACCATATAGCAGAAGTGAAAATTTCATCGACGCGCCCCATAATCCCTGTTTATCAACGAACCTCGTCCAATCTTATTTTTTTCGACCATTGATTGGCTGTATCGTATATTGATACAATCTGTTCGCTAGATGAATAATCCTATCTAAATGGAAAATGATGTCAACGTCAGTGTCTTCAAATAAAACAAGTTCCAGCGGGTCCGGTGGCGGAATTCGCGTTATTGCCCGCTCGGCGGAAATTCTCCGCACTCTCAATGACGACCCCAAAGGTTTGAGCCTGGGGCAAATTGCAACAAAAGTTGGATTGCCCCGGTCGACGGTACAGCGAATTGTCGGCGCGTTGAAAACTGAAGGATTCATCATTGATGGTCCCGGTGAATCTCAAATTCGCATCGGACCGGCATTTTTCAGTATCGCCGCCGCATCTCTCTCGGATTTCAGAGATCCTATCCGGCCCTTTCTGGAGGAATTGAGCGAAGATCTGGGTGAGACCGTCGATCTATCCATCCTCAGCGGTGACCGGGTGGTGTTTCTCGATCAGTGTTCGACCCGCGACAAACGCCTGTTGGCCGTCTCGGAAATCGGCGCCAGCTTTCCCGCTTACAGTTGCGCCCCAGGAAAGAGCCTGCTGTCGGAACTTAGCAAAGATCAATTAACCCATCTTTTGCCTCAAAGCCTACCGCCTCTTACGGACAAAACAATTACCGACCTCAGCAGCTTGACCTCAGAGTTGCATGAAATCCGGGAAACCGGTGTGGCCTATGACCGGGAGGAACATACCGACGGTATTTGCGCCGTCAGCACGGTCATCCGTAGTCTGCCCCGCGGCACCGCCGCCCTCTCGATTCCCATGCCTGCCCAACGGTTTTACGGCGAGGAAAAAACCTACGTCGCGCCGCTGTTGCGCTGCCGCGATAAGATCAGCCATACATTGGGACTTTCGAGACGCTGAATTACCGATTTATCAAATAACTGTGAAAATTTTCTCGTTTACCATCTGCATGGTAGCTCCTAACATAGAGCTGTTAAAAAAATAAAACTATGTATAGGGGCATATCCATGTTTAAGAAATTCCTGGCCATCGCAACGGTATATACGGCTCTTTCAGCCACCGCATTCGCTGATACATTTGTGTTTACGGCTATTCCCGATGAGGACGAAAGCCGCCTGCGGTCTCGTTTTGACAAGGTTGCCGTTTATTTGTCGGACAACCTGGGTGTGGAGGTGAAATATATTCCGGTCAAATCCTACGCCGCCGCAGTTACGGCATTCCGCAACAATCAGGTGCAGCTGGCCTGGTTCGGCGGATTATCCGGCGTCCGCGCCCGCGCTTTGGTCAAGGATTCGGAAGCTATCGCCCAAGGTGAGGAGGACAAAGGATTCGTCACCTACTTCATCGCCCATTCCAGTACGGGCATCAAAAAATCCTCGGATTTTCCGTCTTCCATTGCCGGCAAAACCTTTACCTTTGGTTCCAAAGGCTCAACGTCGGGCCGGCTAATGCCGGAACACTTTATTCGCAGTCATTTCAAGAAAGCGCCCAGTAAAATATTCAGCCGGGTCGGGTTCAGCGGCGATCATTCACGCACCATTGCCCTGGTACAGTCGGGCGCTTACAGGGTCGGCGCGGTAAATTTCAAAGTTTGGCAGAATGAGCTTAGAACCGGCAAAATCGATCAATCGAAAGTCTCCATTATTTGGGAAACGCCCCCGTATCCCGACTACAATTGGAGTATCCGCGGCGATGTCGACAAAAAATACGGCATCGGTTTCAAGGGCAAGGTGAAACAAACTCTCTTGAACCTGAAGGACCCGGACCTTTTGGCTTCCTTCCCGCGCAAATCCTTTATTCCGGCAAGCAATAGCGACTATGGCCCGATCGTCTCGGTCGGCAAACAGATCGGTTTACTGGAATAGGATCGACGCGCCCCACTAACCATGGCCCTATTCGAACTCAAAGACGCGACCTTTCGCTACAACGACCATACCGTACTAAAGGACATTTCGCTCGCCATCGAACAGGGTCAGAAAGTGGCCTTTGTGGGAAAAAGCGGCGCCGGTAAATCGACGTTGCTTTCCCTCTTTTACGATCAGCGGACCGAAGATACTGCGCTGGTTCCCCAGGAACTCGGCCTGGTGAACTCGCTTTCCGTCTTTCACAATATATTCATGGGGCGGCTGCACCGGCATAGCGTCTGGTACAATGCCGTCAATCTCATCAAACCCCTGAGCCGTGAGATAGAGTTGGTAGAGCCTATTGTCGAGCGTCTGGGTCTTAAAGAAAAAATCTTTGAACCGGTACAGGAACTATCCGGCGGCCAGCAGCAGAGAACCGCCGTCGGGCGCGCCCTGCACAAGGGCGGCAAAATTTTCCTGGGGGATGAGCCGGTATCGGCGGTTGATGATCGCCAGTCACGGGCCGTGCTGGAAAGCATCGTCGAAAGTCACGAAACCGTAGTTCTCGCCATGCACGACATCCAACTGGCCATTGATTATTCAGACCGGATCGTCGGCGTTAAGGACGGCCGCATCGATCTGGACGCACCCACCAACGGCATGAAGGCGTCGGACCTTGACCAGCTTTACAGCGACTGACGGATCGGTCCTGAACACCAATCCCCGCCCGTTGGTACGAACGAGCCTGGGATTTATCGTTGTCGCTGCTGCCTTCTTACTGGTCGCGGATATCGAGATTACGACGCTGGACCCGTGGCTGGAACTCAAGCGTATGGCCATCGGCACCGTCACGCCGGACTTTTTCGCCACGGAGAATCTGGGCAGCGCTATTCTCAATACCGTTGCCTTCGCGATCCTGGGCACGGCGCTTGGTAATGCTTTCGGGTTCGGGCTGGCCCTGGCGTTTCACTTTCGTCTGATCCGGGCCGGCTGCGCCTTTGTCCGGGCCATTCACGAATTGTTTTGGGCGTTGCTTTTTTTACAGGTGTTCGGCCTGACACCCCTGACCGGAATTCTGGCCATCGCTCTTCCCTACGCCGGCATTTTCGCCAAAGTCTATTCAGAAATTCTAGAGGAATCCGACCCGGCGCCCGAGAAACACATATCACCCCGAGCGGGCTCCGTATCGACCTTCTTGTACGCCCGCCTGCCTGATGCCTGGGTGCATTTCAAAACCTATGCGCTTTATCGGTTGGAATGCGGTTTACGTTCCAGCGCCATCCTCGGCTTCGTCGGACTGCCCACCATCGGATTTCATCTGGAATCGGCCTTTTCCCAGGGAAAATACTCAGAAGCCGCAGCGTTGCTGATTTTGTTCTACGTGATCATCGCCTCCATCCGCAAATGGATGCACGTGAAGTTGGCGCCGCTTTATATTCTCCTGGCCCTGTTCGTTATTCCCTGGAGCGGCGAAATTTCGCTGACCAATATCGCCCGGTTTTTCACTGAAGATATCGTCCCTCATCCTCTTAGGGTGGCGGAGAGTTTCGACGCGGCCACCTGGGCCGCCTTTGGCGCCTGGCTACGCACCATGTTGGTTGATCAAGCACTGCCCGGCGTGATCAGCACCGTCGTATTGACCCAGATCGCCCTGGTGGCGGCGGGGGTGTTGACACTGATTTTCTATCCGTTGATCTCACCGAAGTTTTTCGGCGCCTGGGGACGCACCATCGGTCACATTTTTCTGGTTATCATGCGATCAACGCCGGAGTACGTTTTGGCCCTGACCTTTTTGCTCCTGTGGGGTCCGTCCATGCTGCCAGCCATTGTCGCCCTGGCGCTGCATAACGGCGCCATCATCGGCCATCTCATCGGCCGCCACACGGAAGCGCTGACCCTGCGCCTGGATCACGCCAAAGGCTTGAACCTTTATGCTTACGAAGTGACGCCGCGGGTTTACCGGCAGTTTCTGGCCTTCCTCTTTTACCGCTGGGAGGTGATCATGCGGGAGACGGCGATCCTGGGCATTCTCGGCATTGCCACCCTGGGCTTCTACATTGATAGCGCGTTTGCTGATTCGCGCTTCGACCGGGCGCTGCTGTTGATCGTCATCACCGCCTTCCTCAACCTCGGCATCGACGCCCTGTCGCGCACCATCCGCGCCAAGCTCCGCCTCCAAACCCGCGCCGAAGAAGTCTAAAAGGTTAATTTATCGACTGTCGATAAATTCACATCTGTTCACATCTTTCTTAATTAATCGACTGTCGATAAATATAAATGCTTGATTTAAAAGGATAATAAATCGGTGACTATCACTGAGCTATTTTGATTAACTTTCGCCAACGTTTTTTTTCCTCTGCCGGTTTGAAGAGTTTGGCGCGGGCTTTGCAGCGACGGGTGAGATCGCTGAGGAATTTTGGCTCCTGTTCGGCGCGAAGCAGCAGGTCTCTCAAAGCGTCTTCGTTACCCACCGGATAGTAGCCGGGATAGTCGGCGCCCAGCATGCCTACATTGCCGTGGATATCCGAGGCTATCACCGGCACACCCGCCACCAAGGCTTCCGAGACCACATTGGCGCCGCCTTCCGCCAGCGACGAAATTACCATCAACCGGGTCCTAGCGAATTCCCGCCGCACCTGCCAGCCGGGCCGCTCGCCCTTCCAGATGTAGCGAGGGTTCCGTTTCATCTCCGCCTCAGCTTTTTTAACCCAACGCTGGTTGTGGGCCTTACCCAGATGAATGACCCGGAGGCGTGAGCCGGGCGGCAGCTTCCGCACCGCCAGGGCCGCCCTCAACGGGTCTTTCACGTCCCGCAAATGACCGATGATGCAGACGTCGAAATTACTCTTCGAAGGATTTCTGGGTCGAGGTAGCGGCGGCGCCGACTGGTAAATAACGTGGAGTTTTTTACGAAATTTCTTGGCAACAATATCTGCAACACCGTCATGGAGGCAGACCAGTTCATCCGCCACCTTCATCGAATGCAGGGTCGGTTCCGGATCGCTGTGAATAAACTCATTAATATCGGTACCGGTCAGCGCCAGGATCAGCGGGCGGCCAGGATATTGTTCCTTGAATTTCACAATCGAGCCGGCGCTGCGCCAGGCATGGAGGGCAATCATCATGTCCGCCGGCTCACCCTGATATACAACATCTATTTTCACTTTGTGCCCGAGATCGCGAAATATCCGCGCCCACCGAACAGCCGTCGTTCGGTTGCCGTTTCTAGACTGTTTCTTTGCCGGCGTTATCAGGCTAATCTTCACGGGACCAACTCTTGAGAGAATTTTGACATGACTGCTATCGTTTCCACGCAATATATCACGGATTTGCTTAAGGACACCCGGGCGCGCACCCTCGAACTGCTGGAAGGCCTCGACGATGAGCAGATCATCGGCCCAAAGATGAATATTGTGAACCCCCTATTGTGGGAAATCGGCCATGTCGCGTGGTTTTATGAACAATTCATCCTGCGCAAACTCTATGGCGCCGAGCCCATCCTGGCCAACGGCGATGATATGTACGATTCTATCGGAATCGAGCACGGAATTCGCTGGGACCTGCCGCTGGTTCCCCGCAACGACTGCCTAAAATACATGCAGAAAGTGGAAGACCGGTTGATCGACCGGCTGGGGGAGATATCCGACGGTGCTTTGGCCGACGCCCAGGACAGCTTCATTTATCCCTTCGCCACCTTCCACGAAGACATGCACACGGAAGCCTATACCTACACAAGGCAGACGCTATCCTATCCGACACCGGAGTTCGCCGCCATGAACGATCTGGATGCATCGAAGCTGGCAACGGGCCCGCATCCGGGCGATGTGGATATTCCGGGCGGGACTTTCAAATTGGGATCGGACCCTGACGTGCCGTTCATGTTCGACAACGAAAAATGGGGACACGATGCCACGGTCTATCCGTTCCAGATCGCCAAGGCCCCGGTGACCAACCAAGAGTTCGCCGAATTTGTCGCTGATGACGGCTATCAACGCCGGGATCTTTGGCACGATGTGGGCTGGGGTTGGCGGCAAAAGGCCGAGGCCGGGCATCCCGTCTATTGGCTGCCCCAGGACAATGGTGCGTGGAAAATGCGTCACTTCGATCAAATTGTCGATCTGCCTCTCCACCAGCCGGTGTTCCATGTCAACTGGTACGAAGCCAGCGCCTACTGTAATTGGGCCAACCGCCGGCTCCCCACCGAGATCGAATGGGAAGTGGCGGCAGCGGGCCAGCCCGAAACGGGCAACGGCGCCATCGGCAACAAAAAACGCCGCTATCCCTGGGGCGACGAGACGGACACCATAGCCCGCGCCAATCTCGACAGCCGCCATATCGGCTGCGTCGACGTGGCCGCCTTTGCCGACGGCGACAGCGCCTGGGGTTGCCGCCAGATGCTGGGCAATACCTGGGAATGGACAACCAGCACGTTCGATCCCTATCCGGGATTTGTCGCCGATGCTTACCAGGAATATTCGGAACCGGTGTTTGGCACCCGCAAGGTTTTGAGGGGCGGCGCCTGGGCGACCAGAAGCCGCATGGTGACGGCCATGTACCGGAATTTCTTTACGCCGGAGCGCCGAGACGTATTCGCCGGTTTCCGCACGTGCGCGCCCTATGATTGGACATAAGATTTTATGAAAACAATCTGTTGACCTAACGGCTTCCAGCCACTTTTATAGGGCAAATTTTTATTAGAGGGTGGGAATCAACACTATGATCACTATGACCTCCGCGTTAAAGCGCGCGGTTAATTTATTTGGCCACCGGCCTGCCGTGGTCGACACGGAACAAAATTTTACCTGGACCGAACATATGGAACGGGTGGCTAAGGCCGCCGATGCGTTAAAGAATCTTGGCGTTGGCAAAGGTGATCGCTTCGGCATCATCGCCGCCAACCAATTTCGCTACATGGAATTGCTCCACGCCGGTTATTGGGCCGGCGCTATTCCGGTCCCCATTAATCACCGGCTGGCCCCACCGGAAATCCTCCATATTCTGGAAGACGCCGATTGCAAATTGCTGGCGCTGGGCGACGAATTCCTGGGTCACCGGGACGCGGATGTATTGGCGCCCTGGAAGGATAAAATCATGTATCTGGGCGCAGGCTCGCCCGAAGGAGATTTCGCCCGTTACGAGGACCTTCTGAAAAACACCGATGCCGCCGAGCCCCATGATCCCGAGGACGATGATCTGGCCTTGCTGCTATACACCGGCGGCACCACCGGCCGCAGCAAAGGCGTACAATTGAGCCACAAGAATATTGTTTCAAACGGATTGCAGGTGGCCATCGCCATGAAGGCGCAAAAGGAGGATGTATACCTCCGCATTGCACCCATGTTCCACGCTGCCGATTTGCTGATAACAGGCTTTACATTGACCGGTTCAGCTTGTGCCTTTTTGCCGGAATTTACCGGCGCCAATGCCCTGAAAGCCATTCAGGATTACAAAATCACTACTACCATGTTTGCGCCCACCATGATTATCATGATGCTGCAGGAACCTGATATTGATGACTACGATCTGTCCAGTTTCCGACTGCTCTTTTATGGATCTTCCCCAATGGCGGCGGAATGGGTGAAGAAAACCATCGAAACGTTCGAAGGCGTCGAAATTCAGCAGGGATATGGCCTTACCGAGACGTCGCCAATCCTGACGATCCTTGAGCCTGACGACCATGCTGCCGCAATTGAAACCGGCCAAACGGGCATCCTGCGCGCCGCCGGTCGCCCTGTCACATGCGTCGAGATGAAAATACTGGACAACAATGGTGATGAAGTTCCGGTAAACGAGGCCGGTGAGGTCGTGGTCAGAGGTCCGCAAGTTACCAAGGGCTATCTCAACCGGCCCGATGAAAATGAAAAAGCCTTTAATAATGGTTGGTTCCATACAGGGGACGTGGGACGCATTGATGAAAACGGTGTCATGTTCCTGATGGACCGAAAGAAAGACATGATCGTCAGCGGCGGCGAGAACATCTACACCTCGGAAGTGGAAGCCGCGCTCTATCAGCACCCCGATGTGCACGAATGCGCCGTGGTCGGTGTGCCGGATGATAAGTACGGTGAATCCCTATTTGCCGTGATCGTGCCGGCGCCCGGCAAGACCCTGACCGATGAAGATATCATGGAGCATTGCAAGGGCCTGATCGGCGGCTACAAAATTCCTCGGAAAATGGACTTTATCGAAGAAATGCCGAAAAGCGCCATGGGTAAAATCCTGAAGACGGAATTGCGCGAAATTTACGGCGGGGGCTGACCGAACAACAATCGAACCCACCAATAGTTGGGCTTAATAATAATAAAGGGGAGATAAAAATATGGGGCAATTTGCCTTTGGCCAGCCGGTTCAAAGAACGGAAGATCCGCGTCTGCTGACCGGTGGGGGTAATTACATCCATGATGTCGTTCTGCCAAGGCAAGCCTATGGCTACGTTCTGCGTTCCCCATATGCCCATGCAAAAATTCTTTCCATCGATACAGCAGAAGCCGAGGCCGCGCCGGGGATACTGGCGATTCTCACAGGTGAGGACATTAAAGCGGATGGTCTGGGCACCACGGTCGTTACCATGCCCCGCAAGCGGCCCGACGGATCGCCCATGTTCGCTTCTCCCCACCCCGGGCTGGTAACGGACCGGGCGCGCTTTGTCGGTGATTATGTCGCCTTCATCGTTGCCGATACCCTGGCGCAGGCGAAAGATGCGGCCGAATTGGTGTTGGTCGACTACGAACCGCTGGATTCGGTTACCGACACGGCACTGGCGCCGAGCGGTGACGCACCCACCGTTTGGGACGAATGTCCCGACAATATCTCCAATGTCTTTTCCCAAGGCGACGAAGAAGCCACCAATGCCGCCTTCGCCAAGGCGGATCACATCATCAAACGGCGGTTTGTCATCAACCGCATTACCGCCAGCCCCATGGAAGTACGGGGCGTCGTCGGCAATTACGATCGCCGGCAGGATCGTTATGAAATTTACAACGACATTCAGGCACCCCATGCCCTGCGGCAGAATCTGGCGGAAAATATATTCAAGGTGCCGGAAACCAGCGTGCGGGTAATCACCGGCGACGTGGGCGGTGCGTTCGGCATGAAAGGACCGGTCTATCCTGAAATCCGCCTGTGCGCCTGGGCGTCAAAGCGGGTTGGCCGCCCGGTCAAGTGGCATTGTGAACGGAGCGAATCCTTCCAAAGCGACGAAGCCTGCCGCGACAATGTGAGCGAAGCCGAATTGGCGTTGAACAGTGACGGCACCTTTCTGGGACTGCGCGTCAACACTATCGCCAATCTGGGCGCCTATCTGTCACACGACCGGGGTCTGATCCCAACCTTCCTGAATGTGGGCGTATTGGCGGGTGTTTACATGACCCCCGCCATCCGCTCCACCGTTACCGCCGTTTTCTCCAATACCAATCCGACAGCCCCCTACCGCGGCGCAGGCCGCCCGGAAGCCGCTTATGTACTTGAGAGTATGATCGATCAGGCAGCGGTTGAACTGGGCATGGACCGCATTGAGCTGAGGCGTAAAAACACCATTCCGCCGGAAGTCATGCCCTTCAAGACCGGCCTGACCTACACCTATGACTGCGGCGAATTCGAGAAGAATTTGGACCGCACCCTGGAAATGATCGACTACGCCGGCTTCGAGGAACGGCGGGCGGAGGCCAAAACCCGTGGCAAGTTAAGAGGTCTCGGCGTTTCCAACACGGTTGAACGCGCCGCGGCGCCCATTCCGGATTCGGTGGAAGTCCGTTTCGATGCCTCGGGAACGGTGACCATCCTCGCCGGCACCAAGGACCAGGGGCAGGGCCACGACACCATGTACAAACAGCTTTTGTCCCATAAGCTGGGCATCGATACGGATGATATGCGGTTCGCCGATGATGATACGGACAAGATTTCATTGGGCAACGGCACCTTCGGCTCCCGTTCCGCGGTGATCGGTGGTGCGGCGCTGTACGTGGCCGCAGACAAGATCATCGAAAAAGGCAAAAAGATCGCCGCCCACATTCTGGAGGCCGCCGAGTCCGATATCGAATTCGCCAATGGCGCGTTCACCGTTGCCGGTACCGACCGCACCGTTCCCATAAAAGACGTGGCCAAGACGGCCTTTATCCCCATGAAGCTGCCCAAGGATATGGAACCGGGCCTTTTCGAGAACGGCGCCTTCCAGTTGGAGACGCCGAACTTTCCCAACGGTTGCCACGCCATAGAAATCGAAGTGGATGAGGAAACCGGCAAGGTGGAGATCGTCGATTACTGTGTGGTCGATGATGTCGGCCATGTCATCAATCCCCTGACCTTGAAAGGCCAGATTCATGGCGGGATCGCCCAAGGCGTCGGTCAGGCGCTGATGGAAGATATCGCCTACGATCCCGATTCCGGCCAATTGTTGTCCGGCTCTTTCATGGATTACGCCATGCCCCGGGCAGACAATTTCAGCTATATAAAGATAGAGAGCAATCCGGTGCCGACCGAGACCAACCCGCTTGGCGTCAAAGGCGCCGGTGAGGCGGGAACCGTGGGCGCCCTGCCCTGTGTGATGAGCGCCGTTGCCGATGCCCTATCGCCGCTGGGTGTTCATCATGTGGAAATGCCGGCGACGGCTGAAAAAATCTGGCGGGCCATTCAAGATGCCAAAAGCTGATACGGAAAAGTTTCGACTGCGCCGATTTGTCGAAAAGCTCGACGAAATGGGCGAACTCGTGACGTATTCGGATCCTATAGAACTCTCGAACTTATCATCCATTATCGAAAAAAGCGAAAAGGCATTGCTGTTCACGGACGTGGGGCCGGAAGGACTTTCCCTGGTTGCCAATGTCAACGGCAGCCGCAAACGCCTGGCGGCGGCCATGGATGTGGCGGAGACGGATGTTATTACCGAATTCCAGCGCCGCCTTGGCAATCCCCAGCCGGTTGTGGAAGTGGAGCAAGGAGACGCGCCGGTACAGGACGTCGTGCTGACCGGCGACGAGGCCGACCTTACCAAGCTGCCGTTTCATATCCAGCACCAGTTCGACGGCGGCGTCTATCTGTCGTCCGGCATCGATTACAGCGTCAATCCGGAGACCGGCGTCACCAATGTGGGCTGCCGACGGTTGAGCCTACGCGGGCCACATGAGGCCGGTACCAACCTGACGGCGCCATCGGATTTGAAGGAAATTTACCTGGCCTGCGTCGAGCGGGGAGAGAAACTGACCGTCAATTTCGCCGTCGGCTCCCACCCGGTCGATTATCTGGCGGCGGGCATGCGCATCCCCACCGACGAACTGGCCATGGTGGGCACCCTCCGGGGTGAATCCCTGCCCCTGGTCAAAGCCGTTACCAACGACGGCCGCGTTCCGGCCGATGCCGAAATGATCATCGAGGGCTATTTGGACGAACATGGCTATGTGGAGCCCGAAGGCCCTTACGGCGAGTTCGTCGGCTATTACGGCCCCATGCATATGGACCCGGTGTTTCATGTCACCGCTATCACCCACCGCAAGGATGTGCTGCATCAGACATTGCTGCACGGGTCGGGTTACGACAATCAACTGGTGGAATCAGTTCACTTGATGGCAGTCCGCATAGAAGCCCAGGCTGACCGGATACTCAAAGCCGCAGGGATCGATGCCCGGGACATTCATTTGCCGCCGGCTTCCGCCGAGGGCCAGGCCCTACGGGTGGCTATCCGGCAAAGGCAGAACGGCGACGCGCGCACCGCCATTGCCGCCTTATTTGCCGAAGTCTTCAGCGCCAAGCATATTTTCATCACCGATGAAGACATCGACATCCGGTCCGAGCATCAGATGGAATGGGCTTTGGCGTCGCGTTTCCAGGCGGAACGGGACACGGTCGTTCTCAAGAATATGGCGGGCATGCCCCTCAATCCGTCCCTCAATGGCGGCGGCGTCGGCGACAAGGCCGGGTTCGACCTGACCCTGCCGCTGGAAAGCCGGGATAAGCTGACCATGCGACCGGCCGGCGCGCCGGCTATCGGCGGCGAAGCCAGATACCAGACCGTCCGCCAGGCTTTGGAAGAGGCCAGCCCCCTCTTTTTCGCCGATATCATGGCCGCCATAGGCAGCCGGGACGGGCGGGAGGTTTCCGTTCAGCTAACGGAACTCCGGCAAGAGGGAAAACTTATGCGCAACGGTGACGGACAGTACCTGCTGGGCGAATCAGAAAAAGGCCGTACCGGCCTCACCGATCCGCCCCATCATTAACATTATTTGTTTTCCGGTTCTTCGTTGGGTTCGTCGTCGATAAGGATGCGCATGGCAGCGCCGTCCATGTCTTCGAACTGGCCCGATTTCAGCGCCCATAGGAACGCGGCCAGGCCGACGAAGCCGAGAAAAATAGCGATCGGGATGAAGTAGATCAAAAGGTCCATCTTCTACCTCGACAGGCGCAGCCGGAAGGCGTTCAGGGTCACGATCAAGGACGACGACGACATGGCCACCGCCGCCACCAGTGGCGTCGCCAGGCCGATCACGGCAATGGGTATGGCGATGGCGTTATACAGAAACGCCAACCCGAAATTCTGCTTCACCAGCCGGTCCGCCAGCCGGGCCGTGCGCAACACAGTATTCACCGCCCCAAGATTTTCGCCCTGAAATATAACATCGGCGGCGGTTTGGCTGACATCGGCTGCCTGGGCAGGCGAAATCGAGGCAAAACCCGCAGCCAAAGCAGGCGCGTCGTTCAAGCCGTCACCCACCATGATGACTTTGTGCCCTTGGTCAGCGAGTTCTTGAAGTCTTGCCAGCTTTTCATCGGGTTTACACCGGGCCCGCCACTGGCCGATGTTGAGCTTTTCGGCGACCCCCTCGACGACGGACTCAATGTCTCCCGACAAAAGCTCAATGCCGTATCCTTTTGACTTCAATTCGCCGATCGCTCCCAAGGCATCAGACCTCAATTGGTCTTCGAAGGAAAACCGGACCGGAGTGTCTCCCTTCGGAACCAGCCACAGTTCGGTTGTGTCGTCGGCATCGTCACCTGCTTCAACGCCACACCAATCTCGGTTACCCAGACGAATTCTTAGTCCATCCCGATAGGCCTCAAGACCACAACCGGGGACTTCCGTTAAGTCATCAAACTTAATCTCCTGGCTATCCGTTTCTTGGGCAATTGCCCGGGAAAGCGGATGTTTGCTGTGGCGTGCCATGGACGCCGCAATCCCGATATCCTGGTCGGTGATTTCGGAGCGGTTTTTCAATATGGGCCGGCCCAAAGTCAAGGTGCCCGTTTTATCGAATACGATCATATCGGCAGCCGCCAACCGTTCCAGGGCATCGGCCTTTTTGACCAAAACACCCTTCCGCAGCAGCATGCCGTTGGCCACCACCTGAACCACGGGCACTGCCAATCCGAGCGCACAAGGGCAGGTAATAATCAAAACGGCTATGGCGGTGATCAGCGAGGTCTGCCACGTGGCCCCAACCAGAAGCCACCAGCCCAGAAAGGTACCGGCCGCCAGAATATGAACCGCGGGCGCATAGAACCGGGCCACTCGGTCGGCGATCCGTACATACTTGGCGCGCCCTTGCTCGGCGGCCTCCATAAGACGGACGATTTCTGCCAGCAAGGTATCCTGGGCAACGGCGGTCACGCATAAGGTCAACGGCCCGCTGACATTTAAGGTGCCGGCATAAACCTCGCTTCGTTCGTTCACCGATTTAGGCAGCGTTTCTCCTGTAACAAGGGACGTGTCCACGTCCGACCGTCCTTCGATAACCATGCCGTCCACCGGGATGCGTTCACCTGCCACCACGATCACGGTCATACCGGTGACGATTTCAGATATGGGCAAGGTCTGGAGCTTATCGTTCTCGTCGATGACCGTAGCCGCGGTCGCCGACAGCGTGAGCAGATGTTCGGCCGCCGAGCGCGCTTTGGCCCGCGCCTGGTGATCCAGGTAGCGGCCGATCAGCAGGAAGAATAATAGCGTCACCGAAGCATCGAAATAGGCGTGTTCCTGGCTGGCCGCCGTCTGATAGAGGCTGAGACACCCCGCCAAGACCACCGCCAGGGAAATGGGTACATCCATATTGAGCGACGAGGCTTTGAGGGCCGAATAGGCGGATTTGAAAAACGGCCGCCCGGCGAAAACGATAGCCGGCATGGCGATCAGCGCCGATATCCAGTGAAACAGATCCCGGGTTGCCACGCCCATATCCGAGAAAGCGCCCGCCCATATGGATACCGATAGCAGCATGACATTGCCGGCAGCGAACCCTGCAACGGCCAAAGCGATCAGCAGGGATTTTCCTTCGGCTGAGGAGCCCGACATGAGCTGGGCCGGATCGAAGGGCGCGACCGGATAACCCATGTCGGAGACCTTGCGCATAATGCTTTTACCTTCGGCCTCGCCCGTTCGCCAGTCGACCCGCAAGCGCCTTGTGCTCATATTGACCCGCGCCCGGACAATGCCCGGCATCTCGTTCAAATTCCGCTCGATTTTATTGATGCAACCGGCACAGTGAACGTTTTCCACCATCAAATTGAGGCTGGATACGCCCGGCGCTTCCTCCTGAACGAAGGAAACCGGATCTTTTATGAAGTCCTCCGAAACCGCCGAAGGAGTCAAATTGTCCATATCGACTAATCTCCTTACGGAGCGATATCTATTTCATGAATCATTTTATAGCGGTCGCCCGCTTCGTTGGTGGCATTCACTTCCACCATCCAATGGCCTTTGAGCCCCAAAGTAACCGGTGCTACGTACAATCCTGGCTCAACCGACCGCAATTTTACGGACACATCGTAACCTTCGTGAGACGGTCTGACCATGGCCGCAGTCACTTCCAACCCTGGCAGCGGATTGCCGTCCGAGCCTGAAAATCGAACTTCCAATTTCTGCCCTTTCGGAGCAACGACACTACTCCGCCAACCGAGCTTTTGCTGGGCGGCGCCCTCCGCCAAGGTGGCATTGTACCGCAACCCCTTTTCATAGGCGTTATCCGTGCTCAATCCCGGCCAGCTGGAAAGGGCGAAATAAACGAATACACCGTTGGCCGCGAAAATGATGACAAAGAACGCAATTACCCAATAGAGCACCGTCCGGCCAGTTATCGGGTTGTGCGGTCCATAAAAAGAAGTCATCATTTTTCAGGGCCCCTAAAGGTGCTCACATATTGCGCTTTTTCGCCGGAGTTGATCTCACGGATGGTGAAGCTGATGGTATGGGAAGGCTGAGACAAACTGGCCTTCGGAGCCGACACCAATATACGCATACTTTTCAGCTTGTCGGGACGGACGGTGATAAACGGGTCGCCACCGGAAAGGTCGTCGTCCATACCGATAATTTTCAAAGCCAAACCTTCTAGACCGTTCAAGGAAAGACTGAAGGTTCTGGGCTCGTGGGCTTTGTTCAAGACTTTGAACGTATAACCGTTGCGGATACTGCCGTCGGACAGAGTCACAAACAGAGGATTGCGGTCCCTGAGGACATTGACATCCATATCAGCCCGAGTTGACAGGCCATATACAATGATCCCTCCCACCAGACAGAACAGCGCAAAATAGGAAATCGTCCGGGGCCGGAACCACTTGACCCTCAACTTCGCTCGTCTGTCGATTTGATCTTTTTTTAAGGTGGCGGCATACCAAATCAAATTCCTTGGCCGCTCCACCTTTTTCATAACGTCATTGCAAGCGTCTATACAAAGGGCGCAGGTGATGCATTCAAGTTGCGAACCGTCCCGAATATCGATTCCCATGGGACATACAGCGACACAGGCATTGCAGTCGACGCAGTCTCCCCGTCCTTCCCAGGTATCGCCTCTTTTGTGGGAGCCCCGCGGTTCGCCCCGGTGGCCCCGGTAAGTGACGGTTACCGAATGTTCGTCCATCATGGCGCCCATAATGCGGGGCCAGGGGCACATATAAATACATACCTGCTCCCGGGCGATGCCGCCCAACAGGTAGGTTGTACCGGTTAATATGGCGACGGTGATATAGGCTACCGCCGGAGCTTCAAACTGGACGAACTGCACCGCCAACGTCGGTGCATCGGCGTAATAGAAAATCCAGGCACCGCCCGTTAGCATGGCAATCACCAGCCAAATAAAGTGCTTGATCACTTTTTTAAAGAATTTACCGCCGGAAAAATCCTCACGGTCGAGTTTCATGCGAGCGTTCCGGTCGCCCTCGATGAACCGTTCGACATATAGAAATAAATCGGTCCAAACGGTCTGGGGGCAGGAATAACCGCACCACATACGGCCGGCCAGACTCGTTGTCAGGAAAAGACCGACTCCCGCCATAACCAGAAGACCGGTGACAAAAAACAATTCCTGAGGCCAAATTTCGATGAAAAAGAAATAAAACCGCCGTGCAGGAAAATCGATCAGCACGGCTTGATCGGGTAACTGTTCACCCCGGTCCCATCGAATCCAAGGCGTAAAATAGTAAATTCCCAGGGTAACGATCATGACCGCCCATTTGAATTTGCGGAAGGCGCCGGTTACCCGTTTGGGATAGATCTTTTGCCTCGCCTGATAGAGCGAGCGGTTTTCTTTTCTATTAACCGCCTGGACGTCGAACTGTTCGACGTCCTGGACGGTTTTCTCGTCTAGCATGTTAGATGCTCCTGGCGGTTAGGAAGCTTTTACTTGCTTCCCCCACCCAGCGAATGCACGTAAATAGCCAGCTTCTTAATTGTGTCGGGATTGAGCAGCGCACCCCAGGCGGGCATAACTCCGTTACGGCTGTTGGATATGGTTTGACGGATTGTATCACGGTCTCCGCCGTATAACCATATACCGTTGTTCAGCGCCGGCGCGCCAAACTCGGCGTTACCGACCCCATCCTTGCCGTGGCAATCGACGCAATTTTCCGTGTAAACGGCTTTGCCCTTCGCTGCAGCTTCTGTGTTTTCCGATTTTCCGGACAAGGACAACACATACTCCGTCACATCCTCTACCTGGGCCGCATCGATAACTTCGTCTTTCAAAAAGGCCGGCATTTCCGAGGTACGGGCATCGTCGTCGGTATCGTTCCGGGCGCCATGGGTGATGGTGTAGGAAATATCCTTCAAGGTGCCGCCCCACAGCCATTCATCGTCGTTGAGGTTGGGATATCCGGCAAAACCCTGAGCACCCAATCCATGACACTGAGAGCAGTTGACGTTAAATGCCGAACGGCCGCCAGCCAGGGCAAATTCCAGTAGTTCGGAATCGGTCCTGATCTGTTCAAGGGATGCTGCCCGCAATCGCGTATTTAAAGCCGATTGCGCTTCGGCCGCCTTTTTGACCTCATCCATAACCTCGGCCCTGCTGGAATAGCCCAGCATGCCTTTGGTATGGCTCGACAACAGCGGCCATGCCGGCATGGCGATCCAATAGCCGATCGCCCAAATTATGGAGGCGTAAAATACCCACACCCACCATCGGGGCAGTGGGGTGTTCAGTTCCTTAATACCATCCCACTCGTGATCTTTAATTTCAGAACCGGTCGCAGCATCTATTTGATTTTGATCAGCCATCGGTTAGTCCTCCTTCAGCGGGATATTCGCCGCCTCTTCGAATTTTCTACGTGCGCTGGGCCTAAGTGCATATACCAGTACGGCGAAAAACACCGCCATGAAGTAAACCAGGCCCCAAGTCTGGGAAAACGCCAAAACACTTTCGTAAGTCATCTCGCCCTTCCTCAACGTAGATTGTCTTCGGCCTTGAAGGCCTTGAAGTCGACCAAGGTGCCGATCATTTGCAGATAGGCGATCAGCGCATCCATTTCCGAGAGTTTTTTCGGATCGCCGTCGAAATCCCGAACCTGAGCTTTGGGATACCGTTTGACCAAAGCCTCGGCATTGTCGTCATCGGGATTGGCCTGCGCTTTGGCGTCGGCCACCGCACTGGCAATCATTTCGTCCGTATAGGGAACGCCGATCATCCGGTTGGTTTTCAGATGATCCGCCATGTCGTCAACGTAAACATCAGCTTCCAACAGGAACGGATAGCCCGGCATGACAGATTCCGGTACCAGGCTGCGCGGATCCGCCATATGATCCCTGTGCCATTCATCCGAATACTTTCCGCCGAGGCGCGCCAGGTCCGGCCCGGTCCGCTTCGATCCCCATTGGAAAGGATGATCATACATACTCTCGGCCGCCAGGCTGTAATGGCCATAGCGTTCGAGTTCGTCGCGGAACGGACGCACCATTTGGCTGTGGCAGTTGTAGCAGCCTTCGCGGATATAAATATTTCGGCCCGCCAGTTCCAACGGCGTATAGGGCCGCATCCCCTTTACTTTCTCGATGGTGCTTTCGAGGTAAAACAGCGGCGCAATTTCCACAATGCCGCCGATTGAAATTACGACCAAGATCAAAACCGTCATCAAGATCGAATTTTTTTCAATTTTTTCGTGTTTCATCATTTTCGATCTCCTTACGCGCTGGTCGCTTGGCCGGTCGCTGGAATGATCGGCGCTTCTTCGCGCAGATCACCCCTGGCGGTCCGCCACAGGTTGTAAGCCATGATCAAGGCGCCGATGACAAACAAGCCGCCGCCAAGAGTTCGGATCAAATAGAATGGGTGCATGGCATCGACGGTTTCCGCGAAGGAATATTCCAGGAAACCGAGATGATCATAGGCACGCCACATCAAACCTTGGAGGATACCGGAAACCCACATGGCCGCCACGTAAAGGACGATACCCAGAGTGGAAACCCAGAAATGCATGGAGACCAGCCGGAGCGAATACAGGCGCTCCCGTCCCCAGACAACCGGCGCCAGGAAATAAAGGGCGCCGAAGCTGACGAAACCAACCCAGCCGAGCGCACCGGAATGCACATGTCCGATGGTCCAGTCGGTGTAGTGACTCAACGCATTCACCGATTTGATGGACATTAACGGTCCTTCAAAGGTGCTCATACCGTAGAAGGCGACCGACAAAACCAGCATACGCAGGATGGGATCGGTTCGTAATTTATCCCAGGCGCCGGACAGGGTCATCAGACCGTTGATCATACCGCCCCAGGACGGCATCCAGAGCATGATGGAAAAGGTCATGCCGAGGGTTTGCGCCCAGTCGGGCAGAGCGGTGTACTGCAGATGGTGCGGTCCCGCCCAGATATAGAGGAATATAATGGTCCAAAAGTGAACCACCGACAAGCGGTAGGAATAGACCGGACGGTCTGCCTGTTTCGGCACGAAATAATACATAATTCCCAGAAATCCGGCCGTCAGGAAGAAGCCGACGGCGTTGTGGCCATACCACCACTGGGTCAGCGCATCCTGCACACCGGCAAAGAGCGGATAACTCTTGGTGCCGAATACGGAAACCGGCACCGCCATAGCGTTCACCACATGAAGCACGGCGACGGTGACAATGAAGGACAGGAAAAACCAGTTGGCGACATATATATGAGGTTCCTTGCGTTTCCACAATGTCGCCAGATACACCAGCAGATAAACCACCCAGACAATGGTCAGCCACAGATCGACAAACCATTCCGGTTCGGCATATTCCTTACCTTGGGTAAGACCGAAGATATAACCGGTGGCCGCCAACAGGATAAAGAACTGATATCCCCAAAAGACGAACCAGGGGGAGAAGGTGCCGGCCAAACGGGCCCGGCAGGTGCGTTGAACCACATAAAACGTCGTGGTCAGCAGAACATTACCGCCAAAGGCGAAAATAACCGCCGAAGTGTGAAGCGGCCGCAGGCGGCCGAAGTTCGTCCAGGGCAGGTCAAGATTTAAGATCGGAAAGCTGAGTTGCAGGGCAATCACCAGACCGACCAAAAAACCGACCACACCCCAAAACATGGAGGCGATCACACCAGCACGGACAATCCCCATATTATAGTTGGGAACGCCGTCTTTTTCCTGAACCGAGGTGTCGGCAATCAGCTTTCCGCCATTCTTGATCACAAAAAAACCAGCAATAACACTGGCGGCAAATAGCAGCAGGCCGTAGGCGTGAATGCCTGTATCGACGGCCCGCGATGCCATGAATAGGCCAAGAACGGCAAATAGTCCCACCGGCAAAGCAACGATCAAACTCATCAGATGTCTCCTACCCTTCGGGCGAACAATTGGAAAAACGCTGGCTATCCGCTTTTACGCAAAAAAAATCCAGGCACTCCCCCGTTTAAATGTCAAAAAAAAAATTAGACTTTAAATTATGCGAAGTTGGTATGCCCCTAGAGTTACTTATTTTCAAGCAAAATTGATTGAAAAATATCAACTGCATATCGGTATATATCATATATATCCCATTTGCCGAAAAGCGTATATGATATGAATCAAATATAAGTATCGATTTATCATTTTGCAGCTGCGAAGAGCGAATCTTATTGGTATATATATTCCCTTCATTGGTTGGCTTAAAAACCATTGACATAGAGCTAAATTGGTATTAAGGTACCTAATTACTAAATTGGTTTATTGACATCGAGGACAGGGAACAATGACTGGCACCGAAAACCTGACTTCGCGGGCGCTGAAATCGACCGATCTGAATGCCGTTGTGGATATTGATCAACGCATCGTCGGATACTCGCGCCGCGGATTTTTTGAAAAGCGATTGGAAGCGGCAGTTAAATCGCCGAAGAATTATATTGTGATTGGCGTGACGGAAGAATCGAATCTCGTCGGCTTTGCATTTGCGAGGCTGCATGAGGGCGATTTTGGTACCCCCGGTCATTTTGCCGCCTTGGACGCCATCGGCGTCGACCCCCGGGCCCAGGCCCGCGGCGTCGGTAAACTTTTGATGGACGCCTTGGAAAAGGTGGCGAAGAAAAAGAATGTTAGCGAGATTCGCACCCAGTCAGATTGGCGTTATCACAGTTTGGTCAAATTTTTAGACGCCATGGGTTTTGAGGTTGCTCCTGTGCATGTCCTCGAACGCCAAGGCACTGTGAATTTTTAGGGAGGGAATGGACAATGCAAAACACTGATAATGTTACTGATTTCGTCGATAATGACGAAATGGACGCTCCCGCCCGGGACCATATTCCGACCAGATCTCTCCAAAAGGATGATCTTCGCCAAGTCGTCAGAATTGATGAACGAACAACCGGCATGAATCGCCAAGATTATTACGAACGCATTTTTGAAGAAGTTCTCGACGAATCAGGTATTCGCGTTTCTCTGGTTGCCGAAATTGACGATCATGTTGCCGGTTTTATCATGGCCCGCGTCGACTATGGTGAATTCGGCAGAACCGATCCGACAGCCGTTATCGATATTTTCGGCGTTGACCCCCGCTATCAAGGTGAAGGCGTCGGTTCTGCTTTGATGTCGCAGTTGGTCACCAACCTGACCGGTTTGCGTATCGAGGCAACCCGCACCAACGTCGAATGGAACGATTTCCAAGTGCTTGCCTATTTAGAGGCTTGCGGCTTCAAGACCAGCCAGCGTTTGGTCTTTGCCAAGAAGCTATCAGACTAAATTTACTCCCCTATTATCTTCCCTGTTAAACTCATTAACGCCGGTTTTCATCCGGCGTTTTTTTTGGAACCGATAATAATTCTCTACCGCTTCACCATCAGCAAAGCATCACCACTATAGAGGATCATCTCGTGGGGCACGACGGTTCGGCGGTCGGTGGTTTGAAAACCTTTCCGTTGGTAGAGCCTCACCGCCGCCTTGTTCTGTTCGAAAGCGATCAGACTGACGCCGTTCAGGTTGCGGTCGCGGGCGATCTCCGCGGCCAGATCCAAAAGCCTACTGCCGATCCCCTTCCCGCGGTGTTCCGGGTAAAAGGCGATGCCGGATATATAATAAGTGTGGGGAAGTTCAAGTTCATCGTACGGCCGTAAAACCGGATCGATATCCTCTCCATTCGTCTCGGCAGGCTCCAGCATCTCAAAAACGTGCATCATGCCCGCCACTTCACCGCCGATCTCCGCCATCACACAATTCTCATAGGAGAAAGCGGCATTTTGGCGGGCGTACCTTTCTTCACCGATCTCCAGCAAGGGGCGGCCCGGCGGACCGATCAGGCTCCAGATGTAGTCGGCCGTACCGCCGCCGGCGATCTGAAACAATTTGGCGATATGGGCACAGTCATCACGGTTCGCCCAGCGAAGGGTCACGTTACTCATGGTCATCTTTTCCCAGCATATCCCCTGTCATACCCAAAAAAAAAGGTGCACGGCCCCCAACCCAAAATCAAGTAAAATCAAAGGGATAAGAGATAAAAGGTGCCGGGCATCTTTTTTGCAATTTGTCTCACAAAAAAAAACGGCCCCGAAACCGGGGCCGTCTCTTTAACACTATATTGTCGCTGGTGGCTTAGGAGGCCATCTGCAACTGACCCAACTGCGCCAGCTTCTGGTGGCGGAAAGCACCCCAGAGAGCAGCGCCGATGGCGCCGGCATAGATCGAATCTTCGTGGCCGGCGATATTGACGTTGACCTTGTTCTTGGGGTCTTCGACACCCTCGACCATGGCCGCAACGAGACCGGTATCGAGCGCCAGACCGCCGGTAACCATGACGTCGCCTTCAGTCACTTTGGTCGCCCGCAGCAGTTTCAGGAGCCGGTTACCCATGGAAAGGTGAATACCTTTCAGGATATTCGGCGCCGAGATGCTCCGGGACACCATGTTGATTACATCGGTTTCGGCGAGCACGGCGCAGATGCTGGAAACCACTTCCGGATCATCGGCCTGCTGGGACAACTCACCGATTTCCTCCAGCGTGATGCCGAGGTAGCGGGCGATGTTTTCCAGGAACTGACCGGAACCAGACGCGCATTGACTGGTCATGCGGTATTCCAAAACCTTGCCAAGCTCGTCGATACGGATGGCGCGGCCGTGAAGAGCGCCGATATCCAGTACCGAACGGGCGTTCGGGTTGAGATAAATGGCGCCACGGGCATGGGTCGTCATAGAATAGAAGTGACCCGTGTGGAACTCCAGGCTTTCGCCCTCACCCGTCGTTGCGATATAAGCAATATCGTCACGGGCCAAACCGGCTTCCGCCAGCATTTCGTCCATGGTGTCTTCCGCCAATTTGTACGGGTCCCGCTTCCGGATCCGCTCGGTACGCTTGGCCATCCACTCGTTTTCGTCGCCGTCAGTCTTGAACAAAGCTATTTTGACAGCACCGGTACCGACGTCGATACCGAGGGTGTAAAGTGTATTGTTATCGGACATTATGCATCTCCCAACTGTTCGGCCGTCTCGCCTTTATCGGCGCGGCAAGCAAAGGCGGCAGCGCCCAAGGCACCGGTATAAATTGATTCAGGGTCAATATTAATGGTTACATCACCATAGTTTTCCTGGATCAATTTTCTCAATTCCTTAACAGCGGCTCCATTGTTAGCAACACCGCCGGTGAAGGTAAATTCATCGGTAATGCCACCAGATCTTGAAATGATAGACATGGCGCGCAGGATGATGGCGCGGTGCAAACCGGCCAGCACATCTTCACGCTTTTCGCCCAAGGCCAGACGGTCACGCAACTCGGCACCCGCGAACACGGTGCAGGTCGAGTTGATGCGAGCAGTCTTGGTCGACTTCAAAGCGAGAGGGCCCAGTTCATGGACACCCATGTTCATTTCGTCAGCGATGTAGCCGAGGTAGCGGCCGCAACCGGCCGCACAACGGTCATTCATCTGGAAGTTTTCGACGATACCGGCAGGATCCACCTGGATCGCTTTGGTGTCCTGACCACCGATGTCGAGAACCGTACGGGTTTTCGGATACATAATGTGAGCACCCAAACCATGGCAGAGAATTTCCGAACGGATATGCTCTTTGGGGAAGGGTAGCCGCACACGACCATAACCGGTGCCAACGACGTAGGTTTCCTCGAGGTCGACATCGAGGCCCTCTTTCATGGGCTCCGCAAAATCGTCGGACTGAAGGCCGAGGCTGCCTAACTCTTCAACGACATTGGCCATGGCGCGCTTGAATTTATTGTCCATATCGCCGGCCGGCGGACGGTTTTCCACTTCAATGATCGACTTGTCGTAGACGTTGAGCAGAAGATCGTAGGAAAGATCGGCTTTTTTCGCTTCTTCTTCGGCGATGGTCATAAATGAACCACCGGCGATATCACGGAAAAAGTCAGACTTCCGTTTGGCACCAGGCGCGAAAAAGCCAGCGGCTTCTTCAGTAAGCTGGTCAAAAGTCGTATCCAACGCTGCTTTAACCGCATCACCATTTTCTTTGAAACGGTCGCCGACAACAAAGCCCTTACAAGTGACCCGCAAATCTTCTAACTGTTCCCGGAATTGTTCGAGGCGGAAGTTCCGCTCCAGGGACGCCATAATGTCGTCCAAGGAGTCCTTAACGCTAGCGACGTTTTCGAAGGCCCGGCGCATAAGGGTGAAACGGGTTGAAATCATCGCTTCCTGTTTCGATACGGCAGCCGCCGTATCGTAGTTGGAGCGCGAGTTCGTGATACCTTGGCCCAAAACTTCCATTTCCTCGTCCATCAGGACGGCTTTGGTCGTTGTCGAACCAAGATCAATGCCAATAAAACACTTCATAATTAAATGTCTCCTAAACTTAAGCCGCTTGGCGTTTTTGTTCGATCATCTGGAAATAACTTTCCAAACGGTTCTTAACGTTAGCGGGCGAGAAGTAGCGGGGATCAACCAGATCGGTTTCAATGAAAGCACCCGGCTTACCGGTCATGTTTTCAACTTCACGCAGCATCAGCAATTCACCGGCGGCGAAGCTGTTGCAGCTTTTGATCGAGTTGATGAGCAGACCATCGGCTTCATATTCTTCGATGTAGTCGGCCATCATTTTGGTGCGTTCCGGCAGGTTCCGGTTGGTGTAGCAACCGAGGCAATATTCGGCCAAGCTTTCAATCGGATTTTGCGGATCGTGACGGAAACCGTCGTAGTCGTATACGCCACCCACTTTGGAGTAGGAGCTGGCGACACAGACCGCGCCTTCTTCATAGAACATTTTCCAGAATTCACGGAAGTTGGTCCAGTTGGGAGGCCCTTCGGTAACCAAACGGTATTTTTCTTCTTTCAATTCTCCGTCCGGCGTAACGGGACCCAATTTATTATCGACGCGATACTGAATTTCCTCGCGCAGCAGATCATAGAACTCCACGGCGTCTTCGGTGCCGCGGAAGGCGGAGAAAATCGGGCCGATGTAGTAAACAGCGCCGAAATATCCATCGATGGGAGACGGCTTGTTTTTGGCAGACTGTAGCACCCAAACCAAATTGTCCTCGGCTTTAGCCGAATTCACCATCAACTCACGCAATTTGTCGATGTCGAATTTAACACCGGAGACCTGCTCCATGGTCGGAATAACTTCTTCCTTGATTTGCTTGACCACATAGTCGCGCATGCTTTTGGTGATTTGGTCCTTGCCGTCGCCCTGGTAGGGAACGTGCAGCATGGCGGTCGGGCATTTATACTGCTCACGCAGCAGCTCGAACCATTTCAGGAAGGTGTAACAACCGGTGTAAGACAGCAACAGCATGTCCGGGTTGGGCATCGGTTTGCCGTTGGGCGCAATATTGCCCTTGGCCATCATGCCGATGTCAGCCTTCACATAGGTGCAAACGTCTTCCGAATGGCCCATTTTCTCGGCATCGGAAATCATTGCGCCGGATTGCTTGCGCATGGCGTTACCCAGCGCATTGATTTCCGGCAAATTGTTGACGATGTCGAAACAGCGGGTCAGTTCGTTGAGGTTACCGGGCACGAAAGTCGATGAGATTTTCAGACCGAGTTCTTTAGCATTGGTCAGTTTCTCATAGTTTCCGGCAATCATCTCTTTCTGCTTCAACATTGAAGCATCTTTTTTGACTTCGGGAGTGTTGTCGTTGCTCATGCTGCGCTCCATAGTTTGATCGAGTCTGCGAAAGTACCGGCCTGCTCCCTGATGGGCTGCATTTGACCGGAGTTTTCGGCATACTGGAATGAAATGTAAGGAATGTTGTTGTCTTCGAGGACGTGAGCCAGCATCGGCTGGTCCAGCAGGGCCGGGTCGCAGAAGCTGGGGGCCGAGAAGATGACGCCTTCGGCGCCGCGTTCGCGGACTATTTCGGCAAGGTACTTACCCTTTTCCTCTTCCGAAGGTTCGTATTTTGACGGAAAGCTCAAGGAATGTTTGAGAAAGGCCTCAGACAAATTAAGCAAGGGATCACCGTCCGACGGAACATCTTCGGTAATCATTCTGTTGATCATAATGTAATCATCGTCGACCACATAACAGCCGGCCAATTCGATAGACTTAACCAGGCCCAGAGGCGGTTGCTCGCAGAAAGAACCGTTGAGAACGACGCGGCAGTTGTCTTTCATGCGGCGTTCTTCTTTTTCGACTGCGGCCAGATAATCTTTCATCATCTGGGTATGATCTTCGGGGGTCAGAGTTTCACCCGCCCGCATCAGAAGATACACTTCCGACGCCGGCACTTTCCAAGGCTGTTCGGAACGATATTGGAAGACCTCGCGGACGGTCCGGCGGTTTTCGTTATAAACCTCGATCGAATTATTTAGAGCTTCGTCGGTAATTTCACGGCCGCCCAACTTTTCCAGGCCTTCGCGTAATTCCTGGAGGTCATTTTTGTAGAACTCGCCACCGATATCGCTGCGGAAATTCTGCGGCGTATCGAAGTAGCGGGCATAGACTTCCGGGAACAACATTTTCCACACACCCGACAGGTTGCGGATCACGTCGCACAGGCTGGGGAACAGCATACCGTCGACAAAGTCGAGGTTTTTCATTATGCCCAGTTCCACGGTCGAGCGCGGGATGCGGCAGATGTAGCTCTGGTAGTAGGCGTCGCCGTGGATAACTTCCATGGCGTCACCACCACCCAGAATACCTAAGGGCAGCATGCCGGCGGCGTGGATGATTTCGTTCGGTACATACACGGGCATGTAACCGACAACTTTGCGGCCTTCTTCAGCTGCTTTCCATTCCCGAGCATAAGTGAAGTTCAGATCTTCAAATAGCTCTTCGCAACGATCGATAATTTCTTTTACAGACATAACTATCAACTTTCGATTGTGACTTAACAGTTCTTCCATTGAGCCGGGCGTTTCTCCATGAATGCTTCGAGACCTTCGACAGCATCCTTGGTTTCCATCAAACCCGACGTGTACAGTTCTTCAAGTTTCGCCATTTTCGCCGCAAAGCGGTCGGCGTAATCCTCGCGCGCCGCCTGAACGGCAAAACGCAGGACACTGGCGCTGACGGACGCCAAATGTTCATCAAAATAGGCAAGAGCGGCGGCTTCGGGGTCGTCCGAAAGTTCAGCCACCAATCCCATGGCGCTGGCTTCTTCACCGGAAACCGAACGGCCAGAGTATAGCATATCCTCGGCGTGAATCTGACCGATTAGTTCAGTTAAAAAGAAACTAGCGTAAGGCGCGAATACCCCGACCTTGATTTCGGGCTGGCCGAAACTGGCGTCGGCGGCTGCAAAAATCCGGCTGCCGCCGCAAGCGACCTCCAGACCACCACCGAGACACTGACCTTTGACGGCAACCAGAATAGGAACCGGGTGCTGCAGCATGGCCAGCAGGGTTTTGTTCATGACACTCAGCATATCGCCGAATTGCCCCGGCAGATGTTCCGGCACACTGGCGCCGAAACTGAAATGGGGACCTTCGTGATCGAGCAACACAGCTTTGATATCGGCGTTGGACGCATGTTCGTTCAGCGCCGCACCGATAGAATCCAGCATCGCCGCATCGGTGATGTTGGCCTTCGGCATGTTCAACCGGAGACGGAGGAGTGCTCCGTCCCGGTCAAGCCATGATTTGAGGGGTGTATCGCTCATCGCTTTGCTCTCAGCCTACCTGGCCTACTATTCCGCAGCCCGGGGAATCAGGCTTTCGACAAGATCATCGCTCCAAGGTACGCCGGCGGCGCGGGCTTGGCGAAGAGCGACGAAATCAATCTCGCGCCCAATTTCCTTGTTGCCTTCGTTGAAGGCGCGGAAACCGGTGCGGGCTTCGGCCATCATGTTGTAACCGAGCCAGGAACGGGCATCCTCTTTGCGCAGGTTCCAAACTTCGAGTTTCGGCTTACGCAGTTGCTCAAGGGACTTGGTGGTGCATTCCGGGAAGGTATGCAGAACCGCCGTGCAAAGCTCTTCGACTTTGGCATCCAGCAAAGACAAATCCATTTCGCCCGATTTGATGGTCTCCTTGGCTTGTTTAATTTCTTCCGGATCGGTTTTGAATTCGCCATGGATCATCCGGCCGTAGTCATCGGTCACTGCTTCGGTGGTAACGAGGGGATTGGGGACGAACTTGCCGTCGACTTTCAGAGCCGGAACCGTATCCATAATAATGCCGAGACGGGCGGCTTTGTGAGCCGAAAGGGGCCGGCAGAGAACGGCGGATACCATGGACTGCTCGACACCGATCAACGGCGGCAAGAAATCGGTGGCGCCGCCGATGGCCGCGGAACCGTGTTTCGGACCGGCCTGACCAAAATTGGCCATATCCTGGGCGACTGAGAAGTCACAGGCCATGCCCATTTCCTGACCGCCGCCGATGCGCATGCCGTTAACCCGGCAGATGACCGGCTTGTCACAAATAAGCATGGTGGAGACCATGTCGTTGAACAAGCGCATGTATTGGCGATATTCCTGATCCTGACCGGAATAATATTCGGCATATTCTTTGGTGTTGCCGCCGGTGCAGAAGGCCTTGTGACCGGCACCGGTCAAAACAACCGCATTGACGTCCCGCGAGTTGGAGGCTTCGCGGAAACCCAAAATCATGCCTTTGACCATTTCCGTGCTGTATGAATTGAATTGCTTCTCGTTGTCGAGCGTAATCCAAACATTGTAGATGCCGTTGACCTCTTTGCCATTTTCATCAATGGCCGGCTTTCTTTCGTATTTCAGTCCATCAAAGTCCCAGCTTTCCACCAAATTGTGGTTTTTTAGATTTGGAGTGGTGTTTTCTTTAATAACTGTTGCGGTATCTTTAACCATAAATCTCTTCCTCTGATTTTAAGTCGATTATTGGGGGCAGTAAGAATTAGGAACTCATTTTGGGCATTAGGATGGCCCGCCCGGTATTCTTGTGAGCGTGTACGAGTTCAAAAATTTCGTTAATTTTATCAAGTGGGTGATGTTCAATAAAGGGCTTCACTTTGACTTTGCCGTCCAACACCAGGTTTAAGGCGTCGGGGTAGTTGCCGGTGGTGCACCCCCAGTTACCGAGAGCGCGGGCGTGGAAGGCCATCAAATTGGACAAGCGGATTTCCACCTTGTCCATGGTGAAGCCAACGACACACAGGGTCGCGCCGTGAACCAACAAGCCATAAGCGGTTTGCTGACCGGGAGCCGACCCGGAACATTCCATAATCGTCCATTCGGTCGCCCTGAGGCCGTTTTCCTTGGCAAACGCGGAAATGGCTTTTCTCAGCTCACGGCCGGGATAATCCTTGGGGTTAAAGGTCGCAGCGGCACCGGCTTTGCTGATTTCATCCAACTTGTCCTGATCGATATCGACGGCGATCACCGTAGCGCCGAAAGCGGCAGCCACCTGAACACAATATCCACCCACACCGCCAACACCGATAACGATCGCCAGATCGCCTTCTTTGAGATCGGCCTGATAAACAGCCTGATAAGGAGTGGTCAAAGCGTCGGCGACAACTGAAACGTCCGCCAAATCAAGACCGGCGGCCGCCAATTTGGCCTCGTCAATCTCACACAGTCCGAAACCGGGAATTTTGATATGGCTGGCGAAACCGCCATGGGTGTCGCAGCCGGGCACATATTGCTGACGGCAGATGGTTTCCTTGCCGCGTTTGCAGAGATCGCATTCGCCGCAGGGAATGACGGCGGGAATAAGAACCGCCTTGCCGATCATGTTTTCGTAGTTTTTACCGGCGGCAACGACGCGGCCGCTAATTTCATGGCCAAGCGCGAGGGGCAGTTCGGCATTGGTGCGTACGCCGTCATAATAATAACCGAGGTCGGTATGACAGACGCCGCACCCTTCAACTTCAACCACAACTTCACCGTCACCTGGGGGGAAAGGATCAAATTCAACTTTCTCCATGGGCTTGCCTGGTTCAATCATTTCCCAGCGATAAGGGGCGTCCGACATTTCTAAAGTACCTCGTAAATGACTAATTATGGTAAATAGGTACGACAATACCGAATTAGAGTCAACATTAAAATTGTGGGATTAATTTCTATCTTCATCATATTTCGCTTGGGAATCGGTATTCGAATGATGTAGACCATGTCCGCGAACATAAATTCCTGACTATTCTGCTGTTTTCGAAAAGGCCTTCATAACTTGAAAAATCACGTCATCAACGTCTTCCCCTCCGAAAAGCCCCTGCCTAAGGAGGATCAATTCGCATGGAAAATCGCCCAAGTCGCAGCCGATTCCGTAGAAGTTTCCGGCGATGTATCGGATATGGTGATCAACCGCATTATTGACAATGCTTCAGTTGCCATTGCTTCAATAAATCGTCATCCCGTCGCCAGCGCCCGCGCCCAAGCGCTTGCCCACCCCAGGGACGGCGGTGCAGCGGTGTTCGGCATGCCCCTGGATCAGCGTTTTCATGCCGAGTGGGCCGCCTGGGCTAACGGAACGGCGGTGCGTGAACTGGACTACCACGATACATTTTTGGCCGCCGACTATTCCCACCCCGGCGATAATATTCCGCCCATCCTGGCCGTGGCCCAGCAGACGGGAAAAAACGGCAAGGACTTGCTGAGGGGCCTTGCCACCGGTTACGAAATTCAGATCGATCTGGTTAAGGGCATTTGCCTGCATGCTCATAAGATCGACCATATCGCCCATTTGGGCCCCGCCGCCGCCGCCGGCATCGGTACGCTGTTGGGGCTGGATACGGACACCATCTTTCAGTCGGTGCAGCAGGCCCTGCACACCACGGTATCGACCCGACAATCCCGCAAAGGCGAAATCTCGTCCTGGAAGGCCTATGCGCCGTCCCACGCCGGCAAGCTGGCCATCGAAGCCGTCGACCGCTGTATGCGGGGCGAAGGTGCGCCGTCGCCTATCTATGAAGGCGAAGACAGCGTGATCGCCTGGATTTTGGACGGGCCGGACGCCGAATATACGGTCCCCTTGCCGGAACCGGGAGAAGCCAAAGGGGCCATCCTGGAATCCTATACCAAGGAGCATTCCGCCGAATATCAAAGCCAGGCGCTCATCGACCTGGCCTTTCGGGTACGGGATAACATTGAGGATTGGGAAGCGGTCGATTCGATCAAGCTCTATACCAGCCATCACACGCATTATGTTATCGGCACCGGCGCCAAAGACCCGCAGAAGATGGACCCCAAGGCCAGCCGGGAGACGCTCGATCACTCTATTATGTATATATTGGCGGTGGCGCTTCAGGACGGCGAATGGCATCACGTCAAATCCTACGCGCCGGAGCGCGCCCAGCGGGAAGATACGGTCCGGCTGTGGCATAAAATTTCCACCGAGGAGGAAGCCGCCTGGACCGAACGCTACCATGACCCCGATCCCAATCAACGGGCATTCGGCGGGCGTTTGGAAGTGACCCTAAAATCGGGCGAGAAAGTCGTCGATGAATTGGCCGTGGCCAATGCCCATCCGGCCGGCGCCAAACCCTTCTCCCGGCCCGACTATATCCGTAAATTCAAGATTCTAACCGACGACGTGATTTCAGCAGCCGAAAGCAGCCGATTCCTTGATTTAGTGCAGGCCCTGCCCGATCTTGGCGCCGCAGACGTCGCCCAGATCAACGTCACCCTGGACAATGCGGAGCTCATTAACAATACACCGGATACCACAGGTATCTTTTAAAGGAATAGTCCAATGTTATTTGGAACCAAAACCGCCGACGAAAAAAGAGCCGATTTCCGGAAGGAACTGGCTTCAGGCCGCCTGCTTCAACTGCCCGGCGCCCATGCGCCGTTGATTGCCCGCATCGTCCAGGAACTGGGCTTTGACGGCATATATATATCCGGCGGCGCCCTGTCGGCTGAGTTGGCCATGCCCGACATCGGCCTGACCACGCTCACCGAAGTCTCCCAACGGGGCCGCCAGATCGCCCGGGTGACGGAGCTTCCCGCCATCATCGATGCCGATACGGGCTGGGGCGAGGCCTTGAACACCGCCCGCACCATCCAGGAAATCGAAGAGTTGGGCATGGCGGGCTGCCACATTGAAGACCAGCTAAGCCCCAAGCGCTGCGGCCATCTCGACAATAAAATTATCATCGAGCGGGACGCCATGTGCCAGAAAGTCACCGCCGCCGCCAACGCCAAACGGGACTCCAATTTCCTGTTGATGGTGCGGACCGACGCCAAGGCATCGGAAGGCATGCAATCGGCCATCGACCGGGCCAAGGCCTATGTGGACGCGGGAGCCGAGGCGATCTTTCCGGAAGCCCTCACCACCATCCCGGAATACGAGGAATTCAGGGCCGCTATCGACGTGCCTTTGCTGGCCAATATTACTGAATTCGGCAAGACGCCGCTCCTGACCAAGGATCAGCTGACCGAACTCGGCTACAACATCGCCATTTACCCGGTCTCGTCCCTGCGCATCGCCATGGGGGCCATTGAAGCCAGTTACGGCGCTTTGAAAAGAGACGGCACGCTTGAGAACGTTCTGGACACCATGCAGACGCGCAAGCGGCTCTACGAGACCCTGCATTATGAGGAATACAATCAGTTCGACCAAAATTTACATAATTTCAAATTATAGTTCA
>CAZNLR010000017.1:23755-32255 GCA_964574215.1 uncultured Rhodospirillaceae bacterium | reverse complement strand
GGAGTTAAGGATGGCCAAAGCAGCAAAAGCGAAGGGGAAGAAAAAAACGGCCGCTAAAAAGGCGGCCCCCAGAAAATCGGCTAAAAAAACTGTCAAGAAAACGGTGAAAAAAACCGCTAAAAAGACAGCGAAAAAGGCGACCAAGAAGGTGACGAAAAAAGCCGCCCCGAAAAAAGCCGCAGCCAAAAAATCCGCAGCCAAAAAATCCGCGACTGGGGCCCCCGACATCAGAAAAGGCCTGGTTGGCGTGATCGCCGACACCACGGCGGTTTCCAAAGTCATGCCGGAGACCAATTCCCTGACCTACCGCGGCTATGCCGTTCAGGATCTGGCCGCCCATTGCAGTTTCGAAGAAGTTGCCTATTTGCTGCTGGAAGGCGAACTGCCTAACCGCAAACAATTAAACGCCTTTAAAAAGAAAGAGCGCAGCCTTCGGAAACTGAGCAAAAACCACGTGGACGTGATCGCTAAATTTCCCAAACGGGCCCATCCCATGGACACCGTCCGGACCGCAGTCAGCTATCTCGGCACGACCGAAGAAGCCTGGGGCGGCGAGCCCCGCGAAGCGGATATGGCACGGGCCATCAACCTCTTGTCAAAAATCCCCACCATGATCGCCACCGATTTCCGCTTCCGCAACGGCAAGCGCCGCATACCGCCGCGGACCGATCTGTCCATGGCGGAAAACTTCTTTCACATGTGTTTCGGCAAAGTGCCTCCCAAGAAAGTTGTCAAAGCTTTCGATACATCGCTCATTTTGTACGCCGAGCATAGTTTCAATGCCTCTACCTTCACCAGCCGCGTGATTACCTCGAGCCGTTCTGATTTCTATTCGGCCGTCACCGGCGGCATCGGCTCTCTCAAAGGTCCGCTCCACGGCGGCGCCAACGAAGCGGTGATGGAAATGATGGAGGTTATCCGGACGCCCAAACGGGCCGAACCCTGGATTAGGGACGCCATCGCCAACAAGAAGCTGATCATGGGCTTCGGTCACCGGGTCTATAAGCACGGTGACAGCCGGGTGCCCACCATGAAAGCTTGCCTGGAGGACTTGACCCATTGGTCCGGCGACACCAAGTGGTTGGAAATCTACAACATCCTGGCCGATATTTTCATCAACGAAAAGGGCATCTACCCAAATCTGGATTTCCCGTCGGGGCCGGCTTATTACCTGATGGGCTTCCCGGTCAATCTCTACACGCCAATTTTCGTCATGGCCCGCATCACCGGCTGGTCGGCGCATATTTTGGAACAGAACGCCGCCAACGCCTTGATCCGCCCTCTCAGCGCCTACAGCGGCAAATCACAACGCCGGGTCAAGCCGATCACCAAGAGAAAATAAGAAAATTCAACAGCTTAACCGATTGGGGACACGCAAATTGTGTGTCCCCGATTATCTTTTGACAAACGCCACGAGAGTCTCGATCGCCTCGTCCCAATTTTGCTCCTCCGTGCGACCCGAGGCTTTGCTGGGTTTGAAGCTGTGTTCTCCGTCTTCCAGCCAGTGGAAGGAAACGTTTTTGCTCAGGGGATAGGTGGGCACTTCTTCCAAGGTGCCGAAGGGGTCTCGGGTTCCCTGCAGGATTAATGTCGGCGTTGCCATGTCCAGCAGATGCTCAATCCGCACCTTGTCCGGTTTACCCGGCGCATGGAAAGGATAGCCCAGGCAGATGCAACCGGCGACCGACCTCTCCTCTTTTTCCAGTTCGGCGGCAACCATGGAAGCGATGCGTCCGCCCATGGATTTCCCGCCGACAAACAGTTTTTCAGCCCCCAATTCCTCAATCACCGCTCGCCAGGTTTCCAGCAGGACGGGGCCCCGGTCCGGGGGACGTTTTTTGCCGTCTTCCCGCCGCTTCTGCATGTAAGGAAATTCAAACCGCGCCACCCGGATACCGGTGGCGGCGATACGGTTAGCAAAGTATTCTATAAATTCGCTTTCCATGCCGACGCCCGCACCATGAGCAAAGGCGAATGTCGCTGTGGCGTTCTTTGGACCATCAAAATGGATCGGTGGTGGTTGATTCATATTTGCGCTCATTCCCTCGATCTATACAGCTCTTTCTCATCTAACATAGTGGATATCAAGGTCTTGACAATTCCTATGTGTTCATGTTTTGTTCATTTTATAAATAAGGGAGGAAGATTATGGCAACGTCATTTATCAATGAAGGTTTCACGTCCATTACCCCTTACCTCTGGGTCGATAATGCCACGAAGGCCATGGCGTTTTATCAGACGGTTTTTGAAGCCAAGGAACATTTACTCATGCCCGGCGAGGACGGCTCGGTGTTCCATGCGGAAATCGACATTTACGGATCGAAGGTGATGCTCGCCGACGCTAACGACGAATGGGATATCAAATCGCCCAAAGGACTGGGCGGCACGCCGGTTCATATCTTCGTCTATGCGCCTGACGTTGACGGGGTGATCGGCCGGGCCGTTGAAAACGGCGCCTCCCAGACCGGAGAGATCGAAGATATGTTCTGGGGCGACCGCATGGGCAAAATGACCGACCCTTTCGGCCATCAATGGACCATCGCCACCCATGTGGAAGACGTCACCCAAGAAGAAATGGAAAAACGCCAGAAAGCCTGGGCGGAGGAAATGGCGGGAAGTGGTTAAAGGAGCCTATTTACCCCCCCACTCTAACCCTCCCCCGCAAGGGGGGGAAGAGGTTTTAATGGAACTTTCCCTATGAAACTCCAAACCAAAACTCTTAAAGGAACTTTGGTAAGCGCGACTGCGCGCCGCGCCTAATGGCGCGCAAGCCAAGGGTTCGGAGAACCCGCCCGACGTCTGAGGGGCTCTAATTAAGACGGCTTAAACTCGTCGAAGAAATCATTTCCTTTGTCATCAACCACGATGAAAGCCGGGAAGTCTTCGACTTCGATCTTCCAGATGGCTTCCATGCCGAGCTCCGGGTATTCGAGAACGTCGACCTTCTTGATGCAATCCAGGGCCAGTCGTGCTGCCGGGCCGCCGATGGAGCCGAGATAGAAGCCGCCATACTTCTTGCAGGCGTCGGTGACGGCCTGGCTGCGGTTGCCCTTGGCCAGCATGACCATGGACCCGCCGTTGGCCTGGAACAACTCCACATATGAATCCATGCGTCCCGCCGTCGTCGGGCCGAAGGAGCCCGACGCCATGCCTTCGGGCGTTTTGGCCGGACCCGCGTAATAAACGGCGTGGTCCTTGGCGTATTGGGGCAGGCCTTCACCGGCATCGATGCGTTCCTTGAGCTTGGCGTGGGCGATGTCGCGGGCGACGATTAACGGGCCCGAGAGCGACAGCCGGGTTTTGACCGGATGCTTGGATAGCTCCCGCCGAATTTCGTCCATGGGCTGGTTAAGATCGATCTCCACCACGTCGCCGCCCAAATCATCGTCATTGATTTCAGGCAGGAAGCGGCCCGGGTTGGTTTCCAGTTCTTCCAGGAAAATACCGTCCTTGGTGATCTTGCCCAGCACCTGCCGGTCCGCCGAGCAGGACACGCCGATGCCGATGGGGCACGACGCGCCGTGGCGGGGCATGCGGATCACCCGCACATCGTGGCAGAAATATTTGCCGCCGAACTGGGCGCCCAGACCGATGTCCTGGGTCAGTTTGTGAACTTTCTCCTCCATCTCCAGATCGCGGAAGATTTGGCCGTATTCATTACCCTGGGTGGGCAGATTGTCGAGATAGTGGGCGGAGGCGTATTTCACCATCTTGAGGTTGAATTCCGCCGATGTGCCGCCGATGACAACGGCGAGATGATAAGGCGGACAGGCGGCCGTACCGATGCCCCTGATCTCTTTGTCCAGGAATTCCATCAAACTGTCGGGATTGAGAACCGCCTTGGTTTTCTGATGCAGGAAAGTCTTGTTGGCCGACCCGCCGCCCTTGGCGACAAACATGAATTTGTAGGCAGCCCCCTTGTCGGCATAAATTTCGATCTGGGCTGGCAAATTGTTGCCGGTGTTGACTTCCTCGAACATGTCCAGGGGCGCCACCTGACTGTAGCGCAGATTGTCCGTTTCGTAGGTCCGCTGAACGCCGTCGGAAATGGCGGCCTCGTCGTCGCCGTCGACCCAAACCTGCTCACCCTTTTTGCCCATAACGATGGCCGTGCCCGTATCCTGGCACGTGGGCAACACCCGCCCGGCGGCGATGTTGGAGTTCTTCAGCATATCCAGAGCGACGAACTTGTCGTTGTCCGAGGCTTCCGGGTCATCCAAGATTTTCGCCACCTGTTCGAGATGAGCCGTACGCAAAAGATGTGAGGTATCGGAAAAACCTTCCGCCGTCAGGCGCGTGATCCCTTCCGGGTCGATCTTGAGAATTTCGCGGCCGTCGGCTTCGATCACCTTTACATAGTCGGTGGTCACGAGCCGGTATTTGGTCGTATCCTCCATGGCCGGCACGAGCGGATGAAAGGCGTTATCGGTCATTTTGTTACCTTTATATGTTGATAACTGGGATTCGTTGATATCTGGCGAGTTCTACCTGTCGTAGGCATAATTTTCAGACAAAAAAATCGGAAAGACGTCTATTTCTTCCGGAAGGCGTCGAGGGTGATGACCTCGGCAGTTTGCGGCGTATCGTCCTCTTGCGGATCTACCGGGGTATCGGCGTCCAAATCATCCCCCATGGCTTCCTCGAGAGCTTCCCCCATGGAATCCGTCAGTGCATCCTTCGGAAACGGTGGATAGGCTCCACCGATCTGGGCATCTTCCGTTTCGCCGGCAGTGCCATCGTCCCGAATTTCATCCTGGACATGACGCATGGCTTCGTTCACCGCGTTAACTCCGATCTGCAGGCCGAAATTTACCGACGGATCGGCAAATGATGTCACCGAATCGTAGGGAACCACGAGATGCTGTTTTTTGCCGCTGAACGACAAGGTGACCTCAAAACGTTCTTCTTCCACGATAAGATTTTCATATTGATGCTGAAGAACGATGGTTATCTCCTCCGGATATTGTTCACGGAGAAAATCGGGAATCACAACGTCTTCGTGCTTGGTCAGAAAATTAATAAAGAAATGATGATCGCCGGCGAAGCCCTGTTCTGCGAGTTGATTTAAAGCGCGGTTGAGAACGCTTCGTAAGGCTTCATTGACCCACTGGTCGTATGGAAAACTGGTATCGGACATTAATATTCCGTTCTTACCCTCTAATCGGCCTTGAATGACGACCGGCCCTTAAAATATCGACCGGGTAATAGGCCTCTTGCCACCTGATTCGCCGATTTTTAATTGGCGATTCGCTAATTTAGTGGAGGGCTTCTGTTGCCAGGTGCCCTCCGAACCCCGTGGTAGCTTAGCTGTTAAGCGGCTACCGCAAATGCTTCATTATCGTTAGCATTTGTAAAGTTTAGCCCGATAACGGTGGTACCATGCCGAACGAAAACCATGTCTTTACTACGCACGTCGATCCTGTTTCGCCCCCATAAACTTTTTCAAAATCCAAAAACTCCTGGATTTCCAACAAATTATGGTGGAGGCGCCGGGCACTGCCCCCGGGTCCGCAACGCTTATTCCACATAGCGTTTATCGCCATAGTCGGTAAACCGACCCTCTAAATATAGTCCCATCGACTGTTCATTGGAAGGGGGCATGGCCAGAGAATTGTCTTGGGAACATCCGAAAATGAACAATGCTCCAGTTGATCGCCATTCCAACCTTTGCGCCCGAACAGTGGAGCCGTTAAAGTGCGCTATCAATTTAGAGACAGGATCGCCCCGCTTATGGAACTTACCAACGAACAAAAAACCGAAATCGAAGCCGCCCGCGCCTCACAATCCCAAACCCGCCGAGCCACCGTTCCGGCTCTAGAAGAAATACTCTACGAACCAATACCGGTTCTGGACCATGGACTGGTCCGGGTGATCGATTATATGGGTGACGACGCCGCTATCGTTCAGGCGGCCCGGGTTTCCTACGGCAAGGGCACCAAAAAGATTTCCGACGATGCCGGGTTGATCAAATATCTTCTGCGCCACCGTCACACCACGCCGTTCGAGATGTGCGAGATTAAATATCATATTAAGCTGCCGATCTTTATCGCCCGGCAATGGATCAGGCACCGCACCGCCAACGTGAACGAATATTCGGCGCGCTATTCCATGCTCGACCGAGAATTTTATATTCCGGCCGAGGATCAGTTGGCGACCCAATCCCGCAGCAACCGGCAGGGCCGCGGCCAATTGCTGAGGGGCGAAGAGGCGGCGCGGGTGCTGGACCTTCTCAAGTCGGACGCACAACAGACTTATGACCATTACGTGGAGATGCTCAACGAGGATGCGGACGGCAATGTCGTCGATGAAGGCCGGGATGGCCTGGCCCGCGAACTGGCGCGCATGAATCTGACCCTCAACGCCTATACCCAATGGTACTGGAAAATCGACCTCCACAATCTACTGCATTTCCTGTCGCTAAGGGCCGATTCCCACGCTCAATACGAAATCCGGGTTTACGCGGAAGCCATGCTGGAAACCGTCAAACGGTGGGTGCCCATTGCCCATGAAGCCTTCATGGAATACCGGGTTGGCGGCGTCGGCCTGTCGGCCAAGGCGCTGAACGTCGTCAAGAAATTGATTGCCGGGGAAGAGGTTTCCCAAAAAGAGAGCGGCATGAGCCCCCGGGAATGGCGAGAACTGATGGCCACCCTGGACCGGGAGGAAAATTAAATAACCGTATTAAAGTCTAGGGTTAAAGTGGTCGAACCCTGAGCAGCGTCGAAGTCGGCGGCATCGACGTTTTCAACGGTCAATTCGAAGTCGGTAACATTATCAAATGTGACAACCGCGTTATTGCCGTCGGCAATCACGTGCAAAGCGTCGGCGGTAAAATCGCTGCCGGTAAATACTAATTTTTCAAAAGCGCTGTAATCACTGATCACGTTGGCGCCGGCATCACCGTAGAAATAAAAGATATCCGTTCCCAAACCGCCCGACAGCTGATCATCACCGGCACCGGCATACAACCGGTCGGCGCCGTCGCCGGCAATCAGGATATCGTCGCCGTCATTGCCGTAAAGCCGGTCACTGCCCGAACTGGCCGTTAAGGTGTCGCTGCCGTCGCCGCCATAAAGCCGGTCGGCGCCGGTTCCCGAGGAAAGAATATCGTTACCGCCCTGGCCATAGAGGGAAATATTGGCCGTCGCTCCTGAACCGTCCAATGTGTCGTCGCCCTCGTTGCCCTTGGCGTATTCGATGCTGTTGGCCGCCAGGTCGAGGGAAACGGACTCCGAGGACAGAACAAAAATTCTGTCCACCCCTTCGCCGCCGAGATAGACGGTGTCGTCGCCGTCGATATAAAGAGAATCGTTACCGGCGCCACCGTACAGCTGGTCAGCGCCGTCGTTACCGTAAAGCCTGTCGTTACCGCTGCCACCGGTCAACACGTCATCACCACCCTGACCATAGAGGGACAAATTGGCTGCCTGTCCGGACCCATCCAACGTATCATCGCCGGCGTTGGCTTTGACATATTCGACATTGCTGGCGGCCAGATCGATGGTGACGGAGTCGGGTGTGAGCACGAAAATTCTATCCACCCCTTCACCGCCGTCAAAAACCGTGTCGTCGCCGTCGATATATAAAGAGTCGTTACCGGCGCCGCCGGACAATTGATCAGCGCCGTCGTTGCCGTAAATACGGTCCGCGCCGGCGCCACCCGTCAAAACGTCATCGCCGCCCTGGCCGTAAAGGGAAACGTTGGCTGTCACGCCGGATGCATCTAAATTGTCGTTACCGGCGTTGGCCTTGACGTACTCCACATCGTGCGTCGCCAAACTCATGGTGAGGGCGTCGGCACTCATGAGGAAGACCCTGTCGATCCCATCGCCGCCGTCTACGACCGTATCGTCACCGTCTATATACAGAGAATCATTACCAGCGCCGCCATAAAGCTCATCTGCGCCGTCGTTGCCATAAAGTCTGTCGTTGCCAGCGCCACCGGTCAGCACGTCATCGCCGTCTTTGCCGTAAAGTGAAACGGCAACGGCGACCCCTGAGGCGTCGAAAACGTCATTACCGGTGTTACCGCTGGCATATTCCAGATTGTTGGCGGCAAGGTCGATATTAGCGGCATCCGTTGAATAGACATAAACACGGTCAATGCCGTCACCGCCGTCAAAGACCGTATCGTCGCCGTCAATATAAAGAGAATCATTACCAGCGCCGCCATAAAGCTCGTCAGCACCATCGTTGCCGTAAAGCCGGTCGTTGCCGTCGCCGCCGGTCAGCACGTCGTCACCGTCCTTACCGTAGAGAGATACCGCAACTTCGACACCTGAGGCGTCGAAGACATCGTTGCCCACATTACCGCTGGCGTATTCCAGATTGTTGGCGGCAAGGTCGATATTGGCGGCATCCGTCGACTGGACATAAACCCGGTCAATACCTTCACCGCCGTCAAACACCGTATCGTCGCCGTCTATATAAAGAGAATCGTTGCCTGCGCCGCCATAAAGCTCGTCAGCACCATCGTTGCCGTAAAGCCGGTCGTTGCCGT
>CAZNLR010000017.1:0-23655 GCA_964574215.1 uncultured Rhodospirillaceae bacterium | reverse complement strand
CTTCACCGCCGTCAAACACCGTATCGTCGCCGTCTATATAAAGAGAATCGTTGCCGGCGCCGCCATAAAGTTCATCAGCACCCGCACCGCCATAGACCCGGTCTACACCGTCTCCTCCTGAAACAACGTCATCGCCGGCGTCACCATAGACGCTATCGTTTCCGGCGCCGCCTTCTACCGTATCACTGTCGTCGCCGCCATACAGCCGGTCGGCGCCCTCGCCGCCGGTTAAATCGTCTTCACCGGCTTTACCGTAGAGCGAAACATTGTCGGTCATGCCATCGGCATCCAACGTGTCGTCGCCAGCATTGGCGCTCACATACTCAATATTGCTGGCCGAAAGATCCAGATCGACGGCGTCTTCTGAAAGAACATAAAGCCGATCAGACCCTTCACCGCCATCAAACACCGTATCGTCGCCGTCGATGTAAAGACTATCGTTGGCCATGACTTCCAGTTCGTCAGACTGCCCGACAACCAGTGCACCTTGTTGTTCGCCTGAAATATTTACTGACTGATAGGTTTCGTTGATCTCGACCAAACCTTTGTTGGTCGTGATGACCAAGCTTCCTTGGCTTTCCTGACCATTCTCCATCAAAACGACGGACAAGTCCGACCCGCCGGACGCATCGATTGCCGCCTGTGCCCCATCGACATGGATTTCGGCGGTCAAAGTGGAAATAGTCATGGCATCAGGATTTGATTGAGCAACTTCACCACCGGCAACGGTAAACTTACCGCTGAGAATGGAAATGGAGACTTCACCTTCCTGTACTTCCTGATCGAATGAAACTTCTTCGATCACCACCCGGCCGTTTTCCGACATGGAAAGAACGGATTCGTCGGCCAACACGACGCCGGCCGCGCCGTCGCCACTAGTTTCGATAATGTCATTGGCGTAGATGGGGTCTCCTTCTTGGAGAGTGACCGCCTCACCGTTGGCCCGGATAACCGACACCGTACCGGTGACGTTTGAAATTTCGCCGATGGGGGTCAATGAATCGGTGGCGCCCGATTCCGGGTTGATGTTTACGCCGGCTAGACGTGCCGCGATGGTGCCGGACAATTCGCCGCCTTCGGCCGTTTCGATGTTTGGAAGTGTAGGGTTGGAAAAATAATTTTCGAGAACGACTGATGTCCCGTCCTCGCCGATAATGACAAGATCCGATCCCGACTGGGCGAACTCAGCCGTTCCCAGAACGAAGCCGTCCGGGAGCGTAATCGTATCGCCAGTTGCCTGTGCTATTTGAATCGTCGTCATTTAACTAACTGCAGTTTCAATAATGGCGGCGTTAGCGCCGCCAGCCTCCTTCTGGAGTTCCCTCATCAAGCCACATTTAGTTATCTGGGAAATTAACCCGTGATGTATTCGATATTAACGCGTGTGAATTTCCTTAGATTACCGATACTTAGCACTCAAAAAAATTTGCATTGAAATACCTTTATTAGGGATTTCCCTAGGGCACAAGAAGAAATGAATACGTAATTTCCGATATACAAAATGTTATTGTAGTTACTGCTTAAGGCATTGAAATCAAATGGTAAACTTCAAACTTTTTAGTTGAATTTTTGACGAAATCTGATTTGGAGAAGAAAAGAGGCGAAATACGCGTGAAAGTTCCTAATAAACCATTAAAAATTAACGGCTTAGAGGGAATCAAAAAATTAGGGTCAAAATCGACATTTTCGAATTTGACCCTATTGATTTCTCAATTCGCCGATATTCAGGCGTTCAAACTTTGCCATACCTTTTCTGCGATATTCTTGTAGGCTTCACTGTGAACGCTACCGGGATCGCTGGCGACGATGGGATTGCCGCCGTCGGAGGTTTCACGGATCACAATATCCAAGGGAATCTCACCGAGAAAATCCACGTCTAATATTTCCGCTTCTTCCCGGGCACCGCCGTGACTGAAAATATCTGACCGTTCGCCACAATGCGGGCAGGCGAAGTAACTCATATTTTCGATCAGTCCAAATACCGGTATATCGACCTTAACGAACATGTTGAGACCTTTGCGGGCATCGGCGAGGGCGATGTCCTGGGGAGTCGAAACAATAATCGCACCGTCCAGGGGAACGCGCTGCGCCATGGATAAGTGAATATCACCGGTTCCCGGCGGCAGATCGACCACCAGGACATCCAAATCACCCCATTCGACATCGCTCAGCAACTGCTCCAAAGCGCCGGTGGCCATAGGGCCACGCCATATGACCGGGGTTTCCTCTTCCACCAGAAAGCCCATGGACATACATTTGATGCCATGTCCTTCCAGGGGCGCGATCTTACCGCTTTCGCTTTGCGAGGGGTCGTCGGTAACGCCCAGCATGCGTGGGATCGAGGGACCGTATATATCGGCGTCCAACAAGCCGACTTTCTTGCCATTTTCCGCCATGGCCAACGCAAGGTTCACCGCTGTCGTCGACTTGCCGACACCACCCTTTCCGGAGGCGACGGCGATCACCGATTTAATTCCAGGCAAATCCATTTTCGGCGGTAACTGCCCCTGCCCCGGCATCAATTGAGGACCATCCTGAGGCGGCGCCGCCGAGGGCGCACGTTCGGCGGTCAATACGGCCGTCACCGTCAGAACGCCGGGCAAGGCATGAACGGAATCCTCTGCGATCTTGCGGATCGGTTCCATCTCCGCGCCCTGGGCCGGATCGATTTCAATAGCGAACGCGACATGACCATCTTTAATTTGCAGTCCGTCAATCATGCCGAGATCGACGATATTTTCCTTCTTAAAAGGATCATCGACTACTTTTAGCGCTTCCAGGACTTGCTCAGCAGTAACTTCCGCCATATCTAAGGCTCCGAACTTGTTGACAATAAAGTGACAGATCAAAGCCCCAGATACGATAAAACTAGTGCGAGTCGTCGTTGCAAGGGCCTCTAAGCTGTCATATAAGGCATTAATTAGCATTGAAAAAGGCGAAAGCCACTTTCTCACCGAGAAAAATTATAAGAATTAGCATGAAAAGGATAAATTAAATGGCTTGGGATACGCAACGCGGTGGCCCCTGGGGCGGAGGCGGTGGAGGACAAGGTCCTTGGGGCGGAGGCGGCGGTGGCCCATCCGGCCAGCAGCCCCCTGATATCGAAGAAATGCTGCGCCGCAGCCAGGACAAATTCAAAAAGATCATACCCAGCGGGGGCGGGGGCGGACGGCGCCTCGTTCTTCTGGTGTTGGCTGCCATCGTGGTTTGGCTGGCGACCGGATTCTACCGGGTGCAGCCGGGCGAACAGGGCGTGGAAATGTTGTTTGGCAAATTTGTCAATCAGACATCAGCCGGTTTGAACTATTGGTTCCCGGGACCCATTGGTCAGGTCTTCACCCCCAATGTGGAGAACACCAACATCACCAGCATTGGATTTCGTCAAATTGGGCAAGGCGGTTCTCACTCATCGAGCGTCCGCGATGTCTCCGAAGAAAGTCTAATGCTGACGGGTGACCAGAACATCATCGATATCGATTTCGTCGTTCAGTGGCGTATCAAAGACGCGGCGGCGTTCCTGTTCAATATCCGCAATCCTGCCGATACGGTAAAACTGGCCGCCGAAAGCGCCATCCGCGAAGTGGTCGGACAGACCAATTTGGAAGACGCCCTGGCGAGAAAACGGACCCAGGTTGAAATCGGAACGCTGGAAGTACTGCAAAAAATTCTCGACAGCTACGGCGCCGGGGTCTTCATCGCTTCTATCAAACTCCAAAAGGTGGAACCGCCGCAGCAGGTGATCGACGCGTTCAACGATGTGCAGCGGGCCAAACAGGACCGGGAACGTCAGCAGAATGAAGCCCAGGCCTACGCCAATGACATATTGCCCAAAGCCAAGGGTGAGGCCGAGCGGCAAATTCAGGAAGCCACGGCCTATAAGGAAAAACTGACCCGGGAAGCCGAAGGTGAAGCCAAACGGTTCCTCTCGGTTTATGAGGCTTATAAAGGCGGCAAGGAAGTGACCCGGTCGCGCCTCTATCTGGAACGCATGCAGCAGGTCTTGAAGGATTCGGAAAAAGTCATCATCGACCGTGGTCAAGGCGGCCCGGGCGTCGTGCCTTACCTGCCGTTACCTGAACTGCAGAAAAGAAGCGGGGGAGTAAAATAATGAATAGAGTCGTTCTTGCCGTTGTCGGTATCGTCGTAGTCGCAGCCGGTATTATAGCCTTCAGCTCTTTGTTTACCGTCCACCAGACGCAATCTGCTTTGGTGCTGCAATTCGGTAATCCAGTACGGGCAGAGTTGGAGCCGGGATTAAAGTTTAAACTACCGTTTGTTCAAAACGTGCTGTTTTTCGACCGCCGTATTCTCGATCTGGACCCGCCGGCCCAGGAAGTTATCCTGACCGACCAGAAACGGATCAATGTTGATTCCTTTGTCCGTTATAAAATCGTCGATCCTTTGGAATTCAGGAAAAAGGCTATAACCGATGCCAACTTCCGTCAGATTTTTGGCGGCCGCCTGAATGCCGCCGTTCGTGCCGAAGTCGGCCGCGTGTTGTTGGGCGATATGCTGTCTAATAAGCGTGACGATGTCATGCATCGCATCACGGAGCAATTGAAAGAGCAGGCACCTGATTTCGGTATCGAAGTGGTCGACGTTCGTATCGGCCGAACCGACCTGCCGGATACCACATCTCAAGCGGTGTATAACCGGATGCGGTCGTCCCGTATCGCCGAAGCCGCCAAATTGCGGGCCCAAGGCGCCGAGTTGAAAGCCAAAATTCAGGCCGAAGCGGACCGCGATCGGACCATTATCCTCGCCGAAGCAGAAAAGACGGCGCAGATTCTGCGTGGTGAAGGTGAAGGCGCTAAAACCACGATACTTAATGACGCCTACGGTCAGGATACGGATTTTTTCAAGTTCTACCGATCGATGGAAGCCTACGACAAGGCCTTTGGTGAAGGAACGACAATGGTGCTGAGCCCGGATTCAGATTTCTTCAAATTCTTTGGGGATGAGTCTGGTACAAAGGATAAAAAATAGCGTGGTGAAAGGAGACCGGAAATAATGTCCGATCTCCTGATCGCCCTTCTAACCGCCTTGGCTTTGGCGATTGCTATTGAAGGGGCGCTCTATGCGTTATTTCCCGAAGCTATGAAAAAATTTATGCTTCAGGTACTCGAACAGCCTGACAATTTACTACGTACTGCCGGTGTGACGGCGGCAATTGTCGGAGTGGCGTTTGTTTGGCTGATCCGAGGCTGACGATCACGCTTTTTTTAATTTTTTTGTCTTATTGTTGCTGTTTTCAGCACCCGTTGGACTATATAAGTTAAGTCCAAATATCAAAAAGAAAAAGGTGATGTAAGTGAAGTATGTGGTCCAACGGCAAGGTGAAAATGCGGTCGGCGCGGTCGGCACATTTTACACCCGACAAATTCTCCTGTTGCTGATTACCGTTTTGACAGCCGTTACAATGACGGCGTCAACATCTTTCGCACGCAGTGCGCCGGAAAGTTTCGCCGATCTTGCGGCAAAGCTGCTGCCGGCGGTGGTGAATATCTCGACCACGGCCGTCGCCAAGCAAAGATCGGGAACGCCGGAACTTCCCCAATTTCCTCCGGGATCTCCCTTTGAAGAATTTTTCCGGGATTTCTTCGACCGCAACCGGCCGCAACAGAACCGGAAATCGACGTCATTGGGATCAGGATTTATTGTCGACAAAGCGGGGATAATCATAACCAACAATCATGTCATCCAGGATGCCGATGAAATAACCGTCATTCTACAGGATAACACCAGTCTGAAAGCCGAAGTCGTGGGCCGTGATCCGAAAACCGATCTGGCTGTCCTGCAGGTAAAGCCGATCAAAGACCTGCCGGCCGTCAGTCTGGGCGATTCCGATAAAATCCGTGTCGGTGACTGGGTCGTCGCCATCGGCAACCCGTTCGGCCTGGGTGGAACGGTGACGGCGGGTATAGTGTCCGCCCGGGGACGCAATATTAATTCCGGCCCCTACGACGACTTCATCCAGACCGACGCCTCGATCAACCGCGGCAATTCAGGTGGTCCGCTGTTCAATTTGGACGGCGAGGTCATCGGCATCAATACGGCAATATTTTCACCATCCGGGGGATCTATCGGTATCGGGTTTTCCATTCCTTCCTCGACAGCCAAAGGCATCATCAGCCAGCTAAGAAAATACGGCAAGACCCGCCGGGGCTGGCTTGGCGTGCGCATCCAGAAGGTGACGGAAGAGATCGCGGAGAGTCTCGGTCTGGACCAGCCCAGCGGCGCCTTGGTCGCCAGTGTCACCAAAGGCAGTCCGGCGGGGGACGGAAAAATCAAAGCCGGCGACGTCATCCTTACCTTTAACGGCAAAACCGTTTCGGAAATGAGAAAGCTGCCCCGCATCGTCGCGGAAACCGAAATCGGCATTGATGTAAATGTTGAGGTTTGGCGCAACGGCAAGAAAGTCAGCACCACGGTCCGCGTGGGCGAGTTGAACGAGGAACAGGCTTCACTTCCAGCTTCAAACGGCGATGAAGGCGGCTTGGAAAAAAGTGAAGAACTTGCCATCGCCCAGCTCGGTGTCACCGTGAGCCGTGTCGATTCCAATACCCGCAAACGGTTTAAACTGAAAGAGTCCGCCAAAGGCGTGGTTATCGTTGCCGTCGATCCGGAAGGAGCGGCCGCCGAGAAAGGCATAAAACCCGGCGACGTCATTGTCGAAGTAAGTCAGGATGAGGTGAATAAACCCGCCGAAGTCAGGGCTAAAATAAAGCAGGCGGGCGAATCGGGCCGAAAATCCATTCTATTATTGATCGAAAGCCAAAGTGGACTCAGGTTCGTGGCGCTTCGAATTAAAAAAGGATAGCTTGGCGTATAATTGGCGGAATTCAGGGATATAGACGAAGCTAATTTTCCCGTTTCCGGAGTGTAATATTTTCGTAACTTTCACTTATCCTGGAAGCTTGCTAAACAGAAACACGGATCGATACCGTAGCGGAAATTTTTCGACCTTCGGTGGTAAGCCCGAGCAAGGAACTAAAGTTGAGAACTCCCGAAAACCATCATTTGGTGCGGCCTTTTAGGGCATTAAGGCCAATTCCGGAACGTGCTCAGGAGGTTGCCGCCCCGCCCTACGATGTTTTAAACACCGAAGAAGCGCGGGCGTTGGTCTCGGACAATCCCTGGAGCTTTCTCCATATTTCCAAACCGGAAATTGATCTGCCGCCGGGCACGGATGTTTACGCGCCGGAAGTCTACAACAAAGCGGCGGAAAATATGGGGCGCATGATTTCAGAAGGCGTTTTAAAACGTGATCCTGAACCTTACTACTATATTTACCGCCTACGCATGGGCGATCACGTACAGACGGGTATAGTGGGCGCAGGCTCTATCGACGCCTATCGAAAAAATATTATCCGCCGCCACGAATATACGCGGCCCGATAAGGAAGACGACCGGGTCAGACAAATCGAAGCGGTCAATGCCCAAACCGGGCCGGTCTTTATCACCCATAAACCCAATGGTGAATTGTCCGGCATCGTCGAGAAAAACACCATCGATGAACCGGCCTATTCAGTCGTAGGCGACGGCGGCGTTGAACATAGCTTGTGGGTCGTTTCGGATGCCGATGACATTCAGATGATCACCGCCGCCTTCGACGCTCTCAGTGTCATATATATTGCCGACGGACATCATCGGTCGGCAGCAGCATCAAGGGTCGCGGCGGCACGTAGCGATGCCGATCCCAAATACAAGGGAGACGAATCCTACAACGAATTTCTCATTGTCTGTTTTCCCGAAAAAGAAGTTCAGATACTGGACTATAACCGGGTGGTTCGGGACCTCGGCGGACTTTCGGAGCAAGAATTTCTTTCCCGCATCGGAGAGGTATTTGACGTTAAGAAATACTACGCGGTCGCGAAACCCGAGGCTCCGGGAGAATTCGGCATGTATTTGTCGGGCCAGTGGTACAAACTTACTCTCAAAACCGAATTGGGCCTTAAGGCGACGCCAATGGAACGCCTTGATATCAGTATCCTGACCAGTCATTTGCTCGAACCGGTGCTGGCCATTAGTGATCCGCGGATCGATCCCCGCATCGATTTTATCGGCGGTATTCGGGGCATGGCGGAACTGGAAAAACGGGTCAATGGTGGCGACTGGGCGGTGGCCTTTGCCCTTTATCCCACCAGCATGGCGGAATTGATGGCCGTGGCCGACGCGGATCAAGTCATGCCGCCCAAAAGCACGTGGTTCGAGCCCAAACTCGCCGACGGCATGGTGTCGCTGGTGTTGGACTAGAGTGATAGGCTTGAGCCTTACAAAGTATTTTTTTGCTTTCCGTCACCTAAATTGATCATCCCCCACAGTCCGCTATGATCACAGCATGACGGAACATTTAGATGAAAACACTATCCTCATCATTGCCGGGCCGACAGCCAGCGGCAAGTCCGGGTTGGCCATCGAGGCCGCCATCGAATTCGGCGGTGTGGTCATCAATGCGGATAGCATGCAAATCTATCAGGAACTCAGCATCTTAACAGCCCGCCCCGGCGCGGAAGACATGGCACGGGCGCCTCACAGACTTTACGGAATTCTGCCGGCTTCCACCGCCTGTTCGGTCGGGCAATGGCGTGATTTGGCCATCACGGAAATCGAGTCCGCCTGGAGCCATGGAAAACTGCCCATCCTCACCGGCGGTACCGGTCTATATTTCAAATCGCTGATGGACGGCTTGAGTGATATCCCCGATATTCCCGATAATGTGCGTAAAGAGGCCCGGGCCAGACATGCCGAGATTGGCGCGACTGCCTTCCATGAAGAATTAGCTGCTCTCGATCCCGATTCAGCCGCCCGGCTATTTCCTTCGGATACGCAAAGGACCATCCGCGCCTACGAAGTCTTCAAGGCGACCGGCCGGAGCTTGAACGACTGGCACGAGGACGATCCGGCCACCCCACCCCTCGCTGCCCGCTATTTCGTGATTGCCTTCGAGCCGCCCCGGGAGGAGCTCTATGCCACATGCGAGGCCCGCTTCGACCAAATGATGGAAAACGGCGCCGTGGCCGAAGCCGAAGCGCTTCTGGCGTTGGGCCTGGACCCGTCTTTGCCCGCGATGAAAGCGTTGGGTATCGCAGAACTCTGCCATTTCTTAAAAGGTGAAATGCCCGAGGAAGAGGCGATTGCACGCGCCAAACAAGCCACCCGTAACTACGCAAAACGGCAATTAACCTGGTTTCGGAATCAGATCAATGCGTCAGAGACCGTTTTTGCGCAATATTCAGAAAGTTTATTGCCAAAAATCTTTCCGAAAATTCGCAAGTTTGTGTTGACGCCGCAAAAATAAAGGGATAGTTTCCCGCCTCAATCGCGCCACGGGCCCCCGTCAGGTCAATCTTCGGGACTGCCCATCTGGCGCGGTATTTTTTGTTAAATATTGAATTTGTATCGAGTTCCCGAGTATGGAGGAAAAAATGTCGAGTGACCGGCTGACCGGCGGAGAAATCATCCTCAAAGCCCTGAACGATCAGGATGTGGATGTGGTATTCGGCTATCCGGGCGGCGTCACCCTGCCGCTGTACGACAATATTTATAAGCAGAATAAACTGCATCATATCCTCGTGGGACATGAACAAGGCGGCGTGCACGCGGCGGAGGGTTATGCCCGTTCGACCGGCAAGCCCGGTGTCGTTTTGGCGACGTCCGGTCCCGGCGCCACCAACACGGTGACCGGCCTGGTCGACGCCCTGATGGACAGCATTCCCGTGGTCTGCATCACCGGACAGGTGGTGAGCAATCTGATCGGCAACGATGCTTTTCAGGAAGCCGATACCTCCGGCATCACGCGCCCGGCAACCAAACATAACTATCTGGTGCAGTCGACCGACGAACTGGCCCGCGTTCTGCACGAAGCTTTTTTCGTCGCAACCCATGGACGGCCCGGACCGGTCCTGGTCGATATTCCCAAGGATGTCATATTGGGAACCGGTTCCTATTTGACGCCCGATCAGGTTGAACCCCGCAACTACAAGCCACGGGACAAGGGCGATCAGGAAGCCATCGAAGAAGCGGTGGATATGCTCGCATCGGCCAAAAAACCGATTATTTACGCCGGTGGCGGCGTCATCAATTCGGGAACGGAAGCCTCGGATTTACTGGGCGAATTGGTCAAGCTGACCGGCTACCCGTGTACATTGACTTTGATGGGTCTGGGCGCCTTTCCGGCATCCGACGACCATTATATCGGCATGCCCGGCATGCACGGCACCTATGAGGCCAATCTGGCCATGCACGATTGCGATGTCATGATTAATATCGGCGCCCGTTTTGACGACCGGGTGACGGGCCGGCTGGATGCCTTCTCGCCGCTGTCGCAGAAAATTCACATCGATATCGATCCGTCGTCCATCAATAAAAACGTCGCCGTAGATATCAGCATCGTCGGCGACGCCGGCAGCGTCCTCAAGGACATGATCGCGCTTTGGAAGAAAAAGAAACTCAAAGCGGACAAAAAGGCGCTGAAAAGCTGGTGGGCGACAATTAACGAGTGGCGGGCCGTCGATTGCCTTGGTTTTACCCAGGAAAATGACGAACCGATCAAGCCCCAGTATGCTCTGGAACGGCTGCATGAGATTATCAACGGAAGCGACGTTTACGTCACCACCGACGTGGGCCAGCACCAAATGTGGGCCGCCCAGTATATTCGATTCGATGAACCCAACCGGTGGATGACGTCCGGTGGTCTCGGTACCATGGGTTACGGTATCCCGGCGGCCATGGGCGCTCAGGTTGCGCATCCGGATTCCAAAGTGGTCTGCGTCACCAGCGAAGGTTCCATGATGATGAACGTTCAGGAGATGCTGACCATCGCCCGCAACCGGTTGCCGGTTAAGATTCTCAACCTCAACAACAAGGTTTTGGGCATGATCCGGCAATGGCAGGAACTGTTCCATGACAATAATGAGTCGGAATGTGACCTCAGCGCCGGACCGGATTTTTTAAAATTGGCCGAGTCCATGGGATTCACGGCGATGAGCTGTGATGATCCCGAGAACGTCGACGCCACTATCAAGCAAATGCTGGAAACCGACGGACCGGTTTTCGTCAATATGGCGACGGACCGGTTCGAGAATGTGTTCCCGATGATACCGGCCGGCGCGGCCCATAACGAAATCGTCCTGGGCCCCGAGCAACGGATGAAGGTGGCCGACGACAACGACAACGTCATGGCCTAGCATTAGAGGGCTTAGCGAAAGAGCCGGATAATTAATTTAGGAGCGACAAAAAGTGGCTGGCAATAATAACGAACAGCAAGAGCACGTATTTTCGGTGCTCGTCGATAACGAGGCGGGCGTCCTGGCGCGCGTCATCGGCTTGTTTTCGGGGCGGGGGTACAATATTGAAAGCCTGACCGTCGCCGAAGTCGATCCGGACGGTCATTATTCCAAAATTACCGTCGTCACCTCGGGCACGCCGATGGTGATCGAACAAATCCGCGCCCAGCTTGAACGGCTGGTCCCGGTTCGCAGGGTCGCCGACCTGACCACCGACGGTCCGGCCGTCGAGCGGGAACTGGCGCTGATCAAAGTTTCCGGCGAAGGTGAATCTCGGGTTGAATCCCTGAGAATCGCCGATATATTCCGGGCTCACGTGGTCGACAGCACGAATGATTCATTTGTATTTGAAATTGTCGGCAACTCGGACAAGTTGGACGCATTTATCGAATTAATGAAGCCGCTTGGATTGGTGGATATATCACGCACCGGCGTGGTCGCCATCTCCAGGGGCGGCGAGGAACTTTAATTTATTTTCCAACCGGTTTACCGGCTGGGTATCAGCAATCAAACAGCGGGGAATTTTACCATGCGCGTTTATTATGATCGTGACGCCGACGTCAATTTGATCAAAACCAAGAAAGTCGCCATTGTCGGCTATGGCAGCCAGGGGCACGCTCACGCCCTCAACCTAAGGGACAGCGGCGTCACTGAAATCGCCGTCGCCCTGCGCCAGGGTTCGGGCAGTATCGCCAAAGCCGAAGCCGAGAACCTAAAAGTCATGTCGCCGGCGGAAGCCGCCGGCTGGGCCGACGTTCTGATGATTTTGGCGCCGGACGAAATTCAGGCCGATCTTTATCGGGAAGAAATTCACGCCAATCTGAAAGAAGGCTCGGCCATCGCTTTTGCCCATGGCCTGGCGGTTCACTTCGGTTTGATCGTGCCGCCTCAAGGCGTTGACGTTTTTATGATCGCGCCCAAAGGTCCCGGCCACACGGTGCGTTCCGAATACGTCCGCGGCGCCGGTGTACCTTGTCTCGTCGCTGTCGATCAGGACGCCAGCGGTGCTGCTCTCGATGTCGCGCTGTCATACGGTTCCGCCATTGGCGGCGGCCGCTCCGGCATCATCCAGACCACTTTCCGCGAGGAATGCGAAACCGACTTGTTCGGCGAGCAGGCCGTGCTCTGCGGCGGTTTGACCTCGCTGGTTCAAGCCGGTTGGGAAACCCTGGTGGAAGACGGCTATTCCGAGGAAATGGCCTATTTCGAATGCCTCCACGAGGTAAAACTGATCGTCGACCTGATCTATGAAGGCGGCATCGCCAACATGCGCTACTCGATCTCCAACACGGCCGAGTTCGGCGATTATGTCAGCGGCCCCCGGATCATCGATGCCGACGTCAAAAAACGCATGCGCGGCGTCCTCGACGACATTCAGTCGGGCAAGTTCGTCCAGGACTGGATGATGGAAAACAAAGTGGGAGCCCCCCGCTTTAAGGCCATGCGCCGCCGTGCCGCCGAACACGACATCGAAAAGGTCGGCCAGAAGCTCCGCGACATGATGCCGTGGATCACCGATAATGCGCTGGTGGACAAGTCGAAGAATTAATTTTTTTTAGAGACGATATTAAAAAGGGCATCCTGCGGGGTGCCCTTTTTTATTGCCACTCGTCCCCTCTCAACTTCATCGCCCACATGAAACCCAGGCAGACGCCTTTGGCGATGGGCAGCAGGATGAGGGTGAGGATGACGACCGAGGGAATCCAGACGGCCAACGCCCAATGGGTCGGCGGGGAATAGTTGATCTCGACGTGAAAAATAATCGGCGCCAGGATATGGCCCATAACGATGATGGTCAGCCAAGGCGCGAAATCGTCGGTACGGATATGATCATAGGCTTCGCCGCAATGACCGCAGGCTTGGGCCGGTTTCAAATAGCGTCCGAACACCCGGCCCATTCCGCAATTGGGGCAGCGTTTCAACAGGCCGCGTAAGACGGACCGTCCAATGGAACGGGGTTGCTGAGTATCACTCATGGATAGGCTGATGCGATGCACTGTTCATAGGTGCCGTGACATATAGGGATTGGCATTGCCGTGTCAATGCGATACCGGCCAGTGACCAGTTTCAGCACGTTTCAATTACGCGCAGTTTTCGCGGTAGTCGTGCATCATCCGCGCAAGTTTCAGAGATTTCTTGTGTAACGGCTTGATGGCAATTTTTTCCATTTGCGCGCTAAAATTCAGCATGGTCTTTTCCAAGGCTTCCATATTTTCAGCCAGATCAGCCCCGATTTCCCGAAATTCGGAAACGGCCTCGCTCTGCCGATCAAGTTGCAATTGGATGCCGGCCAATGCTTTCGTCAGCCTTTGTTGATTTCTTTTCTTTGTGGGGAATTTAATGACGTTCATCACAATTCCAATCCATAGCTTTAGATTGTTGTATATTAGCACAATACAATATACCTGCCCTTGACACCGATCATTGGTCCGAAAAGAAATATTGCCGACCAAGGAGCGAATCCGGAAAACCCGAAGAATTTCATTTTATTAAGACAATTTTGTTGACTTTGGGCTTAAACCCTTTTTTAAAGGCTAAATCAGGAGTATCTGCGAAGCGTTTGCAGCTTCGCTGAGCTCCGGAAATTGGAAGCTCGAAATGTTTGTAACGCAGGAAAACAATTCTAAATATCCGTCCAGCGCTTCGGCCTATGCCGACGCGGCGGTTATGCGTGCAATTCGTTCCGCTTGCGCCATTTCCTCTGACGACCTTTTTGGTCCGGACCGGACCCTACGACTTAGTCGCCCCTGAGCTTGCACGCAGATGAACCGCGTGTGTTCAGGGGACTCATTCGTACTCGAAGTCGTATAACTATTTTTAGAAAGGTCCAGTCCAATGACTACGCAAAATGACTCCAATCGAATAATAATTTTTGACACGACGTTGCGTGACGGCGAGCAGTCGCCGGGCGCCTCCATGAACCTGTCCGAAAAGCTGCGGATTGCGGAACTCCTGGAGGAAATGGGTGTCGATATTATCGAAGCCGGCTTTCCCATCGCCTCCGACGGCGATTTCGAAGCCGTCAACGAGATCGCCAAGGTCGTTAAAGACTCGGTGGTTTGCGGTTTATCCCGCGCCGGAAAAATGGATATCGAGCGGTGCGCCGAAGCCATCAAGCCCGCGGCTCAATCACGCATTCACACCTTTATCTCCACCAGCCCACTGCACATGAAGTACAAACTCCAGATGGAGCCGGAAGATGTGCATCAGGCGGTAATCGATAGCGTCACCTACGCCCGCACCTTCACCGATAATGTCGAATGGTCCTGCGAAGACGGATCGCGCACGGAACATGACTTCATGTGCCGCTGTGTGGAAAGCGCCATTGACGCCGGGGCGACCACGATCAATGTGCCGGATACGGTCGGTTATGCCGTCCCTGACGAATACCATGACCTGATTGCCATGTTGTTCAACCGGGTGCCCAATATCGACAAGGCGGTGATTTCGGTGCATTGCCACAACGATCTGGGGTTGGCCGTCGCCAATTCCCTGGCGGCCGTCAAGGCCGGCGCCCGGCAGGTGGAATGCACCATCAACGGTCTGGGCGAGCGGGCCGGTAACGCGGCCATGGAAGAGGTCGTCATGGCCCTGCGCACGCGCCATGACAACATGCCCTATGACTGCAATATCAAAACCGAAAATATCATCAAGGCGTCCAAGCTGGTCTCGACGGTGACCGGATTTACGGTTCAGCCCAATAAAGCCATTGTCGGGGCCAACGCCTTCGCCCATGAAGCGGGCATTCACCAGGATGGTGTGCTGAAGAACGCCGCCACCTATGAGATTATGACGCCGGAATCGGTCGGCCTCAGTGAAAGCAAATTGGTTCTGGGCAAACATTCGGGACGCCACGCCTTCCGGGAAAAACTGACCGAACTGGGATACAATCTGGGTGACAACGCCGTCCAGGATGCCTTCAAGCGCTTCAAGGATCTGGCCGATCTCAAAAAGGACGTGTTCGACGAGGACATCGCGGCCTTGATCGATGAGACCGTGGTCCGGACCAACGACCACATCAAACTGGCGAAACTGGAAGTCTTGTGCGGCACCGAGCACCAGCCGCCCAAAGCCAGTATCAGCCTGGAGATCGAAGGCGAAACGAAGGACATCGACATGACCGGCGACGGCCCTGTCGACGCCATATTCAAAGGTATTAAAAAGCTGACTGCCCATGAGGCCCATTTGCAGCTCTACCAAGTTCATGCCGTGACCCAGGGCACGGATGCCCAGGCCGAGGTCACCGTCCGGCTCGAAGAAAACGGCAAAACGGTCAATGGCCAGGGCGCCGACACGGATACCATGGTGGCGTCGGCGAAAGCTTATATTAATGCGCTGAACAAACTCCTGGTAAAAAGGGAAAAATCAGCGCCGGCGGCTTTGACTGCGTAAAGCTGAAAAGGTAAAAAGAACTATTATGTGGATGCGGGCGGCGCGCTCTCCCGCATCCGCCACTATCGTTAGGAAATATTAAGGAGTGCGCGAGATTATATCGGGGATTATAACGGGGAATATGACGGAGTGTTTCCCGCAATTTTAATGAAAAGATATTGAGAGTTTAAATGCTGTCGCGATTATTTGGATTTCTTTCCGCCGATATGGCCATTGACTTGGGAACGGCGAATACGTTGGTTTACGTAAAAGGCAAAAATATTGTCTTGAACGAACCTTCCGTTGTGGCCATTGCCGAAGTCAAAGGAAAAAAGCAGGTGCTGGCCGTGGGCGAGGAAGCCAAGCAGATGCTGGGCCGCACGCCCGGAAACATCCAGGCCATCCGGCCGCTCCGCGACGGCGTCATCGCCGATTTCGAAATCGCCGAAGACATGATCAAATATTTTATCCGCAAAGTGCACAACCGGCGGAGTTTCGCCTCCCCCATGATCGTGATCTGCGTGCCGTCGGGATCGACGGCGGTCGAGCGGCGCGCCATCCAGGAATCCGCCGAGGCCGCCGGCGCCAGAAAAGTTTTCCTGATTGAAGAACCCATGGCCGCAGCCATCGGCGCCGGTCTGCCGGTAACCGAGCCGACCGGCTCCATGGTGGTTGATATCGGTGGCGGCACCACCGAAGTTGCCGTGCTCAGCCTGGGCGGCATTGTGTATGCGCGGTCGGTCCGGGTGGGCGGCGATAAAATGAACGAAGCCATCATCGCCTATATCAGACGCAATCACAATCTGCTGGTGGGTGAAGGCAGTGCCGAACGTATCAAAGAGGAAATCGGGTCCGCCTGTCCGCCGGAAGAAGGCGAAGGCCGCACCATGGAAATCAAGGGGCGCGATTTGATGAACGGCGTTCCCAAGGAACTGGTCATCAGCGAAAGACAGATCGCCGAAAGCCTGGCCGAACCGGTCAGCGCCATTATCGAGGCCGTAAAAGCGGCGCTCGAACATACGGCGCCCGAATTGGCGGCGGATATCGTCGACAAAGGAATCGTCCTGACGGGTGGTGGCGCTTTGCTCAGCAATATGGACTATGTATTGCGCTATGCCACGGGCCTGCCGGTATCCATCGCCGATGGACCGCTTTCGTGCGTCGCGCTGGGCACGGGCCGGGCTCTGGAAGAGATGAAAAAACTTCGCCACGTTTTAACAACGATGTATTAACCAATTTGGCCCATTCTTGGTGGGAGTGGGCAATAGCAATTGAAAACGGCGGACTCCGAAACCATATTAAAACATCAATAAATATGGTAGTTATATCAGGCCGTTAGTCAAAACGGAGACGCAAATTGGAACAGCGCCCGAGCTCACTTTTGCGCATCGCTGCGCCGCTGAAAAGTATGGTTCAGCGGTTCACGTACCTTGGGCTGATCCTGGCGGCCTTCGGGCTTATGCTGGTGGGCAAGGTGGATGCCGTCCTGATCGACCGCGTGCGCGTTGAAGTCACGGACGCCGTAGCGCCGATATTGGAAGCGTTATCCCGCCCCGCAGCGACCGTCGCCGATACCATCAACAATTTCCGGGAATTGTCGGTAATCCGCCAGGACAATGTCCGCCTCAAACAGGAAAACAACCGGCTCATGCAATGGCAGACCGTCGCCCGTAAATTACAGGCGGAGAACGCTGCCTTGAAATCCCTGGTCGGCGCCGTCCATGAAAAAAAGGCGAAATACGTAACCGCCCGGGTTATCGCCGGTTCCAGAAGTTCCTTTTCCCACAGCATGATCGTCAATGAAGGTAAAAACGCCGGTCTCAAAAAAGGCCAGGCGGTTATCAGTGCGAACGGATTAATCGGCCGCGTCTCCGAAGTGTCCAATAATTCGGCGCGAATCCTGCTGCTGACGGATATAATTTCCCGAATTCCGGTCATCGTCGAAGCGACCCGTACGCGGGCTATCATGGCCGGCGGCAACACGGCCAGACCCCATCTCATACATTTGGCGCCCGGCGCCAAAATCAGTCCCAGCGACCGTATTGTAACCTCCGGTCACGGAGGCGCTTTTGCGCCGGGACTGCCCATCGGGGTGGTCGCCTCGGTAAGCGATGGCGGCAATGAAATTCAGTTGTTTACCGATTTCGACCGGTTGGAATATGTGCGCATCGCCGATTTCGGTCTCAACGGCTTGGTCGATACAAGCATATTGAACCCGGCTAAGAACCACAGAAATAAGGTTGGAAATACCGATAAGAAATGAGCGTTGCCCTTTGGCAAAAACTGGACCAGATGGCGCGAAATATTACGCCGTTTGGGCTGACGCTGGCGCTGGTGATCTTTAGCGCCGTACCGTTGCGCATCCCGGGTTACGCGCCCATCGCCCCGGTATTGGCGCTGATGTCTATTTATCATTGGGCTATCTACCGACCGAACCTGCTTCCCTTGTCTACCGTATTCCTTTTGGGTTTGATGCAGGACCTGCTTTCGGGAACGCCGGTTGGCCTTTATATCCTGGTGTTCCTGACCGTTTACGGATTGGTCCTCTCTCAACGCCGTTTTTTCGCCGGCAAATCTTTCATTATCTATTGGTTCGGCTTTTCAATCATAGCTTTGGGCGCCGCGGTCGAAAGTTGGGTTCTGGCGTCGGCCTGGAATTTGGCATTGTTGGATTTTGAAGCCGTATTTTTTCAGTTCCTGCTTTCCCTGGGAATTTTTCCGATAATCGCCTGGATATTTTTGCGATGGCAGCAAACTCTTTTGCAGCAGGAATGACATGCATAGGGACGGTGACAGATACAAATCCTTCAGCCGGCGGGCGGTCGTTCTCATTGGCGGAAAGGTGGCGTTGCTGGGCGGTCTGATCGGCCGCATGTACTACTTACAGGTCGTCGAAGCAGACAAATACCGGACGCTATCGGACGAAAACCGGATAAGCCTGAAACTGCTGGCACCGCCGCGAGGACGCATTGTCGACCGTTTTGGCCGCCCCATGGCCGTCAACCAGCAGAACTACCGCGTCATGCTGATTCCGGAGAATACCGACGATACCGGCCAGACCCTGACGCTGCTTAGCCGGGTCATCGATATCAGCGGGCATGAGCGGCAGAAAGTTCTCCGCGAAGTCAAACGGCGGCGGCGATTCTCTCCCGTAATCATCCGTGAAAATTTAAAATGGCAGGATGTCGCGCGCATCGAGGTCAATGCACCCGAGTTGCCGGGTATTGTGATCGACGTCGGTGAAAGCCGTTTCTATCCCGACGGCCCCCTCACGGTGCCGGTTCTGGGCTACGTCGCCAGCGTGTCGGAAAAGGATTTGACCGGCGATCCCGTGCTGGAACTGCCTGGTTTCCGGATCGGCAAAGCGGGCATGGAAAAAGTGCTGGATTTGGAGCTGCGCGGTAAAAGCGGCACCAGCCAGGTCGAAGTCAACGCTTTTGGCCGCGAGATAAGGGAACTCAGGCGGCTCGAAGGTTCCAGGGGCGCCGAAACCTGGTTGACCATCGACATGGAGTTACAGAAATTCGTTGCCAATCGATTGGGCGACGAGGCCGCCGCCGCCGTGGTTCTGGATGTCCATACCGGCGAAGTGCTCAGCCTGAATTCGACGCCCAGCTTCGATCCCAATGCATTTAACCGCGGATTGACCCAGGTAGAGTGGAAGTCCTTGATCTCCGACCCCCGCGCGCCGCTCAACAACAAAACCATCGCCGGACAGTATTCTCCGGGATCGACTTTTAAAATGGTGGTCGCCCTGGCGGCTCTAGAACGGGGTGTGGTAACGCCGAAAACGCGATTTTTCTGTACCGGCAAGATGGATTTGGGAGACGCGACTTTTCACTGCTGGAACAAAAAGGGGCACGGCTCCGTCAATTTAATGCAGGCCATCACCCAGTCCTGCGATATCTACTTCTACGAAATCGCCAAACGCACCGGCATCGACCGGATTTCGGCCATGGCCAGGCGTTTGGGTCTGGGTGATAGGTTGGGAATCGAGTTGGCCGGCGAGCAAAGAGGCCTGATGCCGACCCGGGCCTGGAAGAAAAAAGCCAAGGGTGTTTCCTGGCAGCAGGGTGAAACCCTGTTGGCCGGTATCGGTCAGGGATTTCTCCTGACCACACCGCTGCAACTGGCGACAATGACGGCGCGGTTGGTTAATGGCGGGCGGGCCGTGTTGCCCCACCTGACCAATAGTATCGTGCCCTATAATGCGTCACAGCCGGGCTCAAAAAGCGCACCTCAGTTCAAGGATATCGGTTTACATCCGCCGCATTTGAACCTTATGCGCAAAGCCATGGCGGCGGTAACGAATTCACCCTATGGCACGGCTTTCCGGGCGCGAATTCAGGAAAACGGTTTTGAAATGGGCGGCAAAACCGGAACGGTTCAAGTGCGTCGAATCAGCAAGGCGGAACGCGAACTGGGCGTCAAGAAGAACAAGGAACTCGAATGGCACGAAAGGGACCATGCGCTCTTTGTGGGCTACGCACCCGTCCATGCCCCCCGCTACGCCGTCTCGGTCGTGGTGGAACACGGCGGCGGCGGCTCTTCGACGGCGGCGCCCATCGCCCGCGATATATTGCTGGAGGTCCAGCGGCGGGATCCGTCCCGGGGGAAATCCACCGAACGCCCTGCCAAACTTCAGGCGAAGTCGGAGCGGAGTTAGGATAAGGCCATGGCTCTCTCTCCCTTTCAGCAATCGGACATGACCTTCGGCCAGCGGCTATGGCAGATTAACTGGTTGTTTGTATTGTTGTTGACGGTAACTGCCTCCATCGGGTTCGCCATGCTTTATTCGGCGGCCAACGGCAGCTTCGACCCGTGGGCGTCACGGCAGATGGTGCGTTTTTCGGTGGGTATTCTCTTCATGCTGACCGTCGCCGTGATCGATATCCATGTCTGGCTGCGCTACGCCTATGCGGTTTACGCCTTTGCCCTGGGTCTGTTGGTCCTGGTGGAATTTTTCGGCTCTACCGGCATGGGCGCCCAGCGTTGGATCGACCTGGGTTTCGTCACCGTTCAGCCGTCCGAACTGATGAAAATCGCCATGATCCTGGTTTTGGCCCGCTATTTTTACGCCAGCCGCCTGGAAGACGTGAACCGTATTTCTCATAATTTCATGCCGGTGCTGATGCTGGCCGCGCCGGCATTCCTGATTCTGCGCCAGCCCGATTTGGGTACGGCGGTTCTGCTGGCGGCCACCGGCATCACCATGTTTTTCCTGGCCGGCGTCCGCATCTGGATTTTCGTCGCCGGCGCCATCGCTTCCATCGCCGCCATCTACCCCTTGTGGATGTTCGTGCTGCTCGACTACCAGAAAAAGCGGCTGCTGACTTTTATCGATCCGGAGAAGGACCCGCTCGGCGCCGGTTATCATATTCTGCAATCGAAAATAGCGCTGGGATCGGGCGGCCTGTTCGGCAAAGGCTTTCTACAGGGGCCGCAGAGTCATCTCAGCTTTCTGCCGGAGAAACATACGGACTTCATCTTCACCATGCTGGCCGAGGAGTTCGGACTGGCCGGCGGGCTGACGCTGCTGGGCTTCTACCTGCTGCTCACCATTTACGGGTTCGCCATCTCGCTCCGCTGCCACAATCAGTTCGGCCGCCTCATCGGCATGGGCGTGACCACGGCTTTTTTCCTCAACGTGTTTTTCAATATCGCCATGGTGATGGGGCTGGTGCCGGTGGTGGGCATGCCCCTGCCGATGATTTCCTACGGCGGCACCGCCATGCTGACCACCATGTTCGGCTTCGGCCTCCTGCTCTGCGTCTTCGTCCACCGCGACGTCACCATTGGCCCCGGGGCGGCGGACGGGGATATGTAAATAAGCGCGGCGGACGGTGATATGTAAATAAGCGCGGCGGACGGGGATATATAAAGAGCGCGGTGGACGGCAGGATTTGGTCGACAAACCATCATCCCATTGCTAAAAATGCGCCCTCCCAAACGACATCTATCCGGGACGGTCGGGCGATTAGCTCAGTTGGCAGAGCAGCTGACTCTTAATCAGCGGGTCGTAGGTTCGAATCCTACATCGCCCACCATTTTATATTTATAAAACAATAGGTTAGGTATTGCTTTTCAATAGCGCGTAAACCCTTTTTCTTTTGGGTACCACATGGGTACCGCGTAATATCGTAATCTAGCGTAATCCCGCGCCTCCCATATTGATCATAGATCGAGATGATCGTGCATTAATTCCTTTTCCTTGATCTCGATCTCGTCACGAATCTCGCGTGCTGACAGCCATGCAGACAAGACCACCCAGACATTCATAAAAAACGCAACGCCCCTGAATATCAGGAGGCCAATACCCAGCATCATCAATGAAATGGCAAACAGGAACCAATCCTCGCGAATTAGAGCCTGAAATGTTGCAATCCAAAAACCAATCCAAACGAAAAAATGGGCAGCACGGAGGCACCATTCATGCCACCAATGATGTTTGAACTCGATATTCGTCAAGTCAAGATTATCTTTATCGTCTTCTGTCATGCTCATTCCTATCGTTGGCTGTCACTGACTGTGAAAAATGCTTTAGGGTCTGCAAGACTATAGATTTTATGGAGTTAGTTCCTAATTTCTTGTTATTTTGGGTTCATAAAAACAAATTATAGTAGCCTGCTCATTGTCGGCTTTGGCGGCGAAAATATTAAGGCGACTCCCTGATGTTTGTTAGTGGGTTGTAGTGAAAGGGAGGCAGAACATGTCGAATAATCGGGTCTGGAAATTTTACCTTAGAAAATATGAGCCCTTATGGGAATTCATGGACCAAAATGTAAAAAGTTCGATTGTGCGCCGTGATGGACGAGGGTTCTCGGGTGGCCCGTTACCTCCCGATCAAAATGGATGGTACATCACGCTGGTATTTGACGCCGATGATGCTTACCAAAGAACCAAGGTCTGGGTGGAAGAAAATGAGGATAAACTAGGGTATATTCAAGATCTGGAGGATTTAGTGTAGTCATGGAGCGGCAACGGACAATTTTTGAAGTGGGTATGATCGATGAAAAGTTTGAGGAATATTGGGACGTCGATGAACTTCTTGCCGCTAAGCTAAGTCCAGTCCAACCAACTAACAACAATCTACGGGAATATGTTGATATGACATTCGACGGTCAAACTCGATTGGCGGTTGTTCTTTTCATATTGTCGGTTATTCCCGATAACGATCAATATATGAGCGAAGACATGCAGTCCCGCACCTTTCGTGGATTCCTAGCAGTCCTTAGACAATTACTCCCCAACCTTCCTAAACAAGTAACAAGAAGGGTGATAGAAGAGTGTCTGAGGGAGATCAAGTTGGATAATGTCACTGTTCGAATTGGATCAATGACGATTAGAGACTTGTCGAAGATATCCTTTGGTTTTCACCTGTTTGAAGAGGTAAGCCAAGTTGGGCTAAGTGATCTTTTGGAAGATATTAAACAGAATAATCCCAATACAGATCTCGCCCATACTGAGGGGACGACCGAGAACCTTGGCCGATTTTTTTACAACCTACAAAGGAAGCTACCTATATATTGAGGCAGTCAAAATATCTCTCGATTCAAATTTAAACCAGCTAAGCGCAATCGAAAATTTATTGCGAAATTGATTTTGCTAGCTAGCTAGCAACACCCTCTCGGCATTTACTCCAAGATGTGATCCGAATCCGATCACCACATTTGGATCAATTTCCAAGCAGTCTGCCCATAGGCATCGTATAAATTGCCCCATATGAATATCGATTTACGGGTAGTCGGTGAAAATTCGCATGAACAATGATTACATAGAGTTCTAACTATTAGATCTCTTATTGTTGTATTTACAACCAATATCACCAAGAGGTCTAACTATTAGAACTCTAAGTATTATACTAAGAACTCTAATAGTAAGAACTCTAAGTATTTTGCACCCAAGGTGCTAATGAGAATCATCTGCAACTCACCGCCCGCCGGGGTGGGTGGGTGGGCAGCTTATATATTAGTATAAGTATATCCGCTCTCACCAA
>CAZNLR010000016.1:0-96202 GCA_964574215.1 uncultured Rhodospirillaceae bacterium | reverse complement strand
GGATGGGCGGAATAGATAAGGCCCGCCAGTCCCGACACATGTGGCGTTGCCATGCTGGTTCCGTTGAGGTGAGCGTACCCTCTGCCATTCGCTTCACCGGTGCCGCTGTAGATTTTTTTGCCGGGCGCCGACACGGTGACCGCGAAGCCATAATCGGAGAACACTGTCCACTCCAGCGTGCCGTCCTTCACCTTTTCCGCAGCACCGACGCAGAGGGTAAATCCCGCTTGGCAAAAATTGTTGAAATCACCAGGCAAGTTGTTGTTGCCGGCCCCGACCACCAAGAGGGCTCCCCACGATTCGACCCTCTTAAAAATGTTGCCGATCAGTCCGATCCGGCCACGAAACTGACGCGACATTTCTTTCAAGACCTGGGGACGCTTTTTGCGATCGCCAAATTTTTTTCGCGACGCCTTGATGCTTGGTGCCATGCTGAGGTTTATGACCTTTGCTCCATTGATCATAGCATATTCGATCCCCGAAACCACGGCGGTAAGATCGGTGCCGTCTTCCAACGCGACTTGCACGGGCATCACCCGGCAATTCGGACACACGCCGCTGGTTCCGAAGCCATTGTCACCAGCACCGGCGGCGGTGATTGCCACATGGGTGCCGTGTTCGAGAACCTCACTGGAGCCGACCATACTCCGCCGGTCATCGGAAAATGGAGACGCCGGCTTGACGATTTTGCCTTTTAACTCTTCATGTTCGAGCAACGTGCCGCCGTCGACCACGGCAATGATGACCTCCGGTTTGCCCCGGGTGATGTCCCAGGCGGCTTCGGCTCGGATCGCTTTCAGATTCCAATCATCGTCCGGATTCTGGTTCGTAAAAACCGGGTCATTCAGGGTTGCGTTCTTCTTGAAGACCGACTGATAGGTAACCGCAAGGACCAGCGGATTGGATTCCAGTTCAGCTTTCCGGCTTTCCCTCTCGGCGGCGGAAATTTCAACCTGGACAATTCGAAATGTCGGAATCCAACCGATCACCCTGATCTCGTCACCGGTCAGGCTGGTGGAAAAGGCCTCGACCGAATAGCCTTCCCGCAACTGCACAACCAATTCATTCGGGATGACCAGATACGGGCTCTGTGGAATTTCGATGGCGCTGGTGGGGTCCGCGGGCCGGATATTGGCTAACGGATGTTCCGGCGCCGTGGCCGTGCGTTGCAGCCAAACAAGGGTGCCGACCGCGATGACGGCGGCAAGCACAACGGCACTGGTCAGCCAGCGGGTACGGCTCATATCTCATTCTCTGGAAACCACCGAGATATTAGTCTATTAGAATTTCAATTTCCAGTTATTCACTGGCCAAAAATAGTCCACACGACCCCTTTGATGACGTCGCTGATACCGCTCAGACTTTGTTCAATTGTGGACCGGGTGACGGCGTGCCCGATTGCCACGGCGATTAGCAGCAGGACGATAAAAACCTTCCCCTTTGCGCCCCGTCGTGCGCCCCACCCGACGAGGAAGCCGACACAACCCCACCAAAGGACAAAGAGGGTGTACTGCACTACCTCCGGTGCGCTTATTAGGGCGGAAACATAAAAAGGCGGAATGGCCACAAGGAGCTGCAAGATCGCGCCGCCGTCCCCGAATATATTGCTTGTGGCGGCGGCCAAGATCGCGACCCCGAGGATTAGTCCGAGGACAAAGCCCCGGAATCCGGTATGATTAAAGTGCGCCATTGGACATTCCTTGGCGAAGTATGGCACGGGCGACTTTCCCGGAAAAGAAGATTGGCCAGAAAGTCATCGTCGTCAATAAGCCGGGTGCCGGCGGTATCAAAGCGGTCGGATTGGTGCCCCAACCGGTCGAACCCAGCGCACAAAGAAAAGAGAATATAATGTTTCTCGTTTTGTCCGCTTATGGCTAAAAGCGGACCCTGTGGGCTATCGGAAATAATGTCCGCTCTTGGGAATAAATCAGACAATAAAAACACTAAAATAACACTTGTAAAACATAAAATAATATAGTATAAATAACACAATTAATAACATTAAAAGGACAAAAAATTGTGTATTTATGTTTACTATTCAGAACTAAAACCTGAACAAAGTCGAACAATGACGCCGGTTCAGAAACGCCAGAAATCAGCTAAATATTTTATGGTTTGGATCAAAAAAACATTGAGTGCCTGGCTGGCGCGATTAACGCCAAAAGCATCGCATCAACCGGATTTAAATCGGATGTACCGTGATTTAAATAATTCGCCGGCCGTTGAGGCGGGAAATTGAAAAATGACGATCCGGGAAAGGAAGAACTCATGACATTCTTAGACAAATACAAGGCGGTTGAGGTCGATCGCGTCCCCGGAGAGGATTCTCTGGAGCGGGCCAAGCGTAAACTGATTACCGCCATCAACGCGCAAATCGAAAACTCAAAAAATCCGGGACAACTCAACAATCGCGGCAAGCCGATCCGCGAATGGTCGTTCCGTGACGAGGACGGGAACCTGTATACGCAAATCAGATTCGGCACCCGGCCCATTGAATTTCCAACCGGCAAGGCCTTCGCCATCGCCGCGCCGGAAGACCTGGTCCCATTTTACACTGACGTTATCCAAGCCGTAGAGTCAGGTGAACTTGACGACATTATCGAAAGCGCCCGGAAGATCGGCGCCCGCAAACACGGACGGCGGCACGGCAGGCACGGTGGCGACGCCGGCAAACGCCACGGAAGAAGCGGCCGCCGCGGCAACCGCCAACAAGCCTAATCTGTCACCGGTTTCGGAACTTCAAAAAAGGTCAGCCACGACTGTCCGCGCCTGGCTATAGCGGACCATTTCAGGCGTTAGAAAAAACAGCCGCAAATGAGCATAAAGCGGAAATTGAAGCCTGTACGCAAAACAGTTGGTATCGGTACGGGCTTTAATATCCGGTCCTGAAGGCGATGCCGTCAAAAACAGGTGGCTCCAATTTTGGTAAGTATTGACCCGAATCAGAACTTTTCACCTCAGAGAAATTCAAATATCATCCGTTCTCCATTGACTTATATCCACCAGAATATTGAAGGTTTTTAGAATGGACGACTTGCCTCTGTTGGTTGACTTGCATAAGCGACAGAAGCGTCAAGGTCCCGGAGGAGAAGCAGAGACGCGTAAAGCGATGGCTCTGGCAAATCTTCAGAATTCGGAGCAGCTGCGGATTGCCGATATCGGCTGTGGAACCGGGGCTTCGACATTGCAACTCGCGCACTCTTTGAATGTTGAAATTACCGCTGTGGATTTTTTGCCGGAATTCATCGAGGCGCTCAAATGCAATGCCGAAGCGGAAGGCTTATCCGAAAAGATAAAAACACTTGTATGTCCAATGGAGCAGTTGCCCTTTGCCGAAGAGGAATATGACGTTCTTTGGTCAGAGGGGGCCATCTACAACATGGGCTTCGAAAAAGGGCTGAATGAGTGGAGGCGCTTTCTGAAACCAGACGGAATTCTGGCGGTTTCAGAGATTACATGGATAACAAGCACCCGCCCTCCCGAGTTACAAAAATATTGGGAGGCCCAGTATCCGGAAATTGCAATTGCTTCCTCAAAAATCAAGGTTCTTGAAGAAAGCGGATATTCGCCGATTGGTTACTTTGTGCTGCCGGAGAGTTGTTGGTTGGAGAATTATTATCGACCTTTGCAGGACGGCTTTCCCGACTTTCTCGCAAGACACAAAGATGACGAGAGGGCGTCCTCCATTATCGAAGCCGAAAAAAAAGAAATCGCACTCTATAAAAAGTATAAACCCTATTATGGCTATGGTGTGTATGTAGCTCAGAAATTCGGCTAGCCGAAGCCTAGCGACAGTTCCGCTTCTGGCATCGAACTGCCGAAATTAGGGGTGTCATTTTGAGTCCGCTTTCAGAGCTTGAACAGCCACTAGTTGGGGGTTCGGTAATCCCTGGGTTTCCGTACCCCACTGATATCGCCTCTCACCGTCGCTTATCTATCGCCCCAGCCACCGCTAATTTGAATCCACCTGTTTAATCACCAGGCACCAAAGCCAGCACCCGGATGGGGCTGCCGGAGCCTTTGGCGATTTTGAGGGGCGGGGTGACGATGATCGCGCCGGTGGGCGGCAGCTGGTCCAGATTGTTGAGGCTGGACATGCCGAACTTGTTGGCCTGGTGCATCAGGTAATGGGCGGGAAAACCCGGATCGAACATACCGGCGTTGCCATGGTCGGTACCGATTGTCTCCGTGCCGTAGCCACAGGCGTCGCGCTTGATCAAATGGCGCACGGCTTCGGGATTGGGGCCCGGCGAATGGGCCGTACCGGCGTCGTCCTGATTCAAGAACGCGTCCGCATCACCGACCCGCTTGCTCCAGCCGCTCCGCAACAGCATCCAGCTGCCGGCCGGAATTTCTCCGTGTTTCTCTTCCCAGTCCAGCAAATGCTGCTCGGTCAGGATAAAATCCTCATCGGCCGCCACTTCCGCCGTGCAGTCAATGACGCAGGCCGGTGCGATAAACCGGTCGACGGCGATGGTTTCCGTATCTGCGTTCTTGTGGTCGGCGCCGGTGAACCAGTGGCTGGGCGTGTCGAAATGGGTGCCGGCGTGTTCCGCCGTGACCAGCTTGCTCCAGCGGGACAACCCGCCGTCATCGGCGTAATTGGAAATGTATTCGAGAGAGACCTGGGGCGGCTGTTTGCCGTGCCCTTCCGGCACCTTGATCATAGGCGTATCGGGGCCAAGGGGATGGGACAGGTCGACCACCCTGATGCCGCCCGTCGATATTGCCGAGACCATGCCGCTTAGAATTTCGCTGTAGCCGCTCATTGCTACACTCCTTCGAATGTCTATTAGTGATGACCGGTATCGTGACCCCAGGGCATCAGTACCCGCTCGGCGATGACAACCGCCAAGTAGAGGATGATTCCCAGCAAACTCAATCCCACCAGAGAGGCCCATGCCAACGGCGAATTCACCTGCGATTGCGCCACCAGCAGCAAAGCGCCGAGACCGTCCGAGCCGCCGACGAATTCACCGATGACGGCGCCGATAACGGCCAAGGTCACTGCCACCTTGGCGCCGGAGAAAATGAACGGCAGCGCCGACGGGAACCGGATTTTGAAAAATATCTGAAAATATGAACACCTGAGCGAACGCGCCAGTTCCAGCAGTTCCACCGGGGTCGCGCGCAGTCCCGTCGCCGTATCCACGACCATGGGAAAAAAGGCGATGAAAAAGGCGATGGCCAGTTTGGATTCCAGCCCGGTGCCGAACCAGATCATCAAAATCGGCGCGATGGCCACTTTGGGGATGGATTGGGTGGCGATCAGCAAGGGATAAAACATCAAATTCAAGATGCGCGAGTCGGTCATGATGACGGCGATGGGGATGCCGATAACCACCGCCAGTGCGAACCCGTAGAGGCATTCCAGGAGGGTCGTCCAGCCTTCGTTCAGCAGCAGGGGAAATTCGTCGATGGTGGCGTCGAGAACCAGGCCGGGTCTTGGCAGAACCACCGCCGATATTTCAAATTGAACGGCGTACAGATCCCAGGCGACAATAATGATGATCATGCCGATCACGGGAAAAACAAATTTCACCAGATTGTCCTTGTTCATCGCGTTATTCCCAGGGCGGCACCGGCTTGATGTTCCAGTTCGTTGAAATGTTCGCCATAACGGATTTCCGAACTGCGCGGGTAGTCTATATCAATGGGCAATTCCAGAGCGATGGTGGCGGGGCGCTTGCTGAAGACGTAGACCGTATCGGACAGATAGATGGCTTCGCTGATGCTATGGGTGACAAAAACGACCGTGGTTTTGGTCGCTTGCCGGACATCCAGCAGAAGATCGTTCATTTCCAGCCGGGTCAGTTCATCGAGCGCGCCGAAAGGTTCGTCCATCAGCAAAATCGCCGGGTTGTGAATTAGCGCCCGGCACAAGGCGACCCGCTGTTGCATGCCGCCGGAAAGCTGGTTGGGCCGCGACGATTCAAATCCGTGCAGGCCGACCATGTTCAAGAGTTCCTCGGCGCGTTCCTTCGACGCTTTGTTCTTCGCCCGCAGCACCTCCATGGGAAATAAGACGTTATCGAGAACGGTGCGCCAGGGCATGAGCGTCGGCGCCTGAAATACCATGCCCACATCCGGGTAGGGGCCTGTAACGATAGATCCGGCGATCTCGATGGAGCCTTCCGTCCGCTCGATCAGGCCACCCATCATTTTAAGAACGGTCGTCTTGCCGCAGCCGCTCGGCCCCAGCAGGGAAATCAACTCGCCCTTATGAAAACTGAAGGAAACGTCCTGGACGGCGACGACATCGTCACCTTTTTTGGTATGGAATATTTTCTTAAGGTTCGCCAATTGACCGATGGGGGCGCCTGATCCAACAGGCACCCCCTCGGTCATTTCCATGGTATGGCCGTTCATAGCCGGACCCGTACGAAGTTAAGGCAGGATCGGCGTTTTCGGCAGGAAGCTCAGATCATAAAGATCGGTCGCCTTGGGCGCTTTGGAGGCGTCCATGCCGGAATTGGCGACCATATAGTCGCGCGACGCCTTGATCTTTTCGGCCGAGAACCAGCCCAGACCATGTTTTTGGGTATCCGGCGTCACAGCCAGACGCTTGAGGATGGCGATTTCCTCGATGGTGATCTGCTCGTTCAAGCCTTTGGCGTACCTTTTCTGAAGCTTCGCCGCCTCGGCCGGATTGGCGAAGGTGTCTTTCCAACCCTTGAGCGACGCCCGGACGAACTTCCGGACAGTTTCCGGGTTATCGCGGATATAGGATTCCTTGGCGCCGATGCCGTTGGAATAGAGCTTGAGACCGAAATCCGCCAATAACAGTGAGGCGGCTTTTTTGCCGGATCGCTTGGCGATTCGTTTAATCGCGGGCATGGTCATGATAAAGAAATTAATCGCATCGGCCTTGCCCGACGCCAGCATGGGAATTTGAGCCGACGGCGCCGCACCTTGAATTTTCAACTTGTTGGGATCAAGGCCATGATTGCGCATGAAGGCTTGGATTATGTTCTTCACGAAACTACCGGGGGCCGAGGTCAATGTCAGACCTTCGAGATCCTTGGGCTTGGTGACATTGGCGCCCGGATTAAGCGACAGCACGCTGTAGGGTGCTTTTTGATAGTTGATTGCGACCATCTTGATGGTCGATTTATTGGCGCGGGCTAGGGTCAGGCTCGGCACATCGACGAAACCAAGCTCGGCGATACCGGATTCAACGTTGCTGATGACGCTGGCCGAACCCTTACCGGGGATGATTTTTACGTTAAGCCCCTCGTCCTTGTAGTAGCCCTTGGCCAAGGCCACGTACCAGGGCGAATGACGTCCCAGCACGATAAAATCGAGGGAAAAGGTAACGTTTTTCATGCCTTTGGACTGGGCGACGGCGGAACCTTGACCAATCACAAATAAGCAGGCGACGACAATCGACATGGCGATGGTGATTGCTTTAATTCTTTGAAACATGATCTGATTTCCTTCCTGTTATGAGATCGCAACGGCCACTTTACTGCGGCTCTGTTTTAAATTTCATTCCTCAGAGAAAACCTTGTCTACAATATCAGACTTCTTGGTATTAACTGCGAAAAATACTTTTCATCCCGGGAAATTAGTAGGTGATATCCCCCCAAAGGGCCTAATCCATGCTTGAATAAATTAATATTCCGGCAATTGTTTTACATTGTCAACTATTTATATTGTAATTTAATTTATCCGGCTTATGATGTGAGAGGGTGAAAACAAAAACATGGTTTCAGCGTCTCAATAGGAGTTGCCGAGTGTCCAATTCGAATGTCGCCGTCCGTCTTGGTGAATCAGCCTTCGGCGCCGAAAATCTCAAAGACAAGGAACTTTTCGACAATCTGCTCGGCTATCAATTGAAGCGGGCAAAATCTAAAGTTTACGATTCCTTCGCCGTCCATTTGTCGGACATCGGATTGACCACGGGTCAATTCGGCGCCCTGATGCTGATAAACATTTTCGAAGGCCTGTCGCAAACGGAACTGTCTGACCGGTTAGGTAATAATCGTTCGCAAACGGTGCGGTTTTTGGATAGTCTGGAGGAGAAGGGCCTGGTCGAGCGGCGGCGATTGAAAGAAGATCGGCGCGTGCAGAAAGTTTATATGAGGCCCGAAGGCTGCCAACTGGTCGAAAGCCTCATCGGCGAAGTCTTTGACCATGAAAACCGGTTAGCGGCACATATGACCAAGGAAGAAGCCAGGACGCTGGTTAAGTTATTATGTAAATTGAACGATGGTTGATCCTGCCTGCCGCACGTTAGAATATTTTGCGTTTGCCGAACTATCGACTGAACGTCGGCAAATCCAAGCCCGCCCCAAACGCGTAATCGCACAACCAACGGCCCCGTACCTTTACGGTGGCGGCAGAAAAAGGGAACGGAAACATGTTGAAAACAGCGGGAACCTCAACCGGGCGCGTCGTCGGCTCACGCCAGCCTCTCATCGACGGTCCGGAGAAAGTCACCGGCAAGGCCAAATATACGGCGGATCTGCAAAGCCCGGACACCCTGGCGGGCAGGATTTACCGCAGCCCTTACAGTCATGGCGAAATTCTCGATTTGGACGTTTCAGCGGCCCGGGCGCTGTCCGGTGTGGTCGCCGTGATCACGGGCGACGATACGCCCATCGCTTTCGGCATGCTGCCGATTTCGGAAAATGAATTTCCCTTGGCCCGGGACAAGGTGCGGTTTAAGGGCGATTGCGTCGCAGCCGTGGCCGCCATCAACGACCAGATCGCCGAGGAAGCGACCAGACTGATCAAATTCGAGGTCAAGGAACTTCCCGCCTATTTCACGGCCGAGGAAGCGCGGGCGCCAGGAGCCGCGGAATTACATGATGACCGTCCGGGCAATCTGGAACGGGACGTCCATTGGGAACTGGGTGACGTAACCGGCGGATTCGAGTCCGCCGATGTGGTCGTTGAAGATTCTTTCCACTGCCCGGAAATCAGCCACGGGCAAATGGAACCCAACGCCACGGTGGCGGAATACGATCCCCTGGCGGATCATATGACGGTCTACTCGAGCACCCAGGTCCCTTACTACGTCCATCGTTCGCTGGCGCAAATTCTGGATATGAGCAAATCCCAGATCAGGGTGGTCAAACCCTATATCGGCGGCGGTTTCGGCGCCCGCACGGCGACCTTCAACAGTGAGCTTATCGCCGCCGTATTGGCCCGCGCCGCCGAAGGCAAGGTGGCTCTCAAAATGAATAGGGAAGAAACGTTTATCACCCGAGGCGGCCGGCCCGATACCACCATGAAAATGCGGCTCGCCGCCAACAAGGATGGCCGTCTGTTGGCGTGTGAGTGTGAAGCCGTGCAGCTGGGCGGTGCTTACGGCGCCTATGGGATCATTACCATCCTCTACAACGGCGCATTCCTGAACTCCATTTACGATATTCCGGCGGTCAAGTATGACGGCTATCGGATTTACACCAATACACCGTCCCTGGTGGCCCAGCGTGGCCACGGCGCGGTCAATGTGCGTTTCGCCTTTGAAGCCATCCTGGATATTCTGGCGGAAGAGCTCGGCATGGACCCGTTTGAAATCAGGCGGAAAAACCTGTTGAAACCACCAACCGAAACCATCAACGGCGTCAAAATCGAATCCTATGGCCTGCCCGAATGCCTGGACTGGGTAGAGGAAGCGACCGATTACGCCAACCGGATCGACAATTTGCCGGCCGGGAAGGGATTGGGCATTGCCTGCTCTCATTATATCAGCGGCGCGCCCAAACCGGTGCACTGGACCGGCGAGCCGCACGCCATCATCAACGTAAAACTCGATTTCGATTCCGGCATTACTGTTTTGACCGGTGCCGCGGAGATCGGCCAGGGTTCTTCCACCATCCTTGCCCAATCGGTCGCCGAAGTCATGGGGATCAATATGAACCGCATCAAGGTGGTGGCCAACGACAGCGATATCACGCCCAAGGATAACGGCTCATACTCCTCCCGCGTCACCTTCATGTGCGGCAACGCCGCCATCGAAGCGGCCCAAAAGATGAAAGCGATCCTGTCCGAGGCGGCTGCCGAAAAATTGGAAGCGGACCCGGGCGATATCGTTTGCGAGGACGAAGTTTTTAAAGTCAGCGGCAGTCAGGACCCCGGCCTTCCCTTCGAGGAAGTGGTCGCCCAGGCCATGATCGACCGGGGCGCCTTCACCGTCAAAGGCACCTTTACCGCGCCCCGCGAATATCAGGGTACGGTGAAATTCAGAGGGTCCGCCGTCGGTCCGTCCATGGCCCACACCTACGCCGCCTGTGCCGCCGAAGTTACGGTGGACGAGGTTACCGGCCAGATCAATGTGGACAAAGTCTGGGTCGCCATGGATTGCGGCTACGCCATCAACCCCCTGTCGGTGGAAGGCCAGATCGAAGGCGCGATCTGGATGGGGGTCGGCCAGGCCATGAGCGAAGAGGCCGAGTTCCGCAACGGCTTGCCGCTGCATTCCAGTTTCCTCGATTACCGCATGCCGACCATCAAGGATTCGCCGCCCATCGAGGTGAAGATCATCGAATCGATGGATCCCAACGGTCCCTTCGGCGCCAAGGAAGCCAGCGAAGGGCCCAGCGGCAGCATCGCGCCGGCCATCGCCAACGCCGTCTACCGGGCGATCAAAAAACGCATCAACGAATTACCTTTGACGGCGGAACGGGTTTTTGAGGCCGAGGAAAAAGAAGAAAGCAGCAGCGCCAAATTTGAATGGCGTTAAGCTGTTGCAACCGGACGGCCTCTTTGGGAGGATGTCCTAAGGCGCCAAAGATTTACAGGGGGAAGACACATGCGTATCGTCGATCTCAGTTTGCCCATCAACCGGCAAATGACGGGTATACCTAATATCCCTGAATATGACGAAAATCCCACCCGCTGCGTTGTTTTGTCAGCGCTCAGCGACGATCATTTACAACGGATCAAGAGCCAGGGGCTGGAAACCGTAACGGAACCGATGATCACCCACCACATGATGAGCCGGGTCGAAATCGTCACCCATATCGGCACCCACATCGACGCACCGGCTCATTTTCTCGAAAACACCATGACCATCGACCAGGTGCCGTTGGAGCGGATCGTCAAAAAAGGCCGCATCGTGCCCCTCACCGATACGCCGGCGGGCGGGCCGGTCACCGCCGAGGCCATCCTGGCCACCGGTGTCGACATCGACGAGTCGGTTATTCCTGTTTTGCACACGGGCTGGGTAGAGAACAACTGGGGTACCGACGCATTTTGGAGCGACATGGTCTATATGGACGAAAGCGTCGCCGATTTGATGATCGAGCGTGGCGTCTCGGCGGTCGGCATCGATTTCTTTCCGGAAGTGCCTTTTTGGCGTATGGAGCGGGACCCCAGTAAACCTCCCGGACCCAACCACCGTGCGCTTCTCGGCAACAATACCATCATAATTCAGATGCTCACCAACATCAGCGCCATTGATACGGACGACTTTACTTTGGTCGCCGTACCTCTGCGGCTCGAAGGCCTGGACGGTTCCCCCGCCAGGGTATTTGCCGTGATGGAATAGGGGCCTATTGTCCCTGATCACCGCTGATGAAGGCTTTGAAGTCGAGGTCGGTGGTTATCACATCGTCCATCAGGAAAAAAACCAGTTCCTTTCGCAGGCTTTCACGAGCCATTTCATTGACCGTGACTGAATCCGCGAATTCCAGAATGTGGTCCATTTTTTCGTAGAGCTGGTGGTGGTGCTTGCGGTGTTTGCCAACGTCCGGATAGCCGACCTTAATGAGAAATTGTTCTTCCCGGTTGAAATGGCCTTTGGTGAAATCGATAAACGCCTGAACTTTTTCTTTGCAGTTCTCGGTAATTCCCTGGTCCAGCATGTCGGTGATCTCATTGACCATCTCGACGAGACGCTCGTGGTCCTTGTCCAACTCGTTGCATTCCAAAACGAAAGTCTCGGAAAGTTCTACCATTTTTTTTTACCCCCGTTTGACTGTTCTTGCATCATTCGGCCAGCACCCTGTTTGGATCGATGTCCGGGTTGTCCATGGCCGCCAACGTCAGGTGCTCGGATTCTCCATCCGACGGGAAAACAAAGGCGTACTCGCTGTCGACCTTGGCGGATATACTCTTTTTCAATTCGACTTCGAACGTGTGATGAACGCGGACATACAGTTCTTCGTGGCTGCCGTTCGTCAGTCTGACCCGGATGATGTTGTCGTGGCCCAACAGGTGGCTCGACGTCACTTCGACCAAGGCACCGTTATTCCCATTGCCGTTATCGGTTTCCAGGATAATGCCTTCGGGGCGGATCAGAACCTGTGATGCCGTGCCGTCGTCGAGATCGGTGGCAATCGATCCCAACGGTGTTTCGACCCGGCCGCCGGAGACGGTGCCTTCGAACCGGTTCATCATGCCGAACAGTTTGGCGACGAATTCGTGGTTGGGATGATAATATATCTCGTGCGGTCTGCCGGCCTGCAAGATGGTTCCGTTGGCGCCGATAATCTTGATCCGGTCGGCCATGAACATGGCTTCCTCCGGGTCGTGGGTGACCATCAAGGTCGCGACGCCGCTGAGTTTGAGCACGCTTAATGTCTCTTCGCGGATCGATTGGCGCATATTGGTGTCCAGGCCCGAGAAGGGTTCGTCCAAAAGCAGGAGCCTGGGCTCCGGGGCCAGCGCCCGCGCCAGAGCGACGCGTTGTTGCTGGCCGCCCGACAGCATATGAGGAAATTTGTTCGCCTGGGACGCCATGCCGACCTGGTCGAGCATGTCCATCGCCCGGTCCCGCGATTGGCTGGCCGATTTATCCAGCAAGCCGAAAGTCACATTGTCCATAATATTCAAATGGGGGAACAGGGCATAGTCCTGGAACATGAGCCCAATGCGGCGTTGTTCAGGATGCACATGCATTTCCGGTGTCGCCACCGTGACATCGTCGATGGCAATGGAGCCTTGTTGAACTTTTTCGAGCCCGGCCGCCAGACGCAGCAGGGTGGATTTGCCGCAACCCGATGGACCGAGCATACAAACCAGCTCGCCGGCGGGAATCATCAGGCCGACATTGTCCAACACCTGATTGTCGCCGTAGGCGTGGCTCAGACCAAATATGTGTAGTCCTTTCATGGCGCCTATCCTCTTCGCCAATCGGTCCGAAATCAACTGCTATTTACGGACCGAATCGACAGTATCATCTGTGTTTCCGCATTAAAAAAAACTGCATGCAGTGTCAAATATGGCTTGACAAATACCACATTGAACCGATAAATGAAAACGATATTCATTCGCAACAACTACGACACACCCATTTAACACGTTGAAAATCAAAGAGAAAAATTAGAATAAATCTAATTTGTGACCGAAGGATTTAAAATGAAAACTACTATTTTTTCTATGGTTATTGGCGCTACCGCCGTTTTGGCGATGTCCGATGCCATGGCCCAGGAAGTAAATTTATATTCCGCCCGCCAACCGTTCCTGATGAAGCCGCTATTAAAGGCTTTTACCGAAAAAACAGGAATCAAAGCCAATATGGTGTATTTGAAAAAAGGCATGCTGGAACGGCTGAAATCAGAAGGCGCCAACAGCCCTGCTGATGTCATATTGACCGCCGATATCGGCAACCTTCACAATCATGTTAAGGCCGGTTTGCTGCAGCCATCCAATTCGTCCGTCCTAAACAAGAACATTCCCGCCCAGTACCGGCACCCGGACGGCCTCTGGTACGGACTAACGACGCGGGCGCGGGTAATCTACGCCCACAAAACGCGGGTCAAGCCGGGAGAGGTGAAGTCTTACGAAGACCTGACCAAGCCGCATATGAAAGGCCGTATCTGCATCCGGTCCGGGAAACACGTTTACAATATATCTTTGCTGGCATCGATCATTGCCGCCCACGGCGAAGCGGGGGCCGAGAAATGGGCCGCCGGCCTGAAGGCCAATCTGGCCCGCAAACCCCAGGGTAATGACCGCGCCCAGGTCAAAGGGGTGTTCCACGGGGAATGCGATGTGGCACTCGGCAACACCTATTACATGGGAAAAATGCAGACCAACAAGAAAGACAAGGTTCAGCAGAAATGGGCCAAGTCCGTCAACGTAATCTTTCCCAATCAAGGTGACCGTGGCACCCATGTGAATATCAGCGGCGCCGGTGTAACGAAAAGCGCCAAGAACAAGGCTAATGGGGTTAAACTGATCGAGTTTCTCTCGAGCGATGCTGCTCAGAAAATTTATGCCAAAGACAATTTTGAGTATCCCATCAAAAAAGGCGTAGCGATCGATCCTCTGGTTGCATCCTGGGGAAGATTTAAGCCCGACAATGTCCACTTGTCCAAGGTGGCTGACCTGCGCGGTAAAGCGAGCCGGATCATGGACCGGGTGAGGTTCAATAATTAGCCGGTCCTTCATAATATTATGGGTGGGGCTGCACTGAAGGGTAGTCCCACTCATTTTTCCGTTTGATTGGGGAAGATTAGAAGCAGGAACGAATTACGGCACCATGGAAATTACCGCCGATAGAATGACCCACCAGGCAAAGAAACGGTCTTGGGATTGGGTAAATGGCTGGACGATCGGCACGGCATTGATCGCCTTCGCCGTGATCTTGCCGATTGCCGCGGTGTTCCTGATCGCCTTGTCGCCCAGTGACGATATTTGGTCTCATTTGGCCAGTACGGTACTGCCGGGTTACATCTGGACGACCCTGCGCTTGATGATTGCCGTCGGCGTGGGAACTTTTGTCATCGGTGTCGGTACGGCCTGGCTGGTCAGCATGTGCCGATTTCCGGGCCGGCGGATCTTCGAATGGGCGTTGCTTCTGCCGTTGGCCATGCCGGCCTATGTTATCGCCTACATCTATACCGATATTCTGGAATTTGCGGGTCCTTTGCAGGCCATGTTGCGGGATTTTTTCGGCTGGACCACCAAACGGGACTACTGGTTTCCGGAAATCCGTTCCCTCGGCGGCGCCATTTCCATGATGACGCTGGTTCTCTATCCCTATGTCTATCTATTGTCCCGCGCCGCTTTCATGGAGCAATCGGTGTGTGTCATTGAGGCCAGCCGGGTATTGGGGCGGGGACCATGGCGCAGTTTTACCTCGGTGGCCTTGCCGCTGGCTCGCCCGGCTATTGTGGTCGGCGTGTCGCTGGTGATGATGGAAACCCTCAACGATTTCGGCACCGTCGATTTCTTTGCCGTCAATAGTTTCACCCTCGGCATCTATGATGTTTGGCTCAATATGAACAACGTCGCCGGAGCAGCCCAGCTTGCCGGTTTGTTGCTGTTGTTCGTCGTCTTTCTGATTCTGGCGGAGCGCTACGGCCGCCGCAAACAGCGCTTTCATCACACCACGACCAAATTCAAGGCCCTGCCCGGATACCTGCTGACCGGAGGACGGGGAGCCCTGGCGTCAATTGCCTGTGCGGTTCCCATCGTTCTCGGATTCATCATCCCGGCAGGCGTACTGGTGGCCTATGCGATTACCCATTTCGATGCCGCCGCCAATGAGGAAATTCTGCGCTATGCGGGCAACAGTTTCCTGTTGTCGGGATTGGCGGCTGTGCTGGCCACCCTGGTCGGCGTCTACATGGCCTATGCCGTGCGTTTGCGTATGGAACCCGTCTTGAAAATCATGGTCAGGCTGGCGAGCCTGGGCTACGCCGTGCCGGGAGCCGTATTGGCGGTCGGCGTCATGGTGACCTTGGGCGCCGTCGATAACGGCATCGATGGTTTCATGCGCCAAAGTTTCGGGATTTCCACGGGCCTGCTGTTCAGCGGCACCATCGCCGCCGTTACCTTCGGTTATCTGGCACGCTTTCTGGCGCTGGCTTTCGGCAGTGTCGAGGCCAGTCTGGCCAAGGTGACGCCCAGCATGGACGGCGCCGCCCGCAGCCTCGGCCAGGGGGCCTTCGGCACCTTAAAGCGCGTTCATCTTCCGATGATCCGCGGCAGTTTGCTGACCGCCGTCATGCTGGTGTTTGTCGACGGCATGAAGGAGCTGCCTATGACCATTTCCCTCCGGCCCTTCAATTTCCACACCCTGGCGACCTATGTGCACCAGTTCGCCTCCGATGAGCAGTTGGGTGAGGCCTCCCTGGCCGCCCTGGCCATCGTCGCCTTCGGCATCCTGCCCGTAATCGGCCTAAGCTTGGCCATCACGCGCTCCCGGCCGGGGCATTGATTGTCAAAATTTGATCATTGATTTTACAATATAAAACCCCCCGAGGCCCGGAGGGCCCCGGAGGATCCGGGGTTGTGTTGTGGTGCAACGACATCCCCGTAGCGGAGACACGATGTGCTCCATGGGAGACCATGCGTTGGTTCGTCCTGAAGGTCAACGGGCGCAAAAGGGATATGCATAAATAATAGGCAAAAAAAATAAATGATTAAAAAATGGTCATTTAATTTTTTGAATTATGCCTCGTAAAAGTGTGCCGGCGAATTCAGAATTTACCTAACTCATTGAAAAACAATAATTATTACTGATTTTATCCGATCTCCGCAAAACTGGCACGGCCCTTGCTCTTATAGGGACGGTGCAACAACAACCCTGTAGTGGAGATTACAATGATCAACAAATTTAAACTTCTAGCCAGTGCGAGCGTGATAGCCGTGACTGCGTTCGTCGGCGGTATCGCCCAGGCGGCGGATACCATCAAAGTCGGCGTGCTGCATTCCCTATCCGGCACGATGGCCATCAGTGAAACCACCCTGAAAGACACCATGTTGATGCTCATTGACGAGCAAAACAAAAAAGGCGGTCTTTTAGGTAAAAAACTGGAAGCCGTGGTCGTCGATCCGGCCTCCAACTGGCCGCTCTTTGCCGAGAAAGCCAAAGAACTTCTGTTAAAGCATAAAGTCGATGTGGTTTTCGGCAATTGGACGTCGGTGTCCCGTAAATCCGTTTTGCCGGTATTTGAAGAATTGAACGGTATGCTGTTCTATCCGGTTCAGTACGAAGGTGAAGAAAGCTCCCGCAATGTCTTCTACACCGGCGCCGCGCCGAACCAGCAGGCGATCCCGGCCGTCGAATATCTGATGAGCGAAGACGGCGGCGGCGCCAAGCGCTGGGTGCTCTTGGGAACGGACTATGTCTATCCCCGGACAACCAACAAAATCCTCCGCGCGTTTCTGAAATCCAAAGGCGTCAAGGAAGCGGACATCATGGAGAACTACACGCCCTTCGGTCACTCCGATTGGCAGACCATTGTTTCCCAGGTCAAGAAGTTCGCCTCCGCGGGCAAAAAGACCGCCGTCGTTTCCACCATTAACGGTGACGCCAACGTGCCGTTCTACAAAGAGCTGGGCAACCAGGGTATCAAAGCCGAAGACATTCCTGTCGTGGCGTTCTCGGTCGGTGAAGAAGAACTCGCCGGTCTCGATACCAAGCCTTTGGTGGGTCATCTCGCTGCGTGGAACTATTTCATGAGCGTCGATACGCCCGAAAACGCGGCCTTCATCAAAAAGTGGCACGCTTTCATTAAGAATAAGAAGCGCGTCACCAACGATCCCATGGAAGCCCACTACATCGGCTTTAACATGTGGGTTCAGGCCGCCAAGCAGGCCGGCACCACTTCTGTCGATGCCGTCCGCCAGGCCATGTACGGCCAGAAGGTCAAAAACCTGACCGGTGGCGTCGCCGTGATGAACACCAACCATCACCTGTCCAAACCGGTTCTGATCGGTGAGATTCAGGAAGACGGCCAGTTCGAAACGGTTTGGAGCACGGACAAAATCGTCAAGGGCGACGCCTGGAGCGACTTCATTCCCGAAAGCGCCAAACTGACCGCTGACTGGACCTATCCCTGGATTTGCGGCAACTGCGAAAAACCCAGATTCATGAACTAAAAAGCGCACTGAGTACCCGCCGGAGCGTCGTCTCCCTAGAATCAAGACGCTCCGGCACCTTTTTCAAAGTAATCCTAGAGTAGCTGGCGTGAAAAACTTAAAAAAAATAATTGTTCTGGCCACGATATTTATCGGTTTTGGATACGCCCAGGTTTCAGCCGCCGGTTTCGAAGAATTAGTACCTTCCCTCGGTGCGAAAAGCACCAAACAAAAAATCAAAACCATTGAAGCGATCGCAGCAACCGGAGATGACCGGGCGGTCGAAGTTTTGGAAGCCCTGATGAAGGGCCGACTCTATACCAAGAAATCCGATAAAAAAATCGTCATCACCAAGAAAAGCGGCAGCGTATACATCCTCCGTGATCCCCTCACCTTAAAAGAGATCGGCCAAGCGCCGAAATCGAAGCTCAAGAAAATTCGCGTCAATAACCGGCTCCGCCGGATCATCCGCGGCGCTTTGGGCGGCCTGACGCTTCTTAGTAAAGACCCTGCCCGGCGGGCAGCCGCAGCGGAAGCCGTATTCAAATCCCGCACCCCGAGCGCTATTCCCACCCTCGAGAAGGCTTTGGCGCGGGAAACCGACGGTACGGTCAAAGAGAAAATGACGGCGGCTTTGGCGGCCACCCGTTTAAGCGCCGAAAAAGATCCCAAAGTGCGTCTGGCGGCTCTTTCTGTGCTGGCCGATTTGGCGACGCCGGAAGTCCGCGCCCTCCTAAGCAATCTGGCGATCACCGAAAAGAACAGTGAAATTAAAAAGGCGGTCAAAAAGGCCTTAGGCTCGATTGAGGCCAGCCTCGCCTTCTGGAACGGCATCGGCAATGTCTTCCAGGGATTGAGCCTGGGGTCGGTTCTCTTGCTGGCGGCGGTCGGCCTGGCCATAACCTTCGGTGTCATGGGGGTGATTAACATGGCCCACGGCGAACTGGTGATGCTGGGCGCCTATACGACCTTTATGGTGCAGGAAGTCATCCGGACACATTTTCCGGGTGCCTTCGACTTTTCCATCGCCATCGCCATACCCCTGGCCTTTATGGTCTCGGGCCTGTTCGGCATCGCCATCGAGCGGGGCATTATCCGCTATCTGTACGGCCGGCCTTTGGAAACCCTGCTGGCGACCTGGGGTCTAAGCCTCATCCTTCAGCAGTTCGTGCGTTCAATCTTCGGGCCGACCAACCGCGAAGTCGGCAATCCCAGCTGGATGAGCGGCGCGGTCGAAATTACCGGTGGCCTGACCCTCACCTATAACCGTATTTGGATTATCCTGTTCAGCCTGATTGTTCTCGGTCTGCTGGTGGTGTTCCTGAAAAAGTCCGCCTTCGGTCTGCAGATGCGGGCGGTCACGCAGAACCGGGCGATGGCCAGTTCCATGGGCATCAAGACCGGCTTTGTGGATGCCCTGACCTTTGGATTGGGTTCCGGTATCGCCGGTGTCGCCGGTGTGGCGCTCAGCCAGATCGACAATGTCAGCCCCAATCTCGGACAGGCCTATATCATCGACAGTTTCATGGTGGTGGTGTTCGGCGGCGTCGGCAATCTTTGGGGAACGCTCGTCGGTGCCTTCACCCTCGGCATCGTCAATAAATTCCTGGAACCCTTCGCCGGCACCGTGCTCGCCAAGATATTGGTGCTGGTGGCGATCATTCTCTTCATTCAGAAACGGCCACGCGGACTATTCGCGCTCAAAGGCCGTGCTGTAGAGAACTGAGGCCGGGAGGGCGAGCGATGAATCAACCCCTGCCAAGACGTTCCGGATTTTCTTTCCTGCTGACCGATACGGGCGGAAAAATTCTTCTCGGCATTATACTGGCCGCAATCATCCTGGTGCCGGTCCTCAATATGCTGGTGCCACCGGAAAGTTTTTTTCATGTACCCACCTTCATGGTCAGCCTGTTCGGCAAGTATCTGACCTTTGCGCTGCTGGCGTTGAGCGTCGATCTGATCTGGGGATATTGCGGTATTCTGAGCCTGGGCCACGGCGCCTTTTTTGCTCTCGGCGGTTACGCCATGGGCATGTATATGATGCGCCAGATCGGCACCCGAGGGGTTTACGGCCATCCCGAATTGCCGGACTTCATGGTGTTCCTCAACTGGAAGGAGCTCCCTTGGTACTGGTTCGGCTTCGACAATTTCGGCTTCGCCATGTTGATGGTGGTACTGGTGCCGGGTGCTCTGGCCTTTCTGTTCGGCTGGTTTGCGTTTCGCTCCCGGGTGTCGGGCGTCTACCTGTCCATTATCACCCAGGCGATGACTTTTGCCTTGCTGCTGGCCTTTTTCCGCAACGATATGGGTTTCGGCGGCAACAACGGTTTGACCGATTTTAAAGATATTCTGGGCTTCAACCTTCAGACCGACGGCATGCGCATGACTTTGTTTGTCCTGTCGGCCCTTTTTGTCGCGCTCGGCTATGTGCTGTGCCGGTATATCGTGTCATCCAAGTTGGGCCGGGTGTTGGTGGCAATTCGAGATGCCGAAAGCCGGACGAGATTTCTCGGCTACCGGGTGGAGTACTATCAGCTATTTGTTTTCGTCGTCTCGGCCATGCTCGCCGGTATTGCCGGGGCGCTCTATGTGCCTCAGGTGGGCATCATCAATCCCAGCGAATTTGCGCCCGCCAACTCCATCGAGATCGTTATTTGGGTGGCCATCGGCGGCAGGGGAACCCTCTACGGTGCGGTATTGGGCGCTGTTCTGGTTAACTATGCCAAGTCATACCTGACCGGTGCTTTCCCGGAAATCTGGCTCTATGCCCTTGGCGGTCTGTTCATATTCTCGACGATTTTCTTTCCCAAAGGCATCGTCGGCTCGATATCGTCACTTGCCTCGGATCGCTTCGGCAGCAGCTCACCCAAAACAATTTTCAACGCCGTCATCGCGCACATGCGCCGGAATTTGAAAGGTGCGTGATATGGATATGCTTTCGGACAGCCACAATGTCGCTCACGATAAAAAGAACACCATCCTCTATCTGGACGGCGTGTCGGTCAGCTTTGACGGCTTTAAGGCGCTCAACAGTTTAAGTTTTTATGTGCTGGCCGGAGAATTGCGGGCCATCATCGGACCCAACGGCGCCGGCAAGACCACCATGATGGATGTGGTAACCGGCAAAACCAAACCCGATGAAGGTATGGTTGAATTTAACGGCGGCACCGATTTAACGCGGCTTGATGAGGCGCGGATCGCCAATCTCGGTATTGGCCGCAAGTTCCAGAAACCGACGGTGTTCGAAAACCAATCGGTTTTCGACAATCTCGAACTGGCACTGAGCGGCAACAGGGATGTATTCAAATCTCTGCTGTTTAGACTGACCGGCGGCCAGAAAGACCGTATCGATGAGGTGCTGGAAATTATCGCCTTGCAGGAGGTGCGCTATGATACCGCCGGCGCGCTGTCTCATGGTCAGAAACAATGGCTCGAGATCGGCATGCTCCTGATGCAGGAGCCGGATTTGCTGCTGGTCGACGAACCGGCGGCGGGCATGACCGACGCCGAAACCGAGCAAACCGCCGTTCTTTTGAAACGCATTGCCGGCGATCATTCGGTGGTCGTGGTCGAGCATGACATGGAGTTCGTACGGTCCCTGGAAAGCCGGGTGACGGTTCTGCATGAAGGCGCGGTGCTGGCCGAGGGGTCGCTCGAAAAAGTTCAGAACGATGAACAAGTCATTGAAGTTTATCTGGGCCGTTGATCGAGAGGAGGATCGAAGATGTTAGACGTAAAAGAGATCGATCTATTCTACGGCGCCAGCCAGGCCCTACGTTCGGTTAACGTGGAGGCCGAAAAAGGCAAAGTGACCTGCGTGCTCGGCCGCAACGGTGTGGGTAAGACAAGCTTGCTCAAAGCCATTGCCGGTCATCAGCCGATCAAGTCCGGCGCGGTGATGTGGGAAGATGAGGATATCTCCGCCATGGCGCCCCATGAACGGGCGTCACGGGGTATCGCCTATGTACCGCAGGGCCGCGAAATTTTTCCCCTTTTGTCGGTTCAGGAAAACCTGCAAACGGGGTATGCCGCCATCCCCCGGGCGCTACGCCACATCCCCGACGACATTTTCGATCTGTTCCCGGTTCTGAAGGATATGCTGGGCCGTAGGGGCGGCGACCTTTCCGGCGGCCAGCAGCAGCAGCTTGCCATCGCCCGCGCTTTGGTGACCAGGCCCCGGCTGTTGGTGCTGGATGAGCCGACCGAAGGTATTCAGCCTTCGATCATCAAGGATATCGAACGGGTCATCCGCTACCTGGCCAATCGCGGCGAAATGGCGATTTTGCTGGTTGAACAGTATTTCGAGTTTGCCCGCGACCTCGCTGATGACTACGCTGTTATGGACCGCGGAGAAGTTGTGCTCAGCGGCACCGGGGAAGACATGGTCGAGGAAGATGTACGCCGCTACCTTACCGTCTGACAACATTGGAATTTCTGTTGATGGCAAAGCCCGGGTTGGCTTCGCCGTAAGTGAAAACGAAACGCGGCTGGCCGATCTGTATCAACGGGATCCGGTTCGCGTCCTATTTCCGGAATCGCCGAAAAACGAATTGCCCCAGGCTGTCGTGGTAACCACTTCCGGTGGACTGGTCGGTGGCGATTTGATTGCCATAGAAGCCGCCACTGGTGAAGGCGCCAGGGCGCTGGTGACCTCGCAGGCGGCGGAAAAAATATATCGGTCTGCCGGAGATGATTCGAAGATCGATGTGAAACTGAAAGTCGGTCCTGAAAGCTGGCTGGAATACCTGCCACAGGAGACCATTCTGTTTGACGGCGCCCGGCTAAGGCGGAAGACGTCATTGAATGTTGAGGCCAATGGGCAAGTTCTCGCTGGGGAGATCGTCGTCTTCGGCCGCATCGGCAGCGGGGAGACAATTACCCATGGGCTCGTTCACGATGCCTGGGATGTATGTCTCGATGACCGCCTCATATGGGCGGACGCCCTGCACTTGGAGGGCGATATTTCCGGCAATCTGGATCATCGCGCCTGTTTCGACGGCGCCGTCGCCATGGCCACCGCCGTTTATGCCGGTCCCGACGCCGGCGACCAATTGGAAAGAGCCCGGCGTCTGCTGGCTCGATCGACAGACACGTTGACGGGTGCGACGTTGGTCAACGGCATTCTGATCATGCGCTGGTTGGGCCGGGACGCCTACGAGTTGCGCACATTTTTTGGGAATTTCTGGCAACAATTCCGCAGTCAAGTAGCGGCGCTGCCGGACTCGTTGCCGCGCCTCTGGCACGTCTAGGAGCATGTATAGGGAGGGTTAAGAACGTGAATCTGACACCGAGAGAAAAAGATAAATTGCTGGTGGCCATGGCCGCCGAGGTCGCCCGCAAGCGATTGTCACGGGGCGTAAAGCTTAACTACCCAGAGGCCATTGCCTTGATCAGCGATTTCGTCGTCGAAGGCGCCCGGGACGGAAAAAGCGTTGCCGACTTGATGAGCGACGGCGCCGGTGTCTTGAGCCGGCATCAGGTAATGGACGGCATTGCCGAGATGATCCACGACATCCAGGTCGAAGCGACATTTCCCGACGGCACCAAGCTGGTTACCGTCCACAATCCCATACGATGAGGAGCAGGCCATGATACCCGGAGAAATCAATACCGCGGACGGATCGCTAACCCTCAACGAGAGCAGGGACGTTGTCACCATCAAAGTCGTCAATACCGGCGACCGGCCCGTTCAGGTCGGCTCCCACTACCATTTTTTTGAAACCAATGTTGCGTTGGAATTCGACCGCGACGCCACCAAGGGCTGCCGCCTGGACATTCCGGCGGGCACCGCCGTCAGGTTCGAGCCCGGCCAAACCCGCGAGGTCTCGCTGGTGGCATATCAGGGCAAGCGCGAGGTCTTCGGTTTCAACGCTAAAGTTCACGGGCCACTTGAGAATTCTGGGAAGGGCTAGATCATGGCATACGAAATTGAACGTTCAGCCTATGCCGCCATGTTCGGCCCCACCGTGGGCGACAAGGTGCGGCTCGCCGATACCGATCTGTTCATTGAGGTGGAGGACGACAAAACCACTTACGGCGAGGAGGTAAAGTTCGGTGGCGGTAAGGTGATCCGCGACGGCATGGGGCAATCCCAGGTCAGCCGCGACGACGGTGCCGTCGATACGGTGATCACCAATGCGCTGATTGTCGACTATACCGGCATTTTCAAAGCCGATGTGGGTCTTAAGGATGGTAAGATCGCCGGCGTCGGCAAGGCAGGAAACCCTGATGTTCAGGCAAATGTCGATATCATTGTCGGACCCGGCACCGAGGCGATTGCCGGCGAGGGCCGTATCCTGACCGCCGGCGGCATCGACGCCCATATCCATTGGATCAGTCCGCAGCAAATCGACGACGCGCTCTATTCGGGCGTCACCACCATGCTGGGCGGCGGCACCGGCCCGGCGGAAGGCACCAATGCCACCACCTGTACACCCGGCGCCTGGCACATCGGGCGGATGATTCAGGCGGCGGACGGCCTGCCCATGAATCTCGGCTTCTTCGGCAAGGGCAATGCGTCGCAGCCGGAAGAGCTCAAGGCGCAGGTGGCTGCCGGGGCCTGCGGCCTCAAACTGCACGAGGATTGGGGGACCACTCCGTCGGCCATCGACACCTGTCTCGGCGTTGCCGAGGAAATGGACGTCCAGGTGGCGATCCATACGGATACCCTCAATGAATCCGGCTTTGTCGAAAACACCATCGGCGCGTTCAAGAACCGCACCATCCACGCCTTCCACACCGAAGGCGCCGGCGGCGGACACGCGCCGGATATCATTAAGGTCTGCGGCGAAGCCAATGTGCTGCCGTCGTCGACCAACCCGACCCGGCCATTTACGGTCAACACGGTGGATGAGCATCTCGACATGCTGATGGTCTGCCACCATTTGGACGCAAAAATCCCGGAAGACGTCGCCTTCGCCGAAAGCCGCATTCGCCGGGAAACCATCGCCGCCGAGGATATTCTCCATGATTTGGGTGCCTTTTCGATGATTGCCTCGGACAGCCAGGCCATGGGGCGGGTCGGCGAGGTGATCATCCGCACCTGGCAGACGGCCGATAAAATGAAAAAGCAGCGGGGGTCCCTGCCTGATGAAACAGGCGACAACGACAATTTCCGGGTCAAGCGCTACATCGCCAAATACACCATCAACCCGGCGCTGACCCATGGCATCGCCGATCATGTGGGCTCTGTCGAAGTCGGCAAACTGGCTGACCTGGTCCTGTGGAAACCGATGTTTTTCGGCGTTAAACCGGACATTATCCTGAAATCCGGCACCATCGCCGGAGCGGCCATGGGAGACCCCAACGCGTCCATCCCGACACCGCAGCCGGTGCATTACCGGCCCATGTTCGGCGCACTCGGCAAATCGCTGACCGAGAGTGCGGTAACGTTTGTCTCGGAGGCGGCGATGGCGGCCAATATCGGCGATCAACTGGGCGTGGACAAAACGCTGCTGCCGGTATCGGGTACCCGCAGTGTCACCAAGACATCCATGATGCTCAACGATTACATGCCCACCATGGAAGTCGATCCCGAAACCTATGAAGTCCGTGCCGACGGCGAATTGCTGATTTGCGAACCGGCGGAAGAGCTCGCCATGGCCCAAAGGTATTTTTTGTTCTGAGGGATATTTTTTATTTTAAGGGGTATTTCTTGTTCTGATTATGAAACGTGCGACCGACATAATCCCGGCGAATGAATGTGCCGATATCAGCTGCATTTCAACCATTACGCTGACCTATGACGACCGCCACCGGCGGCGGATCAAGATGTCGGCGGATGACGGAGAGCCGTTTTTACTGGACCTGGCAGAAGCCACCCATTTGTCAGACGGCGACGGTTTAAAGCTGGAGGACGGTGATGTGATTCTGGTGAAGGCGGCGGCAGAGGATGTTCTCGATATCCACTGTCCAACTTCGGCGGAGACGGCGCGCATCGCCTGGCATATCGGCAACCGCCACACACCTGTCCAGGTGCTGGGCGACGGCGCGCTCAGGATTGCCTACGACCATGTCCTCGACCATATGGTCCAGGGGTTGGGCGCCGAAACAGAACGGAAACAAGCGCCTTTTTCACCGGAACACGGTGCCTACGACGGAGGCAATCACGCCCATGAACACTAATCCTTTGTCCGACACGGCCTTGTTGCAACTGATGACCTGGTTGTCACCGTCCTTCCCGGTGGGCGGATACGTTTACTCCCACGGGATCGAGTTTGCCGTCGAGGACGAAAGGGTGACGGACGAAACCTCCCTGGTGAATTGGATCGACGGCATTGTGACTTATGGGGCGGGCAAGGTTGACGGCGTGCTGTTCGTCAAAGCCTGGCAGGCAGTGACGGACAAGGATGATAGGGCCTTCTACGAAATCGTCGAACGGGCGGACGCCATGCGCAGCACGGCTGAACAGGCTCTCGAAGGGACGGCGCAAGGGGAGGCCTTTATCGATACCGTCCGCCAGACCTCACGGATGGACGCGCTGGATCGGTTGATCGACATACTGGTCCGGTTCGATCGTCCCTTAACCTATGCGGTCGCCGTTGCCGCCGTGGCTGCCGCCGCAGAGATACCGCAACGCCCGTCGTTGCTGGCCTATACCAATGGGTTTGTCGCCAATATGGTATCGGCAGGTGTACGCCTGGTGCCGCTGGGCCAGATCGCCGGTCAGCGGGCCATTGAAAGTTTGAAGCCGGTCGTGCAGCGGTCCGTGGACGCTGCCATGAGCCGGAGTTTGGAAGATATCGGCACCGCCGCGCCGTTGGTGGATTGGACGTCGATGAGCCACGAAACCCAGTATACGAGGCTATTCAGATCATGAATTCGGCCAACAGTAATGCTCTACGTGTCGGCATCGGCGGGCCGGTCGGTACCGGCAAGACGGCGCTCCTGGACCGGCTTTGCAAGGCCATGCGCGACGACTATAACATCGCCGCCATTACCAATGACATCTATACTCGGGAAGACGCCGAGTTCCTGACCCGCTCCGGCGCGCTGGCGCCCGAACGCATCAAGGGCGTGGAGACCGGTGGTTGTCCCCACACGGCAATCCGCGAGGACGCCTCCATGAATTTGGCGGCGGTGGCCGAGCTCAACAAGGAATTTCCGGGACTGGATGTGGTTTTCATCGAAAGCGGCGGCGACAATCTGGCGGCGACATTTTCACCCGAACTTGCCGACATTACCATCTATGTGATCGATGTCTCGGCGGGTGATAAAATTCCCCGTAAGGGCGGACCCGGCATTACCCGGTCGGATTTGCTGGTGATCAACAAAACCGACCTCGCTCCCCTGGTCGGCGCCGATCTCGGCGTCATGGACCGGGACGCCAAAAAAATGCGCGGCGACAAACCTTTCTATTTCACCAATCTGAAAGAGAATGACGGTTTGCCTGATATCATCGAATTCGTCATTGAGACGGGTGGGTTGTAAGCCGTTTTAAAGCTGATTTGTTCGGTTGCCGGCCGATAGTTTGCCAAACCCGTTAATGGGACGGTCATCGCCGAGTAGCCGCAGAACGTTCCACAGGGTCGCGGTGTTGCTGGTTATAACCGGCTTGCCAAATTCACCTTCCAAATCTTCGACGAAATCTATGGCGGCGTAATCGGTGCAGGAAATGAAAAGCCCGTCTGATCGATCATCCATTACTGAAAGGCAGAACGCCCGTGCGGCTTTGGGATCAAGACTGTGCAACTCCGCGCCGCGGGTGAATTGCAAGCCTTCGATATTGGTGACTGAAATACCGTGCGCCTCAATGTATTGGCGTTCAATTTCATTGACTTCGTCGATGTAGGGCGTAGCGACCGAGACCGATTGCAAACCCAACGCCTTTATCGCCGCAATAACCGAAGCCGCCGTGGTCACCACGGGCAAATTGGTTGTCTCGTGAATTCGGGAGGCGAGGGATTGATCCCATTCAACACCATCGATCAGACTACCGGTGGTGCAGCAATAGGCGATGGCGTTCACCTCGGCATGCAGTAACAATTCTCCCGCCTGTTCGGCAAGGTCCGCCATGGCGCGAAGGTCATCGGGAACGCCTTGTTCAAGTCTCAAACGAGTCGCATAGATGGCGACTCCCGGCGGCGCCATACGGTTAAACTCCGGTTCAACGGTATTATTCAGTGACGGAACAATAACGCCAATTTTACCTTTTGTGCCGTACATGTTCAGCTCTATTCATCTTCCGAAGTTTTGTCATCGGTTAATAAGCCCGCACGCCGGTCGTCCGCCGCCATTGCCGGGTCACGCTGGTCCGCCGGGCCAAATCCGCCGCCGCCGGGTAAATCGAAACACAAACGCTCGTTGGGGCCAATAAGTTGCAACCCCTTAGGATCCAACTGCCTACCGAATTGGAGGTACAGTTCACCTACTTCACCATTGGCCCCACCGGCGCGGCCTTTGGCTTCGATGGTCGTTCGGTCAAACATGGCGAACAATCCGCACGGCCTGCCGTCGATGGTGCTGAGTTCGATACTTTGACCGAAACCGCCGCGGAATTGGCCGGCGCCGGCTGAATTCGGTCTCAACTCCTTCTTCCACACGACGATGGGTGCACTGTTTTCCACGACTTCAATGGGCATCGCCTTGACGCCGCTGGGAAAAGCGGTTGCCGACAGTCCGTCCCGTTGCGGCCGGGCGCCTGCACCCCCGGCGTTGAAGAACAGAACTTCGTAACGGTCCTGCCCCCAATTGCCGGAACCTTCGAAGTTGCCGTCAATTTCCGGGCCGCCGCGAAGTTGGATGCCCCAGAGGCAGGCGGCGCCTTCCGCCGGCACCCGTTCCGGCACGATCTCCGCCAGGCAACCCATCACAACATCGGGCAAAAGCTGGCCGATGATGTGCCGCGCACAAACGGGCCAAGGCCGCTCCACATTCAGGATAGATCCGAGCGGCGCCTCGACTTTGACCGCTGAGAGCGACCCCGAGTTATTGGGAATTTGCGGCCCGACGATGCAACGGGCGCCGAAACTGGCATAGGCGTTGGTGTAATTGTAGACGAGATTTACGCCCCTTGTACTGGCGTCGCTGGTGCCCGAGAAATCCAGCAGGAGTTCATCGTCGCTGATCTCCAGATTGCAGATGATGTCCACCGGTACACCGAAGCAATCGAAGGTAATGGAGTTTCGCGCCTTGCCATTGGGCAGTTTGCGGATTTCCTCCTCCATGGAAGCCCGCGACCGGGCAATAATATCGTCGCCGATCTGTTCGAGATCGGTCAATCCAAGCTTGTTCAAAGCCGCGCGCAAGGTGTCGGCGCTGGCTTCGTTGGCGGCCACATAGGACAAAATATCCGCTTCCACTTCCCTGGGCGTACGGACGTTGGCATGGATTATTTTCATCAGGACGCCGTTGATCTTGCCTTTTTCGATCAACTTCAGCACGGGAATGGCCAATCCTTCTTCAAAGACGGAGGCTGCGTCCGGTCCCTGACCCCGCCCGCCGATATCCAACTGATGGCAAGTGCAGGCGAAAAATCCAATCAACCGGTCTGCCAGAAATACCGGCGATGAAATCGTGATATCGTGGAGATGACCTGAGGCCAGCCAGGGATCGTTGGTAATCAGATGGTCGCCTTCCTCCAGTTGATCAACCGGAATCTCTTGCAACATCAGCGGCACGGCGGCGGCCGTGGAATTGACATGACCGGGCGTACCGGTCTGCGCCTGGGCCAACATGCGGCCATTTCGGTCGAACAAAGCGGCTGAAAGATCGCCGGAATCCCTGACGACGGGGCTGAAGGCCGTACGCATGAGGGCGCGCGCCTGTTCTTCGACGATGGAGAGCAAATTGCTCCAGATGACTTGAAAACGGATTTCTTCCGCCGGATTTACCATGGGGTCATCCTTTCTTATCTACTGACTGACGCGTCAGAACGATGTGCCCATTATCATGCCGAACCGCATGGTAATTTCGCGGCACGCAAATCGTCGTACCGTAATCTTTAATCAAACCGGGGCCTTGAAAAGTATAACCCTCGGTCAAATCGTTGCGGGCAATGGTCGGCACGTCAACGTAGGCACCGGCTTCCAAATCGAACACTGCTGATTCAGGCGGGATCTTGTTATGCGCCGTCTCGAGCACGTTTTTAGCGGAGAGGGTATCGCCCACGGATGACACGCGCAGACCAATGCCCACACATTCGACATCTATTCCGTCGAGCGCGCGGTGATAGACGGCGATGTAACTTTTCAAAAATGCCTCGAGCAGCATATCGTTATCGGTATCGTTTAGATCGCGACATTCGATTCCCACCGGCACGCTAAGACCCTGACCCCTGTAGCGCATGGCAACGGTGCGGCTTTCCTTGATCGGCGCGTCCGGCGCCGCGGCCGTTACCACGGATCTGGCTTGTTTCGAAATGATTGCGAATTCCCGGTTGAACAGCTCCGCATCGAACTCGGTTAGCGGCATTTTGATGGACCTCGAAATTTCGAAAACCGCTTGGGATTGCAGGAACCCGAAAGCTGAGCCGATGCCCGCCGCCTCCGGGATGATAATGCGTTCGATATCGAGCTTGGCGGCGACACTGGCGGCATGCAGCGGCGCCGCGCCGCCAAACGCCACCATGCTCCGGTGACGTAAATCCACCCCTTTTTCGCGGGCATGTTCCCGCGCTGCGCCGGCCATTTGCTCTTCAACCATTTCGGAGATGGCCGTGGCCCCGGCGGTGTCATCCAGCCCCAGGCGGTCACCTACCTGATCTGAAATCGAATTGCGTGCGTGTTCCAACGATATATTGATGCCGGAATCCTTGAAATCGTCGGCCGCCAGGCGGCCCAGCAGCAGGTCCGCGTCGGTGACCGTCGCGTTGTCGCCGCCGCGGCTGTAGCAGGCGGGACCCGGGGTTGAACCGGCGCTTTCCGGCCCTACATGCAGACGCGACAGGGAATCAATATGGGCGATGGAACCGCCGCCCGACCCGATTTCCACCAGATCGATCACCGGAATACGGGCCGGTAATCCGCTGCCCTGCCGGTGCATGTGCTCGCGGGCCATCTCGAAGGAATCGCTGCGCCCAGGGATGCCCTGGTCGATGAGACAGACCTTGGCCGTCGTGCCGCCCATGTCGAACGCCAGAATTTCGTCTTCGCCCAAATCGTCGGCGATGTTGCCGGCAAAAATTGCACCGCCGGCCGGTCCCGATTCCACCAGGCGGATGGGAAACTTTTTGACCGTGTCGAGTTCACTTAGTCCGCCGTTGGAAAGGAACATAAATACGGGTGCTGCCAAATCCATAGCAGTTAATCCGTTTTGCAGCCGGTCCAGGTAGGCAGCCATGATCGGCTGCACGTAGGCATTGGCGGCGGTGGTGGAAAAGCGCCCGTACTCTCCGATTTCCGGACTGACCTCCGATGACAAGCTTATTGATACCGATGGCATGAGCTCTTCCAGGCGTTCGCGGGCGCGTTGTTCGTGGCTGGCGTTAACGTGGGCATGTAAAAACCCGATGGCCAGGCTCTCGATTTCCTCGGCCCGCAAAAGTTCGGCGACGTTTTCCAAAAGGGCTTCATTCAGCGGCAGCAATATTTCTCCCTCGGCCGAAATGCGCTCTTCGATGCCGAACCGCCGCCACCGCGGCACCAGTGGTTCGGGTTTGACGATGTTAATGTCATATTGGTCGAAACGGCTTTCGTCGCCTTGGGCCAGAACGTCGCGAAAACCTTCGGTGGTTAAAAGAGCCGTACGGGCGCCGGTTCTGGAAATGATGGCGTTGGTGGCGAGCGTCGTACCATGGACAATGCCATCGACGGATTGCGACGATATTTTGTTTTCGGTCAACAGGTGCCCGATACCCTGGAGAATAGCGTGTTCAGGCGCGTCCTCCGTCGTAGGTAACTTTAAGGTTTTGATCCCCAAGGGCGTGGCGAGGGCAAAGTCCGTAAAGGTGCCCCCAACATCAACGCCGATGCGGATCGAATTGTCTGCCATGGCCTCTTCAATCCTCAGCTAATCTAAGTAGTCATCCAGATCGATGGTGGTTTCTCCGGGCACCGAATTGCGAACGAACTCGTCGGACCGGTCAACCGGACAGGTGGCATCCAGCCCAAGCCGGCCCCAATGATCCCTGTGTTCATCCCGGTAGAAGCCCGGCCGGTCGGGGATAACGATGGTGCGCGTGTCGGCCCGTCCCCGGGTGGCGAAAGCCCACAGGACTTCATTGAAATCGAAGATATTGACGTCTTCGTCCACCACGGCACAGATTTTGTTGTAATCATTGTCGGCGTCAAACGCCGCCATGAGAACGTCTTTCGCATGACCTTCGTAAAGTTTTTTGATTTTGATCGTCGTGTTCATCACCGAGGGCGCACAGGCCACATCGATAACGCCCGAAACCTCTTGCATGAGATGTTGATAGGTTTTTGCCGCGGTACGCGCCTCCAATAAGGAAATGTCCTCGTTGGAACCGCACAGCAGGCTATGAAAAATTGGCGTCGGTCGGGTGTAGACATGCTGAACCTCAAACACATGGTTGTCTCCGACGTCCACGTAATGACCCATAAATTCGCCGAATGGACCCTCGGGCCGGCGCTCGTTAGGTTTAAACCTGCCTTCGATCACGATCTCGGTCGTCGCGGGTATCAAAAGGTTGCTGCTTTTTGCCTGATAACGGTCAATCGGTGCATCGTTGATGGCGCTGGCGAAGGCAATTTCACTCCAATCGGCAGGCAGCCGCGCGCCGCCGGCCAGAAATAAAGACGGTTCGACACCGATCAGCATCACGGCGTCGAGGTATTCTCCCTTTTTTTCCGCTGCTGCTTGAAAGGTATAGAGGTCGTGACTGGAACCCAACCGCACCCTCAGTTCTTCATCGCTGACGAACATGCTGCGGTGAAAAGACAGGTTTTCGACACCAGTTTCCGGGTGTTTAGCTAGAAAAATGGCGGAGGTGAAATAGGGCCCGGCGTCTTTTTCGTGATAGGCGATAAGCGGCAGATCGCTCAGTCCGCATTCAACCAATTCAGCAGGGCGATCGATCAACGTGGATTCGCTCCCCAGGCGGGCCGGTGTCTGGTCGTGCAATTCGTTCCACCGTGGGCAGAAACCGTCCGGTGCCGCGCCGACCAGATCGCAAAGCCGGCGGCGACTGTTATAGATGTTGGTCACCACCGGCATTTTGGCGCCGCGTACTTTCTCGAACAACACGGTTTCATTTGAAGAATGCTGAACGGCTTTGGTTACCGCTGCCAATTCGAATTTGGGATCAACTTCCCTGCGAATTCGCAGCAAATCACCTGAGGTATCCAATTCATCTATGAGGGCCCGCATTGGCTGGTTTCCGCTGGTGATTGATTTTCAGAGGGTGGCGTGTCTCTTTAATAATGAAGACATAAATCACCATTATCAAGAATGCGGGAAGCGAATGGCGCCGTCGGCTAGGCACGCTTACTTCTACAGCCTTTATTTAGGCCCAAAATCTAACTCAATATTAGGCGTATGGAATACCCGGATTAAGGTGAACCAGGGATGGACAAGGTGTTCCTCACCCGAAGCGGCGAGGCGGTGTATTCGACTAAAACCTTATAAAATTACCGGTTTTTCCTCCGGCCGGTTTTCAAACCGCTTACGCCGGGCCACAAACCCGGCTTTAATATATCATTATTATCAATGGGTTATTTAGTTTTTTACGAATTCGTACTGTAGTAAATCAGTCCTCTTGCAATATTATATTTTTTTTATATTATGTTTTGCTAATAATCTCCAACCGGTTAAACGGTTGGTCTGTTGGGTTTGGCTAATTAGGAGAGACATATGTTCGCCAGCAACCCCTTCGCCGACCTCACGGCGATCATTCCTGTCACCGTCATGCAAGGTTACGTCGTCCTGATGGCCATCTTGGTCGTGGTCGGGACGATCGCGGACATGATCCACAAGAGAAGCGCCAAATATTTCTTCGAAAAAACCAAAACTGCCGAGGCCGCGCGAGAGCGGGAGCTTGGCGGCGGCGAAAAGATGGGTGTTGCTATCAAGACCGTCGCGGAGGATGTGCTGACTTCTGCTGAATTCTGTAATCCGAGGCGCCGTATTGCGCACCTGCTTACGATGTACGGTTTCATCCTATTTTTGTTAACGACCATTGCCCTGGTGTTTGCTTATCCTACCCACGAGGCGCCAGGTATCGTGTCGCAGTTGTGGCACCTGGGCGCGTTGATGGTTTGCGTCGGCGGCTATTGGTTCTGGTTCTTCATTCGGGTCGATGTTGCTGCCGAAGGCAACCCCTGGTACCGCATCGTGCGAGCCGACCTGTTCATTTTGTCTTTGCTGGCAACCAACACCTTTGGGCTGATCTGGGCGGTGCTGCAATCCAGCGGCGGAGGGGCGCTCACCACCGTGTTCCTGGCCCTGTTCATCATCGCTGCAACGGTGTTGTTCGGCGGCGTCATGTGGTCGAAGTTCGCCCACATGTTCTTCAAGCCGGCGGCGGCCTATCAGAAACGGATCATGGAGGCTGACGGATCGCGGGAGAACCTGCCGAAAGATGCAGACAGGACCGACCCGGCAGTTCGGGACAGTCACTCCATGCAATTGCTGAAGGATGCGCCCATGGACATGGGGCTCGGCATCAAGCGCGAACTACCCCAGCACTATTGATACTCATTCCCTCAAGATTGGCCCTCAAGATTGTTTTGAGTAAGGGAGAAAAAAATTAATGCCTACTTTCGTTTATATGACACGATGTGACGGCTGTGGACACTGCGTCGACATCTGCCCCTCGGATATCATGCACATCGACAAGACTTATCGGCGTGCTTACAACATCGAACCCAACATGTGCTGGGAGTGCTATTCCTGTGTGAAGGCTTGTCCTCAGCACGCCATCGACGTGCGAGGCTATGCTGATTTTGCTCCGCTCGGTCACAGCGTTCGTGTGGTCCGGGAAGAGGAAAAAGGCACCATCGCCTGGAAAATCAAATTCAGGAACGGCACGGAAAAAAATTTCCTGTCGCCGATAACCACCAAGCCGTGGGGCAGTGGCATCGCGAAATTCGCGGACGAACCTGCGCCGACCCAAGAAATGAGCGATAGCCAGTGTTTGTACAACGAACCAAAGTTCGTCCGTTTTGATGACGGCGATGTGCATACCTTGGAATCGAATGGCCTCAAGATGAAAAAGGGTGTGTATTACTGATGGCTTACAAAACAATCACAGAAGATAACATCGACATTCTGGTCGCCGGCGCTGGCCTTGGCGGCACCGGTGCGGCCTGGGAAGCCAGGTTCTGGGGCCAGGACAAGAAAATCGTCATTGCCGAAAAAGCCAATATCGACCGCTCCGGCGCCGTCGCTCAGGGCCTGTACGCCATTAACTGCTACATGGGTACCCGTTTCGGCGAGAACAACCCGGAAGATCACGTGCAGTATGCGCGTATCGATTTGATGGGTTTGGTGCGCGAAGACCTGCTGTTCGATATGGCCCGCCATGTCGACTCCTCCGTTCATCAGTTCGAAGAGTGGGGCCTGCCGATCATGAAGGATCCCGAAACGGGCGCCTATCTGCGCGAAGGGCGGTGGCAAATCATGATTCACGGTGAATCCTACAAGCCCATCGTGGCCGAGGCTGCGAAGAAATCGGCTGACAAAGTATTCAACCGTGTTTGTCTCACCCATTTACTGTTGGATGAAGCCAAGGAAAACCGAATTGCCGGCGCCGTTGGTTTCAATGTCCGCACCGGCGACTTCCACGTTTTCAAATCCAAGACGGTGATTTGCGGTGCCGGCGGCGCTTCCAACATCTTCAAGCCGCGTTCTACGGGTGAAGGCGCCGGTCGTGTCTGGTACGCGCCATGGTCGTCCGGTTCCGCCTACGGTTTGATGATTGACGCCGGCGCCAAGATGACGCAGATGGAAAACCGGATCGTGCTGGCCCGCTTCAAAGACGGTTACGGCCCGGTGGGCGCCTACTTCCTGCATCTCAAGACCTATACCCAAAACGGTCTGGGCGAGGAGTTCGAATCCAATTGGTGGCCCCAACTGCAGGAAATGGTCGGCAAGGAATATCTGGATCCGGAACTTGCCCACAAGACCCACAGACCGATCCCGACCTGTTTGCGGAACCATGCGATGATCTCCGAGATGAACGCCGGTCGCGGCCCCATCCACATGGTCACCATGCATGCTTTCCAAGACCCGCACCTCGAGGAAGTGGGCTGGGAGAACTTCCTGGGAATGACCGTCGGCCAGGCCGTGCTGTGGGCCGCAACCGACGTGGATCCCAAGAACGAGAATCCCGAACTGACCACGTCAGAGCCCTATGTCATGGGCTCCCATGCAACCGGCAGCGGCGCCTGGTGCTCCGGCCCCGAGGACGTTTCCCCGCCTGAGTATTTCTGGGGTTATAACCGCATGATGACCGTCGAAGGGTTGTTCGGTGCTGGTGACGCGGTTGGCGGTACGCCGCACGCCTTCTCGTCCGGATCATTCACCGAAGGGCGTCTGGCCGCCAAGGCTGCCTGCCGTTATATCGATGACGGCAAGGGAGAAGGCATCATCGTTTCCAACAAGCAGATCGATCAACTCAAGGAAACTGTTTTCAAGCCGCTGGAGCATTACAAAACCTATCGGAATGAAATCGTTGCTGGCGACGTCAATCCGAACTACCACAATCCGAGGCAAGCTCTGGACCGACTGCAAAAGCTGATGGACGAATATTGCGGCGGCGCGACAGTCAACTACATGACCAATGAGAAGCTCCTGAGCATCGGCCTTAAGAAGCTCAAGATCATGGAAGAGGACCTTGAGAAACTTGCCGCTAAGGACTTTCACGAATTGCTCCGCGCTTGGGAAGTGAAGCACCGTCATCGTACGTCTGAATGTGTCATGCAACACACGATGTTCCGCAAGGAAACCCGTTGGCCCGGCTATTACTACCGTGGTGACGCGATGAAGCTGGACGATGATAACTGGCACGTGCTGACGGTTTCTCGTCGCGATCCCGAAACCGGCGAGTACACCATGGAGAAAGCGCCATGTTATCACCTCGTCGGTGAGGACGAATAACAGAGTACCGAACAAGATATCATTTGGAATTCTTGTTCGGTCTACCAAAAGGGATCAACATGTCGTGTGTTGGTCTTTTTTGTTAGACTTGACGCAGGCAGCCACCGCCCGCAACAGAGAACCTTAAATGAACATTATTGAGAAAACCGACGACGAGATTCTTGCCATCGCCAACCCCTTGTGGAGTCATCTTATCAAGGCCTCCAATGACGGCAAATACGGGGAATTCGTCAAATATTTCTCTCTTAACCTGTTGCGAGGATTGAACGAAGTCGAGGTGGGCAAGCAGTTCGCCAAAAGCGAACTCACGCGAAACCTGTCCGAATCGGTCGAGTTCATCGGTACGATCCGCCGAGGCGAGCATGTGACGGTGCTTTATCGGCAACGGAGTACAAAAAGAGAGGGCGAGTGGCTGGGCAGACTGGTCCTCGGTTATGAAGACGGAGAGGTCAAAATCTTCGGGGCCTCCATCTTCTGATCAAGTGGTACGGATTCGATATGAGTGAAACCATCCAAGACAACAAGTATGTGGAACTGACATATCAGGTTATCGATCAGAAGTCGGGCGATGTCCTGGTTGGAGTCGAGTTTCCCATCGGCTATGTGCACGGCGCCAACGATATTCTGGCGCCCGCCGTCTTGGAAGAACTGGAAGGAAGGTCCGCCGGCGATGTTATCGAGGTGCCGGTCGATTGCAATAATCTCTACGGTCCCAGGGACGAGTCGTTGGTATTTACGGATCTCATCGACAATGTTCCCGAGGAATACAGAGAGGTCGGCACCACCATCGTCGCCGAGAATGAAAATGGAGAAGCGCGAAGCTTTATCGTCACGAGGATGGATGAAAAGACGCTGACGGTCGATGGCAACAATCCGCTGAGCGGCAGGCAGGTCGTTTTCAAACTCGAGGTTATTAATGTACGTGACGCCACCGACGAGGAGATCGCCGCCGGCGGGCCCATTGGCGCGGAACCGGAAATCGACAAAGCACGCATGCTGCCAATTTGATAATCAGTAGACGCATCAACTGTACAAAGTGAGGTGACTTATGAGCGAGCAACAGAATACCAAACCCGAGGTTCCGGAGGGCAAGACGCCCTATTATACCACCCATCAGAAAAAACCCGATGAAAAGGGCTTCGTCGGGTACGAAACCAAATGGGTGACCTGGCAGAAAGAGGTCGAGTATACGACTCCTAAAAAACCGTAACGCGGCTGTTCTCATGGATGCGGCATGAAAAAGCACCCATGCTAATCGCCCAGTTGTCCGACACTCACCTGAAGGCCGGTGATGACCTGGAATCTCGTCGGGATCCCCGCTGGGGTCCGCGCGAGAACAACCTTCGCACCTGTGTTGCCGACATCATGGAACTTGAAGAGCCCGTGGATTGCGTCCTGCACACGGGAGACATGACGCATTTCGGTCGGCCGGAGGACTACGCCCTCGTTGCGGAAATCGTCGAGCCTTTGGCGTCGACTTTCTTTCCGGTACCTGGCAACCGCGACCGCAGGGCTTGCTTGGCGTCTGAATTTCTTGAGGACCGCCTGCCCCGGCAACAATCATTCGTCCTTTACGCAGTTGAAGAATTTTCGGTCCGGCTGATCGGGGTGGATACACTTTCCGCTTCCGAGGGATCCATGAAGGGCGACCTTGATGAAGCTAGGCTTGCCGCACTCGACCAGATATTGGCGGCCGAAGGTTCAAAACCTACCGCGCTCTTCATGCACCACTCGCCGTTCAATGTGCCCGGCGCGGAGGCGTCATACAGTTTCCAGTACGAACGGCGTGAAGCCGCCGACGCTTTTTGGGAGATTATCGGCCGTCATCCAAATGTCATTCGCCTGTTTTGCGGCCATGCGCACCGGTTGGCCGAGACCGCAGTAAACGGCGTCCTCTGCTCGACCATGCCGAGCGTTGCAACGAACTTGCATGTTGGAGAATTGCCAAATGAAGCAGTCGGGAAAACCTTGTACATGCTGCACCACTTCGATGAACGCTCGAATACGTTCGAAAGCTCCCTGAGGATTGTGCAATGAGGATCGTGCCGGGCGACTAACCGTCCGTATGACCCTTCGTTCCGAATTTTTCTGAAGGCTTGTCGACTGCAATACTCCATGTTCCAATACAAAAACAAAAATCAATCCATTTACCGGTTTGAACAGGGCTGTTTTTTGTTGCGTTTCAACGGGTGAAGTCAAACCAAGGAGGATTTCATGGTTCTTGTGCGTAACCTCAGGTTAATCCCGATTCTGGTGTGTTTCGGCCTGGCAATGATTCTCCAGCCCATCCTTGCCACCCCTGCAAGCGGCCAGAACTTGATGCAGTGCATGACAAAATGCATTAAGCATGAAGGCGGCAACTCGGCGGCGAATCGCGATACCTGCAAATCCCGCTGCGCCAACACGGCCAGGGGCGGCGGCAAACAACGCAATTGTATGGCGGAGTTCAAATCCTGCCGGAGCGGCTGCGGTAAGCCTTCCGGAGGCAGCTACAAAAAGTGCTACCGGGCCTGCAAAGATCGGCAGATGACGTGCAGATAGCAGGTGTCATTGGTCATCCGGTTGCGTTCCAACCAAAACACCATCCAGTCGGACAAGCTCGAAAAACCGGTTAAGTAGACGCTTCCAGTTTTTTCAATCGATAGGCCAATTGCGGCCGGGTGAGACCCAAAAGGCGGGCGGCACGGGACAAATTGTTGCCTGACTTCTCTACGGCTTCGCGGAGAATTTGCCCTTCCAATTGAGCCAGAGGCTTGCCGCCGCTGAGGAAGGTATCGAGTAGGCTGCCGTCTCCATCACCCAGGGATATTTCTTCGTTCTGGTGGAGTGAACCCGCGTCATCCAACTTCATCATCATGGCCGGGATTTTACGGGCGTCGGCGAAGAGATGCGATACGTCGATGGGCTGATCCTCGTCGGTCAAGATAACGGCGCGCTCGATCAAATTTTCCAATTCACGGATATTGCCCGGATAGTCGTATTCATAGAGGGCGTCTACGGCTTTTTCCGTGAAGCCGGGCACCCGCCGGTCGTGGATATCCGTATAGCGGTGCAGAAAATGTCCCATCAACAAGGGAATATCGTCCCGGCGGTCCCGGAGTGGCGGAATATTGACCGGGAAAACGTTAAGGCGGAACAACAGGTCTTCCCGAAATCTCCCGTCCTTGACGGCATCGTCGAGGGATTCATTGGTGGCGGCGATGATACGGACGTCGACCTTGCGGACTTCCGTGCCGCCGACCCGCTCCACTTCTCTTTCCTGAAGGGCGCGTAACAATTTGATCTGGGTTTGGGTGTTGAGGGAGCCGATTTCGTCCAGAAACAAAGTGCCGCCGTGGGCGCGCTCGAAGCGTCCGGGACGCGAGGATACGGCGCCCGTATAAGCGCCCCGTTCGACGCCGAACAGTTCGGCTTCCACCAGGTTTTCAGGGATGGCGGCGCAGTTGACGGCGATAAAGGGCTGATCGGTACGGGGGCTGATATTGTGCAGGGTGCGGGCGAATACCTCTTTGCCGACGCCGGTTTCACCCAGGAATAAGACCGTCGCATTGGTGTCGGCGACTTTTTTGATCAAATGACAGGTGGCGACAAAACCGGGGGAGGCGCCCACCAGATCCTCGGCGAACACATCCGATACGCCTGCATCGTCGAACGACTGCACCGATTTTACCTGACCGGCAAAACGATTGGCGAAGGCTTCCGGTTGCAGGGCCTTCAATTCCAATTCGATATCGTCCCATTCCTCGACCGGCTTGCCGATCATGCGGCAATGATCGGAGCCCGCGGCGCGGCACTCCATTTCCCGGTAAATTACCGACCGGCCCATGAAGGTGCTGGCGTAACCGCTGGCGTACCCGATCTGCATCCAGCAGACCGGCATATCCGACATGCCATAAGATGCGATGTGGCTGTCGGCTTCGTAGGATTCCTGAAATTTTGCTTCGGCGTAGAAATGTCCGCTGGCGACGTCGATCTCCAAGTTCACCGGCTGTAGCGCCGTAACCCCTTGCAGCTTTCGCAACTGTGGCCCGACGGCATAGGCTTCCCGCGTGGTATGATGCGGCATTAGCTTGCGGGCCAGATTGGCGTCACGGGAACCGGCGGTGTATCCCATGCGGGCAAAAAATCCGCGCGCCTCTTCAATGCCCAGTTTGTCGATCATCTCGCGCCGCAGCGAGGACAGCGTCGACAGGTGAATCAAGGCGACCCGATTGGTATCAAGCCAGATACGGCCTTTGTTCAGAGAAAACCGGAGGCGGGAGGCCAACTCGCCAATGTCGTAATCGGTTTCATTCGATTCATACCCGGGATCAATCAGTCGCCCGGTCGCCAGCCGGGCCGCATCGGTCCGACCGACGGGGCCTTCTTCGTCGGGTTTCATGGGTTCGGCCATCGATTCGCCCTTTGGTCAAATTGCCTGATTAACATCTTATGATATCCTCACATTTTCTGCGGGTATTTTCAATTAATTTCACTATATGATCAATTTATCATTTGGTTAAAATTAAGAGCGAGTCGCAGAATCCAGCCATTCCCTTTATTAGAATCAAATTAAATCCGTACCTAAACCGCATCACTGGTTTTCCTTTTGGGAATATCGTTGCAATGCGGAATCGATATTTTCCCCCCTGGCGCTCCATTTGGCACGTCGCTTGCGAATACCTGGGTCATAACAGGGGGGGTGCTCCCCGGGAATGAATCAAAAAACATGACCATACCGGCCAAATAATTGGTTGATAAAAATGGCAATTTTCCTGGAATTAGCGGCACTCGGCAGGAGCGGCCGCTCTTGCCTTTCCCGAACAAAAAAAAAGCCCCGCCGTCGGTCAATAAATAGGCCGTGGAACTGAATAAGGCGGGAGTTCCGGCTCTCAGTTCGCCGGAAAATATTTAATAGGAAGCCTTAACCCCAATTGGGAGACAAATGACATGTCACAAATGAAATTTCCAAAACCCCATGACGTAGCCGGAGATCAAATCCCCGGCACGGAAGGCTGGGAGCGGATGTATCCGTACCAGTATCAATTTACGACGGATGATCCGGAACGCCAGAAATACGAAGATGAGACCTTCTGGTTCTATGACGGTCTTCACTATCCGGAACCCCTTTATCCCTTTGACACCATCTGGGACGAAGCCTGGTACCTGGCCCTTTCGCAATACAACACCCGTATTTTCTCGGTGCCGCCGGTTTTTGGCGTCGATCACCGGATGATCAACGGCTACGTTTACATCTCTCCGGTTCCCGTTACCGATCCTGCGGTCATCGAAGAACGGGTCGGCCACTTTATGGAACGCGCCGGTTACTACTACCAGAACTGGAACGAGCTGGAAGCCAAGTGGGAAGAAAAAATGAAATCCACCATCGCCGATCTGGAGGCGCTGGAAATTCCCACCTTGCCGGACATGGAAGAGAAATCGGTCGTCGATGATGCACTTGGTGAATCCAAAGGTTATCATCTGCTCAAAGCCTATGATGATCTGATCGATCTCGGCATTCGTTGCTGGCAGTACCACTTTGAATTCCTCAATCTCGGCTATGCGGCCTATGTGACTTTCATGGGCCATTGTCAGGGGATATTCCCGGACATTCCGCCGCAGCGGGTGACGCAGATGATTTCCGGTATCGATGTCATCATGTACCAGCCCGATGAAGAGCTGAAAAACCTGGCTCGCAAAGCGGTCGAACTGGGCGTCGAGGAAGGCGTCAAATTCAGCGCCGACTTTGAAGAAGTCAAATCCGGCCTGGAAAAATCCGACGCTGGTAAGCAATGGCTGGAGGCTTTCGAAAAAGCACGTTACCCCTGGTTCCATGTTTCCACCGGAACCGGCTGGTATCACCATGACAAGAGCTGGAACGACGATCTCAATGTGCCGTTGAGCTTTATCTGCATGTACATCGATAAGATCAAAGCCGGCGATTCCATTGATCGTCCCATGGAGGAAGTGCAGCAGGAACGCGACCGCATCACCGCCGAATATCGTGCCTTGATCGAGAACGAAGAAGATCTGGCGGCGTTCGACGAACTATTGGCCACGGCAAAAACCGTGTTCCCGTATGTGGAAAACCATCTCTTCTATGTCGAGCACTGGTTCCACAGCGTTTTCTGGAACAAGGTCCGCGAAGTTGGCGCCATCATGAAAGATCATGGTTTCATCAACGACGTCGAGGACATCTGGTATCTCAAACGTTCCGAGATCAAAGACGCCCTCTGGGATGTGGTGACGGCTTGGGCGACCAACGTCAAACCCCGCGGCCCGGCAGTCTGGCCGAAGGAAATCGAATGGCGCAAAGGCGTTATGGACAAATTCCGCGAGTGGGCCCCGCCGCCCGCCATCGGTCCCGCGCCCGAGGTCATTCAGGAACCCTTCACCGTTGTTCTCTGGGGCGTCACCAACGACTCCCTGGAAAATTGGGCTGAAGTCCAGAATGTTGAAAACGTTGACGACATCAAGGCTTTCAAAGGCTTTGCCGGATCACCCGGTACGGTCGAAGGCAAGGTGCGGGTCTGCCGGACGGTGGCAGAAATCGGTCAGCTCGAAGATGGCGAAATCCTGGTGGCGCCGACCACCTCGCCGTCCTGGGCGCCGGCCTTCACCAAGATCCAGGCCTGCGTCACCGACGTCGGCGGTGTCATGAGCCACGCCGCTATCGTCTGCCGCGAATACGGCATGCCGGCGGTTGTCGGCACCGGACATGCGACCAAGATCGTTAAGACCGGTCAAATGGTTCGGGTCGATGGCACCACTGGTGAGATCACCATCGTTTAAGAAACTTGCCGCCCTTCGCCCGGTCAACCGACCGGGCGGGGGATGGCGGTTTCCTGATAGATGAGGAAATATCGATGAGTACGGAAACACCCGTTGTCTGTTGGTTCGAGGAGTGCAGCAAGGATTCGGTCGATCTGGTCGGCGGTAAATGTTCCTCCCTGGGCGAACTGATCAATGCCGGCATCCGTGTGCCGCCGGGTTTCGCCGTTACCACCGAAGGATACAAGCGCTTCATGGACGAAGCGGGCATATCCGATCAGATATTCGAGCGGCTCGGAGGACTAGATCACGAGGATATGGAAGCGCTGGATAGCGCCAGCGAAGAAATCCGCGGAATGATCGAAGCCGCGCCGTTCTCGATAGACTTTGAAGACGATGTGGGCGAATTTTACCGCCAGCTTTCAACCATCTGTTCGCGCCCGGCGGTGCCGGTGGCGGTGCGGTCAAGCGCCACGGCCGAGGATCTGCCGGATGCTAGCTTCGCCGGTCAGCAGGACACCTTCTTGTGGATCAGAGGCATCGACGACGTTCTGACCTATACCAAAAAATGTTTTTCCAGCCTGTTTACGGGACGCGCCATTTCCTACCGCATAAAAATGGACTTCCCCCACGACCAGGTGGCGATCAGCGTTGGCGTCCAGAAGATGGCCAACTCCCACACGGCGGGCGTGATGTTCACCATCAACCCGACCAATGGCGACCGCTCCTCCATGATGATCAATTCCAGTTTCGGGTTCGGCGAGGCGGTGGTTTCCGGCGAGGTGACGCCCGACGAATTCCTGATCAACAAGGTGTCCATGGAGACGCTTGACCGGACAATCACCAAAAAAGAAGTTTATTACACGGTCGATTTTGAGACCCAGAGCTCTCAATGCATCGAGGTTCCCCACGAACGCCAAAGCATTCAATCCATTGTCGATGAGGAAGTTTTGGAATTGGCGAAAATGGGCAAAACGATCGAGCAGCATTACGGCCGCCCGATGGACATCGAATGGGCCGTCGACGCCGACATGCCCGCCGAAGCCAATATATTTATTCTCCAGGCGCGTCCAGAGACCGTCTGGAGTTCCAAGAAAAAAGAACCTGTCTCGAAAAAAGGCACGGCCATGGATCACATCCTTTCTTCTCTGATGACAGGGCAGAAGGTGAGCTAATTTTTCTTAACAACACCAAACTTAATCAACACCAAACTTAAACATGTAGGAGCAAGAAAATGGATAAACCAGTTAAACCGAATATGATCGACGATCTTCGAAGCTATATCGAAGCTTTGGATGCCGCCGGTGAATTGCACCGGATCAACACCGAGGTCGATTGGAAGTACGAATTGTGTCACGTTTCCAAAGTGAACGAGGAGCAGGACGGTCCCGCGCTGCTGTATGAAAACGTCAAGGACAACGACGTTCCCGTTTTCACCAGCGCCTTCACCACCAAAGAAAGATTGGCCATCGCCTTGGAACAGGATCCCGGCCAGTCCATGAGTAAATTGTCCCAAAAGTGGATGGAGTTGACCACCCAAGGCCTGGTGCCGCCGGAATTTGTCGACGAACCGCCGGTCATGGAAAACCAGATAACCGAAAATATCGACATCACTAATTTTCCAGTGCCGCATTTCTATCCCGATGATGGTGGCCGCTTCTTTGTCACTGCCGGTTATCTGGTGACCCAGGACCCGGACACGGGCTGGACCAATCTGGGCACTTACCGGTCTCAGGTGTTGGGTCCCGATCTGTTGGGTTCCCAGATCATTAAGGGTAAGCACGGCGATTTCCACATGAAGAAATATGCCGAGCGCGGTGAATTGATGCCCGCCGCCGCCGTGGTCGGTTGCGATCCGGTGCTGTTCCTGGCCGGTTCCACCCTGGTCAGTGCCGACACCGATGAGTACGAGATCGCCGGCGCCTTGCGTCAGCGTCCGGTGCCGGTTTTCAAATCCGACGTCACCGGCCTGACCCTGCCGGCCAACGCGGAAATCATCGCCGAGGGCTTCATCGACCCCAACGAGCTGATGGAAGAGGGGCCGTTTGGCGAATACACTGGTTACTATTCCGGCAACAAGGGCAAGGATTATCCCAAGCCCGTGCTGCGCATCAAACGTATCCTGCATCGCAACAAACCGATCATGTGGTCGACCACGGTGGGTAAGCCCATCAACGACATTCACATGATCCAGTCCCTCAACCGGACGGCCACTCTGTGGCATGATCTGGAAACCATGAAGGTGCCGGGCATCGAAAGCGTCTACATTCCGCCGGAATCCTGTGGCCGCTTCTGGGCAATTGTTTCGGTACGCCAGAAATATCCGGGCCATTCCAATCATGTCGGTAACGCGGTTATTGCCTCGACCACCGGTCACTACGGCGTCAAGGGTGTGATCACGGTCGACCATGATATCCGGGCCGATGACTGGGATCGGGTGCAATGGGCCCTGGCCACGCGGTTCGATCCGAAACGGTCGGCGCAGATCATCGACCGCGGCCGCTCGACGCCGCTCGATCCGGGTCTGCCCATTGATGCCCGCGAGATCACCAGCCGGATTATCCTGGACGCCTGTACGCCGTACGAGTGGAAGGATAAGCCCAACGAAATCTTCATGGATCGCGAAGTCCTGCAGAAGGTTTCCGACCGCTGGAACGAGTACGGATTCGAAGGCAACAGCCCGGTGGCCGATATGGTCGACCGCCTGACCAAGCCTGAAGAAATCAAAAAATAGCGAATACGGGGCGGGGTCAAACCCGCCCCAATTTCGTTTTAATATACGACCTAAACAGGAAATAAGCCGTCATGTCGGAGAAGAAGGGAATTGTCATCATCTGTAACCTGGATACCAGGGGTGAGGACATCATATTCGTCAAGGAGAAGATTGAGGAACGCGGGCACGATGCCGTGCTGGTCGATGTCAGTATGGAAGAGCCGCCGCCCTTTGCCGGAGACGTGACGACTGAAGAAGTCGCCGAACGCGGCGGCATGACCATCGAAGAAGTCAGGAAATGTTATCGGACAGACCGGGACCGGTCGGTCCAGAATCAGATCAGGGGTGCGGCGTTGATCGTCGAGGATTTACTCAAAGAAGGCAAAGTGCACGGCATATTCGGCGTCGGCGGCGGCACGGCCACGCTGATCTCGACCAGTATTATGAAACGCCTGCCGTTCGGCATGCCCAAAGTGATGGCGTCCCCCATGGCTGCCCATCCAAGATATATTGATAGCTATGTGGGCACGCGCGATATCACCATGCACCATACGATATTGGATATCGTGAAAATGAACCCGCTTCTGAAAGCCCAGATCACCAACGCCATCGGCGCCATTTGCGGCATGGTGGAAATGTCCATGGGGACGGAATTCGATTTCGATCAGCCGGTGGTCGCCATCAGTAATTTCGGTTTCGGCGAAATGGCCGTACAGACCGCCATGGGGATGCTCGAGGAACAAGGCTATGCGCCCGTCGTCTGCCATGCCCAGGGCAAGGGCGACCGGGCGATGGAAGAGATGGTCGCCGATGGCGCCTTTGACGGCATTCTCGATCTTTGCACCGGCGGCGTGATGGAGCATCTTTTCGAAGGCAACCGTGATCCCGGCCCGGACCGGCTAAAAGCTGTCGGCGCGGCGGGTATTCCTGCCGTTATCGCCCCTTGTGGACTTGATTTTTTGAGCTACGGCGGCCGGGCGGACAAGATTGAGGCAACCAAGGACCGGGAGCAGTTTGTGCAGGACGCTCTCCGTGTGCAGGTGCGGACAACTGCCGATGAATTGCGGCAGGCCGCCGATGTATTCGCCGAACGTCTGAACGACTATAAGGGCCCCTTTACGTTTATGATCCCGCTGCAAGGCTGGTCGTCGCTGTCGGTTGAGGGGCATCAAATCTACGATCCGGAAGCCGATGCGGCGTTTGTCGAAAGGCTTAAGGAAAAGCTGAACGACAAATCCGCCATCAAGGAGGTGGATTTGCATCTCTACACGCCGGAATTCGCCCAGGCGGCGGTCGATGAATTTACCCGGCTCTATAAACTGTCGAAATCGTCTGAAATGTCAAAAGCCGGGTAACTACCGGGCAGAGATATGATGAGGTAGGGAAAATGATTGTACGCAATTGGATGAAAGCCGATCCCGAAACGGTGACCAGTGATACCTTGGTCGCCGAAGCCAAGCGCACGCTGATTGAAAAAAATTTGCGGGTCATGCCGGTGGTCGACGACGGCGATCTCAGGGGAGTGATTACCCGGGCCAGCTGCTTGCGCGCCGCCGAGTTCGTTTCCCGTGGCCAGGACCCCCACGAGTTCGATTATTTTGCTAACCGTTTGAAAGTCAAAGATTTAATGGCGCGCCGCCCCGCCACGGTGGACGCCAACGATACGATGGAACATTGTCTCCGGCGCGGTCAGGATGAAGATATCAGCCAGTTCCCCGTGCTTGAGGGTGGTGAACTCGTCGGCATCATATCGGCCTCGGAAATATTCAGTCTTGCCGCCCGGGTGCTGGGCGCTTGGGAATCGTGGAGCGGCATCACCCTGTCGCCCATGGTAATTACCGACGGCGTTATGACCGAAATCGCCCAGACCCTGGATTCGGCGGGCGCAATCCTGCAATCAATGTTTACCGTCGATGAAAACGGCGGCGATCTGAAGAAGGTTATTCTACGGTTCCAGGCGGATGATTTCGACGGTGTGATGAAAGCGCTGGAAGATGCCGGTTATACTTTGCTTGAAGCTTGCCCGGAAGTTCAGAATAATGGCGCCACCGTGCAATAAAGACAGTAGGGAATAAAATGTCCAAACCCCTTGTGGTTGCTTTAACCGGCGCAACCGGCGTCATCTATGGTGTTGAAATGCTGAAGGTCCTGAGAGACCTGGACCAGGAAGTTCACCTTATCCTCAGTAATTCCGCCGAAAGAAATCTGAAAATCGAAACCGATATCACCCTGGATGAAGTCAAGGAGATGGCCGATGTGGTCTACGACGTCCGGGATGTGGGCGCCGCCCCGGCCAGTGGATCGTTTCTGACCAAAGGCATGGTGGTGGTGCCCTGCACCATTAAAAGCCTGTCGGCGATCGCCAATTCCTACAATGAAAATTTGGTGGTCAGGGCGGCCGATGTGACCTTGAAGGAAAAACGCCGTCTGGTCCTGATGGTGCGGGAAACGCCGCTCCATCGGGGGCATTTGGACCTGATGTCCCGGGCCGCCGATCTGGGCGCCACCATCCTGCCGCCCATGCCGTCTTTCTACCACGGCCCCCAAAGCATCACCGACATCATCCATCAGACGGTGGGAAAAATGCTCGACCATTTCGAGATCGAGCACACCCTGTTCCGCCGCTGGAAAGGCGACGAAAAAGTCTCCGACGATTAATATTATCCACGCTATTTTTGACATTATCGGACGCCCCCGGTTATTTAACAGCGCCAACCGGAATTAAAATCTAGATTTAACCCGAGATTTATCACTCCAAATGGCTGTAAGGCGCGTTGAGTAAGGGGTTATGCCGATCACAATCCCGTGAGTGATGGCCTTTCTTGACGCACGTCAAGGCCAATAGAATTGTTCCAATATTAGGTTCACCCAATGCGAAATTTTTATCGCTGACAGGGTGGTTAAAGAAAAAAGTCATCGAGGGAGGGAAATCTAGCCAAAAATTCTTTGGCCTTTTTTCAGTCTCAAAATCTTTTTTCGTGAGTTCTAGCGCCGGTCGGCGGCAGTAAATGTCGCATTGGTTAGAAAATTGGTGTCTGGGGGGGACCCATAGATACCTTGTCGGTTTTAACGACGGAGGGACCCATAGATGGGTATTCTTTTTAGTAAGAGATGCTACCGCCATTTTGTAAAGGCGGCGGTAATCGTTTTAAGCGGCGTGGTTGCCGCTTCCGCCACGGCTGCGGCCGATGGTTTCGGTCCGGTCAAAGCGCCAAAAGTAAATGCGAAAAAAGCTGCACTCGGAAAGCGGCTGTTTTTTGATCCGCGCCTTTCCGGTGATGCGGCGATAAGCTGCGCCACGTGTCATATTCCTGCGAAGGGTTTTGCGGACGGTTTGGCCTTGTCGAAGGCCTATCCGGGTTCCGACGGTTTTCGGAATACGCCGACCTTGATCAACGCGGCTCAAAAAGCTGCTTGGTTCCACGACGGACGCATCGGCACCAACCTCAATGATGTGACCCGCGAATCGATCACGGAAACCTACAACATGAATATGGACATGCGCCTGATGCAGGAACGCGTAAAGCAGGATCCCATTTATGTGAAGATGTTCAAGGACGCTGGTTACGGTGAGCCCTCGAACGGTTCGATCCGTAAGGCGATACCGGAATACTTGAAAACGCTGACCTCCCGGGGTGCGCCGTTTGATACCGGCAAAATGTCCGATGCCGCCAAGCGGGGCTTCGAGTTGTTCAAAGGGAAGGCCGGTTGCGCATCCTGCCACTCCGGCAATCGTTTCTCCGATGACCAGCCCCATAACACGGGCGTGCCGAACAATCCTGATATCTGGAAAGATCCCCGCCGTCATATTACGTTCGTGACCTTTGCCAAGTTCATCGGCATTGAGAACTACATGAATGTCCGCCGTGATGTCGGTGCTCATATCCGCACCCACAAAGCCGACGGATCGGATATCGGCAAATTCATGACGCCGACCCTGCGTGAGCTGAAATATACGGCTCCCTACATGCACAACGGCATGATCAAAACGCTTAAGGACGTTGTTAATTTCTACAACAACGGTGGCGGTAACGACGCCAACAAGGACTCCCGCGTCAAACCTTTGGGTTTGAGCAAGGAAGAACGCTCCAATCTGGTCGCCTTCCTGGAATCTCTGTCCGGTAAGCCTTTGACAGGCGGTCAGCATGTCTGGAAAGACAAGATCGACGTCAATTACAAACCCATCAAAAATTGGCTCAAAGTGCGAAATTAGGAGCCGAGAGATGAAAATGATGAAAAAAATCACCTATATTTTTGCGACCGGTCTCGCCGTAGTGGGTATCTCCACTGCCGCCATGGCCGACAAAAACCCGCCTCTGGCCGCTTTGGGCCCGCCGCCAATTCCGGCGGACAATAAGCAGTCTGCGGCTAAAATCGCCCTCGGCAAAACGTTGTTTTTCGATCCCAGGATTGGCGGCGATGCTTCCGTATCCTGTGCCGACTGCCATTCGCCGAAACAGGGCTGGGGTTTCAATGACCCGTTGTCCCGCGGTTATCCCGGCGTTATTCACTGGCGCAACAGCCAGACCGTCGTGAACGCCGCTTACCTCGGTAAGCTGTTCTGGGCCGGTTCGGCGAAGTCACTCGAAAATCAGGCGCCCTCAGCGGCCTTGGGAGCGGTCTCCGGTAACGGTGAACGCGACATGGTCGAGGCCCGTCTGGCCTTTATACCGGAATACGTCAAAGCCTTCCGTGAAGTCTTCGGCGATCGTTGGCCCCGGGTCAACAATGTCTGGAAAGCCATGGCAGCTTTTGAACGGACGATGATCCACAACAATACGCCGTTCGACAAATATATGCGCGGCGACAAAAAAGCGCTCTCCGCTCAACAGGTGCGGGGTCTCAAACTGTTCCAAGGCAAAGCCAACTGCATCGAGTGCCATAATGGCCCGCTGCTCACCGATCAGAAATACTATAATCTCGGTGTGCCCACGGCGGAAGAATGGCAAACCAACGGTATGGCTCAGGTCACGTTCCGCTACGAACAGTACGCCAAGGGCGTCACCGAAAAAATGTATCGGACGATCAAGGAAGATGCCGGTCTCTATTATCGGACCAAAGAAAAATCCGATATGGGCAAGTTCCGGACACCGCCGCTGCGTTATACGGCTTACACCGCACCGTTCATGCATAACGGCGCCTTCTTCGATTTCGACGAAATTATCGATTTCTATAACGAAGGCGGCGGCAAGAACGATTTCTCCGCCAACAAGACGAAGCTGTTGAAGCCTCTCAAACTCTCGGACAAAGAGAAAGAAGACCTGGTCGCCTTCCTCGAATCCCTGAGTGGGCCGGAGATTAAAATGGCGACGCCGAAACTTCCACCTTATGCGCCGCTGGATTAAGCGGGACGAGGAGAAAGAGTTATGAAAATGGAAACTCAAACCAAACTTGACCTCGCCCAAAGCCAGGGTGAAGTCTCCAAGACGGAGCAGGGGTCCGAAAAAGGACATGGTAAGTGCCTGATGTCCCGCCGCGACTTCTTATTCGCCTCGGGCGTTACCACCGTTGCCATGGTCAGCGCCGGTCCCGGCATGGCCCAGGTTCCGGCCATGGTGGCGACCTATCCGCGCAAACTGGTAGCTAAGTTGAGCCAGTTGAAAAAAGATAAGCCGATCGATTTCCAGTATCCCGATAAGGGCGCTTATTCGGAATCGATGATCGTCATGCTCGGCCAGGAAGCCGGCGGCGGCATTGGTCCCAATAAGGACATCGTGGCGTTCAACTACACCTGTACCCATCAAGGCGGCGACATGTCCGGCAGCTACAAGGGCGACACCAAATCATTGGGTGCCTGTCCATTGCATTTGTCGACTTATGACCTGACGCGGCACGGCATTCTGATCTCCGGCCAGGCTTACCAAAGTCTGCCCCAGGTGCTGCTCGAAGTTGATGGCGACAATATCTATGCGGTTGGCGTATTCGGCCTGATCTATGGCCGCTTCGACAATCTTCAAGGTTAGGAGGAAGGAAAAAAATGACTACTCCTTATTATATTCCAGAAACGAACGTGCCGCTTCCTCCGAAGGGCGCAGATGTTGTCACCACGGCTTGCGACTACTGCATCGTCGCCTGTGGTCTAAAAGTTTACCGCTGGCCGGTCGCTGGTGGTAAAAACGGTGGACCCAAAGCTGGTGAAAACGCTTTCAACGAAAAGTTCCCGGTCGATCCGCTGGGCGCTTGGGTGGCCCCCAACCAGCACAATATTGTGCTGCATAAAGGCGAGCCGCACCATGTCGTGGTCATCCCCGACAAGGACGCCAAGTTCGTCAACAAGGGCGGTGATTCCAGTCTTCGTGGCGGCTGTATCGCGCAAAAGGTCTACAATCCACAGACCCCGACCCGTGATCGGCTGAAAAGCCCGATGATGCGGATTTACGGTATCCTTCAACCGGTACCGTGGGATTTCGCCCTCGACGTAGCCGCCGCTGTCGGTAATCACGTTATCGACAATCACGGCGCCAATGCCTACGGTGTGAAGACCTATTCCTACCAGTTCATGGAAAACACCTACGCGATTACCAAATACGCGTTACGCCACATCAATACGGCGAACTTCACCTTCCATGACACGCCGTCGGATGTGTCTTCGACACCTGGTTTCCGCGATGCCGGTTTCGACAATTTCGGTCCTTCTTACGAAGACTGGATGAATGCCGATACGCTGATGATATGCGGTACCGACCCGTACGAGACCAAAACCATCTTGTTTACCCAATGGATAATGCCGGGCATCCAGAATGGTCAGAAGGCCATCTTCATGGTGCCGCGCCGCACCGCCGGCGTCGCTTACGCCGAAGCCAATGGCGGCTTGTGGCTGGACGTTAATCCGGGTACCGACCTCCTGCTGATCAACGCCATCGCGCGGATCATCGTCGAGAACGGCTGGCAGGACAAGGAGTGGATCAAGAACTGGGTCAACAACAAATGGGGCTCGTCCTCCGGCTTCGGCCAAGGCACGCGTAATACGCCGTGGCAGTGGCGGACGACGTGGGGGAAATTCCAGACCAACGGTTTCGAGGACTGGAAAAAATGGCTGATGGCTCAGAAAGAGTTCTCGCTGGCCAATGCCTCGAAAGTCACCGGTGTTGACGCCAAGAAGATCAAAACGGCCGCCGAATGGATGGCCAAGCCCAAAGGCAACAAGCGGCCCAAAACCTCGGTCATGATCGAGAAAGGCCTCTACTGGTCCAACAATGTCGGCAATACCCAGGCGATCTCCGCTCTGGGCATTATCGTCGGCGCCGGTGGACGTCCGGGTCAGGTCATCGGCCGTGCCGGTGGTCACCAACGTGGCGGTCAACGGGGCGGTAAATATCCGCGCAACAAGTCGCCGATGAAGGTGCCGGGCCGTCGTCGCCGGGCGTTGGATACGGACACCTACACCATAGCCGGCCACACCCGCATGGCGCATGTGATCGGCACCACGTGGATTCAATCCATGTGCGGATCGCAGCAATTGGCCAAACGGTTCCATGAACTGACCGTTGCCAACCCCCATCAGGTTCGTTCCTACGACAAGCAGGATATCATCGATACCCTGAAGAAACGGGCGGATTCGGGTGGTATGGTCGTGATCAACCAGGAAATCTATCTGGTCGATCCGATTGGCGCTCAATATGCCGATATTGTCTTCCCCGCCGCAACCTGGGGCGAAGAAGACTTCATGCGGGCCAACGGTGAACGCAGGCTCCGGTTGTATCAGAAATTCTATGATGCGCCGGGCGAAGCGAAACCCGATTGGTGGATCATTTCCCAGTTGGCTAAACGGATGGGCATGAAAGGCTTCGATTGGAACAGCTCCAACGATGTCGCCGAAGAAATGGCGCGCTTTTCGCGCGGCAGCCGCAAGGACTTCAATATGATCAAGGTCGCCGCCAAACGCGAAGGCAAGAGCTTGCATCAGAAGATGAGGGAGTTCGGCACCAACGGCATCCAGGGTCCGGTCTTTATGAAAGACGATGGTTCCCTGGTCGGCTCCAAGCGTCTGCACGACACGACCCGTAAGTTGGATCCGGAAGGTCCCGCCGGCGGCAACGTGTACAACAAGAAGCTGACGCACTTCAACAGCCAGACCGGTCGTTGCAACATCCAGAAATCTCCTTGGAATCTGTTTTCGGATTACTGGGAATGGATGAAACCGCGGGGTGATGAACTGTGGTGCACCTCCGGCCGGACCAACGAACGTTGGCAGTCCGGCTTCGATGACCGTCGCCGGCCCTATATCGTTCAACGCTGGCCCGACAACTATGTCGAAATTCATCCCGATGACGCCAAGAAGCGCGGCATCGAATCGGGCGACATGGTGATGGTCTATTCCGACCGGGTGCCGTCTCTGAAAGAGACCATCCTCGGTGTCGAAGGATCGGACTACTCCTTCGCCGGCCAGATGAAAGCCGGCAATGTCGAGTTGACCCGCGCCGCTGTCACCGGCGTCGCAATGGTCACCCGTCATATCAAGAAGGGTTTGATCTACATGGACTTCCTGCACACCCAGCAGCCTGCCAATGCGTTAGAAGGCCGGGTCGTTGACTGGATCAGCGGGAACTACAACTACAAGATGGGAACCTCGAAAGTGAAGAAGATCGGCGAATCGCCGTACAAGCGCACTTTCAGGACCATGTCCTTTGCACCAAGGGACATCATCTGATAGTTGTCCCGTGCGTTGCAATGCGCGGGGCGATAGTTAAGGTTTAAGGCCCTGCCGAAATTGCCCCTTAAGTGAGAATAATCTCACTTAAGGGGCGGCGGGGTCTTCTGCTGTTTTAAGGTATAAACAACCAATGAACGTAAATCAGGCTCTGAGTACTATTTTACGCGAGGGCGTCGATATTCACCGCTGTGCCGCGGCGCAGGCTTTGGGTGAAATTGGCGATGCCGAAGCGGTCGATACGCTGATCGAAGCGTTGCTCGACGAAGACGAGGATGTACGCACAGACGCTGCCGAAGCATTGCTGGCCATCGGTGACAAGAAAGCCGCGCCGCAACTGCTGGAAAATCTAATCGGCGATCCCTGCTTTGAAGTCAAAATGGCCGCCGTGCAGGCTTTGACTAAAATGGGTCACCAGGATGCCGTTCTATGGATCAAACGGCTTTTGGTTCAGCATCACGAAGAAATTAACTGGGATCTTGAGGAATTTTACCAAGACGGTTGGGACAGTTGGGTCGACTTGCAGGTCGAAGCCATCAAATCGCTGTCCGCCATGGGCGTCGAGGATGCCGTGCCCGAAATCGTCACGGCCATCGAGGATGAGTTGGGCCAGGATTTGACGGAAGTCGCCTTTGACTGTCTCGGACAGTTGGGCAAACCGGGGATCGAAGCGCTGATCCAATTCCTGGAAGACCCCGAAAGCCGCCGCCGCCGCCGCGCTGTTTTCGTCCTTGCCGGATTGCCTGATGCCGATGCCCAAGAAGCCGTGCAGGCAGCCATCAAGGATTCCGCCAAGGATGTCAGGCTCTCGGTGATCCGGGCGCTTACCGAAAACGAAGCCGCCGATAATACCCTGGCGTTGTTTCTGGCCGATCCCGACGCCGAAGTCCGCACATTGGCGGTCTTGTCGATTGGCGCCGGCAGCGCCGCCCGGCTGCTCGATCTGTTGGAAGATCCGTCGCCGCAGGTCCAGGCGGCCGCGCTCAGCAAGCTTAAGACTTTCCCCGATCAATTGGCCAAAGAAGGCGCCGAAGAATGGCTCAATGAAATAGTGGAGACCGGCGACCCTGCCGTGGCATCGCAGGCCGCAGAGGCCCTGGCCATCGGGTTCATCGACAGCGCCAAGCCCAAGCTGGTCGAAGTTTTACAAGACCAAGAAAAACCCGAGGAAGTTCGCTTGGGTGCTTTGCGCGGTCTCAGTTCAAAGGCTGACGGATCGATATTGCAGGCTATCGCCGCTATTCTGGGTGATGAAAACCGGCAATTGCGGCTGGAAGCCTTGTCCCAACTGGCCAAAAACGCCGGTCCAAAGAAAGATTTTGCAATAGAGGCGGAAAGCGTTCTGATCGACGCGCTGAATGGGGGCATTGTGCCTGTTCCGGAAACCGGCGACGACGAGGATCAGCCCGAAATCATCCATGATACGGCGGAACTTGATGATCTGGCCGAAGCCGAAGAACCGGTAGATGACGGTGATCTTCCCGAAGATTCCATGGGGGAATCCATGGACGCCCCGGATTATGAGGGTGAAGAGCCGACAGTTGAGGATGCCGACGAGGCCTATCCGACATCCACCTTTGCCGCCATCATGGGCGACAACGGTCCCAAGGAAGGCCGGGCGGCGATGTTGGGAAATACCAAGGACAACCGGATTCGGCTGACCCAGTCGGATATGGAATTACTGGCTTTGTCGTCACGGACGCCGCGCAAAGGGCGCGTCAATTTGAGCCGTGAAATCCCCGCCCATCGGGATGTGCCTCAATATGCCGCCCGGGTAATGGGCGATGTTGCTTCCGAAAGCGTTGCGTCGGCCTTGGCCGCCCACGTGGAATCGAAAAACGAACAATTGCGCAATGCGGCTCTGGATTCTCTCGCCCGTATCGGCGAAACCGCGGGCCACCTGCCGAAAGACGCCGTCCAGGGATTGATGCGGGTGGTGGCGAATGCCGAACGGGACGCCCGGCTTTTGGCGGTGCGCGCTATCGGCTACTCGGGGGAAAAGGACTGCGCCGGCTTCCTTCAACACCGGCTGACCGACGGCGACAGCTTCGTCAAAACCGAGGCCATTCAGGCGCTCACCCGTCTGGGTGCGGAAATCGATTCCCTGGACGAGTTGATGGAAAGCCATGAGCGCTCCGTCAGGCTGGCCGCCGCCGAAGCTCACGCGAACGTGATCAATTGTGATAGTGTGGATAAGTTGCTGAATTTCGCCTTTGCCAACGAAGGATACCACCGTCGGGATGCCGGGCGATTCCTGCGGAAAGTCAACGTGGAAGCGGCAAACGACCGATTGGTAGAGGTTCTCCAAGATGAAAACCGGCGGCGAGAATGGCCCGTCGCCATAGAGGCCTTGGCCGAAATCAACATGACATAGATCAAAGCCTGCCTTATTGGCGGCTCATATTTTTTGCCTAGTATTTTTTGATGAGGATAAAAAAATGAAATTAGTTTTGAAAAAAGCAGTATTTACCGTTGCAGGGATGGTTGTGAGCGCCGGATTGGTTGCCAATGACGGCCATGCAGCGAAATCGAAATACAAGGAAGGCTCGGTCAGCAACGGCGGCAGCATTGCCGGCAAAGTCACCTTTAAAGGTGCCGTGCCTGCAGATGGCGTCGAGAAAATCCTGATCACCAAAAACCCCGAAGTTTGTGGCACCGGCGAACGGGTGGTTACCTGGATCGACGTCAAAGACGGCGCACTTCGCGGCACTTTTGTTTTTATCGATAAAATCAAGACGGGCAAAAAATGGGGAAAACCCAAAGGCGGCGCCTATTTGATCAATCAGGAAAAATGCCGGTTCAAACCCTGGGCTCAGGTCATCCAGCCGGGCGACGTGATCATCCGCAATTCGGACAAAGGCGTTCTCCACAATATCAACACCCGTGAAATGATCGGTGTTGAGAAAAAGCGTGTGGTCAAGCGGACCATGTTCAATTTCGGCCAACCCGATCCCGGCGACATCAAGCAGGAAGTCAAAACCCGCCGGTCACCCTATATCGCCATCAACTGCGAAGCCCACAATTTCATGTTCGGCTACATGATGGCACCGAAAAACCCCTATGCGGTGGTGGTTGGTGACGACGGTTCCTTTACCTTGTCGAACGTTCCGGCGGGTAAATACACGGTCAAAGCTTGGCACCCGCGTATGGGCGTTATGAAGACCAAAGTCACGGTCAAAGGCGGCGCCAAAGCCGACGCCAATTTCGCATTCTCCGCGAAATAATTTCTTTTGGGCCAGTTAATCGGAGTATCGAGAGTGTTTGCGTTACGTAATTCCTCACGACGGAGAGCCATGCTGGCGGGCGTGCTGGTGGCGATCGTCTTCTTTGCCTTCCCGGCGCTTGCCCAGGAAGCCAATGTGTACCGCCAAGTGCTCGGCCTCGATTCGCGCAAGGTGGTCTGGTTCCTGGCCCAAATGCATCTTTTCTTCGGCGCCTTCGTTCTCGGCGTGCCGCTATTCGCGGTGATCATCGAAATCGTCGGTTGGCGGAGCAAAGACGACCGTTACGACAAGCTGGCTTATGAATTCACCAGCCTGTTGAGCGTCGCCTATGCCACCACGGCGGCTTTCGGCGGCCTGCTGGCGTTTGCCCTGTTTACGCTCTATCCCACCTTTATGGGTTATATGGCGGGCACCTTCAAAGATGTCATGTTCATCTACGCCTTGCTGTTCTTTGCCGAGACCTTCGCCCTCTATATTTATTATTACGGCTGGTACTGGATGAAGAATTTGACGCCGTTCAGTAGTCCCGTGCGGATGGTGATGAAGGGGCTCGGCGTTCTAATGGCCATCTTCACCGTCTTATTCACATTCAACATGATCGGCCCGGATATGCGGACCGATACCCGCGCCTTCATGGTGTTGCTCTATTTCCTACCGGCCACCATCGGCCTGTTCATGGTTAAGGACCCAAAAACCACCCACATATTTATTGGCATCATGCTGAATGTGGTCGGTACCGCCATCATGCAGGCCGCCAATTCCATGGCCGGTTTCATGATGAGCCCGGCCGGCGTCAACGAAGCCGGTCAACTCACCGGTACCGTCTGGGTCGCCTTCGAAAATATCCTGGCGACGCCCATTGCCATTCATCGCATGCTCGGCAATTTGGCATTCGGCGGTCTGGTTGCCGGTTCCTACGCGGCGGTGAAATTCATCGGCGCCAAGACCATGCAGGAAAAAGCCCACTATGACTGGATGGGCTACATCGCCAACCTGATCGCCGTGGTGGCGCTGATTCCGCTGCCGTTCGCCGGCTATTATTTGGGCCGCGAGGTCTATTCCACCAGCGCCGTCATGGGCAACAACATGATGGGCGGCGATTTCTCCTGGACCTTTATCATCCAGGCGCTGCTGGTGGGGTCCATATTTTTGATCTCAAACTATTACCTGTGGAGCGGCATGACCCGAATTCCCGGGTCCGAGCGCTATTACAAATTCATCAAATATATTTTGTTCGCGCTGGTGGTTTCCTTCGCCGTCTGGCTAACGCCGCATAACCTGCCCTTGACCGGTCAGGAGGTCAGCGAAATGGGCGGCAGCCAGTATCATCCGACCCTGAAATTCCTGGGTCTGATGCCGGCCAAGAACGCGGTGATCAATTTGATCATTCTTTCGACCTTCTTCTCCTTCCTGCTCTACCGGCGGGGTAACAAAAGCGAGGTCGTCCCCATCAGCCAGCAGGGCAAGATGCCCAAGATCGTTATTCCCATTGCCGGCGCACTCGCTATTGCGCTGGTCGGGCAGTACGCCATTTCCCTGTTGACGCTGGATCCGGCGCATCTCGATCTGCCCGCCGACCGGGCGCAGTTTTTCCATGTCGTCGGTTATCTGCTGGTCTTTGAATGCGTGGTGGCCGTTGTCTGCGTGCTATTGGCGCTCCGGGATAAGGGCAAATTCGCGCAGGGCCTCTACATGGCCGTGACCGCTTTTAACGTTACCATTTTCCTGGGCGTCTACGGCTTTATCGTTATGGAACAGGCGTCGCCGTTCCTGCGTAACGTCGCGGTGGCCCAGTTCCTGCAATTGATCTCGTGTCTGATCTTGGTCGGCGGCATCGATATTTACCTGTTTAAGGACGCCAAGGAAGTCGGCGCATTGCAATGGGGAAAGATGACAATTCGCAGTCAATATGCGCTTTTGGCCGTGACCTTCGTGATCACGCTCAATATGGGTCTGATGGGTTTTATCCGGTCGGGCCTCAGGGGTGACTGGCATATTTTCGGGATTATGCGGGATACCTCGGAATGGTCGTTTACGCCCAGTAATTTCACAATGACCCAGATGGTCGGAACCAGTTTCTTTGTTTTCATGATCGGCAGTGCCTTTATGTTCTGGATTGGCAGCCTCGCCACCAAAGGCCATGACGATGAAGGAACCGATCACACAGCTGCCAGCCAGCAACCGGGCGAATAGGGCTTCTGGGGGGGAATACTCGATGAACACAATTGGTAAAGTTTTCATATTTCTGGTGCTGGTCTACGCCACCTTTATGTGGGTGGGGCATTCGGTCACTGAACTGACCGGCGGCGAAAAGAAGGCTGCGCCGGCCGGGGCGGTGGAGGTGACGCCGGAAGGCGGCGAAGCCCTTTATTGGGGCAAAGGTCGATGCTTCACCTGTCACTCTTTGGGTGATCGGGGCAGCGCCGTCCGCGGACCCAACCACGGCCAGTTTGGCGAAAAGTTCCCGCTGCCCATGGGGCTTCGAGCGGTTGAACGAGCCAAGGAACGCTCGGAGAAAACCGGCAAAAAATTCACCGCGTTGGATTATATCGTCGAAAGTATGGCTGATCCCGGTGCCTATGTGGTGAAGGGATACAAGAATGAAATGGCTGTTGTGTACGCGCCGCCCATTTCCCTCAGTCTGGACGAGATCAAGGCGATCTCAGCCTATATGCTGGCCCAGGGCGGCGACTTCGATCCGGAATTGCTCAACAAACCCAGTGAAATTACCGACAGTTTCTTCGGCAAGATTGCCGTTGCCTCGGCGGCCGGCGGCGGCGATCCCGCTCACGGCAAAGAGGTCTATGAGGAAACCTGTGGCGATTGTCATTCGCTGGAAGGGGAGCCGGGCGACGTCGGTCCTGATCTATCGACGGTCGGTAAGAAGGGCCTGAAATTCATTTCCGAATCCATCCTGTTGCCAGCCAAAAATATCACCAAGGGTTTCGAAACATGGGAAGCTCTCAAAAAGGACGGCCGCAAAGTCGTCGGCTTGAAATCGCGTGATGAAGAAGGTGAGGTCGATCTCGTGACCAAGGATGGCGACGAGGTCACCATCAAGAAAGCCGATATCAAGGAGCTGACCGAGGACAAAAACACCAGCGTCATGCCGGACGATTTGTCCGAGGAAATGACGGTGAAGGACTATCAGGACGTCCTTTCCTTCATGTTGATGCAAAAAGGCAAAAAGAAGTAGCGGGGCGGGGCGGATACTATGAGTAAATTTAAGATCAATCGTTTTTGGTCCGTCGTCATCACCATCCTGGTGATCTACGGCATTGTGAAACTGGTTATTCCGGCGATCTCCAGGGAGATTACCTCCCTGCCTTTCCCGCTGACCGTGCCCGGTACGTTGGTGTTCATTTATATGACTCTGACCGTCGTGGCGCTGTTCCTGCTGGTGACGTTTTCCGACGAGTTTATGGAAGAATTCGTCGGTCCCATCCGGAGAATGCTGCGGGGTGAGTATACCAAAGCTTTCCGGGCCGTGGTCCTGGTCGTGGTGCCGCTGGTCATCGGCTGGCAAGTCTATGACATCACGGTTCCCAAAATCCAGTTGCCATCGAGCCTGCGTATCCAGCATCCGTCTTCCAACTTCCCGAAAAAATTTGAGAACTTGAAGAATCCGTTCACCGAACCGACCGATGCCCGGGTGGACGCCTTTATTAAACAAGCCAAGGCCAACGAAATTACGCTGATCCCGCAGGTGATGAAGGATATCGAAACCTGGGCCGAGGAAACCGATCCAGATCACATGTTGCAATTTTTGCCTTTCGAGTCGGTCAAAAAACTGCTGGCTGAAATCGAAGCGGATAAAGTCAACAAGGAGACCGCCAAGGCGGTCCAGCACGAGATTGATCTTTTTGAAGGGCGCGCTCTTTATGCCATGAATTGCCGGCCCTGCCACGGTGACAGCGTCGCCGGTGACGGCCCCATGGCCGACGGCTTCAAACTGCGCCCCATCAATTTTACGGATAACGGCACCATCGAAACCATCGTTGAAGGCTACACCTTCTGGCGGGTGATGAACGGCGGCCCCGGCCTGCCGACTGAGGCGACGCCGTGGGATTCAGCCATGCCCGAATGGAAAATCAGCCTCACCGATGAGGAACGGTGGAAGATCATCCTGGCCGAATACGATCTGGCCGAGAAGACGCCCAGAATACCGGAGTCCGAATAATGCGTAGTCTTAAGATAGTAAAAGTCGTTCCGGTCCTGGGAGCCATCCTCTTCGGAGGTGTCTCGTTGCCGTCAATTGCGGCGGACGAGCCGAAAAATCCCATGCCGGAAGCAACCGAGGCCTTTGTTGAAAAAGGCCAGGTCACCTATATGAAGCGGTGCAGCTTCTGTCACGGCCTGTTGGGTGACGGTAATGGACCGGCTGCCGAATTCATGGACCCGCGGCCCCGCGATTTCACGCTGGGCACTTTCAAGTTCCGCACCACTCAGTCCGGTGAACTGCCGACCGATAACGACCTGTTCCGCACGGTCAGCCGCGGCCTTCAAGGCACCGGTATGCAGGCCTTCGATAACGATATCATCAAAAACGGCCTGACCGAGGAGGAGCGCTGGCAGGTGATATCCTACATCAAGACCTTCGCCCCGGAATTCGAGGATGAAGAGCTTGACCCCATCAAACGGGGCAAGCTGGTCTCCCCGCCGGCCAACAAGGCGCCTTATGATGCTGCGATCGTCAAAAAAGGCCAGGAAATTTTCATCAAGGCCAAATGCTGGGAATGCCACGGCAAGCAGGGGCGGGGTAACGGCCAAAAGGCGTTTGACCGTAAAGACGATTGGGGCTTTCCCATCCGTATCCGTAACGTGACCCTTCCCTGGAAGATCAAGGGCGGAGCGAAGGTAGAAGACATCTATATGCGGTTCTCCACCGGCATCAACGGCACGCCCATGCCGTCATTCGCCAAAGCGCTGTCCGACGAAGACCGCTGGGCCTTGGCCAACTTCATCAAATCCCTGCAGCACAAATTGACCACCAGTCAGGTGCTGAAGGCGATGAAAGTGGAAGGCGAAGTGCCGTTCGATCCCGAAGCAAAGGAGTGGGCGGCCGCCGAACCGATGGATATGCGCTTGGCCGGGCAGGTGATCGCGCCGCCCCGCTGGCAAAATCCCAGCATCGAACTGGTGACCATCAAAGCCGCTTTCAACGACAAGGAAATAGCCTTCTTGATGGAATGGGACGATCCCTTTAAGGATGCGGTCCACAAGAAAGACAAGGAGCTCAATACCAAGGAAATCAACAAAGTGGGCGGGTATAATTCTTATGTCGCCGCCAATGACATGATTCCGCGCGCACTGGAAACTTTCCGGGATTCGGTGGCCTTGCAATTCCCCGCCAAACTGGTCGAAGGTACCAAGAAGCCGCATTTCTACCGCGGCGGTTCGTCCAATGCCGTGAATATGTGGATCTGGCAGGCCGACAAAGCGGAGCAGAAAAAACGCGGTGCCGCTGAAGCCATCGCCCGCGGCTGGCGCCAGCCACCCCGGCCCCAAGCCGAGGACCAACAGCAGGTTACCTCCAAGTCCCTATGGAAGGACGGCCGTTGGCGGGTGGTGATGAAACGGCCCCTGACCACCGAGGATCGCAACGATATCCAGTTCACGCCGGGCAAGTTCATTCCCATGTCGATGAACGCTTGGGACGGCTCGAATGGTGAGCATGGATTGATTATGAGCCTATCGACGTGGCATTTCGTTATACTGGAAGCACCCACACCGATGGTCATTTATGTGTATGCCTTGATCGCCGTTATCGTGACCGGCGGTATCGGTATTTGGCTGATGAAAAAAGCCCAGGCTTATCAAGCCTGATTTAAAGAGGAGCAAAGTCTATGAGACTGGTACTAACATTATTAGCGGGGATTGGCCTCGTCGCGGCGACAGCCGGCGATAGCTGGGCTGATGCCGCCGCCGGCAAGGCGGCGTTCGAAGCCAAGAAGTGCAACGACTGCCACTACACCGACGGGCCCGCCAAGGAAAAGAGCATCGCTGATCAACTGGCCAAAAAAGGACCCGAACTGTGGTATGTAGGGTCCAAATTCCAGAAACCCTGGCTGCAGGCCTGGTTGGCGGACCCGAAACCGATCCGGGCCCTCAAGTACAATTCCATGACGGAAAAGAACGCCGGCGATCATCCGAAGCTTTCGGGCGGCGATGCGGCCAGCGTAACCGATTTCCTGATGACTAAAACCTCACCGGAAGTCAAAGCGGGCACCATCAAGCCGAAGAAAAGCCTCAAGGGTAAGAAGATTTTCAACAAGAAAATGCCCTGCACGGGGTGCCACCAATCGGCCAGCAAAAAAGGCAAAGTTACCGGCGGGCTCAGCGGACCCACCCTGGTGGGCGCCAGCAAGCGCCTTAATCCGGATTGGGTCTACGCCTATCTGGCAAATCCGACCCACTTCAAACCCTTCAAGGCGATGCCCACTTTCGCCGGCATCCTGAAAGACAAGGATTTGAAGAATGTCGCCAAACATGTCAGCAAACTCAAATAAGGGAGAGGACAGAAAAATGATTAAAATGACCAAATTCGCTTTCCTGGCTGCTTCTCTAATGTTTGCTGCCCAAGCGTTCACCAACACCGCCAATGCCGCCGAAGCGGAACAGGTGTTTAAGTTTTATTGCGCCCAATGCCACGGCCTTGAAGGCAAGGGCAAAGGCCCCAACGTCACCAAGGATTTCCCGGTGACGCCGCGCGACTTCACCAACGCTACCGAGATGAGCAAGCTGACGGACAATTACATCCGCGGCATCGTCATGGATGGTGGTCCGTCGCAGAGTAAATCTCCGCTTATGCCGCCCTGGGGCAAGACCCTGTCGGACGCTCAGGTCAACGGCCTGATCAAGCACTTGCGCGGACTGTGCAAATGTAAAGGAAAAGCGGGCTAACGGATTTTATTCAGCCGGCCCCCCGGAGAATATTTGTGGGGGCTGGCTGACGGTCCGCTCAGAATACGAAATAGATAAGTATCAGAACGATAACGATAGCATTCACGGCCGCACCCACAAAAATAACAATATCGACCGGCCGGGGGTTTTTTAAGAAATTCATAGGATCAATTTTTTCGTTTCAAAAGCGCGGGCACTTTAACGCTGAATTTTGAGATGATCAATGAAGGTTAGGGACGTTTAAGATTATGAACACTGATACGCCTCAGAACGAAATATCCACCCAGCCGTCGACCTTGCCTGGCAAGGCCTTGTTCATCGCGGTGACAATCGCGGTGGTTGTCGTTTTTTGGTGGTTCTTGTTTTAGATAGTTGAGGGGGGACATTCAGTTGAAAAATTTCTTTATGCCTTTCGTTCTGTCGCTTGTGGTAAGCGGCGTCGGTATGTTCGTCCTGGATTGGGGACTGATGAATTTGCAGGGTATTTCCCTGTTCTTCCACCAGTAGCCCCGGAATCGACTGCAAGGATGAATAACAAAATGAATTGGCAAAAAATATCGAAAGCTCAAATGTTGAAGACTTTGAGCGTCCTGCTGGTCGCGGGCTTGTTTGTTTTCCTTCTGCCGGTGGATTTCTCCGCCAATCTCTCCGATATCGGTACGAACGCAGCAAATGCATCGGAAAAGGCCGCCGAGGGCGCGACTGAAGGCGCGACCGAAGACGGCGAAGCTTCACCCTTTGCTCCCGCGCCGAAAACCACACTGGCCAGTTATCCCACGGTAGACGGCGTCAACAGCAGGGTGGCCGTCTGGCTTGTGGCTCAACTACATCTTTGGTTTGCCGCCTTTGTTCTGGCGGTGCCGATTTTCGTCTTCATTATCGAAGCCATCGGTATGAAAACAAGGGATCAACGCTATGACAACATGGCCTATGAATTCATCAAGGTCAGTATCACCGCCTATTCCCTGACGGCTATTTTGGGCGGGCTTTTGGGCTTCCTGTTGATCCTCTTCTATCCCGATTTGTGGGGCTATCTGTCCACCATCTTCAAGGACACCATGTTCTGGTACGCCATGCTGTTCTTTGCCGAAAGCGCCTGCCTGTATCTCTATTATTACGGTTGGCACTGGCTTCAGGGCGGTAACCGGAAATGGGTGCATCTGACCTTGGGCCTGTTGCTAAACGCCGTCGGCACCATGCTGATGTTCCTGGCCAATGCCTGGCTGACCTTCATGATGAGCCCGGAAGGGGTCGATCCTTCGGGCGTGTTCAGTGGCGAAATCTGGCATGCCTTGCAGAACCACTTGTGGAATCCGATTAACCTGCACCGGGTGGTGGCCAATGTGGCCTTCGGCGGCTCCATCGTCGGCGCCTATGCGGCCTTCAAGTTCTTGAGCTCCACTGAACCGTCCCAGCGCGCGCACTACGACTGGGTCGGCTACAACGCCAATTTCATCGCTATTTCGGCGCTGCTGCCGCTGCCCTTTGCCGGTTATTACCTGACGACGGAAATTTACGCCTACAGCCAGCAGATGGGCATCACCCTGATGGGCGGCATCTTCGCCTGGCTGTTCATCATCCAGGCGGTGCTGATCGGCTCCCTGTTCCTGTCGGCCAACTATTATCTCTGGTGCTGCATGGGGCGGAGCGAAGGCGCCGTGCGCTACAACAAATACATCAAATACATCGCCATCGTCATCGTCGGTGCTTTCCTGGTTTGGTTCACGCCCCACACACTGGTGCTGACCAACGAGGAACTAAAGGCGCTGGGCGGACCATACCATAAATATGTCGGTCCCTTCGGCATCATGCCCGCCAAAAACACGGCGGTGAATTTGATGATCCTCGCCACCTATGTGAGTTTCCTCTTTTACCGCCGCGCCAACAAAGTGGCGACGGTCTCCTGGGTGAATGCCGGTAACGCCATGCAGGTGGCATTGTTTACCGCCGGTGTGGTCAATATCTTCATTCTCGGCATCTATTACGGCTACTTCACCAATACGGTGTATAAAATCGCCGCTTCCATCCCGCAGGTCTGCACCACCCTGGTGGTGATTGTTGCCAGTATCGTCATCGACGCCTTCATCTACAAAGGCTCGAAAGAAGTCGGTCCCTTAAAATGGGGAAGGGTGCCGGAACGCTCGCAATATGCACTGTTCCTGCTGGCCGTATCCTTCACCTGGCTGATGGGACTGATGGGCTATATCCGATCGGGCATCCGCCAGCATTGGCACGTGGTGGATATCATGCGCGATAACTCCGCCGACGCCTTTACCCCGACCATGGGTTTTGCCGCCAATGTGGTTTCCGCCGGTGCGGTGATTTTCCTGTCCATGGTGATTTTCGTGTTCTGGCTCAGTCAGATCAGTTCCAAGAAGACCGACCCCAAAGGCTACTGGACCCCGCAAGCTGAAAAGCCCACAGCTACCATGGGGGCCGAATAATGAAAAACTTCATCAAAGTTTGTTTTTTCAGCTTGCTGGTCATCGGATTGTTCGCCGGTTTCGCCAATTTCGGCGTGCCGCGGATCGAACCGGCGCCGCCACCGACCGAGGAAAAGGTGGATCTTGGTTCCTTGACCATGGATCAGTTCATCGCCCTGGGCGAACGGGTCTACAAGGGCAAAGGCACCTGCACTCTCTGCCATAATAATCTAGGCCGCGCACCCCTGCTTGAAAAAGCCGCCGGCGTATCCGAAGCGCGGATGAAGGACCCGAAATACAAAGGTGAGGCTGACAGCATTGAAAGCTATCTCCTGGAATCCATGGTCAAGCCGTCGGCCTATGTGGTCGCAGGCTTCGGCAAGAAGGGCACCAACGATACGGTCAGCCCCATGCCCGACGTCTCCGCCGGCAGCATCGGTATGAACGACGTCGAGATTGCCGCCGTGCTTGCTTATCTCCAGGATCTGGGGGGCGTCGAGGTCACCGTCGAAATTCCGTCCGATGCCGGGGAAGCTGCCGAGGACGACGAGGAAGAGGAACAACGCAAGCCCTATGAAACGGTGGAGGACATTATCTCCGAAGTGGGATGCGGCGCCTGCCACAAAATCGGCGAGGATGAAGGCGAAAACGGTCCTGACTTGACCGATATTGGCGCCGAACGAGACGCAGCGCATATCCGCAAGTCGATCCTCGATCCCAACGCCGAAATCAGCGATGGCTTTGAACCAGATCTCATGCCGCAGGACTACGGCACCCAGCTCTATGCACAGGAGTTGGAGATGCTGGTCGACTATCTGGCTAAATCCAAATAAGGGGGGACGGAAAAATGAAATTACCTAAACTTCTCCAAGCCGTCCTCGTTTTGGCGGTCGTCTATTACGGCTTCATCCTGGTTTTTGACGTGATGCTCGATCATGTCATCCCGTCCAGCCTGCTGACCATGTATATGTTCTTCGTTATTGCCGGTGTCTTTATGGTTTTTACCGCCACCGACGAAAGCACCAAGGAACTGGTCGGTCCGATCAAGGCGCTGGTGGAAGACCCCTCCAAAAAAATGATTCGGAACATCGTGTTCATCATTCTGCCGGTGGCGGCCGGTTGGTACACCTATGATAAAATGAGCCCCAGCTTCGAAGCGCCGGTGGAACTGCGCACCATTCACCCGGCGCCGCCCGCCTCGATGAAAGCCTACGGCAAGCGCTACGACATATTGAAACTGGAAAATCCGTTCCGGAAGTTCGAAAAGGAAGATCCCAAGAAATTTCAGGAACTGGTGGGCGAAGGCGCCGCCGTCTATATCCAGAATTGTCATTTCTGCCACGGCGATAAGCTGGACGGGAAAGGCCCGTATGCGGCCGGTCTCAATCCTGTGCCGGCCAATTTCCAGGATGTGGGCACCATCGCGCAGCTTCAGGAATCCTATCTGTTCTGGCGGATTGCCACCGGCGGACCGGGCCTGCCCAACGAGGCGGCGCCCTGGATATCCTCCATGCCCATCTGGCAGGATTTTCTGAAAGAGGAAGAAATCTGGAAAGTGATTTTGTTCTTGTACGATTACACCGGGCAACGCCCCAGAAAGTTTGAAGAATAGGGGAGGGCTGGAACGATGAAAAAGATACTAGCGATTTTCACGGTTTTGACAGTCCTTTCTGTCAATCCGGCCCTCTCCGCCCCCGGTAATGCTGAAAACGGTAAAAAGGTCTACGTCAAACGGTGCCTGATGTGCCATGGCGAGGAAGGCGACGGCGCCGGTCCCGGTGCCGAACAGCTCAACCCGCCGCCTCGCGACTTTACCGAAGCCAACTACAAAATCAAAACCACCGGCACCGACGATCCGGTGCCCAACGATGACGATCTATTCCGTATGATTCGTGACGGCATGCCCGGAACGGCGATGCCTGGTTGGAACGATATCTTGTCTGATCAGGATATGTGGGACCTGGTTCTCTACCTCAAAATGTTTGGCGAGTTGGAAGAGGAAAAACCGGAAGAGCAGTTGGACTACGGCACCCAAGTGGCGACCTCGCCGGAGAGCATCGCCAAGGGGAAAGAGCTTTTCCTGGACAAAGAACGCTGTTCCGAGTGCCATGGTAAGGAAGGTAAGGGCGATGCCATCAAGCGGCTTAAGGACGACGCCGGTGCGCGCACCTGGCCCCGCAATCTGACCAAGCCCTGGACCTTCCGCGGCAGCAACGATCCCAAGGACATTTTCACCCGTATTACCGTCGGCATTCCCGGCACCCAGATGCCGTCTTTCGCCGATCCCAAAAGTGCCAAGAAGCTGTCCATCGAGGAACGCTGGCACGTGGCCAACTATGTTCAATCCCTGGCTAAAACCGACAAGACTGTGCGGGCGGAAAATACCGTTGTGAAGGCGGAGCGAATTGAAGGCGACGTGCCATCGACCCCCGACGATCCGGCCTGGACCACCGCGCTGCCGACTACTTTTGCTATGGTGCCGCAGATCGTCGCCAAACCGCGGTTCTTCAAAATGGCCAACGATACGATTACGGCCTACGCCGTCTACAACGACAAGGAGATCGCCTTTCTGTTGGAGTGGGACGACCGCACCAAGTCTATTCCAGGCGACGAGGCGGCAGCCAAGATTGCCGATCCGGAAATGGGCGAGGATGCCGTCGCCCTTCAATTGCCCATTGTGCCGGTGCAGGGTCTGGAAAAGCCTTATTTCATTGCGGGCGACGTCACCCATCCGGTGAATATCTGGAAATGGCGTTCAGGCACGACGAAGAGTCCCCAGAAGATCGAACTTGCCAATGGCACCGGTCTCGACAAGGTCGAAGCCCGCGAAGCCAAGGAGGCCGGTATGACGGCGTCCGGGTCTTATAAAGATGGTACCTGGCGGGTGGTGATGAAGCGCTCGTTGAAAACGGAAGACGCCGAAGCCGATATCCAATTCGAAGAGGGCAAATTTACCCCCATCGCCTTCACCGCCTGGGACGGCAGTAACGGCGAGAAGGCGCGGAGCTACACCCTGACCACCTGGTATTGGATTTTGCTGAAACCATCGGCGGGTGCGAAACCGATTCTTTCGGGCATCATTATGGCTTTGGTGATCTTCGGTCTCCTTGCCTGGTGGGCCAGAAGCGCGGGACGCAAAAAGGAGGCGTAATGGCTGAAACCGTTCAGATCGATCATCAGCCTCAACCAGTAAAAGGCGTGATCCCGCGCCTGATCGGCGTGGCGCTGATATTTATCGGGCTGTTGGATTTCATGCTGTCCTGGCGGGCCGGTAATGCCATCGAGAATTTCTATGTATTTCTGGTGGTCGCCGGCGTGATTTTCTTCATCGCCGGAACGGTGCGGAAAAGATACAGCCCAAAAGATTAGCCAAGCGGGCTGACTGCTCCCCAACCGAGTGCCGCAGAGTGAGTACTCTTTTGATCAAGATCAAAGACGAGAACCGTTCTAAAAGCGACGTTGGGGGATTGGTAGGAGAATTAGAATGAATAAAGTACAAGCGGCGAAAATCGCCGAAACAGAATCCGAAATAGCTGCGGAATCACATCCGTCTTTTGCCCGTTTTCTCGTGGCCCTGGACGCTTCGGACTATGCTGACCGGGCGTTAGCGGAGGTTTTGAAACTGGCGCCGGCGGGTGACGGATCGATTACCGGCATCCATGCTTATGCCGCCCGTCTGCATGACGCCCGCTTTCGTCAGATGGAAGGCGGTCTCCCTGAACGTTATCTCGATGAAGAGGAAATGCAGTATCAGCGGGACGTTCACGATGATTTGATCACTCACGGTTTGACCATAATTTCAGACAGCTACCACGACGTGGCGGAAACATCCTGTGCAGAAGCCGAAATTCCCTACAATCGTCTCAACCCCGAAGGCAAGAATTACAAAAAAATCGTCGAAGAACTAAATGATGGCGATTACGACGTTCTGGCGCTGGGCTCGCTCGGATTGGGCGCGGTACCGGGCAGCGTTATCGGCACGGTCTGCGAACGCGTGGTCCGCCGCTCTCCCATCGACTGCCTGGTCATTCGTGATCCGCAGAAATCAATTGGCGACGGACCCATCGTGGTGGCCATCGACGGATCGTCCAAATCCTATGGCGTACTTAAACGGTCTTTTGAGATCGCGGAAAAAGTCGGTACGGATGTTCATATCATATCGACCTATGATCCCTATTATCACTACGTGGCCTTCAACGCGATTTCGGAAGTGCTCAGCGAGGAAGCCGGTAAGGTTTTCCGGTTCCGGGAGCAGGAAGCCCTGCACGAGGAACTGATCGACGACGGCATCGCCAAAATCTATCAGTCTCATATCGAGATCGCCCAGAAAATAGCCGACGAGGCAGGCGTAAAGGTTACTGCCAAGCTGCTCGACGGCAAGGCGTTCAAGGTAATCTGCGAGTATCTGGAAGAGGTCAACGCCAGCCTGCTGATGATCGGCAAAACCGGTATTCATGCTGATTCCACGCTGGATATTGGCGGCAATGCCGAAAACCTTCTCCGGCTCGCACCGTGCCACATCTGGTTGGGGCAAACCACTTATACGCCGCCCACCGATGTGATTGCCGAGGAGACCACGTCCTGGAGCAATGAAGCCGAAGAGTTGCTCAAAAGAGCGCCCGACTTCGTTCAGGATATGGCGCGGAAGGCGGTGATCCGCTACGCCCAGGAAAAGGGCCATACGTTTATCACCCGCGATATCGTCGAAATCGTCGCCAATGACATGATGCCGGGCGGCAAATCCCAACAGCAGTTGGAAGCCGAACAGCACGTTACCTGGAGTGACGATGCCGGCGCCATGATCGACCAGCACGTCGAGCCCGCCATGGCCAAGAACATCCGTCTCCGGGCGGAAAAACGAGCCAGACGGGAAGAATCTTCGGAGGTGACGGTGGAACATGTCCGGCCCTTTATCGATATCGATGCGCCGGAAGGGTCCCTCGACTGGGCCGCCGCCGCTCTGGCGCGCCTCTCCCGTGTGCCGGAAGCCATGCGCGACGCCACCCGCATCCGTATCGAAAACGTGGCGCGCGCCAAAGGCACCAATGAAGTGACGCTGGATATCGTCGAAGCCGGTCTCGAAGAAGCCCGCAAGGCCATGGAGGCGGCGATCAAGGTGCAGGAGACCGACGAGATTCCCGACCAAGAAGCGGCGCAGGAGACAGTGTCTCAATCGACCGATGATTTTGTGTGTCCGTTCGGCGAAAAAGCCAAGGAAAAACGCCAGCAACAAGATGATTTTCATTTCACTTGGGCGGAAGACGCCGATGCCCGCATGGAGAAAATTCCCGAAGGTTTCATGCGTGAAATGAGCCGAAAACGGGTCGAAGCATATGCCCGGAAGCATCAAATCGGGACCATCACCGAAGCTCTGGTGGAAGAAAAGTATGCGGAATGGGCCAAAGGATCGGCCAAGCAAGGCCGCAAAATGGCGTGGGACGAAGATGCTGCCGGTCGCGTTGCCCGCATTCCCGATTTCGTCCGGGGTATGGTTGAACTGGAAATCGAACGCACGGCCCGCGAGATGGGGTTGGAGCGCGTTACTTCCGACGCCGTCGATGCGGCGAACAAGATGTGGGAAGGGTCGGGCGCGTTCCACTCCGATCTTGAGGACGGCTGAGACCTATGAACCTTCTCCGGTCAAAAGACAGCCCAACGCCCAAGGGAGCGGATCAGCCGTTTCTGGTCGCGCTCAATTTGACGCGGCGCTGCAACCAGGCGTGTGATCACTGCTATCTGGACGCCGGTTGCCGAATGAACGGTGACGACGGCGAACTGTCGACCGAGGAAGCCACGAAAGTCATCGATGGCATCAACGATCTGGGCGGCGAGACCATGGTGGTGTTGACCGGCGGTGAGCCCTTGATGCGGCCCGATTTGGACGTACTCGCCGCCCATGCCGCCGGGCTAGGCCTGACGGTGGTGGTCGGCACCAACGGCATGATGCTGACAGATGAACGGGTCCAAAAGATGAAAGAGGCCGGGGTTAGCGGCGTCGGTATCAGTCTTGATTCCCTCGATCCATCCTACCATGACAAGTTCCGGGGGCAGATCGGTGCCTGGGAAAAAACCATGGCCGGAATCGACGCCTGCCGTAACAACGGTTTGGCCCACCAGCTTCATTTTTCCGTGACCGACGACAACGCCCACGAACTGGACGACATGATCGATTTCGCCCGGTCTTCCGGTGCGCTGGTGCTTAATATTTTCTTCCTGGTGTGTACGGGGAGGGGCGAAAAGGTCACCAACATTTCCAAAGAGAAATACGACGAGGTCCTCCGCCGCGTGACCCAAGCGGCCCATGATGAGCCCGAATTGTTGATCCGCGCCAAATGCGCGCCGCACTTTAAACGCATGGCAATGGAACTGGCCCCCGACTGGCCCATCACCTTGGCGCAAGGGTATGAGGCGGGCGGATGCCTGGCGGGGACCCGCTATTGCCGGGTAACACCCGAAGGCGGCGTGACGGCGTGCCCCTATATTGAGGACGAGGTCGGTTCGGTGAGGGAACAGAGCTTTGCCGATATCTGGCAGACGGCGCCGATGTTTGAGGAATTGCGCCAGCCCCAGTTGGAAGGGCGGTGCGGTGACTGTGAATACACCAAACTCTGCGGCGGTTGCCGGGCGCGGCCTTTGGCCCGGGACGGCAATCTGATGGGTGAGGATTTCATCTGCCAGTATGAGCCCCAGGGTAACGCCGTGATCCAGCCCCTGCCGGAACAGACCAGCGCTTTGATGTGGACCGGCGAGGCAGAGCAGCGGATCGCCCGCGCGCCCAAGTTCCTGCGTAAAATGATCCGCAAACGGGCCGAAGATTACGCCCGAGGACAGGGCCGCAATCAGGTGACGGCGGAAGATTTGACCACCCTGGCGGAAAAGCGGTTCGGTAAGGGAAAATCCTTCCGGCCTAATTTTTCCAAGAATTCGGAGGCGGCGAACCATGAGCTTTGATGTCGCCGTCATCGGTGGCGGTATATCCGGCCTCACCACTGCTTTCGATCTGTCCCAACGCGGCTACAAGGTCGTGGTGCTGGAACGCCAGGTTCATGCCGGGGGCAACGCGGTTTCCGAGCGCATGGGCGGTTTCCTGATGGAGCACGGACCCAGCACCGTAAATGCCCAGTCGCCAGCTGCCCTCGCGCTTTCCAAACGCTTGGGAATTGATGCCGACCAATGTGATCTGGGCGACGGCGTCAAGCAACGCTATTTGGTGGGTAAAGGTGAACTGCAAGGCATCCCTGTTCACCCGTTGGGTTTTTTGTTGTCCAACTATCTATCCCTGCCGGGACGGCTGCGCCTGATGACGGAATTCGCCGTGCCCCGCTACCAGGGTGACGGCGAGGAAACCATTGAAGAGTTCTCGGCCCGCCGGTTCGGTAAGGAATTTACCGACAAGGTGATTGATCCCCTGGTCGCCGGGATTTACGCCGGTCGCGCCTCGGAACTGTCGATCAGCGCCGGGTTTCCCAGGCTGTCTGGATTGGAACGGAAGTTCGGGTCCATCGCCGTGGGCCTCTACAAAAGCCACCGCCAGAATTCGAGCATGCCGTCCAAGCGCTTGTTTTCCTGGGGCGGTGGCATCGCCACATTGCCCAAGACCCTGGCAGCAAAACTTGGTGATCAGGTAAAGACCGGCGTGGCCGTGCGCTGGATACGCCGCCGGGCGGGCGGGTTCGATATCGACGCCGGCAGTGATGGAACCCTGCGGTCGACATCCGTCGTTATTGCCACTCAGCCGCACGTAGCCGCAGGGTTATTGGACGGTGTCAATGATACGGCTGCCGATGCCGCCGGTGATATTCAGGCACCGCCCCTGGCCGTGGTGTATCTCGGCTATAAGCGGGGCCAGGTGGAGCATCCTCTGGACGGTCTTGGATTTCTCGCTCCCGAGAGTGAAGATCAATATATGTCGGGCTCCCAGTTTTGCTCCACCATGTTCCCTGGCCGCGCACCGGAGGGCCATGTTTCCGTCACCGGATATTTTGGCGGCGCCCGCGCGCCGGAACTGGCCAACGCCTCGCCGGAGGAGTTGACAAGCCTTGCCCGTGAGGAATTCGCCAACCTAATCGGCGCTAAAGGAGAACCGGTGATCTCGCGGGTGCGGCAGTGGCAACGCGGCCTGCCGCAATATAGTCTGGGCCATCAACAGCGGATCAACGATTTGACCAACGCCGATAAGAGGGTGCCGGGTCTGTTCCTGACGGGCAACTATTTCAGCGGTCCTTCGGTGGCCGTCTGTGCTTCCCAGGCCATCGCCACCTCCCAGCGGGTCGCCATGCATTTGGCGAAACAGGGTGGTTTAGGCCATACTGAAGCGGAAGTTCAAAAAGCGGTGTCCGAAAGCGGCCTCTAATGCGGAATGTAAATTTTCTTAAACCATTGCTGGCGGCGGTGGTTCTGGCGGCTTTGCTATACTCGAACACTGTCTTTGCGGGAGGCGCAGCCGCCAATCGGGGGCCGTTTTCCCTGGTGACCCACAAGGGCGAAAAAGTGACCGACCAGAGTTTCCTCGGTCAATATATGCTGGTCTTTTTCGGCTATACCCATTGCCCCGATGTCTGTCCCACCGATTTGCAGGTGATCAGCGAAGCCATGGACATGCTGGGCAAGGACGCTTCAAAAATACAACCATTGTTCATCACCCTCGATCCTGAACGGGATACGGAAAAAGTCATGGCCGAATACGTCCAGCACTTTCATCCCAAACTGATCGGGCTGACCGGCACCAATAAACAAACCAAGGCGGCGGCCGACGTCTACCGCATCCAAAAGCGGATTTACTATCCACCCGACGGCGGTAAAAAAGATTACCTGCTGGATCATTCGGCGGCGATTATTCTGGTCGGCCCCGACGGCGGCGGCCTCAGCATGTTCCCTCACGGCATCACGCCGGAGGATATCGTCGAGGATATAAGGGGTTATTTGAAATAGGGGTTATTAGCCCTGACCTTAGACAGACGCCAGAGATCACAGAGCATCAATGTATTCAACGACCTTTTGAATGGTGGGTGACAGGCGCGGGACTTCCTTGTCTATTACATTCCAGTCTTCTGACTTGCCAGCCGCCTCAAGGGTTTGGCACAAATCCGCTAAATCGTGGGCGCCGACGCTGCGGGCGGATGATTTCAGCTTATGTGCGGCCATTGCCACGCCCTCGGCGGAACGCGCGCTAAAAGAGACCTCAATCTCCTCTACGTTGGAAGCAGAGGGCTCTAAAAAATCCTTTAGAATTTCTACAAAGGTTCCCTCATCGTCACCGAACACTTCCTTTAGAGCTGAGGGATCGATGGCCATATTTACCCCATCGCCTCGGTCGCTCGGCGCAGCGCTCTCAGGGATGTTAGGAGTGGAAACCATTTCCTCCGTATCCGTGACTTCCTTGGGCGCATAATGCGGCATCCATTTCTTAAGTTTTTCCTTGAGATCGTCCATTTTCAACGGTTTGGAAAGATAGTCGTCCATACCACCTGCAATGCACCGTTGCGCCTCGCCTTCAAGTGCATTGGCGGTTACCGCAATGATGGGCGCGTGCTTGTCTGTTCCGACTTCGTCAGCGCGAATATTGGCCGTCAATTCGAAACCATCCATGTGCGGCATGTGGCAATCGGCGAGCAGTAAACAGTAATCGCGTTCTCGCCAGGCCTTCAAGGCGAGCCTGCCGTCGTCAGCAATTTCACAGGTATAACCCAGCATTTTGAGTTGACGTTGAATAACATTTTGGTTGGTCATGTTATCCTCGGCCAATAAAATTAATGTGCCTTGAGCCAGGGCCTCTTCCACTGATAATGCAACGTAAGTCTTGGAGATTTCGTCGCCCGCGTCAGATTTTACCAGCGGGCTGGCGCGACCGACGGCAACAGCTACGGCGTTAATGAGTTGGGATTGGCGCAAGGGGTTGCCATCCAACGTTATAACATCCGGAGCCTGGATTCGAGCGCTGCGCCGTTGACCATCCAACGTGAGTAAAAATTTGGTATTTTTCGACTTATATTTTTCCACGATATCGAGTTGGCGATTTTCGTTTAGATTGAAGTCAACTGCGATGACATCGAAGAGTTTTTTCTCATTTGGGAGGGCGGAGATTTTTTCATCTATTTCGGCGGCACTTGAAGCTACGTGGACTTCTGCACTCCAATGTTCCAAATAGCGTTTTACGGCAAAGCCCAGCATATCGCTTTCCGTGACGATTAATAACCGAACCCCGTTCAAGTCTACGTCGTCAATCTTTGACTCTTTTTTGTCCTCTAACGCCAGTGGAAGTTCCACGGCAAACGTTGAACCAGAACCTATCTGACTCTCGACGGTAATCTCTCCCCCCATTTTGTCGGTCAAGCCCTTGCAAATCGTCAAACCAAGGCCGGTTCCCCCGAAACGCCGCGTCGTGGACGTATCTGCCTGAGAAAATGCTTCAAATAATTTGCTCTGTGCTTCTTCCGAGATTCCAATACCATTATCAATTACCGATATTTTTACCCGCACACCTTCCCCGTCTGCCGACACTTTATCCGCTCGAACGACGACTTCACCTTCCTCGGAAAATTTCACGGCGTTTCCCGTTAGATTGAAGATGATCTGGCGAAGGCGCACAGGATCGCCAAGCAAGGTTTGAGGAATATCCGGATCGACATAAGAGGTAATTTGTATGTTCTTTCGTGAGGCGCTGGGTGAGATCGTGGCCGCAGCTCCTTCCAGTACATCACTAATGGATAGGGAAACACTTTCGATATCCAGTTTGCCGGCTTCAATTTTTGAAAAGTCGAGAATATCGTTGATAACCGTCAGCAGAGAATTCCCGGAATCCCTGATGGTATCCAGCATCACTTGCTGATCTTCACCTAATTCGGTTTGCGACAGCAGGTCCGCCATACCCACGACGCCATTCATGGGCGTTCTGATTTCATGGCTCATGGAAGCGAGGAAATCCCCCTTGGCCTTGGTGGCTTGCTCAGCCAAGCCTAATGCTTCTTCAAGCTGAATTGAGCGATCTTCAGCTTTCTTGCGTAATGTTTCCACTTCTTCCGAGGTTCGTTTTCGGTGCTCGATATCCGCTTCGATAGATTTTGCCATATCATTGAAGGTGGAGGCCAAAACGCCTATTTCGTTGGTCGCTTCAATATTCGCCTGTTGCCGATAGTCCCCTTTGGCCATTTTGTTGGCAATCTCGGTGAGTTCCTCAATCGGCGCGACAATTTTCTTTGATCCCCACAAATATTCAAACAACGTTGCCGCCAAGATGATAAACAGCAGGAATCCGTAATTCTCGAATAGTTGTGTTTCCTTGGCATTTAGCTCGTCGGCCTCGCTATTGGCGCGCTGCTCTGCTGCGGTGACAAATTCGTCAATCGAATTTAAAACCCTTACTCTGGCCGAAAGATAGGCGTCACTGTGGAGTAGCTGGATAGCTTCTGATGCGCCGTCGGCATTAATTGTCGCGATAGCTTTGCTTTCAACCCCCGCCAGTTTTTCTGCAAAATTTTGGATCTCACGTAATTTGGCTTGCTCCTTGGAAGTGTCCGCGCCTCCATTTATCGACTTATCGACAACCGATTGAGCGCTGACGGCTGTGGCATCGTCTATTGACCGCTGCAAAGTTTCTTTAAGGGTGGCGCGGAGCTTTTCGTAAGATTTAAGATGCTCAGGGCTAGCCGAAGCAGCATAGTTTCTAATCTTATCGGTTAGCTCATTGATGCTACTGCGGAGTTGACCTGCTAGCTTATAGACGGTGGATCGGCGCTGTTCGCTTTCATATAGTTCCGTACTGATATTATTCTGCATCAGGGTAAGGGTTATCATGCTGGCAATAATCAGCATCGACAGTAGCAAGCTGCGATTCGATGTTTGTCTAATTTGCATTTAGCGCCCCATGTGACAATTGCGAACTAATTGAAACTAACTATGCCTTCTTTCCTGTGTTGCTGTAGTAATAGCGACAATATGGTGCTGACGATCGGGAACAACGTCAACAACGGCACGGCAATATTTCCCACGACGATAGGCCCCTTGCCGCCAGGCAAAACGACGTAAAGCAAACCTAATATCGCCAACTCAACGGTCACCGCAAATATGTACTGTAAATACAACCTGAAGACTATTTTGGTTTTGATCAGCGCATACCGCCAGAGAAATCCAATCACAATCGAAATTATGACCGTGTAAACACCCGGGACACCGCCTGCTCCCCCTTGGTAATACCGATATGAGGCGCCAATAATTCCACCAATAATAACGATCCTCCAATTGAGAAATATCGCGCAGCAGCTCAACAGAACCCATCGAGCATCAACAAAAATTCCTTTGTGGAGGTTAATGGGATTGCTCAATATGGCGACGGTAATCAACCCTATCGCGATCCCGGACAAAGTTACCTCGATACCCTCATTGGGAAATTTTATGTTTGTCGTTGCAAATTCATAAACGCTCAATAGGGCCAGCAATATTAATGAGCTAAACACAAAGTCTAAGAAAAATGAGCTAAATACAAAGCTTATGAAATTATCCATGACGCCATTTTCACCCCAGGAGGAAGGACTGTGGAATTAACTTACCGGGTGGTACACTCGGCCAGAACCAATAATTATTACAAAGAATTTCTAGAGTGTCTATTGGGCAGGCCATTCTTGTCCTAGGCCTGCAAATGTCGTTGTCCGGCTATATCCAGACTTATTGAGACAACGGAATTATGATTCGCTTGTAAGGCAAAGGGAAATTATTCGATTCATCCTACATTATGACTGCCGGTCATAACTGCGCCCAGATGTGCCAGAGCCCGAACGTTCTCAGTCCATTTTACTTTCTCTATTCAGTGACAAACTTCATTCATCGCCGTAATAGAGATTTACCACATGTCTGGCTTCGGCGAAGAAGAGCCAGCGTTCGATGACGACGCCGAACGATGATGACAGAACGGCTATGACAGCGAATATTGCCGACAATGCGGGCCACAGCAGCGAAGACAACGCAGCCAGGATCGACAGCGCAAAAAGGGTGATCAGGGAAATTTTTCTCAGCTTTGCGGCGTGTTTCCGGGCGACGCGGTAGCCCATTTCCTTTTGCAGGTAGTTGCGGCTGGAATGGGGGAAATCCATTAAATGTACCTTTCCCAACCGTCCCAGACCGGTGGCGGTTTCCACGGTGCTGGCCGGCGCTTGAGTATCCAAACTGCGCCAATACTGACTTTTCAGAACTACCCCGGCGATCAGGAAGACAATGGCGGTAATGGTGAAGCCGCCGAAATTCTGGCCGAACAGCCGGGTCAAAGCATCCAGCCACAATGCCCCTGTCGCCAAGGATAGCACCAGATACACCGGCGCCACCTGGTCATTGGCCCAGGCCGGGATCGAGCGGAGGGAGTTGTAGATCATACTGGTGCAGAAAACCGTCAAGGCGGCGCTCATCGCCGCCAAAAGACCCAGCCACGCCCACGGGCCACCGGTTTCTTCAAACCAGACCCAGCCCAAGGCAAATAGGCCGGCGGGTATATAGGTGAAGACCGCCAGCACGCCCTCCCGGGAGAGCCAGGAAGACCGCCATTGGCTGAAAGCGCGCCAGCTCCGCTCCGGATGCCCGAGATGAAAGGCGGATGACAGCAAGCCAAAGGTAATCAATGCGAAGGAAATGACGAAACAGGACAGTCCGAGCCAGCGGTCCTGGGGCAGATGGCCTCCCATGTTCAGGACGCCCAGCAACACCAGCATGCCGTAGCCGCAGCCGGAGGCGGTGGTAAAAAATATCACCGAATATGCCGGATGCATGCCGGTCAGCCTCCCAACATTCTATCGACCCAGCCAAGGAAGCCGCCGGCGGGGTCGGCGTCGGCCAATGCTTCGGTCGTACGGTCCTTAGAGGGACGAGGCGGCAGGTATTTGTTGACCGGCGCGCACTCTTGCTCCGGCATCAGATCGAAACCGTCTCTCTCGGCAACCAGCTTTGATACCTCGGAATTGGGATTGCCGAGGTCGCCGAAGTGGCGGGCCTTGACCGGGCAGGTGGCGACGCAGGCCGGCACCCGGTCCTCTTCGGGCAGGTTTTCATTATAGATACGGTCGATGCACAGGGTGCATTTCTTCATCACCCCGGCATCGACGTCGTATTCCCGGGCGCCGTAGGGGCAGGCCCAGGAACACAGCTTGCAGCCGATGCACATGCTCTCGTCCACCAGGACGATGCCGTCCTCGGTGCGCTTGTAGGAGGCGCCGGTGGGGCACACGGTGACACAGGGCGCATTGTCGCAATGGAGGCAGGATTTGGGAAAATAAACCGCCCGGCCGGCTCCCCCTCCTACATTATTGTCTGCCACCTCATAGGCGTGAATACGGTTGAACCAGACGCCGTCCGGGTCGGCACCATAGGGGTTTTGATCGGTAAGCGGTGCATGGTATCCGCCGGTGTTCCACTCCTTGCAATTAACGGCACAGGCGTGGCAGCCGACACAGGTGTCGAGGTCGATAACCAGACCCAGTTTCTTATCCGTGCTTTGTGGCAGGCTGGTCATGGTTTTCTGTTGCGGAACTGACTGCCGTACCGAAGGGTGCTCTTGCGCTCCGGCATGGTGGGGGGCGATTTCAAGCTCTCGAATTGGGGTTCCGTGACACCGAGTGAATCCTGCGCGGGCACTTTTTCAATGGCGACTTTCAAATCGTACCAGGCCGCCTGACCGGTCACCGGGTCCGAATTCGAATAGCGATAACCAGACGCATCGGCGGGCAACAGGTCGTCGATCAGATGATTGAGCAGGAAGCCTTCCGCATATTCATTGGCGTCATCATTCAGGTTCCAGGCGCCCCGGCGTTTGCCGATGGCGTTCCAGGTCCAGAGGGTTTTGCCGTTGACCCCGTTCATTAGTCTGACCTGAACCTTGATGCGGCCGTTGCGGCTGGAAACATAGACCCAATCGTCGTCTTTGATGCCCGATTTTTCCGCCAGAATGCGCGGCAAGTATAACCGGTTTGAGCCGTGGATTTGCCGAAGCCAGGCGTTTTGGGTGCCCCAGGAATGGTACATGGCCGCCGGGCGCTGGGTGACCGCATGCAGGGGAAACTGTTCGTTTTCTTCTTCGCCGTTCTCGAACGGTTCATACCAAAAGGGCAGCGGATCGAAGTATTTTTCAATTCGTTCGCGTTGATGGTCGGGCGGCTGGACATCGCCGTGTCCTTGGGCGGCCAGACGGAACTTCTGAATGGTTTCGGAATAGAGCTGATGGATGATGGGCGCTGTTGATCTGATAAACCCCATCTCTACGGCGTATTCCAAATAGGCTTGATTGACGTTGCGGAAATAACGGGCTTCCGGTGCGATTTCATCGCGCCAGAAACAGCCGTTTTCGATGTATTTTTTCAACTGGTCCGGATTGGGCGTGCCCCTGCCCGTTTTCGAGCCGTCTTCGCCCCGCCAGCCGGCCAGCATGCCCAGACCCGGCTGGCGTTCGTGATTGACCAGGTAATCGGCGTAACCGCCCGGATAGCGCGGGCGACCGTTTTCATCAACCAGACCGCTGAATCCCAACCGGGCACCCAGATCCAGCAGCACGTCCTGGAACGGCCGGACGTCCCTGCCTGGTTCACTGGCTGGTTCCACAACAGGTTGGCGGATGGAATCGGCGGCGCTTTCGGCGTCGCTGATGGGCCGGTCGAGCAGGGAAATACAGTCCCAGCGTTCTAGGTAGGTGGTGTCCGGTAAAACGAGATCGGCGTAGGCGACGGTCTCGGAGTAAAAGGCATCGGCGTAAATGATGTGAGGGATTTTGTATTCCCCGGTCTCCTCGTCGCGGTCGGTCAGCATCCTGATGGTTTCCGCCGTGTTCATGGCCGAGTTCCAGGCCATGTTGGCCATATACATGAAGAGAACGTCGATGGGATAGGGGTCGCCCTTCCAGGCATTGGTGATCACGGCGTGCATCATGCCATGGACGGCGAGAGGCGCATCCCAGGAGAAGGCCTTGTCGATGCGCTGGGGCGTGCCATCGTCGTCGAGGAGGAGTTCTTCCGGGTCGTGCACGAAACCCAAATGAGGCCCCGGTAACGGATTGTTGGGCTGCACATCCTGCGGCCGGCCGGTGGGTCGGGGCAGCGAATCCAAGCCCTTGGGATAGGGTGGTTTGTAACGCAGCCCGCCCGGCGCATCGATGCTGCCGATCAGCAGTTGCAAGAGGTGAATGGCGCGGCAGGTGTGAAAACCATTCGAATGGGCGGAGATACCGCGCATGGCGTGCATGCTGACGGGCCGCCCGATCATCTTGTTGTGGCGCTGCCCTGTCCAGTCGGTCCAAGGCTGTTCAATAACGATTTCCTCTTCGAAGGCCGTCTTGGCAATCTCGGCGGCGATGCGTTTGATGGTTGATGCCGATATGTCCGTCATCTCGGCGACGGCCTCCGGCGAATATTGGGGATCTAGATAGCGCTCGGCCAACAGGTGGAAAACCGTTTTTGCTTTGCGCCCGTCGGGGAGTTCGTATTCGCCTTTGAGGGAAGGAGCGGTGTCGGGATCGTGGGCCGCGACCAATTTGTTCTCCATGCGGTCCCAGCATAGGGGTCGGTCCTGATCGTCCCGCACAAACAATCCATCATCAGCGCCACCCGGATTTACGACCACCAGATATGGCGCGTTGGTGTAGCGAAGGAGAAATTCGGCGTCCACTTTTCCGGCCCGCAGCAATTCGTGGATGAGGGACAGGACCAACAATCCGTCCGTGCCGGGGGTTATGCCCAGCCATTCATCGGCGACCGCAGAATAACCCGTGCGCACCGGGTTGATTGCGACATACTTGGCACCGCGTTCCTTGAGTTTGCCCAGTCCCGTTTTTATGGGATTGCTGTCATGATCCTCGGCGACGCCGAACAGGAGGAAATATTTGGTGTGCTCCCAATCCGGTTCGCTGAATTCCCAAAAAGCGCTGCCTAACGTGTAAATGCCGGCGGCAGCCATGTTGACCGAGCAAAATCCACCGTGAGCGGAATAGTTGGGTGTGCCGTAATTCTGCGCCCACCAGCTGGTCAGCGCTTGGCTCTGGTCGCGGCCGGTGAAGAAGGCGAGTCTTTTCGGACTGGTTGCCCGCGCCGTCGCCAGCCAGGCAGTGGCGATCTCCATCGCCTCGCTCCATTCGATTTCCTTGAACTCGCCGCTGCCGCGCTCGCCTACGCGGCGGAGCGGTTTGTTGAGTCGAGCCGGAGAGTGGTGCTGCATAATCCCGGCAGAACCCTTGGCGCAGAGAACACCCTTGTTAACGGGATGGTCCTTGTTACCTTCGATATAACGGATGGAGCCGTCTTTGAGGTGGACTTTGATGCCACACCGGCAGGCGCACATATAGCACGTGGTGGTTTTTACCTCGTCCGCAACGGGCGGCGAGGTGTCGACAGAATGCGTGACGCCGTCCATTACTCCTTAGACCGTAATGTTCCCTGAACTTGGTTCTAACCAGGCAGCGTTTGATTAGGCCGCTTTTTTTATCAGATAGACGTAAATGCCGTCTTCTTCCTTACTTTCTACCAATTCATGTCCACCGGTCCGGCAGAAGGAGGCAAAATCGTTGACCGAGCCGGGATCGGTGGATTCGATTCTCAACGTGTCCCCCGGACCCATGCCCTTTAGCGCCTTTTTAGCTTGAAGGATCGGCATAGGGCAATTCATGCCTTTGGTATCTAGTTCAACGGTCATGGAGCAATTCCCCTCTAAATGAATAAATTAATATCTGATTTCAGCGCTTTTTCCATATAGGTCGCGGCGCCGCCGATTTCGATATCTTTGATCAGATCGTCTTCACCGAATTCAAACAAATCCATCGTCATCTGGCAGCCGATCAGTTTGACGTCTGAATCGATGGCCGCTTCCCGCAATTCGGGGATCGAGGCCACGCCTTTTTTCTTGATCAGGTTTTTCATCATGGTCGTGCACATGGCGTCGACGCCGGGAAAGGCGGAAACCACGTTCGGCATGGTCATATGCATGCCCATCATCGGCATTTCCATACCCGGATTGCCCAGGGTAGAAATCTGCAGATGATCCAAATCTTTTTTCAATAGCTGCAATCCGTAGAAGGTGAAAAACATTGTGACATTCACATCCATGGCCGCTGCCGTCGTTCCCAGAATGAAGGGCGGGTAGGCCCAATCGAGTGTTCCCTTGGTAACGATGATCGACATCGATTTCGAATTTTCTGTATTTTGGTCCGTCATAGCGTCCCTCCTACCGTAAGCTTCCTGTTCAGCGATAACATTCAAAAAGATTTATTTTGTAATTTATAACTTTTCGAATAACATATTTTTCTAATGTATCAAATTACTTTTGTGTTAAGTTGATTTAATAATTTTACAGATGAGGCTTCAATCGCACAAATATAACATCTGTTCAGTGTGATTAACGTGATTTTGTGGTGGAAATCCAATCACTTCTTGGTTAGAGGGAGCGAACTCTCATCGAAAAAAGAATGACATTACAGTAAAGTTAAAATTAGATATTCAGGGAAAAAATTGAGAACTCGGTTCTCAATTCACTAAGGAGACCAATATGCGCAGATTTCGGACCGTTCTAGCAATTGCCGTTCTCCCGGTATTCATGTTTATAAGTTCCGCCGGCGTAACGGCAAAGGAAAAGAGCTTGCCCAAAGCCCAAGTCGGTGAAGACGGCTTGCATCAGCAACCCTGGTTTCACGAAAGTTTTATGAACTTGAAGGAGGATTTGGAAGAGGCCAAGGCCGAGGGGAAAAGATTGGTGCTTTTCTGGGAACAGAAGGGCTGTCCCTATTGCAAACGCACCCACGATGTAAATTTACGCATTCCCAAAATTGTCAATCAGATCAAAGAAAATTTTGTTGTTGTCCAAATGAATATGTGGGGCGACAAGGAAGTTACCGATTTCGACGGAGAAGTTACGACCGAAAAGAAACTGGCGCAGAAATATGCGGTCCGCTTCACCCCGACGCTCCAGTTTTTCCCGGAAAGTATAACGGAATTTAAAGCCAAAAGCGGCAGGGATGCTGAATTGGTGCGGGTGCCCGGCTATTTCAAGCCGTTTCATTTTTACATGCTGTTCAAATACATTCGAACGAAAGCCTACGATAAAGAGCCCAATTTTCAGCGTTTCATGATCGCCGAAGGCAATGCGCTCCGCGATAAGGGCGTCGACATGGACAAGCAATTGTGGGCCGATGAATTGTTGTTCGATTAGGCCGCGTTAACCAACCTGCGTAAAGATTGGAAACGTCTCCAACAGCCAGTTGGCCACTTCCGCTAAATCACCGGTAAAAATGGCGACGCCGGTGGCGATGAGCAGGGCGCCGATGGTGATTTCCACTTTACGCATATGGCGGCGGAACCTCCCCATAAAGCTCATAAACGGCTTAACCGCGAAGGCGGCAATCAGAAACGGGATGCCCAGGCCTGCCGCATAGACCGTTAGAAGCGAGGTGCCGTAGAGCGCCGAATCTCCCGACGCAGCCACCATCAATACGGATGCCAGGATCGGTCCGACGCAGGGAGTCCAGCCGAAAGCGAAAGCCAGACCCAAAATAAAAGAACCAATCAGCCCGGCCGGCTTATTTTCCAGATGAAACCGCTTTTCGAAATTGAGAAAGCCGATCCGGAACACCCCCATATAGTGAAGGCCGAAGATAACGATGATGACACCGGCAATCTGGCCGAGGAGGATGGCGTTCTGTGCCACCAACCCGCTAAGCGCCGTCGCCGTCGCGCCGAATATGATAAACACGGTTGAAAACCCGATAACAAAGGCAATGGCTGATATGAATACCCGGCGGGCGAGGGCGGAATCGATACCGTCCTCGGCGGTCAACTGGTCAAGAGAAGCGCCACCCAGAAAACTGATATAGGCCGGTATCAACGGCAGCACGCAGGGGGAGGCGAAGCTCAGGGCGCCGGCGATGAAAGCGCCGAAATAAGAAATTTGCGTGAGTTCCATAATCTGTGGCTTCTACTTGCGTCGAATGGTTACGCGCCTTTAACTTTGACGGCCCGATTCTCCGGCAGGTTGATCACCTTTTTGCGTTTGATGTAACTGCTAACCAGGTCGTAGACGGGCGGGCCCTCCGTATTCGGATTGACCGAAGCCCAGCCGCCCACCACATAATTTTTGGCGGGGTCGATGGGCTCTCCGGTGGACAGCAAGGTCATACCGGATACCCGCCTGCCGATCTTCTGGCCGATTTCAAAGGTAAAGCCCATGCCACCAACCCGCACCATGTCACCACCCTGTTGGAAATAAGGATCGGGATTAAACAAGTTATCGCCGACGTCTTCCAGGATATCTTTCAGCAACTTGCCGGACATTTCCAAGCGGTAGGTTTTGGGGTAGGTGATGGCGGTTTGAGAATATACGTCCTCGACCCTGATATCCTGACCGGGCAGGAGGGTGGCGCCCCACCGGAAGCCCGGCGACAGAGATATCTGGGTATCCCGTTCCTCGATGATAGCCTGGCAGATCAAATCGTCAAAGGTGCCGTTGAAATTTCCCCTTCGGTACAGAAGACTTTCGGTCTTACCCAGAACCTGATTAACCTTGGCTTCATAGGGCGCTCGTACTTTTTTGATGACGGCTGACATTGCAGGATCGGGTTTGATAACGTCCGTGAACACGGGGATCAGCTTGTAGCGGTATTTTACGACCTTCTTGTTTTTGACCTCGAGGTCGAGCCGCCCCAGGAACTTGCCGTGCGAGCCGGTGGCGATCATCAGCGTGTCGTTAACTTTGGTGACGGTTGGGACGGCGTCGTGGGTATGTCCCTGTAGGATAACGTCGATACCGTCGACCCTCGAAGCCATTTTACGGTCCACGTCGAAACCGTTGTGGCTGGCCAGCACGACCAGATCGGCGCCCGCCGCTTTCACCTTTTTGACGCTCTCCCGCATCTTGTCTTCCTGGATGCCGAAAGACCATTGAGGCATCATGTAGCGGGGATTGGCGATGGGCGTGTAGGGAAAGGCCTGGCCGATGACGCCGATTTTCACCCCGCCTCTTTCGAAGTAGGCGACATCTTTAAAAACCGGTTCTTCCCATTCGTTGTCAATGACGTTGGCCGCCAGGAAGGGAAATTTCAGTTTTTCGATCAACTCTTTGACCCGTTCGGTGCCGTAGGTGAACTCCCAGTGGGCAGTCATCAGATCGACGCCCATCTCGTTCATTACCTCGACCATGTCCTCGCCCTTGGTCATCAGCGATGAGTAAGAGCCCTGCCAGGTGTCGCCGCAATCGACCAACAAGGTTCTGCCGGACCGTTCGGCCCGGATGGATTTGATCAAGGTCGCCATGTGGGCCAGACCACCGATGCGGCCATATTCCCGGGACAACGCGACGTAATCGTTGCTCGAGAATGCATACGCCTCGGGCGTGCCCGCTTTGATATTGAAATATTTCAGGAACTCCAAGCCGGTCAGATGCGGCGGCAGCCCGTGTACGGCGCCGACGCCGAAATTGGCCGACGGTTCCCGGAAAAAAAGAGGCATCAGTTGAGCGTGGCAATCGGCAAAATTAAGCAGCGTCACTTGACCGACCGCGTCGAACTCTAACAGCTTTTCCTGGCTGATGGACTGTTTGGCGGCCGCCAGGGAAAGCGAACTCCCGCCCATAAGGGCGGCGGTTGAGGCTGTAACTTGGAGGAAATCGCGTCGTGTCAGCACGTTAATTCACCCGTCATGCTGTAGAAACAATAAGGGCAGCGGCTTGAAGAGAGGCCGCTGCCCTAGGAAGTTTTTTTTAGTTGCGAACCGAGGGGGTTTCCCACTTAAGGCCGCTGGCGCGCCACATCAGATAGAGTTCCAAATTGGTGTACTCTTCCGAACCCCGTTTATAGGGTTTGGCGCGAATATTTTTGTTGCAGCCGGCAAAGCGGCGATGGATTGATCCCGGTTTTTGCCATTTTAGACGATAGGTGGGAAAGCCGTTCGGCATGCCCATGCTTAACACGTTGGAGCGCGCGAGATTACCAGAGTTGTCCTCATGACAATGTTTGCACGACATGTCCAGAAGACCGCGACGCTGGTTGAAGAATTTTTTACCCTTCTCCAGATAGGCAGCTGTCGGCCCGCTGACGTCCACTTTGACGGGCATGCCGCGCGACTGAAGTCTCACGTACATCGCCATGCCCAGCATATTATCGGATTCCCACTTCCACGCTTTTGCTTTCATGCGTTTCGTGCGTTCCATGTTGATCTTGGCTTGCAGCGCAATCATACGGCCCAAATCTTTATCATATTTGGGGTACTTATTGGCGACGCCCTTCATGGACGTTTTGGCGTCTTCATGGCAGGAGGCACAGGACTTGCCTTCCGAACCTTCAACTTTGTTCCATTGTTCTTCGCCGGCGTCCACCCAAACGAATGCCGGATTGGCAAAATCGTCATCCTGCATGTCGCGCGTCTGCGCCGTCATATAGACGTAACCGCTCGATTTTTCGCCAACCATATAGGTCTTATTACGTGGATCTTTGGCCCTTTTTTCGGCTTCATTGAGTTCTTCGGCATAGCCTGATTTGATGGCGGTAAATCCACCAACCATTAGGGCGAATCCAAATCCCACCAAAGACGCTATCGATAGTAATTTTTTACTTCTCATAACATGTCTCCTTCCGCATGCTCCCTGTCTCATTTTCCCGTTTTGGCTAATTGACCTTTATGCTTTTTGTTGTGGTCATTTTAGTGCCCTTGTCGTCGGTCCAGGTAAATTTGAACGTACCGCTCTCGTCGACGCGGGAATGGAAGGCAAAATAAGGGTTGGCGGAAATCGCCGGGTGAAGATCAGCGGAAATTACGGGTTTGCCGTTAAAGGTGACATCCACTTTGTTGATAATGAAACGTGGAACTTTGTTACCTTTTTTATCTTTACGCTGACCGGTTTCCATTTTGTGGGGGACCAGGGTTTTAATCTGAATCACATCGCCTTTCTTGGCGGATTTTTGAACTTTTACGCGTGGTTTTTTAGCCATTTTTCCTGCTCCTTCCCATTAACCGCCGCAGCCGCCGATGGTGACTTTAACTTTCCGGACGGCGCGTTGGACCGAGCCGTCATTCATGACTGCGACGGCGACAATGTTCATGGTTTTGGCCATGCGCATCCGGGTTGAAATTTCCGCTTTACCGGACGCCGGTGACAGATGAAACGACGCCACTTCCGGATTTGGATTGAGTTCGGCGGCAAGGTGAATAGCCTTAACGTAATTGTTGGCCGTCATCGGACTGTCGACCGATACCGTGATGGGCACCACGGCGCCGTTTTCGGCTATTTCGGGTAATTTGATGGTTACTTTTCCAGTACCGTAACTGGTCTTGCCGCTCAATTTGTCGAGCAACGCCTTGGCGCTGGCCGGTGTTGCTGCGGCTTCGTCTGATAGCAATGTTCCGGTGGTTGCTGCGACAGCTCCGAAGCCGAAAAGCTTGAGGGCGTCTCGGCGGCCCAATTTGCTGTCTTTGGGATGGGTAATATTCGACATTTTCGATGTCTCCAAATTTTCTGAGTGAACTATTCTTTAAGGGTCATTAAATAGGCGACAATATCCTCAATATCCTGGGCTTGCAGGATGGTTTTGCCTTGCCATTTCTTCTGTACACGATGGAAGCCTTTCTTCCTGTAGAAAGACGGCATGATGGTGTCCGGATTGACAATTTTGGGATCGATCAAGCGCAACCTTATTTCGGCCGCCGACATCCGACTGGCGACATCGCTCAAAGAAGGACCAATATTGCCGTGATCGGCCTGTTCGGGCGCCGGCAAGGTATGGCAGGCCAGACAATTGCCCTTTTTGCGGTTGATCGCTGTTTTCCGGCCCTTTTTAGCATCGCCGGATTTGCCGGTGATGGATTTCGGGACGCCATCACCGACCTTGACTTTGGCAAGATCGAATTCGGCGGCTTGGACGTTTGAAGAAACCGCCAATCCCAAACCGATCAAAAATGCAAAGCTGGTTATGCAAATTGCTGCTGATTTAATTCTCATAATATGAAGTCTCCTAAATTCCACCGATAACGCAGGCGTTTTTTACGTTGCGGAGGATTTCTTATGACTGTGAAGCCAATTGTTCCCAACTTTTCCTGTGGCGAATTGAATAACGCCGTTCTTATTTTCAACGGTCGTTTTATTTGCCGCCGGTTGATATTTTTATTTGGTTAAGTAATAACCTAAATGTGATCAAAAATTATTTCAACCCCTCAATTTTGCCTCAACAGCATCTGATTAAGGGAATTTCGCGAAAAAAAACGGGAGATTTCTGCGATAAATTTGATAGTCTTATTATAAAAATCTAATATAGATTGATGAAATATACTCAAATTATTTGTGGTTAAATCTATTCTAAAGTAGGAAAGGGGAGGTTTGAATTTATTTATTTTTAAAATATTAATTTAGAATATTAAATAATGAAATATTATTCTATATTGAGCGTAATAAATTGTAAAAAAATAAAAATATTACTTAATAATTTATTCTAATACTTACTTTACCTATTTTTTGACTGCGATTGATCTTTTACCCACCCATTTAAGTGCGCTCCCCATTTTTCGGCTGTCTCTACGTCCACATCCAGGATGGTAAATCGCGATCCCTCCCGGATGCGAAGCCGCAGCATTTTCATGCCGCTTTCATGCTCGACATCTTGCAGAAGAATTTCTTTTCCGAAAGGGGCATCAAGTTTCGCCAGGTCGGTGACTGTTTCACGATCGCTATCAGACATCCTCCGGCGCTCCCAGCGGTTTCGAGAAGGGGCTGTCTTTGGTGATAAAGGCGATCTCCAGTCGGGCCTCCCAATCTCTCGGCGTATCTTTGAAGTCCGGTTTGATATCGAATTCGATCAGAACCAATCCTTGATCACCCAAATTTTTGACCAATGCCAGCAGTTCGGCAAATGAATTGAGTTCATGGTATTGAATGAGAATCTGGCTGAGCGGAATCATGCGGCGTGTTCCCTGTGATTGATGCGATCGAGGAAATAGACCCGGTAAATTAGACGCTTCTGATCGTCATTGTTCCCGTTCCGGAAGGCTGTCCGGCCATGCAGCACATTGTTGCCGACCACACCCCATCCGGCTTCCAGACGCGTTCTGAATATATAGGGTGATGATCCGGCCAAAAGATCATCCAGATATTGGAGGGCTTCCGTGACCCGTGAATCTTTTCGCCATTCGACATAAGTTTTCCGCGCCGTATACCGCATGTGCAGGCAGTGGTTATTTCGGTCGGCACTGAAAACCGGTCCCGAGTATTCCGGTCTGACCACCTCACCATTGATAATGTTGGCGGGAATGGTCAGCGCGTCCGGTTCCATTAATCCAGCGATGTAGTCGGGATTTTCATCGCGCAATAGAATATAGGCAATGTCGGGGTCCAGCAGAAAACTCTCGCCGCCTTCTAAGGCCGGTCGTACGCAATGCAGCAAAAACCCGTAGACCCGGTGATCCTGGTCCCGGTAGCAGCCGTCCGTATGCCATCCCATATAGCGGTCCGAATAGGGGATATAGGCGCTCCGTTCTCCCTCTTTGGCAACCTGCAGTTCGGTCACGCCGTCATCGTCGGTGGTCAGGGATTTATCGGGCCGGGTCAGGCCGAGATGTACGCCCAAGGACGTTGGGATACTCCGGTCCCGCCGATATTCCACGTTGCTTTTATAAATGGCTACATTTGTTTTCCGGCAAAGCGCCTGCAGACTGTCAATCTCTCCGGATGAGGGATTGCTTGGATCGTCTACGGCTACGCTCAGCGCGTCGACGGAAGCCGGGTAGTTTTCCAATTTCTTTTCGCGCCACGTCGCGTACGCACCGGCGTCGTTGAGGTCAAAAGGGTCCGTCATGGCAATTATAAACGTCGCTGTTGCAACAATTTCCTAAAAAAATTTCAATTGAATATATACGTTGAATAAAATTAATACCCTAGCTTATTGAAAATAATAAATAATATCATCTTATTTAGATTAATTCTTATATTATATTTTTCTTGTATAGTTTAAAAGACTTGTTGTAAAATTCTTTTCAATAAAAACCGAGGTAACGGGGAATCTACCGGAGCAAAATCGAAATTAGAAGTCCTGTATTGGGATCGCCGATTTGTTGAGCGCGGTAACGGATATTCTAGAAGGAGCACGTGGAGATGGCCAAGAAAAAACATGCGACGCCTTTGCTGGACGAGTTAAAGGGCGGCAAGTGGCCGAGCTTTGTCGACGGCCTCAATCGCCTGGCAGATGATGAGGACAAGCAATATTCGGGCATGATGAAGGATCTCCTGGGTCAGCTCGAACATTCCTACGAGAACCGGCTCGGCTACTGGAAGGGCGGCACGGTCAGCGTGTTCGGTTACGGCGGCGGTGTCATTCCGCGATTCTCCGAAGTTGCCGAGGACTATCCCGAATCCTCCGAATTTCACACGCTTCGGGTCCAGCCGCCGGCAGGCATGCATTATTCCTCCGACCTGCTGCGCAAGATGTGCGATATCTGGGAAGAGCACGGTTCGGGTCTGATCGCCCTGCACGGCCAGAGCGGCGACATCATGTTCCAGGGCTGCACCACCGAAAATGTGCAGAAGGCATTCGATGATTTGAACGAAGCGGGCTTCGATCTCGGCGGCGCCGGTCCGGCTCTCCGGACGTCGGTCAGTTGTGTCGGTCATGCGCGTTGCGAACAGTCCTGCTACGATGAAATCCGCGCCCACCGGTCCATCATCAACGCTTTCCTAGATGAAATGCACCGGCCCGCTCTGCCCTATAAGTTCAAATTCAAATTCTCCGGTTGCGGCAACGACTGCGCCAACGCCATTCACCGGGCGGACTTCGCCGTCATTGGCACCTGGCGCGACGATATGAAGGTCGACCAGGACGAGGTCAAATCCTATATCGCCGAGGCCGGGCGCAAATACACCATCGACAACGTGATCACCCGTTGTCCCACCAACGCCCTGAGCCTCAATGACGACGATACCTTGGATGTGGACAATTCAAGCTGTGTCCGGTGCATGCATTGCCTCAACGTCATGAATAAGGCGCTGTCGCCGGGTGACGACAAGGGTGTGACGATTTTAATCGGCGGCAAACGGTCGTTGAAAATCGGCGATCAAATGGGGACCGTGATTATTCCGTTCCTAAAGCTGGAGACCGATGAGGATTTCGAACGGCTGGAGGAGATCGGCGAAAGCGTCATCGACTTCTTCGCCGAAAACGCCTTGGAACACGAACGCATCGGCGAATGTATCGACCGCATCGGCCTGACCAACTTTCTGGATGGCGTCGGCATCGAAATCGATCCCAACATGATTAATCATCCGCGCACCAATTCCTACGTCGATACCGGCAACTGGGATCAGGAAGCTGAAAAATGGCGCCAACGTGGCGGCCAGGCAGCAGAATAGGGGGGAACAGGATTATGAACGAAGCAGCAGAAATGCGCCGTCCCGACGAAACAGGTGTGCCGGATCCTTATCCCTTCATGCACCCGGTGTTAAAGGAAAACTACGGCAACTGGAAATGGCATGACCGCCTTCGCCCCGGCGTCCTGCATCATGTGTCCCATGATGGCGCCGAAGTGTGGACCGTGCGCGCTGGCACCCAGCGGCAGATGGATGTCCACACCATCCGCAAGCTGGCCGACATTGCCGACGAATTCGCCGAAGGCCATGTGCGCTTTACGGTTCGCAGCAACATCGAATATATGGTGAGCAGCGAAGACAAGGTCGCGCCCCTGATCGACAAACTGGAATCCGAAGGCTTCCCCATCGGCGGCACGGGCAACTCCTTGTCCATGATTTCACACACCCAGGGCTGGCTCCATTGCGATATTCCCGGCACGGACGCGTCGGGCGTGGTCAAGGCGCTAATGGATGAGCTCTATGACGAGTTCACCCATGAGGAAATGCCCAACCGCGTTCGCATGACGACATCCTGCTGCCAGATCAATTGCGGCGGCCAGGGCGATATCGCCATCAATGTGCAATACACCAAGCCGCCGGTGATCAATCACGATCTGGTGGCCAATGTCTGCGAACGCCCGGCGGTGGTGGCCCGGTGTCCGGTGGCGGCCATCCGGCCGGCCATGGTTGACGGCAAACCGTCCCTGGAAGTGGATGAACAGAAATGCATTTGCTGCGGCGCCTGCTATCCGCCGTGCCCGCCCATGCAGATCAATTCGGACGAATCCACCAAGATCGCCGTCTGGGTCGGCGGCAAACATTCCAATGCCCGCTCCAAGCCCACCTTCCATAAATTGGCGGTAGCCGGTCTGCCCAACAATCCGCCCCATTGGCCGGAAGTCGCCGAGGTGGTGAAGAAAATTCTTTATGCCTACAAGGAAAACGCCCGGGATTGGGAGAGGCTCGGCGAATGGATCGAGCGAATCGGCTGGCCCAAATTTTTCGATCTTGCCGATATTCCGTTCACCCGGTTCCACATCGACGATTTCCGCGGCGCGCGCGACAGTCTGAACGCGTCGGCGCATGTGCATTTTTAACAAAAAAGAGTATGGGGAGGGGAATATATGAAGTTCGGCATCCTGGTCAATGAAGGGCCGTTTACCCATCAGGCCTCGGACAGCGCCTACCAGTTCACCAAGGCGGCGCTGGAAAAAGGGCACGAGATCGTGCGTGTCTTTTTCTATCACGATGGGGTCTACAATTCGAACAAGCTGTCCGAGCCGCAAAGTGACGACCGCAATTTAATCGATCTCTGGTCGGAACTTGCCCAGGAACACAATATCGACATGGTCGTCTGCGTCGCCGCCGCTCTCCGGCGCGGCATCAAGGATGAACTGTTGGCCGCCGGATTTCAGATTTCCGGCCTGGGTCAGTTGGTCGAAGCCGGTAT
>CAZNLR010000015.1:0-97148 GCA_964574215.1 uncultured Rhodospirillaceae bacterium | reverse complement strand
CCTTTGGTGCCGTTGGATGGCGGCCGTTTCGCCACCTCCGATCTCAACGATCTCTATCGCCGCGTCATCAACCGGAACAACCGTTTGAAACGGCTGATCGAGTTGCGGGCGCCTGAAATTATTGTCCGCAACGAGAAGCGGATGCTGCAGGAAGCCGTCGACGCCTTGTTCGACAATGGCCGCCGCGGCCGGGCGATCACCGGCGCCAACAAACGCCCCTTGAAATCACTTTCGGATATGCTGAAAGGTAAGCAGGGCCGTTTCCGTCAGAACTTGCTGGGTAAGCGCGTCGACTATTCTGGCCGTTCGGTCATCGTGGTAGGACCGGAACTGATGCTCCATCAATGTGGCCTGCCGAAAAAGATGGCGCTCGAACTGTTCAAGCCATTCGTCTATTCAAGGCTCGAAAAATACGCCATGGCGACCACCATTAAGGCCGCTAAGCGGATGGTCGAGAAAGAACGTCCAGAGGTCTGGGATATTCTCGAAGAAGTCATCCGCGAGCATCCGGTGATGCTCAACCGGGCGCCGACCCTTCACCGCCTCGGCATCCAGGCCTTTGAGCCGGTGCTGGTGGAAGGCAAGGCCATTCAACTGCACCCGTTGGTCTGCACCGCCTTTAACGCCGACTTTGATGGCGACCAGATGGCGGTCCATGTACCGCTTTCCCTGGAAGCCCAGTTGGAAGCGCGGGTCTTGATGATGTCCACCAACAACATCCTGAGCCCGGCCAATGGCAAGCCCATCATCGTGCCGTCCCAGGATATCGTTCTCGGACTTTATTACCTGACATTGGACCGGGAAGGCGAGCCGGGTGAAGGCATGTATTTCGCCGACGCCAACGAAATCGAACACGCGTTGAATGCCGGCGCCGTCACCATGCATGCCAAGATCACGACCCGTTACGAAACGGTCGATGAAGACAACAACCCGACGGTGCTTCGTATCGAAACCACGCCGGGCCGCATGCTGCTGGCCGATTTGCTGCCGCGTCATCCCAATATTCGGCTTGAATTGATTAACCGGTTGCTGACCAAGAAGGACATCTCCAATGTCATCGACGAAGTCTACCGTCACTGTGGTCAGAAGGAGACGGTGATTTTTGCCGACCGCATCATGGGTCTCGGTTTCAGCAACGCCTGCCGCGCCGGAATTTCCTTCGGTAAGGACGACTTGGTTGTTCCCGACGCCAAGAAGACACTGGTGGACGAGACCGAAAAACTGGTTGAATCCTACGAACGGCAATATCTCGACGGCCTCATCACCCAGGGTGAAAAATACAATAAGGCTGTTGACGCCTGGTCACATTGCACCGATCGGGTGGCTGACGAGATGATGAAGGAAATCTCCAAAATCGAGAAAGGCAAGGAAGTGAACTCCGTCTTTATGATGGCGGATTCCGGAGCTCGTGGTTCGGCCGCTCAGATGAAACAACTCGCGGGAATGCGAGGCCTGATGGCCAAGCCGTCCGGTGAGATCATTGAGACGCCGATCATCTCGAACTTTAAAGAAGGCCTCACCGTGTTGGAATATTTCAGTTCCACCCACGGCGCCCGGAAAGGCCTGGCCGATACGGCGCTTAAAACCGCCAACTCCGGTTACCTGACCCGGCGGCTTGTCGACGTGGCCCAGGACTGCATCATTACCGAAGAGGACTGTGGCACCAAGGAGTCGATCACCGTTAGCGCCGTTATCGAGGGTGGCGACACCATCGTTACTTTGGCGGACCGGGTGCTGGGCCGCACGGTAGCCGAAGACGTCATTGACCCTGAAACCAACAAAGTGATTATCAAGAAGAATACACTGCTTGATGAGGTTGCGGTTGAGCTTCTGGAAGAGGCGGAGATCGAATCCGTCCGCGTTCGTTCGGTTCTGACCTGCGATACCAAGAGTGGCGTTTGCGGCGCCTGTTACGGCCGTGATCTGGCTCGTGGCACGCCGGTGAATATCGGTGAAGCCGTCGGCGTTATCGCCGCCCAATCTATTGGTGAACCGGGCACTCAGCTGACCATGCGGACATTCCATATCGGCGGCGCCGCCCAACGAGGTGCGGAGCAGTCGAATATTGAAGCTTCCGCCGATGCCGCCGTTAAATTGGTCAATTGCAACGTGGTCAAAAACAGTGCGGGCGTGTCAATCGTTATGACCCGCAATACTGAATTGCTGCTCATTGACGCCAAGAAGCGCGAACGCGCCCGTCACCGTATTCCGTATGGTGCGAAACTGCTGGTCAAAGACAAAGCCAAGGTCAAACGCGGTGACAAGCTGGCGGAATGGGACCCCTACACACTTCCCATCATCACCGAGAAAGAAGGTGTCGCCAACTATGTCGACCTCGAGGAAGGCATTACCATGCGGGAAGTGATCGACGACGCGACCGGCATTTCAAGCCGGGTGGTTGTCGACTGGAAACAGCAGCCCAAAGCCGCCGATTTGCGGCCGCGTATTACCTTGCGCGACGGCCGTAACCGGGTGATTAAACTGGCTAATGGCCTGGAAGCACGCTATTTCATGTCGGTCGACGCGATTCTCAGTGTTGAGAACGGTCAGAAATTGCATGCCGGTGATGTGTTGGCCCGTATCCCGCGGGAAAGCTCTAAAACCCGTGATATTACCGGTGGTCTGCCCCGGGTGGCTGAATTGTTCGAAGCCCGTAAGCCGAAAGATCACGCCATCATTTCCGAAAACGCCGGTCGGATCGAATTCGGCAAGGATTATAAATCCAAGCGCCGGATCGTCGTTGTTCCCGAGGCCAAAGATGAAGAGCCGATGGAGTATCTCATTCCCAAGGGCAAGCACATCAGTGTCCAGGAAGGCGACTATGTCGAAAAGGGCGATTCCTTGATGGATGGTAACCCGGTGCCCCATGACATTCTGAAAGTGATGGGCATCGAGGCGCTGGCCAACTATCTGATCGACGAAATCCAGGATGTTTACCGGTTGCAGGGTGTCCGGATCGATGACAAGCATATTGAAGTCATCGTTCGGCAGATGTTGCAGAAAGTGGAGATCGTCGACGGCGGTGATACCACCTATCTGGTTGGCGAATTGATCGACCGCATTGAGTTCGATGCTGAAAACGCCCGCACCAAAGAGGCCAAAGGCAAAATCGCCACCGGTATTCCGATGTTGCAGGGCATTACTAAAGCCTCCTTGCAGACGTCGTCGTTCATCTCGGCGGCTTCGTTCCAGGAAACCACCCGCGTTCTTACCGAAGCGGCGGTCTCCGGCAAGCGGGACAATCTGATCGGTCTCAAAGAGAACGTCATTGTCGGCCGATTAATTCCGGCTGGTACGGGGTCGGTGATGAACAATCTCCGGCAGGTTGCGGCCGACCGGGATAAGGAACTGGAAGCTGCGGACGAAGCGCGCCGCGCCGTCGCCATCGAAGACGCCAGTGGCGGCGACGAGGTTGCGGAAGCGGCGGCCGAAGCCGGCGAGTAAAACGGTATAAATCAAATTGTGAGGAACCCCGCCGGATACGTTCGGCGGGGTTTTTTTGCGAATCGGCTGGTCCGATGGTGCCGTATTGGTGATTTTTCGGCGATAATTCGTATGTCGCCGTGAATATCGTGCTGAAAAGCCTATTTTTCCGCCGAAAATAATCGAATGTTAAAAAATCGGTACCGATATGCGCAAAAGCATGGAAAAAGCCCGTTCTTTTGCTTGACGGGCTAACGTCTCAGCCCTATATTCGCCGCCTTTCCAGGGATTGCTGGTGGTAGGTGTTCCGCCTAGACGCAGTTGGTCCCCGAAGACTTGAGACATATATTTCGCCCATAAATGGGCATTTTTGAATCCGCAGAGAGCAATCAGGCACTTGGCTCTCGGGGCGGATTTTGTTGCATGTTGCAATTTATTGTAATCGTGTTGAAAGACTATTTGAGGAGTTGAATTAGGCTCATGCCGACGACCAACCAACTGATTCGTAAGCCGCGCAAGGCGCCGATTACGAGGAATAAAGTTCCGGCCATGGAAGGCTGCCCGCAAAAGCGTGGCGTCTGCACGCGCGTCTATACAACGACGCCGAAAAAGCCGAACTCCGCGCTCCGTAAGGTTGCCCGTGTCCGACTGACCAACGGTTTTGAAGTCACCTCCTATATTCCCGGTGAAGGCCACAATTTGCAGGAGCACTCGGTGGTTCTGATCCGTGGCGGCCGGGTTAAGGATTTGCCCGGTGTCCGCTATCACATCATTCGCGGCACCTTGGATACTCAGGGCGTCGATGACCGCCGCCAACGCCGTTCGAAATACGGCGCAAAACGGCCGAAATAGGGATTATCTGTTATGTCGCGACGCCATGCTGCTGAAAAACGACTGGTTCACCCGGATCCGAAATTCGGAGATGTGGTGATTTCCCGCCTGATGAACGGCTTGATGCTGGACGGTAAGAAATCCGCCGCTGAAAAGATCGTTTACGGCGCCTTTGAAGATATTGAAAAGAAAGCGAAACAGGATCCCGTCCAGCTGTTCCATGAGGCGCTGGACAATGTGAAGCCCCAGGTGGAAGTCCGCTCCCGCCGGGTTGGTGGCGCCACGTACCAGGTGCCGGTCGAAGTCCGGTCGGTGCGCGCCCAGGCCTTGGCGCTACGCTGGATCATTGATATGTCGCGTAACCGCTCTGAAAACACCATGGTCGAAAAATTGGCCGGCGAACTTCTTGACGCCGCCAATAATCGCGGCGCTGCGGTGAAAAAACGCGAAGACACCCATCGCATGGCGGAAGCCAATAAGGCTTTCTCGCACTATCGCTGGTAGGCGTTAGGCGGGACCGTTAGATAGACGAAAGAAGAAAAATAAAATGGCACGCACCACACCTCTTAACCGTTACCGCAATATCGGCATTATGGCCCATATTGACGCCGGTAAAACGACCACTACCGAACGTATTCTCTTCTATACGGGTAAGTCCTACAAAATCGGTGAAGTGCACGACGGCAACGCCACCATGGACTGGATGGAGCAGGAGCAAGAGCGCGGCATCACCATTACCTCCGCCGCCACCACCTGCGAGTGGAAAGATCATCGCATCAATATCATCGACACGCCCGGCCACGTTGACTTCACCATTGAGGTTGAGCGATCGCTCCGGGTGCTGGACGGCGCCGTAGCCGTCTTCGACAGCGTCGCCGGTGTGGAGCCGCAATCGGAAACGGTCTGGCGTCAGGCCGATAAATATGAAGTGCCGCGCATCTGTTTCGTCAACAAAATGGACCGTACGGGCGCCGACTACTACCGTTGCGTCGATATGATCATAGACCGGTTGGGCGCAACCCCTCTGGTTTGCCAATTGCCCATCGGCGCCGAATCAAATTTTGCCGGTGTTGTCGATCTGGTTAAAATGCAGGCGGTCATCTGGAAAGATGAATCGCTCGGAGCCGAATTCGAGTATGCCGACATTCCCGCCGACCTTCAGGACAAAGCCGCTGAATATCGCGAAAAACTGATCGAAACGGCTATTGAGCACGACGATGACGCTATGGAAGCGTATCTTGAAGGTAACGAGCCTGATGAAGATACGCTGAAAAACTGTATCCGTTTGGGCACCGTTTCCGGCAACTTCGTTCCGATTCTGCTTGGCACGGCTTTTAAGAATAAAGGTGTGCAGCCATTGTTGGATGCTGTCGTCGATTTCTTGCCGGGTCCGACCGATGTGCCGGCCATCAAAGGCGTCAAAGCCGGTACCGAGGAAGAGATCGAGCGCCATAATTCCGACGACGAACCGTTCTCTGCCCTGGCCTTTAAAATTATGAACGACCCGTTTGTCGGTTCGCTGACCTTTATCCGGGTGTACTCGGGTGTTCTGGAAGCCGGCTCCTATATTAAGAACACCGTTAAGAACAAGCGCGAGCGCGTCGGCCGGATGTTGATGATGCATTCCAACAGCCGGGAAGACGTCAAAGAAGCCCGCGCCGGCGATATTCTGGCGCTTGCCGGTCTCAAAGACACGACCACCGGCGATACGCTCTGTGCTCCGGACGACGATGTAATTTTGGAGCGCATGGAATTCCCCGATCCGGTGATCGAAATCGCCGTGGAACCCAAAACCAAAGCCGACCAGGAAAAAATGGGTCAGGCGCTGGGTCGGTTGGCGGCGGAAGACCCGTCCTTCCGGGTGACCACCGATCACGAAAGCGGCCAGACCATCATCAAAGGTATGGGCGAACTTCACCTTGAAATCATCGTTGACCGTATGAAGCGGGAGTTCAAAGTGGAAGCCAATATCGGCGCGCCTCAGGTGGCTTACCGCGAGACCATTACCAATCCCTACGATTGCGACTATACCCACAAAAAACAGAGTGGTGGCGCTGGTCAGTTTGCGCGTATCAAAATCAAGTTCGAGCCGCTACCCCCGGGTTCCGGTTTCGAATTCGGCAACTCTGTTGTCGGCGGCAACGTGCCGAGGGAATATATCCCCGGCGTTGAAAAGGGTCTCAAGAGTGCTTTGGAATCCGGCCCCCTCTCGGGCTTCCCGGTTACCGACTTTAAAGCCGAACTTTATGACGGCGCTTCCCACGATGTCGATTCCAGCGTCATGGCTTTCGAAATCGCCGCCCGTGCGGCGTTCCGTGAAGGCATGATGAAGGCCAAGCCGGTCCTGCTTGAACCGATTATGAAGGTCGAAGTGGTGACGCCGGAAGAATATATGGGCGATATCATCGGCGATTTGAACAGCCGGCGCGGTAATGTCGAATCCATGGATCAGCGCGGCAATGCTCGTGTGGTCAATGCCATGGTGCCGCTGGCCAATATGTTCGGTTACGTGAATACACTGCGTTCCCAGTCCCAGGGCCGGGCGCAATTTACCATGCATTTTGATCATTATGCACAACTTCCGCAGGCGGTTTCCGAAGAAGTTCGGGAACGGCTTGCCGGTTAATAACAAACGGCGGAGTAAGAGACATGTCGAAGGAAAAATTTGAGCGGACAAAGCCGCATTGCAATGTTGGCACGATTGGTCACGTTGACCACGGCAAGACGACGTTGACGGCGGCGATCACGAAAACGATGTCGGAGTTGGGTCAGGCTGAGTTTACGGCCTTTGAGAACATCGATAAGGCGCCCGAGGAGCGGGAGCGTGGCATCACGATTTCGACGGCGCATGTTGAGTACGAGACCGACGCCCGTCACTATGCCCACGTGGACTGCCCGGGCCACGCCGACTATGTGAAGAACATGATCACCGGTGCGGCGCAGATGGACGGCGCCATTTTGGTGGTAAGCGCGGCCGACGGCCCGATGCCCCAGACCCGGGAACATATCCTGTTGGCGCGCCAGGTTGGTGTGCCGGCGATTGTGGTTTATTTGAACAAGGTCGACCAGGTGGACGACGAAGAACTGTTGGAACTGGTTGAACTTGAAGTACGTGAGCTGTTGAGCTCGTATGAGTTCCCGGGCGACGACATTCCCATCGTCAAGGGCTCGGCTTTGGCGGCGCTGGAAGGCGGCGACGAGGCGACGGGCAAGAACAGCATTCTGGAATTGATGACGGCGGTTGACGAATATATCCCGCAGCCGGACCGACCCAAGGACCAGCCCTTCCTGATGCCGATCGAGGATGTGTTTTCGATTTCGGGCCGGGGCACGGTGGTTACGGGCCGGGTTGAATCGGGCATCGTCAATGTGGGCGACGAGATTGAGATCGTCGGCATCAAGGAAACCCAGACGACGACCTGCACGGGTGTTGAGATGTTCCGCAAATTGCTGGATCAGGGTGAAGCGGGCGACAATATCGGTTGTCTGCTCAGGGGCACCAAGCGTGAAGAGGTTGAGCGCGGCCAGGTTGTGGCGGCGCCGGGTTCGATCACGCCGCACCGCAAGTTCACGTGTGAGGCCTATATCCTGACCAAGGATGAGGGTGGCCGTCACACGCCGTTCTTCGGCAACTACCGGCCGCAGTTTTACTTCCGGACGACGGACGTGACGGGGACGGTTGAACTGCCCGACGGCACGGAGATGGTGATGCCGGGCGACAATATCTCGATGACGGTGGAACTGATCACGCCGATCGCCATGGACCAGGGTCTGCGCTTCGCCATCCGCGAAGGCGGCCGCACCGTCGGCGCCGGCGTCGTCGCCAGCATCGTCGATTAAGCGGCGTCTGACACATCGTTGCTGGCATAAGGGATCATTCGGCATAGGGGTATAGCTCAGTTGGTAGAGCGGCGGTCTCCAAAACCGCAGGTCCCGGGTTCGAGCCCTGGTGCCCCTGCCAGCTTTTTTGGGCCAACCTAGATGAAGAGCCCGTTGAAAGCGGCACATATAATAAGTACTGGATAAACAATATTAATGGCTAAAACATCACCATTTCAGTTTTTGCAGCAGGTTCGTCAGGAAACCTCGAAGGTTACCTGGCCGACCCGTAAGGAAACGTTGATTTCCACCGGCATGGTTTTTGTCTTTGTGATCCTGGCCGCATTGTTTTTCTTTGTAGTCGATCAAATACTGGCCAGCGGCGTGAAGTTAATCTTCGGATTGGGAGGCTAGGACCATGGCAGCCCAATGGTACGTTATTCACGTCTATTCCGGCTTTGAGAAAAAAGTCGCTGAATCTATTGAAGAGCAGGCGCGTCAATCACACCTTTCGGACATGTTCGAGGTGGTGCTGGTGCCGACCGAAGAAGTGGTTGAAATGCGCCGTGGCGAAAAAGTCAGTACGGAACGCAAATTCTTTCCCGGATACGTTCTGGTGAAAATGGAAATGACCGACGAAAGCTGGCACCTGGTAAAGAATACACCGAAAGTTACCGGCTTCCTGGGTGGACGTGGCCGGCCTCATCCCATCAGCGAGGCCGAAGCCAAACGCATCATCCATCAGGTGGAAGAGGGCGTAGAACGGCCGAAACCTGCCGTTACCTTCGAAATTGGTGAGCAGGTGCGAGTCAGTGACGGTCCCTTTATGTCTTTTAACGGTCTGGTTGAAGACGTCGACGAGGAAAAAGCGCGGCTCAAGGTCGCGGTGTCCATCTTCGGTCGTTCAACGCCGGTCGAATTGGAATACTCGCAGGTCGAAAAATTGTAATTACCGCAGCGCTTTGTTGCAAACCCGTGCGGGAGGCCCGCCATAGCCGTACCGCGCACCCAGTAAACTTTAACTGAGGATAGACGATGGCAAAAAAAATTGACGGATATATCAAGCTCCAAATTCCGGCGGGGCAGGCGAATCCTTCGCCTCCGGTCGGACCGGCGCTTGGTCAAGCCGGCCTTAACATTATGGAATTTTGTAAGGCCTTTAACGCCCACACCCAGAACATGGAACAGGGTATGCCCATTCCCGTACAAATCACCGTGTACGGCGACAAGACGTTCTCTTTCATTTCCAAGTCACCGCCTGCCAGCTATTTCATAAAACGGGCGGCGCGGCTGGAAAAGGGTTCCGAAACGCCCGGTCAGGAACCGGTTGGAATCGTCACCATGAATCAGTTGCGTGAAATTGCCGAGAAGAAAAAGGAAGATTTGAACGCGAATGATGTTGATGCGGCATGCCGTATTCTCGCGGGCACCGCCCGGTCCATGGGCATTACGGTGGAGGGACAGTAAGATGGCGGCTAAAGGAAAACGCATGAAAAGCGCCTACGAATCCTTCGACCGGTTAGCGCTGCATGAAATTGACGAGGCCATTAAAATTGTCCTCGACTCTAAGAAAACAAAATTTGACGAAACGGTTGAGTTCTCGTTGAATCTGGGCGTCGATCCCCGTCACGCCGATCAGATGGTTCGGGGTGTCGTGGCATTACCCAACGGCACCGGTAAAACTGTCCGGGTCGCCGTATTCGCCAAAGACGCCAAGGCCGATGAAGCCAAGGCGGCGGGTGCCGACCTCGTCGGTGCCGAGGAGTTGGCGGAACAGATTCAGGGCGGCGCGGTCGAATTCGATCGTTGTATCGCGACCCCGGATATGATGGCCGTGGTGGGCCGGCTGGGCAAAGTGTTGGGTCCGCGCGGCCTTATGCCGAACCCGAAATTGGGTACGGTTACGCCCAATGTGGCCGACGCCGTTAAAGCCGCCAAAGGCGGTGAGATTGAATTCAGAGTCGAGAAGGCGGGAATCATTCACGCCGGTATCGGCAAAACCAGTTTCTCCCAGGAAGCCCTGGTCGAAAACGCCAAAGCTTTCGCCAACGCCATTATCAAGGCCAAGCCCAGCGGCGCCAAAGGCACCTACGTCAAGCGCGCCAGCTTGAGTTCGACCATGGGGCCGGGAGTGAAACTGGATGTAGCGAATCTGAACGGTTAACGCCGCCGGATTCAGAAAGGAATAATTTCCACCCCTCTATATTTATATTAAGGGGAGGAGATTTAGGAAGGATTTCGGTCCTTCCGACCTGTCCGAGACTGCAGGTGCCGTTGAAGCCCCGAGAAAGTACAAGGGTGGCGACGGTTTAAACAAGTTGGCCTGCACAGACGGAGATTGAGACATTTACGGATTTGTCCGAGAGGGCAAATTCCAAATGGCTCAAACTGACGACTTGGACAGGGCGAACCGGTCTTTAGACCAATTGAAGGTTTAAGGGCCAAACGCTAACCGCACGGGTTAGCCGGGTGCGCCCGGCAATTCGTGCAAACACGGAGACGATTCGTGGACCGTACTGATAAAGAAGAAATGGTCGCATCGTTGAAGCAGACGTTCGAGGACTCGGAACTCGTCGTCGTCACCCATTACAGTGGGCTGACGGTGTCGGATATGACCGATCTTCGCAGACGTATGCGTGAAGCGGGCGCCAGTTTCAAGGTCACTAAGAATCGCCTCACGCGTCTCGCCCTGCAAGGAACCAAGTTCGAAGACCTTAGCGACTTAATGTCGGGTCCCACGGCGCTGGCCTATTCCACCGACCCGGTGGCGGCGGCCAAAATTGCCGTGAACTATTCTAAGGACAACGAAAAATTGGTCATCCTTGGAGGTGTCTTTAACGGGCAATCGCTGGATGTGGATGGTGTCAACACACTGGCCAAGCTGCCGTCTTTGGACGAGCTGCGCGGCAAGTTGGTTGGCATGATCCAAACTCCGGCAACCCGGATCGCCGGTGTGCTGCAAGCACCCGCCGGTCAGGTCGCCCGTGTTATCGGCGCCTATGGGAAAGGCGAAGAGGCTGCTTAGCGGCTTTCAGTTGTAATCAGTTTGAGCCTAAGGAGAGAAAACAATGGCTGCAGATTTAGAAAAAATTGCTGAGGATCTTTCAAGTTTGACCGTCATCGAGGCGGCGGAACTCAGCACTATGTTGGAAGAAAAATGGGGCGTTTCAGCGGCGGCACCGGTTGCCGTTGCGGCGGGTCCCGCTGCCGGCGGCGGTGAAGAAGCCGCTGCCGAGAAGGACGCTTTTGAAGTCGTTCTCGCATCGATCGGTGAAAAGAAGATCAACGTGATTAAGGAAGTTCGCGCAATCACGGGTCTTGGCCTCAAAGAAGCCAAGGATCTTGTTGAATCCGCTCCGGCGGCCGTCAAGGAAGACGCCACCAAGGAAGAGGCCGAGGAAATCAAGGCCAAGCTCGAAGAGGTCGGCGCCACCGTCGAGCTTAAATAGGATTTCGGGTGCGGCGGCGATACCGATTAAACGCCGTCGCACCTGATTTTATTAGAATACCCGCATCCGCCACGGATGGGCCGCGCCGCGGCCGAGATAGTGGATGTGCAGTTCCAGCCCGTAACTCTGTTGAATGAGTCGGGCTTTTGGTTCCTGGTCGGTAGGAGTCCGCCTGAATTTTTTTTGGCGGGATACGGCCGGGATAGTTTGATTCTTATCTTCGCCTTTGCGGCGAAAGGTTGAAGGTGAGAATAAAATCGTTTTGTAACGAGGGGCTGCAATGGCTAATCGCTCTTTTACCGGTCGCAAACGCGTACGCAAAAGTTTTGGTCGGATTCCGACCGTCACTCCGATGCCGAACCTGATCGAGGTTCAAAAAAACTCATACGAATGTTTTCTGCAACGGGAGGTCACCAAACAGGAACGGATCGACGCCGGTCTGCAGGAAGTCTTTAAGTCGGTTTTTCCGATTCAGGACTTTTCCGAACGGGGCACGCTTGAATTCGTCGATTACGAATTCGAAGATCCTAAATACGATGTCGAGGAATGCCAGCAACGTGGCATGACCTATGCGGCGCCTTTGAAGGTGACGCTTCGTCTGGTGGTCTGGGATATTGACGAGGAAACCGAAGCCCGCTCGGTGCGCGATATTAAAGAGCAGGTCGTCTATATGGGTGAGATGCCTCTGATGACCGACAACGGCACCTTCGTCGTCAATGGTACGGAACGGGTCATCGTTTCACAGATGCACCGCTCGCCGGGTGTCTTCTTCGACCATGACAAAGGCAAAACCCATTCTTCCGGTAAATTCCTGTTCGCCGCCCGGGTCATTCCCTACCGTGGCTCCTGGCTGGACTTTGAATTTGACGCCAAGGATTTGGTTTATGTGCGCATCGACCGGCGCCGTAAGCTTCCCGTAACGACCTTGTTGCTGGCGCTGGACAATGAAAAATCGGCGAAGAAAAGAAAGCAACTCGTTGCCAAGGGCGAACATCTGGACCCCGTTGAAGCCGAGGGCATGTCGTCTGCTGAAATCTTATCTTATTTCTACGATTCAGTAGACTACGAGCGCGCCAAAAAAGGCTGGAAGGTTCCTTTCGACTATGAAGGTCTCAGAGGGCTTAAGCTTGATCACGATTTGATTAACGCGAAGACCAACCGGGTTATCGCCGATGCCGGCACCAAACTGACACCGCGTTTGCTTCGAGATATCGAAAAGAAGGGAATCGATGAGCACGTCGTTCCTCACGAGGAAATCATCGGCCGCTATGCCGCCAGGGATATTTTCGACGCCGAATCTGGATTGATCTATCTTGAGGCCGGCGATGAAGTGACGGAAGAGACGCTCGCCGAATTGGATGAAGCCAAAATCGACAAGGTGTCGACGTTGGCCATCGACCATGTCAATGTTGGTCCTTATATCCGCAACACGCTGGCGGCCGACAAAAATTCAAACCGCGAAGAAGCCTTAATCGATATCTACCGGGTTATGCGTCCTGGCGAGCCGCCGATTTTGGAAACGGCTGATTCGTTGTTTAACGGCTTGTTCTTCGATTCCGACCGTTACGACTTGTCCTCGGTCGGCCGGGTTAAAATGAATTCACGCCTCAATTTCGAGACCGACGATACGGTTCGCGTTTTACGCCGCGAAGACATTCTCGAAGTCGTCCGCATTATGGTCGAGCTCAAGAACGGTCGGGGCGAAATCGACGACATCGATCACCTCGGCAACCGCCGGGTCCGGTCGGTGGGCGAGTTGATGGAAAATCAATATCGGGTCGGGTTGCTGCGCATGGAGCGGGCCATCCGGGAGCGTATGAGCTCAGTCGATATCGATACCATCATGCCCCATGATTTGATCAACGCCAAACCGGCAGCCGCCGCAGTGCGTGAGTTCTTCGGCTCTTCTCAGCTGAGCCAGTTCATGGATCAGACCAATCCGCTGTCGGAAATCACCCACAAGCGCCGCCTGTCGGCGTTGGGTCCGGGTGGTTTGACTCGTGAGCGCGCCGGCTTTGAAGTGCGCGACGTGCATCCCACTCATTACGGCCGGATTTGCCCGATTGAAACACCGGAAGGGCCGAACATCGGACTGATCAACAGTCTGGCGACCTATGCCCGCGTCAACCAATACGGTTTCATCGAAAGCCCGTACCGCAAAGTAAATAACTGCAAAGTCACCAACGATGTTGTTTACCTTTCCGCCATGGACGAAGGCAAATACACCATCGCCCAGGCAAACGAGGAGCTGGATAAGTCCGGCAAGTTCGTTCACGAGCTGATCAACTGCCGGCAGGCGGGCGACGTTTTGATGGTGCCGCGGGAAGATGTCGATTTGATCGACGTTTCGCCCAAGCAGTTGGTGTCCGTTGCCGCCGCGCTGATTCCGTTCCTGGAAAACGATGACGCCAACCGGGCGCTCATGGGGTCGAACATGCAACGTCAGGCCGTGCCGCTGATCCGGGCCGATGCGCCCTTGGTCGGCACCGGCATGGAAGAAACGGTTGCCCGGGATTCCGGCGCCACCATTATCGCCAAGCGGGCCGGTATGGTTGATCAGATCGACGGCACCCGGATCGTCATCCACGCCGACGAGGAGGAGGGCGGCCACCATAGGCCGGGCGTCGATATTTTCTCCTTGCAGAAATTCCAGCGATCCAACCAAAACACCTGCATTAATCAGCGGCCGCTGGTGAAGGTGGGTGACAAGGTGGAAGCCGGCGACATCATCGCCGACGGACCTTCCACCCATTTGGGAGAATTGGCGCTTGGCCGCAACGTTCTTGCCGCCTTCATGCCCTGGAACGGCTATAACTTCGAGGACTCGATCCTGATTTCCGAGCGCATTGTGCGTGAGGACGTCTTCACCTCCATTCATTTGGAGGAATTCGAAGTGATGGCCCGGGACACCAAGCTCGGCCAGGAGGAGATCACCCGTGATATTCCCAACGTCGGTGAGGAAGCCCTCAAAAACATGGACGAGGCCGGTATCGTATATATCGGCGCCGAAGTGAAACCGAACGACATTTTGGTCGGTAAGGTGACGCCGAAGGGTGAATCGCCGATGACGCCGGAGGAAAAACTTCTGCGCGCCATCTTCGGTGAAAAAGCTTCGGACGTTCGCGACACCTCACTTCGTCTGCCGCCGGGAGTCGCCGGCACGGTCGTCGAGGTCCGCGTTTTCTCACGCCGTGGCGTTGATAAGGACGAACGCGCCCTGGCCATCGAGCGTGCGGAAATCGAGCGCTTGGCCAAGGATAGGGATGACGAAATCGCCATCTTGGAACGCAGCTTCCACGCCCGCATCCGTGACCGCCTGCTGAACCGCAAAGTTGTCAGCGGCCCCAAGGGTCTCAAGGCTGGAATCAAGGTGACCGAGGAGATCCTCGAAAAATTGACACCGGGCCAGATGATGCAGATCGCCATTGCCAATGACAAAGTGATGGGTGAAATCGAATCTCTGAAGAAGCAATTGGAAGAAGGCGTCGCCGAATTCCAACGCCGCTTCGAAGACAAGGTCGATAAGCTCGAACGGGGTGATGAACTGCCGCCGGGCGTAATGAAGCTGGTCAAAGTGTTCGTTGCCGTGAAGCGCAAGCTGCAGCCGGGCGATAAAATGGCCGGCCGTCACGGCAATAAGGGTGTCATTTCCCGTATCGTGCCGGTGGAGGATATGCCGTCGCTCGAAGACGGAACACCGGTCGATCTGGTTTTGAACCCGCTGGGTGTGCCGTCTCGTATGAATGTCGGTCAGATTCTGGAGACCCATCTCGGATGGGCCTGCTCCGGCCTCGGCCAGCAGATCGGCGATGTGCTGGACAGCATGAATCACGGTGAAGGATCGGTCAAAGACCTGCGCGAGAAACTTAAATATGCGTATGGCGACGAAACCTTCAAAGATGACATTCAGAACATGGGTGACGATGAAGCGGTCGAACTGGCCGGAAATCTCCGCAACGGTGTTCCCATTGCGACGCCCGTGTTCGACGGCGCTCATGAAGTGGACATCGTCGAGATGCTCGAAAAAGCCGGCGTCAGCACGACCGGGCAGGTCAAACTGTTTGACGGTAGAACCGGAGAGTATTTCGACCGGGATGTCACTGTCGGCTACATCTATATGCTGAAACTTCACCATCTGGTCGATGACAAGATTCACGCCCGGTCGATTGGCCCGTACAGCCTCGTTACCCAGCAGCCGCTGGGCGGTAAGGCGCAATTCGGCGGTCAAAGGTTTGGTGAAATGGAGGTGTGGGCGCTCGAAGCTTACGGCGCTGCATACACCCTTCAGGAAATGCTAACTGTGAAATCGGACGACGTTTCCGGCAGAACCAAGGTCTATGAAGCCGTGGTTCGGGGCGACGACTCATTCGAAGCTGGAATACCAGAAAGCTTCAATGTGTTGATCAAGGAACTGCATTCGCTCGGACTTAATGTCGAGCTTAAGCAGCGCAGTTTCTGAGCCGCTTCCGGTCCAAACGGTTTTAAAGGAGAAATTCCATGAACGAATTAATGCGGGTTTTCGAACCAGCCCAAGGTTCCCAACGTTTCGATCAAATTATGATCAGCATCGCCAGCCCGGAGCGTATCCGATCCTGGTCGTTCGGCGAGATCAAGAAGCCGGAAACCATCAACTACCGGACGTTTAAGCCGGAACGTGACGGTCTTTTCTGTGCGCGTATTTTTGGTCCTATCAAGGATTACGAATGCCTGTGCGGCAAATACAAACGGATGAAATACAAAGGCATCGTCTGCGAGAAATGCGGCGTCGAAGTTACCCTGACCAAGGTCCGCCGCGACCGTATGGGTCACATCGAATTGGCGGCGCCGGCAGCGCATATTTGGTTTATGAAATCGCTGCCGTCGCGTATCGGTTTGATGCTCGATATGACCCTCAAGGATTTGGAACGGGTCCTGTATTTCGAGAACTACCTGGTGATGGAACCGGGTCTTACGCCCTTGAAGGAAAAGCAGCTGCTGTCCGAAGAGGAATATCAGGACGCCGTTGACGAGTACGGTATCGACTCTTTCCAGGCCGGGATCGGCGCCGAAGCCATCCGGGAAATGCTGAAAGATATCGAGTTGGAGCCGGAGCTCGAAAATCTCAGGGTCGAACTCAAGGAAACCAACTCCGAGGCCAAACGCAAGAAACTGGTCAAGCGGCTCAAGTTGGTCGAGGCCTTTATCGGTTCCGGCGCCCGCCCTTTGGTGCCGTTGGATGGCGGCCGTTTCGCCACCTCCGATCTCAACGATCTCTATCGCCGCGTCATCAACCGGAACAACCGTTTGAAACGGCTGATCGAGTTGCGGGCGCCTGAAATTATTGTCCGCAACGAGAAGCGGATGCTGCAGGAAGCCGTCGACGCCTTGTTCGACAATGGCCGCCGCGGCCGGGCGATCACCGGCGCCAACAAACGCCCCTTGAAATCACTTTCGGATATGCTGAAAGGTAAGCAGGGCCGTTTCCGTCAGAACTTGCTGGGTAAGCGCGTCGACTATTCTGGCCGTTCGGTCATCGTGGTAGGACCGGAACTGATGCTCCATCAATGTGGCCTGCCGAAAAAGATGGCGCTCGAACTGTTCAAGCCATTCGTCTATTCAAGGCTCGAAAAATACGCCATGGCGACCACCATTAAGGCCGCTAAGCGGATGGTCGAGAAAGAACGTCCAGAGGTCTGGGATATTCTCGAAGAAGTCATCCGCGAGCATCCGGTGATGCTCAACCGGGCGCCGACCCTTCACCGCCTCGGCATCCAGGCCTTTGAGCCGGTGCTGGTGGAAGGCAAGGCCATTCAACTGCACCCGTTGGTCTGCACCGCCTTTAACGCCGACTTTGATGGCGACCAGATGGCGGTCCATGTACCGCTTTCCCTGGAAGCCCAGTTGGAAGCGCGGGTCTTGATGATGTCCACCAACAACATCCTGAGCCCGGCCAATGGCAAGCCCATCATCGTGCCGTCCCAGGATATCGTTCTCGGACTTTATTACCTGACATTGGACCGGGAAGGCGAGCCGGGTGAAGGCATGTATTTCGCCGACGCCAACGAAATCGAACACGCGTTGAATGCCGGCGCCGTCACCATGCATGCCAAGATCACGACCCGTTACGAAACGGTCGATGAAGACAACAACCCGACGGTGCTTCGTATCGAAACCACGCCGGGCCGCATGCTGCTGGCCGATTTGCTGCCGCGTCATCCCAATATTCGGCTTGAATTGATTAACCGGTTGCTGACCAAGAAGGACATCTCCAATGTCATCGACGAAGTCTACCGTCACTGTGGTCAGAAGGAGACGGTGATTTTTGCCGACCGCATCATGGGTCTCGGTTTCAGCAACGCCTGCCGCGCCGGAATTTCCTTCGGTAAGGACGACTTGGTTGTTCCCGACGCCAAGAAGACACTGGTGGACGAGACCGAAAAACTGGTTGAATCCTACGAACGGCAATATCTCGACGGCCTCATCACCCAGGGTGAAAAATACAATAAGGCTGTTGACGCCTGGTCACATTGCACCGATCGGGTGGCTGACGAGATGATGAAGGAAATCTCCAAAATCGAGAAAGGCAAGGAAGTGAACTCCGTCTTTATGATGGCGGATTCCGGAGCTCGTGGTTCGGCCGCTCAGATGAAACAACTCGCGGGAATGCGAGGCCTGATGGCCAAGCCGTCCGGTGAGATCATTGAGACGCCGATCATCTCGAACTTTAAAGAAGGCCTCACCGTGTTGGAATATTTCAGTTCCACCCACGGCGCCCGGAAAGGCCTGGCCGATACGGCGCTTAAAACCGCCAACTCCGGTTACCTGACCCGGCGGCTTGTCGACGTGGCCCAGGACTGCATCATTACCGAAGAGGACTGTGGCACCAAGGAGTCGATCACCGTTAGCGCCGTTATCGAGGGTGGCGACACCATCGTTACTTTGGCGGACCGGGTGCTGGGCCGCACGGTAGCCGAAGACGTCATTGACCCTGAAACCAACAAAGTGATTATCAAGAAGAATACACTGCTTGATGAGGTTGCGGTTGAGCTTCTGGAAGAGGCGGAGATCGAATCCGTCCGCGTTCGTTCGGTTCTGACCTGCGATACCAAGAGTGGCGTTTGCGGCGCCTGTTACGGCCGTGATCTGGCTCGTGGCACGCCGGTGAATATCGGTGAAGCCGTCGGCGTTATCGCCGCCCAATCTATTGGTGAACCGGGCACTCAGCTGACCATGCGGACATTCCATATCGGCGGCGCCGCCCAACGAGGTGCGGAGCAGTCGAATATTGAAGCTTCCGCCGATGCCGCCGTTAAATTGGTCAATTGCAACGTGGTCAAAAACAGTGCGGGCGTGTCAATCGTTATGACCCGCAATACTGAATTGCTGCTCATTGACGCCAAGAAGCGCGAACGCGCCCGTCACCGTATTCCGTATGGTGCGAAACTGCTGGTCAAAGACAAAGCCAAGGTCAAACGCGGTGACAAGCTGGCGGAATGGGACCCCTACACACTTCCCATCATCACCGAGAAAGAAGGTGTCGCCAACTATGTCGACCTCGAGGAAGGCATTACCATGCGGGAAGTGATCGACGACGCGACCGGCATTTCAAGCCGGGTGGTTGTCGACTGGAAACAGCAGCCCAAAGCCGCCGATTTGCGGCCGCGTATTACCTTGCGCGACGGCCGTAACCGGGTGATTAAACTGGCTAATGGCCTGGAAGCACGCTATTTCATGTCGGTCGACGCGATTCTCAGTGTTGAGAACGGTCAGAAATTGCATGCCGGTGATGTGTTGGCCCGTATCCCGCGGGAAAGCTCTAAAACCCGTGATATTACCGGTGGTCTGCCCCGGGTGGCTGAATTGTTCGAAGCCCGTAAGCCGAAAGATCACGCCATCATTTCCGAAAACGCCGGTCGGATCGAATTCGGCAAGGATTATAAATCCAAGCGCCGGATCGTCGTTGTTCCCGAGGCCAAAGATGAAGAGCCGATGGAGTATCTCATTCCCAAGGGCAAGCACATCAGTGTCCAGGAAGGCGACTATGTCGAAAAGGGCGATTCCTTGATGGATGGTAACCCGGTGCCCCATGACATTCTGAAAGTGATGGGCATCGAGGCGCTGGCCAACTATCTGATCGACGAAATCCAGGATGTTTACCGGTTGCAGGGTGTCCGGATCGATGACAAGCATATTGAAGTCATCGTTCGGCAGATGTTGCAGAAAGTGGAGATCGTCGACGGCGGTGATACCACCTATCTGGTTGGCGAATTGATCGACCGCATTGAGTTCGATGCTGAAAACGCCCGCACCAAAGAGGCCAAAGGCAAAATCGCCACCGGTATTCCGATGTTGCAGGGCATTACTAAAGCCTCCTTGCAGACGTCGTCGTTCATCTCGGCGGCTTCGTTCCAGGAAACCACCCGCGTTCTTACCGAAGCGGCGGTCTCCGGCAAGCGGGACAATCTGATCGGTCTCAAAGAGAACGTCATTGTCGGCCGATTAATTCCGGCTGGTACGGGGTCGGTGATGAACAATCTCCGGCAGGTTGCGGCCGACCGGGATAAGGAACTGGAAGCTGCGGACGAAGCGCGCCGCGCCGTCGCCATCGAAGACGCCAGTGGCGGCGACGAGGTTGCGGAAGCGGCGGCCGAAGCCGGCGAGTAAAACGGTATAAATCAAATTGTGAGGAACCCCGCCGGATACGTTCGGCGGGGTTTTTTTGCGAATCGGCTGGTCCGATGGTGCCGTATTGGTGATTTTTCGGCGATAATTCGTATGTCGCCGTGAATATCGTGCTGAAAAGCCTATTTTTCCGCCGAAAATAATCGAATGTTAAAAAATCGGTACCGATATGCGCAAAAGCATGGAAAAAGCCCGTTCTTTTGCTTGACGGGCTAACGTCTCAGCCCTATATTCGCCGCCTTTCCAGGGATTGCTGGTGGTAGGTGTTCCGCCTAGACGCAGTTGGTCCCCGAAGACTTGAGACATATATTTCGCCCATAAATGGGCATTTTTGAATCCGCAGAGAGCAATCAGGCACTTGGCTCTCGGGGCGGATTTTGTTGCATGTTGCAATTTATTGTAATCGTGTTGAAAGACTATTTGAGGAGTTGAATTAGGCTCATGCCGACGACCAACCAACTGATTCGTAAGCCGCGCAAGGCGCCGATTACGAGGAATAAAGTTCCGGCCATGGAAGGCTGCCCGCAAAAGCGTGGCGTCTGCACGCGCGTCTATACAACGACGCCGAAAAAGCCGAACTCCGCGCTCCGTAAGGTTGCCCGTGTCCGACTGACCAACGGTTTTGAAGTCACCTCCTATATTCCCGGTGAAGGCCACAATTTGCAGGAGCACTCGGTGGTTCTGATCCGTGGCGGCCGGGTTAAGGATTTGCCCGGTGTCCGCTATCACATCATTCGCGGCACCTTGGATACTCAGGGCGTCGATGACCGCCGCCAACGCCGTTCGAAATACGGCGCAAAACGGCCGAAATAGGGATTATCTGTTATGTCGCGACGCCATGCTGCTGAAAAACGACTGGTTCACCCGGATCCGAAATTCGGAGATGTGGTGATTTCCCGCCTGATGAACGGCTTGATGCTGGACGGTAAGAAATCCGCCGCTGAAAAGATCGTTTACGGCGCCTTTGAAGATATTGAAAAGAAAGCGAAACAGGATCCCGTCCAGCTGTTCCATGAGGCGCTGGACAATGTGAAGCCCCAGGTGGAAGTCCGCTCCCGCCGGGTTGGTGGCGCCACGTACCAGGTGCCGGTCGAAGTCCGGTCGGTGCGCGCCCAGGCCTTGGCGCTACGCTGGATCATTGATATGTCGCGTAACCGCTCTGAAAACACCATGGTCGAAAAATTGGCCGGCGAACTTCTTGACGCCGCCAATAATCGCGGCGCTGCGGTGAAAAAACGCGAAGACACCCATCGCATGGCGGAAGCCAATAAGGCTTTCTCGCACTATCGCTGGTAGGCGTTAGGCGGGACCGTTAGATAGACGAAAGAAGAAAAATAAAATGGCACGCACCACACCTCTTAACCGTTACCGCAATATCGGCATTATGGCCCATATTGACGCCGGTAAAACGACCACTACCGAACGTATTCTCTTCTATACGGGTAAGTCCTACAAAATCGGTGAAGTGCACGACGGCAACGCCACCATGGACTGGATGGAGCAGGAGCAAGAGCGCGGCATCACCATTACCTCCGCCGCCACCACCTGCGAGTGGAAAGATCATCGCATCAATATCATCGACACGCCCGGCCACGTTGACTTCACCATTGAGGTTGAGCGATCGCTCCGGGTGCTGGACGGCGCCGTAGCCGTCTTCGACAGCGTCGCCGGTGTGGAGCCGCAATCGGAAACGGTCTGGCGTCAGGCCGATAAATATGAAGTGCCGCGCATCTGTTTCGTCAACAAAATGGACCGTACGGGCGCCGACTACTACCGTTGCGTCGATATGATCATAGACCGGTTGGGCGCAACCCCTCTGGTTTGCCAATTGCCCATCGGCGCCGAATCAAATTTTGCCGGTGTTGTCGATCTGGTTAAAATGCAGGCGGTCATCTGGAAAGATGAATCGCTCGGAGCCGAATTCGAGTATGCCGACATTCCCGCCGACCTTCAGGACAAAGCCGCTGAATATCGCGAAAAACTGATCGAAACGGCTATTGAGCACGACGATGACGCTATGGAAGCGTATCTTGAAGGTAACGAGCCTGATGAAGATACGCTGAAAAACTGTATCCGTTTGGGCACCGTTTCCGGCAACTTCGTTCCGATTCTGCTTGGCACGGCTTTTAAGAATAAAGGTGTGCAGCCATTGTTGGATGCTGTCGTCGATTTCTTGCCGGGTCCGACCGATGTGCCGGCCATCAAAGGCGTCAAAGCCGGTACCGAGGAAGAGATCGAGCGCCATAATTCCGACGACGAACCGTTCTCTGCCCTGGCCTTTAAAATTATGAACGACCCGTTTGTCGGTTCGCTGACCTTTATCCGGGTGTACTCGGGTGTTCTGGAAGCCGGCTCCTATATTAAGAACACCGTTAAGAACAAGCGCGAGCGCGTCGGCCGGATGTTGATGATGCATTCCAACAGCCGGGAAGACGTCAAAGAAGCCCGCGCCGGCGATATTCTGGCGCTTGCCGGTCTCAAAGACACGACCACCGGCGATACGCTCTGTGCTCCGGACGACGATGTAATTTTGGAGCGCATGGAATTCCCCGATCCGGTGATCGAAATCGCCGTGGAACCCAAAACCAAAGCCGACCAGGAAAAAATGGGTCAGGCGCTGGGTCGGTTGGCGGCGGAAGACCCGTCCTTCCGGGTGACCACCGATCACGAAAGCGGCCAGACCATCATCAAAGGTATGGGCGAACTTCACCTTGAAATCATCGTTGACCGTATGAAGCGGGAGTTCAAAGTGGAAGCCAATATCGGCGCGCCTCAGGTGGCTTACCGCGAGACCATTACCAATCCCTACGATTGCGACTATACCCACAAAAAACAGAGTGGTGGCGCTGGTCAGTTTGCGCGTATCAAAATCAAGTTCGAGCCGCTACCCCCGGGTTCCGGTTTCGAATTCGGCAACTCTGTTGTCGGCGGCAACGTGCCGAGGGAATATATCCCCGGCGTTGAAAAGGGTCTCAAGAGTGCTTTGGAATCCGGCCCCCTCTCGGGCTTCCCGGTTACCGACTTTAAAGCCGAACTTTATGACGGCGCTTCCCACGATGTCGATTCCAGCGTCATGGCTTTCGAAATCGCCGCCCGTGCGGCGTTCCGTGAAGGCATGATGAAGGCCAAGCCGGTCCTGCTTGAACCGATTATGAAGGTCGAAGTGGTGACGCCGGAAGAATATATGGGCGATATCATCGGCGATTTGAACAGCCGGCGCGGTAATGTCGAATCCATGGATCAGCGCGGCAATGCTCGTGTGGTCAATGCCATGGTGCCGCTGGCCAATATGTTCGGTTACGTGAATACACTGCGTTCCCAGTCCCAGGGCCGGGCGCAATTTACCATGCATTTTGATCATTATGCACAACTTCCGCAGGCGGTTTCCGAAGAAGTTCGGGAACGGCTTGCCGGTTAATAACAAACGGCGGAGTAAGAGACATGTCGAAGGAAAAATTTGAGCGGACAAAGCCGCATTGCAATGTTGGCACGATTGGTCACGTTGACCACGGCAAGACGACGTTGACGGCGGCGATCACGAAAACGATGTCGGAGTTGGGTCAGGCTGAGTTTACGGCCTTTGAGAACATCGATAAGGCGCCCGAGGAGCGGGAGCGTGGCATCACGATTTCGACGGCGCATGTTGAGTACGAGACCGACGCCCGTCACTATGCCCACGTGGACTGCCCGGGCCACGCCGACTATGTGAAGAACATGATCACCGGTGCGGCGCAGATGGACGGCGCCATTTTGGTGGTAAGCGCGGCCGACGGCCCGATGCCCCAGACCCGGGAACATATCCTGTTGGCGCGCCAGGTTGGTGTGCCGGCGATTGTGGTTTATTTGAACAAGGTCGACCAGGTGGACGACGAAGAACTGTTGGAACTGGTTGAACTTGAAGTACGTGAGCTGTTGAGCTCGTATGAGTTCCCGGGCGACGACATTCCCATCGTCAAGGGCTCGGCTTTGGCGGCGCTGGAAGGCGGCGACGAGGCGACGGGCAAGAACAGCATTCTGGAATTGATGACGGCGGTTGACGAATATATCCCGCAGCCGGACCGACCCAAGGACCAGCCCTTCCTGATGCCGATCGAGGATGTGTTTTCGATTTCGGGCCGGGGCACGGTGGTTACGGGCCGGGTTGAATCGGGCATCGTCAATGTGGGCGACGAGATTGAGATCGTCGGCATCAAGGAAACCCAGACGACGACCTGCACGGGTGTTGAGATGTTCCGCAAATTGCTGGATCAGGGTGAAGCGGGCGACAATATCGGTTGTCTGCTCAGGGGCACCAAGCGTGAAGAGGTTGAGCGCGGCCAGGTTGTGGCGGCGCCGGGTTCGATCACGCCGCACCGCAAGTTCACGTGTGAGGCCTATATCCTGACCAAGGATGAGGGTGGCCGTCACACGCCGTTCTTCGGCAACTACCGGCCGCAGTTTTACTTCCGGACGACGGACGTGACGGGGACGGTTGAACTGCCCGACGGCACGGAGATGGTGATGCCGGGCGACAATATCTCGATGACGGTGGAACTGATCACGCCGATCGCCATGGACCAGGGTCTGCGCTTCGCCATCCGCGAAGGCGGCCGCACCGTCGGCGCCGGCGTCGTCGCCAGCATCGTCGATTAAAGGAAACCGCGATACGGCGTCCCCTTCGGAGGACGCCGTTAGCATTATGTCCCAGCAAATATGAAAATGGGAATTTGGATTTAGGAAATGGTGGACAGTCAAAATATTCGCATCAGGCTTAAGGCGTTCGATCATCGCGTACTTGATCAATCGACCTTGGAAATCGTGAGCACCGCCAAGCGGACGGGCGCTCAGGTGCGGGGGCCCATACCGCTGCCCACCAAGATTGAGAAATACACCGTGCTGCGCTCGCCGCACATCGATAAGAAATCCCGTGAGCAGTTCGAAATCCGGACTCACAAGCGGGTGCTCGATATTCTCGATCCGACTCCGGAAACCGTGGACGCATTGATGAAACTGGACCTGGCGTCCGGCGTCGATGTTGAAATCAAGCTCTAGGTGGAAACTGTTATGAGAACCGGTCTAATTGGTCAAAAACTTGGAATGAGTGCGGTCTTTGCTGACGATGGCGCCCATATCCCGGTGACCGTGGTTAAAGTGGACAACTGTCAGGTGGTCGCCCAGCGCACCCAGGATAAGGACGGCTACACCGCTCTGCAGCTTGGTGTCGGTGAGGCGAAAGTCAAAAACGTCTCCAAAGCCATGCGCGGCCATCACGCCAAAGCCAAAGTCGAACCCAAGCGGAAATTGGCGGAATTTCGGATTTCCGAAGACGCCATGGTCGACATCGGCGCCGAATTGACGGCCGATCACTTTGTCGCCGGTCAATATGTCGACGTGGTTGGCGACAGCAAGGGTAAAGGCTTTGCCGGTGGCATGAAGCGGCATAATTTCTCCGGTCTGCGCGCCTCGCACGGCGTCTCGGTCTCTCACCGTGCCCTTGGTTCGACCGGTCAGTGCCAGGACCCGGGCAAGGTATTCAAAGGCAAGAAAATGGCGGGTCAACTGGGCGATGAGCGGGTGACCACGCAGAATTTGGAAATCGTGTCGACCGACGCTGCCCGCGGCATCATCCTGATTAGAGGTGCCGTACCAGGTGCAAAAGGCGGCTATGTTCTGGTCAGCGACGCCGTTAAAAAGCCGTTGCCGGATGAAGTGCCGATGCCGGCCGCGCTCCGGGGTGGAGATGCCGCCTCCGAGGACGCGCCCGCCGAGGACGCGTCGGTAGAAGAAGCACCCGCTAAGGAAACGCCGGCGGAAGAAGCGGCCCCGGAAGAGGTCCAGGAAGAAGTTCAGGAAGAAGCACAAGAGGAATCCGCGGTAGAGGAGGCTTCGGAAGAAGAATCCGGTGCCGACGAGGAAAGTAAGGACTAAGAACGATGAAGTGTCCCGTCGTAAGCATAGACAACAAGAAGGTCGGCGATATCGATCTCGATGATGCCGTCTTCGGTGTGCCGGCCCGCGCCGACGTTCTGTCGCGCGCTGTCAATTGGCAAATGGCCAAGCGCCGGTCCGGTAACCACAAGACCAAGCAACGCGCCGAGATCAAAGGATCGACGGCCAAACCCTTCCGGCAAAAAGGTACAGGACGCGCCCGGCAGGGTGACAGAAAAGCGCCCCATATGCGCGGTGGCGGCGTCGCTTTCGGTCCGGTGGTTCGCAGCCATGCCCACAAGTTGACCAAGAAATTCCGTCAACTCGCCTTGCGGACGGCTCTTTCGGCCAAGCAGGCGGACGGCAAATTGGTGGTGCTCAGCGAAGCCACCAGCAAATCGCCGAAAACGGCGGACCTCGTCAAGCAGGTTGAGGGTCTCGGCTGGAATTCGGCTCTGATCATTGGCGGCGTCGAGTTGGATGAAAATTTCAGCAAGGCGGCCCGCAACATCAAGAATATCGATGTGCTGCCGCAGCAAGGCGCCAACGTTTATGACATTTTGCGCCGGGATACTTTGGTGTTGACCAAGGATGCGGTTGAAAAGCTGGTGGAGCGCTTGAAATGAGCAAGTATCACTCAGTCGGAAAGAACGTGAATTTAAGCAAAGAGCGGATGTACGAATTGATCCGGTCGCCGATGATCACGGAAAAAACGACGATTATTTCCGAATACAATCAAGTTGCTTTCAAGGTTCCGCTGGAAGCGACCAAACCTGAAATCCGCGCCGCGATCGAAGGGTTGTTCGACGTCAAAGTCAAAGCCGTCAACACCATTCGCCAAAAAGGCAAAGTGAAGCGCTTCCGGGGACATCTCGGCAAACGCTCGGACTTCAAAAAAGCGATCATAACGTTGGCCGATGGTGATTCCATCGACATCACGACGGGAGTTTAATAATGGCGCTGCGAAATTATAAACCGACGTCTCCGGGCCGCCGCGCTCTGGTGCTGGTGGACAAGTCCCATCTGTGGAAGGGCAAGCCGGAGAAAAGTCTGACCGAGGGTCTGCACGGTAAGGGCGGCCGCAATAACAAGGGCCGCATTACGGCGCGCCGCCGGGGTGGCGGTCACAAACGCCGCTACCGGATTATCGATTTCAAACGTCGCAAATTCGACGTACCGGCGACGGTAGAGCGGCTGGAATACGATCCCAACCGGTCGGCCTTCATCGCCCTGATCAAATACGACGACGGCGAGTTGTCCTATATTCTGGCGCCTCAGCGTTTGCAGCCGGGCGACAAGGTCATTTCCGGCGAGCAGGTCGATATCAAACCGGGTAACGCCTTGCCCATGGCCAACATTCCCGTCGGTACGATCATCCACAATGTTGAACTCAAGATCGGCGGCGGCGGCCAGTTGTCCCGCTCGGCCGGCACCTATGTTCAGTTGATCGGTAAAGATCAGGGTTATGCCCAGTTGCGGCTGACCTCCGGTGAAATCCGCATCGTCCGCGCCGAATGCATGGCGACCATCGGGGCGGTGTCGAATTCCGATAAAGCCAATATCAAACTGTCCAAAGCGGGACGGAAACGCTGGCTGGGTAAACGCCCGGCCGTGCGTGGCGTCGCCATGAACCCGGTTGATCACCCCCACGGCGGCGGTGAAGGCCGGACTTCCGGCGGCCGGCATCCGGTGTCGCCCTGGGGTAAACCGACCAAGGGCAAACGCACCCGCAGCAACAAGAAAACCGACCGGCTGATTATCCGCCGGCGTAAGAAGTAAAGGAGAAACCGTGGCTCGTTCTGTTTGGAAAGGTCCGTTTGTCGATAACTATCTGCTTAATAAAGCAGAGGCGGCACGCGCGTCCGGACGTAACGACGTGATCAAGACCTGGTCGCGGCGGTCTACTATTTTGCCTCAGTTCGTCGGGCTGACTTTCGGCGTTTACAACGGCAAAAAACACATCCCGGTTCTGGTGACTGAAAATATGGTTGGTCACAAGCTGGGTGAATTTTCTCCCACGCGGTCTTATTTCGGCCACACCGCCGACAAAAAAGTGTCGAGGGAATAGTTATGGGAAAACAATCAGCGCCCAAACGGTCTGCCGATAACGAAGCAATTGCGTATGGTCGGATGATCAGGACCAGCCCGCAGAAAATAAATCTCTTGGCGCAAAGCATTCGCGGTAAATCCTGTGAAAGCGCGCTTAACGATCTGACATTTTCCAAGCGCCGCATTGCCGGCGCCGTGAAGAAAGTTCTCCAGTCGGCCATCGCCAACGCTGAGAACAATCAGCAACTGGATATCGACCGCCTGTACGTCGCCGAGGCGAGCGTGGGGCGCGCTTTTGTCATGAAGCGCTGGCGTCCCCGGGCCCGCGGCCGCACAGGTAGAATTTTTAAACCGTTCAGCAATCTGACCATTGTGGTGCGCGAACGTGAGGAGACGGCATAATGGGCCAGAAAGTTAATCCGATTGGTTTCCGCCTGGGTATCAACCGCACCTGGGACTCCCGTTGGTACGCCAACACCGACAATTACGCGGATCTGTTGCACGAGGATTTGAAACTCCGCAAGTTTCTGGAGGAAAAACTCAAGCAGGCTGGCCTCAGCAAGATCGTTATCGAACGTCCTGCCAAACGCGCCCGGATTACCATCCACACGGCCCGTCCCGGCGTGGTCATCGGTAAAAAAGGCCAGGACATCGAATCCCTCCGCACCGAGTTGGTGCGTCAGACGGGCGGCGATGTCAGCTTGAACATTGTTGAAATCCGTAAACCGGAAATCGACGCCAATTTGATCGCCGAGAACATTGCCCAACAGCTGGAACGGCGCATCGCCTTCCGCCGGGCCATGAAACGGGCGGTTCAGTCGGCCATGCGACTGGGCGCCGAAGGTATCCGGATCAACTGCGGTGGCCGTCTCGGCGGTGCCGAAATTGCCCGCACCGAATGGTACCGGGAAGGCCAGGTGCCGCTGCATACGTTGAGGGCTGACATTGATTACGGCACGGCGACGGCGCATACGACCTACGGTACCTGCGGCGTTAAAGTCTGGGTCTACAAGGGTGAAATTCTCGCCCACGATCCCATGGCCGTTGAGAAAAAAGCACTGGATCAGCAGCCGTCCCGCTAAGGCCGGCTTAAGGAAGAAGTACAATGCTGCAACCGAAACGAACAAAATTCCGTAAAGCCCATAAGGGCCGGATTCACGGCAATGCCAAGGGCGGAACCGATCTTAATTTCGGCTCCTACGGGCTCAAAGCTCAGGCGCCAGCGCGCATTACGTCCCGCCAGATCGAGGCGGCCCGCCGTACCATGACACGTCATATGAAGCGTACCGGCCGGGTCTGGATTCGCATTTTCCCGGACGTTCCGGTTTCGAAAAAACCGGCCGAGGTGCGGCAGGGTAAAGGTAAGGGCACGCCGGAATTCTGGGTCGCCAAAGTAAAACCGGGCCGGATCATGTTTGAACTCGACGGCGTTTCTGAGAGTGTCGCCCGGCGGGCCTTTGAACTGGCGGCGGCTAAGTTGCCCCTTGAAACGAAATTCGTCCAGCGTCTCGGCGCTGGTAATTAGAGCTTGGGAGTAAGTGAGATGAAGGCGGAAGACGTCCGCGCCAAAAGCGCCGATGAGTTGAGCGACCAGCTCAACGATCTTGCCAAGGAAGCATTTAATCTGCGCTTCCAGGCTGCCAGCGGTCAGCTGGAAAATACGTCGCGAGTCCGTGCCGTTCGGCGCGACATGGCGCGTATCAAAACGATTTTGAACGAGAAAAAACGCCAAGCGGCGTCTTAAGGAGCAAATTGGATGCCTAAGCGAGTGATGCAAGGTGTTGTGGTAAGCGACAAAATGGACAAGACGGTCGTCGTCAATGTCGAGCGTCGTTTCAAACACCCGCTCTACAAGAAATATATCAAGCGCTCCAAGAAATATGTGGCGCACGACGAAGCGAACGGATCGAAAATCGGCGATACGGTGCATATCCAGGAGTGCCGGCCGATATCGAAACGCAAGCGTTGGGAAGTAATTAGCGGCGCGGAATGATCCGCCGCTGCTGACTAGTAGAGGAATAGTAATATGATCCAGATGCAAACCAACCTGGATGTCGCCGACAACTCTGGCGCACGGCGGGTGCAGTGCATCAAAGTTCTTGGCGGTTCGAAGCGGAAATTCGCTTCCGTCGGGGATGTCATCGTCGTCTCCGTGAAGGAGGCCATCCCGCGTGGCCGGGTTAAAAAGGGCGAAATGCACCGTGCCGTGGTCGTGCGTACGGCGAAAGAAATCCGCCGCAACGACGGCAGCGCCATCCGATTCGACCGGAACGCAGCGGTATTGATCAGCCAGGCCAATGAGCCCATCGGCACCCGTATTTTCGGCCCGGTGACCCGTGAATTGCGCTCTCGCAATTTCATGAAAATCATTTCCCTGGCGCCGGAGGTTCTGTAATGGCGAGTAAATTCAGAAAAGATGACCGGGTGATTGTCCTGAGCGGTAAGGACAAGGGCAAGACCGGCGAAATCCTGAAGATGATTCCCGAAAGCCAGCGCGCCATTGTGCAAGGTGTCAATATGGTGAAACGCCATACCGCGCCGTCGCAGGCGGGCACCGGCGGCATCGTCGAGAAGGAAGCGTCGATCCACATTTCCAATTTGGCTCACATTGATCCGAAGGACAACAATGCGGTCCGCGTCGGTTTTAAAACGCTCGAAGGCGGCCGCAAGGTCCGTTATGCCAAGCGTTCCGGCGAAGTGATCGATATATAGGTGTAGTGAGATGGCTCGTTTAAAAGAAGCGTTCACCTCTGAAATCAAACCGGCGTTAATTTCGCGGTTTGATTACAAAAACGAACTGCAGGTACCCAAACTTGAGAAGATCATTATCAATATGGGTGTCGGTGAAGCCTCGCAGGACCGCAAGAAAATCGATGCGCCCTACGAGGAAATGATGCTGATTGCCGGACAAAAGCCGGTGATCACCAAATCGCGTAAATCCATCGCTGCATTTAAGCTGCGTGATGGCATGACGGTCGGCTGCAAAGTGACGTTGCGCGGTGAACGCATGTATGAATTTCTCGATCGCTTAATTTCGATCGCTTTGCCTCGGGTCCGAGATTTCCGTGGCATTTCACCCAAAAGTTTCGACGGACGCGGTAATTTCGCTCTCGGCATCAAGGAACAAATTGTGTTCCCCGAGATCAATTACGACAAAGTCGATCAAATTCGCGGCATGAACGTTGTGATTTGCACAACGGCGAATTCCGATGAAGAGGCGATTGAGCTTCTGCGCGGATTCAACATGCCTTTCACCAATTAACCGGACGGACGGAGCCCTTTAAAATGGCGAAAAAAAGTGTCGTCGAAAGAAACAAAAAACGCATCAAATTGGCGCAGAAATATGCGGCCAAGCGGGCGGCTTTGAAGGCGATTACCAAGGATCATTCCTTGTCGCCCGAGGAGCGCTTCAACGCCCAGTTGAAGTTGGCGCAGCTGCCCCGGAATTCATCACCCAATCGGGTGCGCCTACGGTGCGATGTATCGGGCCGAGGCCGCGGAAATTACCGCAAATTCCGTCTGTCCCGTATTGCCTTACGTGAACTGGCCGCCTTTGGTCAGATTCCGGGCATGGTTAAGTCTAGCTGGTAACGGAGGAACACACATATGTCTATGAGTGATCCCGTCGCGGACCTGTTAACGAGAATCCGCAATGGCCAAAGGGCCGGGAAAGGTAGCATTACGACGCCGGCGTCGAATTTGCGCGCCAACTTGTTGGATGTTTTGAAGCGCGAAGGATTTATTCGCGACTACAAACGCAACAATGTTCGTGCGGGTATCGACGAAATCACCATCGAGTTGAAATATTTCGATGGCGAACCGGTAATTAAGGAAATCAATCGCGTATCGCGCCCCGGTTGCCGGGTCTATTCGAAGATTAAGGAATTGCCGCGTGTTTATAACGGTCTCGGCATTTCCATTCTTTCGACGCCCCAGGGCGTGATGTCGGATGCCGAAGCACGCGACGCCAATGTTGGCGGCGAAGTTTTGTGCCACGTATTTTAGGGAACTGAGGAGGCACAGTCGAAATGTCGCGAATTGGATTAACACCTGTCGAAGTTCCTGATGGCGTGACCGTCGAACTGGTCGACAATGAAATGAAAGCGAAGGGCAAGCTCGGCGAGCTAAGCCTGACCTTCGCTCCCGAAGTCGAACCAAGTCTCGAGGGCGACAAACTGTGGGTGAAGCCGGTTAATGAAACGTTGCGCGCCCGCAAGATGTGGGGAACCTTCCGCTCCCTCGCCGGCAATATCGTTGAAGGCGTCAGCGTTGGTTTCAAAAAGGAACTGGAAGTGAATGGCGTCGGCTACCGGGCCCAGGTCCAGGGTAAGGATTTGGTGCTGCAGTTGGGCTATAGCCATGAAATCCGCCATCCCATTCCGGAAGGCATAACAATCGCTTGTGAAACGCAGAATGAAATCGCCATCTCCGGCGCGGATAAGCAGCAAGTCGGCAGCGTTGCCGCCAAAATTCGCTCCTATCGTCCGCCGGAACCCTATAAAGGCAAAGGCGTGAAATATAAGGATGAGCTCATCCTGCGTAAGGAAGGAAAGAAGAAGTAGGCCATGAAAAGCTCCAAGCAACTTTTTAACCGGCGCAGGAAACGGACGAGCGCACGCGTACGCAAGGTCAATAAAGGCCGCATGCGTCTTTCGGTGTACCGTTCCGGTAAACATATTTACGCCCAGGTGATCGACGACAATGAAGGCGCAACCCTTGCCGCCGCATCGACGCTCGATAAGGACATCAAGGGCAAGGTGAAAAACGGCGCCGGCATAGAAGCTGCCGGTGAAGTCGGCAAACTTGTCGCCGAGCGCGCCAAAAAGGCGGGTGTCGAGGTCGTTGTCTTCGACCGTGGCGGATATCTTTATCATGGCCGGGTAAAAGCCCTGGCCGAAGCGGCCCGCGAAAGCGGTCTGGCGTTCTAGGAGTAGCTGAATATGGCTCAAACACCAAACCCCCGCGGCCAACGCGATTCCCGTGGTCAGCGCGATTCACGCGGTCAACGCGATTCACGTGGTCAACGCGGCGACCGGGAAGAAAACGAATTAATCGAAAAACTGGTCGGCATTAACCGGGTCGCCAAAGTGGTCAAAGGTGGCCGCCGGTTCGGTTTCGCCGCGATTGTGGTCGTCGGTGACGGGCGTGGCCGTGTCGGTCACGGCGCCGGCAAAGCCCGCGAAGTTCCCGAAGCCATTCGCAAAGCGACCGAAGCGGCCAAGCGCAAGCTCGTTCGCGTGCCGCTGCGGGAAGGAAGAACATTGCACCATGACGTCAAGGGCCGGTTCGGCGCCGGTAAAGTCGTCGTTCGTGCGGCGCCTCCGGGTACCGGTGTGATTGCCGGTGGTCCCATGCGCGCGGTATTCGAATCTCTCGGCGTCCAGGACGTGGTCGCCAAGTCGAACGGTACGGCCAATCCGCACAACATGATTAAAGCGACCTTCGATGCCCTCGAGAATCTGGCATCACCGCGTGCCATTGCCGCCAAGCGGGGCAAAAAAGTCAGCGATATCGTTGGCCGCCGCGACGGTTCGGCCGCGGTTAAAGAGTAGGTCCGAAGAGTAGGTATTGGAGAATAGTAGGATGGCCGGTTCCAGCAAAACAGTTACGGTTACCCAGATCGGCAGCCCCATCGGCCGCCGCAAGGATCAGCGCCAGACCTTAATCGGTCTTGGCCTCAACAAAATGAACCGCACCCGCACCCTTGAAGACACGCCGTCAGTTCGCGGCATGATCAACAAGGTGCATCATCTGGTGCGGGTCGAAGAAAACGCTTAGAGCCGGCACCCAGGATATTGGTGTGCAGGTAGGATTTTGACGATGAGACTAAACGAAATTCGCGATAATGAAGGATCCCGCAAGGCCCGGAAACGGGTTGGCCGGGGAGAAGGATCCGGAACCGGTGAGACCGGCGGCCGGGGTGTCAAGGGCCAGAAATCGCGCAGTGGCGTGTCTTTAATTGGTTTCGAAGGCGGCCAGATGCCGATCTACCGACGGACGCCCAAACGCGGCTTCACCAATATTTTCGCCAAAAAGTATGAAATCGTGAATATCGGCCGGCTGCAAAAAGCGATCGATGACAAAAAGCTGGATGCCAAGGGTCCCGTCAACGCGGAAACCATGGCGGCGGCCGGATTGGTGTCCAACAACCGCGACGGCGTCCGCTTGTTGGGCCAAGGAGAATTGAAAGCCGGCGTTACCATCGAAGTCGCCGGTGCCTCCAAATCGGCAATTGCCGCGGTGGAAAAAGCCGGTGGAAAAGTAATCCTGCCGGAAGCCACCAAGGTGGAACTTGAAGCGCAGGAAAAATCCGCCAAAACGAAAGCCAAGAAAGCTGCCGCAGTACCGGCGAAGAAAAAAGACGCTGCTGGTGATGATGCCGACGGTGATGACGCCGACAGCAAAGAAACCGAAGAATAGCGGTTTCTGGTAACGAATAAGTAGGAATTCCGGAGAGATCATGGCCTCAGCCGCCGAACAACTTGCCGCTAATATGAACTTCGGCGCCTTTAACAAGGCGACCGAGCTCAAAAAGCGCCTGTGGTTTACGCTGGGTGCATTGATCGTCTATCGGCTGGGTACCTATATTCCGCTGCCGGGCATTGATCCCGTTATCCTCGAAGATATTTTCCGTCAGCAGGCAGGCGGTATTCTGGGCATGTTCAACATGTTCGCCGGTGGCGCCTTGGGCCGGATGACCATTTTCGCCTTGAATATTATGCCGTACATTTCGGCGGCCATTATTATGCAGCTGATGACGTCGATTTCACCTTCCATGGCACAGCTCAAGAAAGAAGGTGAACAGGGCCGCAAAAAAATTAATCAATATACCCGGTATCTGACGGTGCTGATCGCGACCATGCAGGCTTACGGTATTGCCGTGGGGATTGAGGGCATGACCAGTTCCGCCGGCGCTGCCGTGATCGATCCCGGCGCCTTTTTCCGTTTTACCACGGTGGTTACCCTGGTCGGCGGTACGATTTTCCTCATGTGGCTGGGTGAGCAAATCACCGCCCGCGGCGTCGGTAACGGTATCTCCCTGATCATTTTCTCCGGTATTGTCGCCGGTTTGCCCAGCGCTTTGGCCGGTACGTTGGAACTTGGCCGCACCGGGGCGTTGTCCACCGGATTTATCGCCTTTTTGCTGGTGATGGCGGTGATCGTCATTTACGCCATCGTCTGGGTCGAACGGGCGCAGCGGCGGCTGATCGTTCAGTACCCCAAGCGCCAGCAAGGCAACAAAATGTATGGTGGCGAAAGCTCCCATCTACCGCTTAAAATCAACACATCGGGCGTTATTCCGCTGATTTTTGCGTCGTCTCTTTTGCTGATGCCCACCACGGTCATCAGCCTGATGGCCAATACCGGACCCGAATGGTTGACGACGGTCTCGGCTTATATGGGCCGCGGTCAATTTGCGTACAATTTGACTTACAGTCTGCTGATCGCCTTTTTCGCCTTTTTCTATACCTCGGTGGTGTTTAATCCCGAGGAAACGGCGGACAATTTGAAAAAATACGGCGGCTTTATCCCCGGTATCAGGCCGGGCAAAAATACCGCCGAATATTTGGAATACGTGTTGACCCGGCTGACGGTTGTCGGCGCCGCCTATCTGGTGATCGTCGCATTATTGCCGGAAATGCTGATATCGCGTTTTTCCGTGCCGTTTTTCTTTGGCGGCACCAGTTTGCTCATCGTTGTTACCGTGACCATGGATACGGTTGCCCAGGTTCAATCGCATCTCCTGGCCCATCAATATGAGGGATTGATCAAAAAATCCCGACTGAAAGGGCGCCGGGGATGAACATGATTTTATTGGGACCCCCAGGCGCCGGTAAAGGCACACAAGCAGAGTATTTGGTCGAGCATTACGGCTTGGTCCAGCTATCGACGGGCGATATGCTCCGGGCGGAAGTCAAATCCGGCAGTGATCTCGGGAAAAAAGCCAAAGAACTTATGGATGCCGGTTCCTTGGTGCCTGATGACCTGATCATCGATATGATTTCCGGTCAAATGGATCAGCATAAAGACGCCAAAGGCGTAATTCTTGACGGTTTTCCCCGCACCACGGCCCAGGCCGAAGCGCTGGATAAAATGCTGGGGGAAAAAGGTTTGAGCATGGATCACGTGATCCAGATGGAAGTCGATGAAGACGCCGTTGTCGAGCGTATTTCCGGACGCTTTTCCTGTTCGGAATGCGGCGCGGGCTATCATGATTCGTTCAATCAGACGAAAAAAGAGGGCGTGTGCGATAGATGCGGATCTACGGGATTTACCCGGCGTGCGGATGACAATGCCGAAACCGTTCGCTCCAGGCTTCAGGCCTATCGCGAGCAGACAGCGCCGATTTTACCCTATTACGATAGTAGGGGAAGTTTGAATACCATCGACGGTATGGGTTCGATGGATGAGGTCTTTGACCAAATTAAGGAGATTGTCGAGGGCGGATGATTTAAAACTTAGAGGCTAACGCATTGACTTAAGGCGCTTTGCGCCTATAATCCGGCCTCTTTGGGAACCCCCGCGACAAATGTTGTAAATTAGTATTAAAGCTAAGGAGTTAGGGCTTTGGCTCGTATCGCTGGCGTAAATATTCCGACTCAAAAACGGGTCGAAATCGCATTAACCTATATCTTCGGTATAGGCCGCACTTATGCGAAAGACATTTGTGCGAAATCAGGCATTCCTTCTGAGCGGCGGGTGCATGAACTCACCGACGACGAAGTGGTTAAAATTCGTGAAGTCATTGATGCCGAATATCAGGTCGAAGGTGACCTGAGACGTGAAACGTCAATGAACATTAAACGCTTGATGGACCTCGGTTGTTATCGCGGTCTTCGTCATCGGCGCGGTTTGCCGGTTCGGGGACAGCGGACCCATACCAACGCCAGAACCCGTAAGGGTCCGGCGAAGGCCATCGCAGGCAAGAAAAAAGTAGTACGGTAATCAGGAAAATACCCTGGTTAGGGTATTTCCACCAAGGATCGAAGGTCAGATATGGCAAAAGCAGCAACTGCGCGTCCGCGCCGCCGGGAACGGAAAAATATTACGTCCGGCGTCGCCCATGTGAACGCGACATTCAACAATACGTTGATTACCATCACCGATGCCCAGGGCAATGCAATTTCCTGGTCGTCTGCTGGAAGTCAGGGATTCAGGGGGTCGCGTAAGTCCACTCCCTATGCCGCCCAGGTCGCCGCCGAAGATGCCGGCAAGAAGGCGCAGGATCACGGCATGAAAACCCTGGAAATCGAGGTCAAGGGGCCTGGTTCGGGGCGCGAATCTGCGCTTCGTGCATTGCAGGCTGTCGGCTTCGTGATCACCGCAATTAGAGACGTTACCCCGATTCCGCATAACGGGTGCCGTCCGCGTAAGCGGCGGCGGGTTTAACCCGACTGGCGGTAGTGCGGCTTCCTTAAGTCGGGAAGCCGAAGACATAATTTTGGCGTTGTTAAGACAGCGAAATTGAGGCGTACTCGTGATTCAGAAAAATTGGCAAGAGTTAATTAAACCGAACAAGTTGGAAGTGGTTCAAGGAAGCATTCCGGAACGGCGCGCGACGATTGTCGCCGAGCCGCTGGAACGTGGCTTTGGCCTGACTTTGGGGAATGCGCTGCGGCGCGTGCTGTTGTCGTCCTTGCAGGGCGCCGCGGTAACCGCCATTCAGATTGATGGCGTTCTCCATGAGTTTTCCTCCATCCCCGGCGTCCACGAGGACGTCACCGACATTGTTCTGAACATCAAGGCATTGGGTATTCGTTCCCACAACGAAGGAACGAAACGCATGATCTTGGAGGCTGCGGGTCCCGGCGAAGTAACGGCCGGACAGATCGAAGAATCCCACGATATCGAAATCATGGATCCCGATCTGGTTATCTGCACCCTTGATGATGGGGCGAAGTTCCGGATGGAGTTGACGGTAGAAACCGGTAAAGGTTATGTGCCGGCGGGACAAAACCGGGATGAAGAATCTCCCATCGGGTTAATTCCGATCGATTCCGTCTTTTCCCCGGTCCGCAAGGTTGCTTATAAAGTAGATAATGCCCGGGTCGGCCAGGTGACCGACTTTGACAAGTTGGCATTGGATGTGACCACCGACGGCACCGTCACTCCGGAAGATGCCGTCGCCTTGGCGGCGCGGATTCTTCAGGATCAATTGCAACTCTTCATCAATTTTGAAGAGCCCCAATTGGCCGTCCAGGAAGATGCGCGTGACGAATTGCCCTTCAACAAAAATCTGCTGCGTAAGGTGGATGAGTTGGAACTGTCGGTTCGCTCGGCCAATTGCCTCAAGAACGACAATATTATTTATATCGGCGATCTCGTACTGAAGAGCGAAGCGGAAATGCTGCGGACACCGAACTTTGGCCGTAAATCGCTAAATGAAATCAAGGAAGTTCTCTCTCAAATGGGTCTCCATCTCGGTATGGAAATCCCCAATTGGCCGCCCGAGAATATCGAGGATTTGGCCAAGCGGCTTGAAGAGCCTTTCTAGGTAGTTGTAACGGTAACTTTGATTATAAGGACATTGAGCCATGCGTCATCGTATGAGTGGCCGAAAGCTAAACAGAACATCTTCACATCGTAAGTCGATGTTCGCCAACATGACCGTGTCGCTGCTGCGTCACGAACAGATCAAAACGACCAAACCAAAGGCCAAGGATTTGCGCCGGTTCGTCGATAAGATGATCACCCTGGGAAAACGGGGCACCCTGCATGCCCGCCGCCAGGCCCATTCCTTTTTGCGCGATGATGAGGTCGTCGCCAAATTGTTTGATGGTTTGGCCGAACGGTACAAGGACCGCCAGGGTGGATACTCGCGCGTGCTTGCCGCCGGCTTTCGCCATGGCGACATGGCGCCGATGGCGATTATCGAACTTGTCGACCGTGATCCCGACGTCAAGGGTGCGGAAGACCGCGAACGCCATATGGCCGCACTCGAAGCCGAGGAAGGCGAGGCCGTGTCGGCGTAGCTTTCGCGTTGTACAGGAATTTTAAAAGAGGCGGCCCAATCGGCTGCCTCTTTTGCATTTAAAGGTTTATAATTTGATCATCATGGCTTCATTGTTTTTAGAGTTACTCCCCACCTCAATCCTCCCCCGCAAGGGGGGAGGAAGTATGGGACCGTTCAATAAAAATTCCCTCCCCTCAACGCGGGGGAGGGTTAGGGTGGGGGGGCTTACATTGGCCCTTGCATTGGCCATGGTTTTGATCTCTGGTATTGGCAACGCCCAGAAGCGAGTGCCTCAATCCAGGACGGAAGTGCAGATGTCCTTTGCGCCGCTGGTTAAAAAAGCGGCGCCGGCGGTTGTCAATATTTTCACCCGCAAAACCGTAACCACCCGTTCGTTTTCACCCTTGTTCGACGATCCGTTTTTCAAACGCTTTTTCGGTAATAATTTCGGCCAAGGTCCCCGGTCCCGGCGCAAGATCCAAAATTCTTTGGGTTCGGGTGTGATCGTCAAAGCGAACGGAACCATTATCACCAACCATCATGTGATCGCCGGTGCGGAGGAAATAACGGTCGTGCTATCCGACCGGCGCGAATTCGATGCCAAGATTGTCGGCAGCGACGAGCGTACCGATCTGGCGGTGCTTCGGATAAACCCGGGAAAGGAAAAACTCCCCTTTTTGCCGTTTCGGGATTCCGATGATTTGGAAGTCGGCGATCTGGTGCTGGCCATCGGCAATCCATTCGGGGTCGGGCAGACGGTGACCAGTGGAATTGTCTCGGCGCTGGCGCGGACGCAGGTGGGCATCAACGACCTAAATTTCTTTATTCAGACGGACGCGGCCATCAATCCCGGTAATTCCGGCGGCGCGTTGATTTCCCTGGATGGCCGTTTGGTGGGTGTTAATTCCGCCATTTATTCCAAGAACGGCGGTTCCGTCGGTATCGGGTTTGCCATTCCTTCCAACATGGCGCGCACGGTTTTGGCCGGATTGTCGTCGGGCGGGCGCGTCATGCGCCCCTGGATCGGCGCCGAAGGGCAGGGGGTCAATGCCGATATCGCAGCATCCCTGGGTTTGAAACGCCCGGCAGGCGTCCTGATCAACGGCGTTTATCCCAAGGGGCCGGCGGACCGGGCGGGTATTCGGGTGGGTGATGTGATCGTCGCCGTCAATGGCAACGAGGTAAACGATACCGAGGCGTTGCGGTTCAGGATCGCCACGCGCCCAATCGGAGAAACCTTGTCCGTCGACCTGATGCGTCGTGGCAGGGAAAGGCGGGTTACCTTTTCCGTGGAAGCACCGCCGGATAAACCACGGCCCAACAAAACCGAATTAAGCGGTTACCAACCATTGCAGGGAGCGACCGTCGCCAATTTGTCACCGGCGCTTGCCGACGAAATAGGCGTCAGCACGATGGCGCGAGGGGTGGTTGTAATGGCGCTGCGGCGGGGCTCTCCGGCACGGCGGTTCGGGTTTAAGTTTGGCGATGTCGTAAAACGCATCAATGGCGCCGAGATTAGAAACGTGGGACAATTGCAACGGGTGCTGGCCAAAAAAGTGGACCGGTGGCGGGTCGAGATCGGCCGGGGAGGTAAAATATTGTCAATGTCGGTGGACCGGTGACGACGCTTTTTGAAAGCCAGGCCCCTAGGCCCTTAGCCGACCGGTTGCGGCCGGCGATCCTCGATGAAGTCGTCGGGCAATCCCATATACTTAATGCTGAAGGTCCCTTGGGCCGGATGCTGACCGGCGGAAGGTTGGCCTCGATTATCCTGTGGGGGCCGCCGGGGACAGGCAAGACCACCATTGCTCGGTTGATCGCCGAGCACACCAATCTCCATTTTGAACCGCTGTCCGCCGTATTTTCGGGCATTGCCGATTTAAGGAAAATTTTCGATGCGGCCAAGAGCCGCCGGGAAGCGGGACGGGGAACTCTATTGTTTGTCGACGAGATTCACCGTTTCAACCGCGCCCAGCAGGACGGCTTTCTGCCCTATGTGGAAAACGGCACGGTTACGCTGGTGGGGGCGACCACGGAGAACCCGTCCTTCGAGTTAAACGCCGCGCTGTTGTCCCGGTGTCAGGTCTTGGTGTTGAACCGGCTGGACGATGCTGCTTTGGACGAGCTCTTGCGCCGCGCCGAGGAGCTGGAGGATAAAACCCTACCTTTAAGCGACGAATCCCGGGCCGCTTTACGGGCCATGGCGGACGGCGACGGCAGGTATCTCCTGAATATGGCGGAGGAACTTTTTACGCTCCCGGCGGAACCACTATTGGATATCCAGCAACTGACCGAAGCGGTGCAGCGGCGTATGCCGCTTTACGATAAATCCCAGGAGGCCCATTACAATCTGATCAGCGCCCTCCATAAAAGCTTGAGGGGGTCCGACACGGACGCTGCGCTTTATTGGCTAGCGCGCATGTTGGCCGGTGGCGAGGATCCTCACTATATCGCCCGGCGCCTGGTCCGGTTCGCCTCGGAGGATATCGGCCTCGCCGATCCCAACGCGCTGCCCCAATCCATTGCCGCCTGGGAAGCATATGAACGGCTGGGCTCGCCCGAGGGGGAACTGGCCATCGCCCAAAGTGTGATTTATCTGGCGACGGCGCCAAAGTCCAATGCAGCCTATAAGGCGATAAAAGCGGTGACCAGGGTGGCCAAGGAGACCGGATCGTTGGCGCCACCCAAACATATTCTCAACGCGCCGACCAACCTGATGAAAGACCTCGGGTACGGTAAAGGCTATCAATATGATCACGATGCCGAAGACGGTTTTTCCGGTCAGGATTATTTTCCCGATGAGATGAACCGGCAGCAATTCTACCGTCCGGACGGTAAGGGCTTCGAAAAGGAAATTGTCAAAAGGCTCGACTATTGGCGGCAGTTGCGGGATAAAAAAGCCGAATGAAGATGCTTCTTTCCATAGCCGCCGGCGGCGCCATCGGAGCAGTGGGACGCTACCTGATGATGGCCAGAATTGGTCATTACCTGCATGGCGGCTTTCCCTACAGCACCATTGCCGTCAATGTGCTGGGCTCTGCATTGCTCGGGACTCTGGTGGAATTCCTGGCTTTGGTCTGGTCGCCCAGCCAGGAAATGCGCGCTTTTCTGGTCGTCGGCATTATTGGCTCCTTTACCACATTTTCGACTTTTTCACTGGATGTCATCGTTCTTTTTGAACGAAGCGAGTATGTTTCGGCTATTCTATACGTTGCCGCATCCGTCATATTGTCGGTGGGCGCATTTTTCGGCGCCATGGTTTTGTTCCGGCATATCCTCGGCTGATGAGCGGCGTCCAAAATATTCAAGTGCATGGCGACGAGGCCGGGATCAGACTCGACCGTTGGTTCAAACGGCATGTTCCCGACCTCGGTCACGGCCGGCTCGAAAAGCTATTGCGCAAGGGACAGATCAGGGTCGACGGCAAACGAGCCAAATCCTCCACGCGGCTGGAGGAAGGTCAGAGCATTCGCATTCCGCCCTTCCAGGTTGGGGAAAGCAGAAAAGCCAAAAAGCCAGCTAAGACCGTTATTAAGGAAGGTGATATCGAAGCGCTTCGAAATTCCATCCTGCACCAGGACGACCACGTGATCGCCATCAACAAGCCGGCGGGCCTTGCGGTACAAGGGGGCACGGGCACCCATAAGCATATCGATGCCATGCTGGCGGGATTGCAATTCGAGAAAAAGGAAAAGCCCAAACTGGTCCACCGGCTGGATAAGGATACCTCTGGGGTGCTTCTGCTGGCGCGGACCACCAAAGCCGCCACGGCGCTCGCAAATGCCTTCAAATCGAAAGAGGTGATGAAAATCTATTGGGCCGCCGTCGTGGGGGTGCCGAAGCCCCGCCATGGACGTATCGATATTCCTTTGGAAAAACGTCCCGGGCACAAGGGTGAACAGGTGGTCGCCGACGAGGACGGTAGGCGGGCGGTCACTTATTATCACGTCATCGAAAACGCCGCCCGCAAGGCAGCCTGGTTGGCCATGATGCCGGAGACCGGACGGACCCATCAATTGCGCGTCCATTGTGCCGAGTTGGGCACGCCCGTTCTGGGCGACGGCAAATATGGTGGCAAGGCAGCCTTTCTCGAGGGCGCCGAAGGGGTGGCCAGCCAGCTCCACCTTCACGCCAAAGCCCTGCGGATCGGCCACCCGGCTGGCGGTGTACTAGAAGTCGTGGCGCCGCTTTCAGACCACATGAAAGCAAGTTGGAAGTATTTGGGTTTTGATGAAGCGATTGCTGCCGACCCTTTTGAGGGTTTCGAAGATGCCTAAGACTTTCAATTTGGCCTTTTAGGAAGTAAAAACTTACCATGCCCCACGATGATCATACACTCCGACTGGTGGTTCTGGATTGCGACGGCACCATCGTCGATTCCCAGAAAGCCATTGTATCGGTGATGCACGACGCTTTTGATGCTCATGGCCTTGCTAAGCCTTCCCGGGACGCTATTCGCCGGATTGTCGGGCTGGAATTGGAAGAAGCCATTTCCATCCTGGCCAACGACGACGACACGGATTTGGTGACGGCGGTCACCGATAGTTACCGCCATGCCGCCAAGGAGCAACGAGATAACGGCTTCTGGGAAGATCCGCTTTATCAAGGCGCTAAAGAAGTCATCCGCGCTTTCGATGACGCTGGATGGCTGCTTGGGGTTGCCACGGGAAAGGCGCGGGTGGGGTTGGACCATGTTCTGGCCCAGCACCAATTGACGGGACATTTTTCGACCCTCCAGACCTCTGACGTGGCGCCGGGCAAACCTCATCCCGAAATGCTCTATCGGGCCATGCGGGATACCGGTGTCGAAGCCGAAAACGTTTACATGATCGGCGACACCACTTTCGATATGAAGATGGCCGCGAACGCCGGCGTTCAGGCGATCGGTGTCTCCTGGGGGTATCACGGGAGCGATGAATTGAGAGATGCGGGCGCTCGTGATGTGGTTGACAGTTTCGAGGAGCTCTTCGACCTTTTGGATCAAATGACAGTCAAGGTCTAATCATGTCCGGTTGGGGACAGATTAAGCGATTTTACAAGAAAGCCGAGGCGGCTGCGGCGGATGGTCAATACCGGGTCGAACTCGACGGTAAACCGGTGAAAACGCCGGATGGCTCCGATCTCGCCGTCGAAAACCGGAAATTAGCGGAAGAGATGGCCGGGGAGTGGGCGGACCAGGGAGAAGACGTTGCGCCCCTGTCCATGCCCCTATGCCGATTGGTGGCCACGGCCATCGACCGGGTCGGGCCGAAGCGACAGGAAGTCGAGGATATTACCCTGAAATTCGCCGAAACCGATTTGTTGTGTTATTGGGCTGAGGACCCGCCGGAATTGATCGCCCGACATCAGGAGCAATGGCGGCCTTTGCTCGATTGGGCGGCCGAAGAGCTAGGGGCGACGCTTGAGGTAACGGCGGGTATATCTCCCATCCTGCAACCCGTGGCAGCGCTGGACGCCATGCGGAAAGCCATCGAAACCCTGGACGATCTGCATTTGATCGCCCTTTCCTCCATTGCCGCCGCCACCGGTTCGCTGGTGCTGGCTTTCGCCTTGGAGCGGGGGCGAATCACGGCGGATCAGACTTTCAAAATCGCCGTCGTGGACGAGCATTTCCAGATGGAGCAATGGGGGGAGGATTGGGAGGCCAAGGAGCGGCATGACCGTATTCTCGCCGATATCGAGGAATCGGCGCGTCTCCTGGCGTTGATCGGCTGACTTAAAACTGGCGCAGAGTCGCTGGGTCGGGTAAAAGACTCCGGCGTTATCCGAAACCTAAAGATTTATGGCGGAATCATGTACGAGATAATTCGGCAGTTGGAAGAGCGGCGCGCCCGGGCGAGAGCCGGCGGCGGCAAAAAACGGATCGATGCTCAGCACAAGCGCGGCAAACTGACCGCCCGCGAGCGCATCAGCCTATTGCTCGATCCCGACACGTTCGAGGAATGGGATATGTTCGTCGAGCATCGGTCGACCGATTTCGGAATGGAGAAAAACACCGTTCCCGGCGATGGCGTGGTGACCGGCTACGGCACCATCAACGGCCGGACGGTTTTTGTCTTCGGGCAGGATTTCACCGTGTTCGGCGGCTCTCTCTCGGAAACCCAATCTGAAAAAATCTGCAAGATCATGGACCAGGCTATGAAGGTGGGGGCGCCGGTTATCGGCATCAATGATTCCGGCGGTGCGCGCATCCAGGAAGGTGTGTCCTCTCTGGCAGGATACGGTGAAATTTTCCAGCGTAATGTAGTCGCCTCGGGCGTGGTGCCGCAAATTTCCATGATTATGGGACCGTGTGCCGGCGGGGCCGTCTATTCGCCAGCGACGACGGACTTCATTTTTATGGTCAAGGATACCTCCTATATGTTCGTCACCGGTCCTGACGTGGTCAAGACGGTGACCCACGAAGAGGTCACCCAGGAGGAGCTTGGCGGCGCCATCACTCATACGACCAAATCCGGTGTCGCCGATGTGGCTTCGGAAAATGATGTGGACGCCATCGAACAGGTTCGCCGTTTTATGGACTTCCTGCCTTCCAACAACAAGGAATTGCCGCCGGTCAGGCCGACCGACGATCCGGCGGACCGCCAGGAACCGTCTCTCGATACATTGGTGCCGGAAAATCCCAACGAGCCTTACGACGCCAAGGAACTGATCACCAAGATTGTAGACGAAGGTGATTTCTTCGAAATACAGCCCGACTTCGCCGCCAACATGGTTATCGGTTTCGGTCGGATGGAAGGTTCCACCGTCGGGATCATCGCCAATCAACCCATGAACCTGGCCGGGTGCTTGGATATCGACGCTTCGACCAAGTCCGCCCGTTTTATCCGATTTTGCGACTGCTTCAACATTCCCATTGTGCTGCTGGTCGATGTGCCGGGATTCCTGCCGGGCACGGCGCAGGAGTTCGGCGGCCTGATCCGTCATGGCGCCAAACTTCTTTATGCCTTTGCCGAAGCCACCGTGCCCAAGGTAACCGTTATCACCCGCAAGTCCTACGGCGGCGCCTATATCGTGATGGGCTCCAAGCATTTGCAGTCGGATGTTTGTTACGCCTGGCCCAGCGCCGAAATCGCGGTCATGGGCTCGAAGGGCGCCGTCGAGATTATTTTCCGCGCCGATATGGACGACGAGGAAAAAATCGCCGAGCGGGAGCGGGAATACCAAACACAATTCGCCAATCCTTTCCGGGTCGGCTCGCGCGGGTATATCGACGATGTCATCATGCCGCACAATACCCGCTGGCGGATTTGCCGGTCCCTCCGCATGCTGAAAAATAAGCATGTCGAGCATCCCTGGAAAAAGCACGGAAACATTCCGCTTTGATCAGAGGTATCTGCGCCGCTCTGATGCTGGTATTGCTGACCTCCGGCAATGTATTCGCATCGGCCAAAGACCGGCATGCCGGATACTATTATCCCGAGCCGAAAAAAATCGAGACCTATCGGGCACGGGCTAAAATGTTGCCCGGCGCCAATCGGGCGCGTCGCGTCGCTTTCGTCACCGGTTTGGTCTCGACGGCTATGAAGCGGCCTTATCCACCCCAATACGCCATTTTCGCCAAAGGTCTGCAGGGGGAAAAAATGATTATCGTCAGCAACTACGCCGGACGGTTGGACACTATCTACCGGGTGCGGGCCATGCTCGCAACGTTGACCTCGATGGCGCGAACGTTACCCATATTCAGAGAGTTCAGCGCTGAAGATAAACTCAATTTTTTCGATCTCGCGCGAATGCTGGGGTTTAAGAAAATCACGGTCAGTGACGGCGACAAATTTACCCATCAAGTCCTCTTGAAGTAGCGGGTGAGCCTGCTATTTATATTATTAGTTAAGAATAGCTCTAAACTATTAAGAGGTTGTCATGCTTCCGGGTTTCGTCAAGGCCTATCAATCGACTGAAGATATCGCCAGTTACCACGCTCATATCTATTATGACGGTGGCAGCAAGCAGCATGCCGGGGGTTTGCGCCGGGAGATGGAAAAAAGATTCGAGGTGGAGTTGGGCCGCTGGCGTGACGAGGCTATCGGACCCCATCCCATGTCCTCCTATCAAGTGACCTTCACCAAGGATCAGTTTGTGGAAATCATGCCGTTCCTCGCTTTGAACAGGGGAGGGCTGTTTATATTGGTTCATCCCAACACGGGCGACGGTTTCATCGATCACACGGACAACGCCATGTGGGTCGGCCCCAGCATTCCGCTGAACGCCGACTGGATGAAGCGAAACCAGGACCGTCTGCAAAAAACCGCCGAAGACATGGTCGCCGATCAACAAAAATAAAAATGGTGCACGGTCCCAACTCCAAAATCCCATATTTTCAATGATTTAGCTAAAAAAAGGTGCCGGGCACCTTTTTTTAGGGGTTGGCGTTCTGGATAGCCTGCCAGACCTTTTCCGGTGTGGCGGGGAGGTCAAGGTGGGTAATTCCCAGGGGCGCCAGCGCGTCCAGGACAGCATTCATACCGGCCGGTAGCGCCCCCACCGTACCCGCTTCACCACCACCCTTGGCGCCCAGCTGGTTGACCTCCGTCACCACTTCGTTGGCGTTAATATCGAAGTAACAGAAATCCTCGGCCAGGGGCATGGCGTAGTCCATGAACGATCCGGTCAACATCTGACCGGTTTCATTGTCGTACTTCAAATCCTCCATCAAGACCTGACCCAAGGCCTGAACGATGCCGCCATGGATCTGCCCTTTGAGGGTGAGGGGATTGATGATTTTGCCGACGTCGTCCACCACGGTGTATTTGTCGATCCTGACGCCGCCGGTCTCGGGGTCGATTTCCACCTCGCAGATGTGGCAACCATTGGGAAAGGTCGGCGCCGGTGTTTTGAAGACCGCCGTTTCATAGAGCCCGACTTCCATATCGGGCGGCAGTTTCCCCGGATTGAAGGCCGCCTTGACGACCTCGTCCAGGCTGAGGGAACGATCGGTTCCGGCAATGGTAAAGGAGCCGTCAGCGAAGTGGATATCGCTCTCGCCGGCTTCCAAAACATGGCCGGCAATTAATTTTCCCTTCTCGATGATTTTGTCGGCGGCCAGCATGATGGCGCTGCCGCCCATGAAAGTCGACCTTGACCCGAACGTACCGCCACCCAGGGCGATTTTGTCCGTGTCGCCGTCAATAAAGGATACCTTGTCCTTGTCCAGCCCCAGCTTGCTCGCCAGCATTTGCTTGAACATGGTTTCGTGTCCCTGGCCGCTGCCCTTGGTGCCGGTCACCAGCGTCGCTTCGCCAGAGGCGGAAAAGCTGATGGTAGAGGATTCGGTGGGATTACCTTGCGCCAACTCAATGGTATTGGAAATGCCGATGCCCCTCAATTTGCCGTCCGCCGTGGACATTTCCAGGCGCGCCGGATAGCCGCCGTAGTCGGCTTTCTCCAAAGCCATACCCAGATTTTCCTCGAACCGGCCGCTGTCGTAAGTATAGATAAATCCGGTTTTATAAGGCATGGCCTCGGCGGGGATGGTGTTGCGGCGGCGCAGCTCAATGCGGTCAATGCCCATTTCCCGGGCCGCCTGGTCCACCATGCGCTCAATTACATAGGCCGCCTCGGGTCGGCCGGCGCCCCGGTAGGGGGAGAGGAAATATTTGTTGCTCAGCACCATGGTGATTTCGTCGTGGATGGCGGGCGTGGTGTAGGTGCCCGACAGGACACCGATATGAGTAATGGCGGAAAAGGCATTGCGGTCGGCGTTGTAGTAAGCGCCGAGATTGGCCTTGGTACGCACCCGGAGGGCGAGGAACTTACCGTCCTTGTCGAGCGCCAGTTCGGCATCGGTCACGTTGTCCCGTGCCTGACTGTCTGACAATATAGACTCACTCCTCTCGGCCACCCATTTAACCGGCCGCCCCAACTCCTTGGCGGCCCAGAGGCACAATGTGTGTTCCGGATAAACGCCCGCCTTCATGCCGAAGCCGCCGCCCATATCACCGGAGATCACCCGCAGTTTATTTTCGGAGATGTTCAAAACCTGGCCGGCCATATCTTTTTTGAGAGCGTGAGGTCCTTGGGTGCCCGTGTGAAGAACGAAGCTTTCCTCATAAGCATCGTAAAGCCCGACGCAGCTGCGCACCTCCATGGCGTTAGTGGTCAGCCGGTTGATGACCAGCCGCTGTTTGACGATGTGATCGGCTGTTTCAAAGGCGGCGTCGACGGCGGCGCGGTCGCCCGCTTCATACATGAAGGCGACGTTATCGGGGCAATCTTCCCAAACGGCGGATGTCTCGGGATCTGATGCCGAGGCCGTGTCGATGACGGCGGGCAGGGGATCGTAGTCGACCATGATCAATTCGGCCGCGTCCTTGGCCTGGTTGACGGTCTCCGCCACGATGAAGGCGACATAGTCGCCGACAAACTTCACGGTGTCGCTGACCAGCGCCGGCTGGGGTGCCACGAACATGGGCGAGCCGTCGGGCCGGGTTCGGGGAATTTGTGGCGTCTGCAGGCCAAGCCAGGAATTGTCATGGTCTTCACCGGTAAAGACGGCGATCACGCCCGGCGCCTTCCTGGCGTCCTCCACGTCGATCGATAGAATTTTGGCATGGGCGTGAGGAGAACGCAGGACATAGCCCCGCGCCTGGTTGGCGAAATTCATGTCGTCGAGAAATTTTCCTGCACCCTTTAAGAGGCGGGGGTCCTCTTCCCGCGAAACCGGCTGACCTATTCCAAACTGCACCATTTGACTCCGTTCCTTCAAAAAATTGTACCAGGTACAATTTCATCGATTTTTCCAATAATTGTACCAGGTACAATTTATTTTTTAATGGCCCGCCATATCCGTTCCGGCGTGACGGGCATGTCCAGATTGGTGATGCCCAGAGGCTGCAAGGCGTTGACGATGGCGTTCATGACGCAGGGCATGGAGCCGACGGTTCCCGCTTCACCGCCCCCTTTGACGCCCAGCGGATTGGTGTCCGTGAGAACCACGTTATTTGATACCTCGATGGCGCAGAAATGTTCCGCTTTGGGCATGGCGTAGTCCATGAACGAGCCCGTCAGCAACTGACCGCTGTCCGGGTCGTGGGTTATCTGCTCAAACAGAATCTGCCCCGCGCCTTGGGCAATGCCGCCCATTATCTGTCCCTTGAGTAACAGAGGATTGATCACGGCGCCGCAATCGTCGACCACGGTATATTTAACCAATTCGACTTTCCCGGTCACCGGGTCGATCTCCACTTCGCACACATGGCAGCCGTTGGGATAATTGGCGACCGTGGCCTTGTGGGTGCCGGTTTCGTTCAGGCCGGATTCCACGCCTGGGGGAAGCTTGGCGGGCGCGTAGGCCGCCTTGGCGATATCTTTAAAATCAATAGATTTATCCGTGCCGGCAACGGAATAGACGCCGTCGGTAAATTCTATATCGGAGTCCGCTGCCTCCAGGATATGACCGGCGATGAGTTGGCCTTTGGCGATGATTTTGTTGGCGGCGATGAAGGCGGCGGAGCTGCCGAGGGCCGATACCCTTGAGCCGCCGGTGCCGAAGCCGTTTTTGACCCGCCCCGTATCGCCGTCGACGACCTGCACGTCGTCCGGCGTCAGTCCCAGCATTTCACAGACCATTTGGGTGTACATGGTCTGGTGGCCCTGGCCGTGATTGGTGGTGCCGGCATAGACGGTCACTGAGCCGCCGGGCTCCACTCTGATCTCGGTAAATTCCGTTCCCGGGGGACCGGCGCGGGCGATGGTATAGGCCAGGCCGATGCCGCGCATTTTGCCGTTTTCCTCGGAGCTCTTGCGGCGGGATTCGAAGCCGTCATAGTCGGCTTCTTGAAGGCCCTGTTCAAAGGTGGCCGGAAAATCGCCGCTGTCGAAATTGAAGGTGAGGGCGGTCTGATAGGGCATGGAAGCCGCCGGGATTAAATTTCGCCGTCGAATTTCCGCCGGGTCGAGGCCGGTAACCTGGGCGGCTTTGTCGACAATGCGCTCAATGATATAGGCCGCTTCCGGCCGGCCGGCGCCCCGGTACGCAGCCGTCGGGTTGGTGTTGGTAAAGACGCCCGTCACGCTGATATGGGCGGCGGGGATGGTGTAGACGCCCACCAGGCCGCTGATATGCATGACCGGTGGCCCCGATCCCATGGTCGCCAGGTAGGCGCCGAGATTGGCCGTTGTCGTTACCCGGATGGCCAGGAATTTACCGCCGCTGTCGAGGGCCAGCTCGGCCCGGGTAATATTATCCCGGCCATGATTGTCGCTGATAAGGGCTTCGCTACGGTCCGACATCCATTTGACGGGCCGTCCCAACAGGCGCGCCGCCCAGACGGTCAGAGCGTATTCCGGATAAAAGGACCCTTTCATACCGAAACTGCCGCCCACATCGTTGACGATTACCCGGAACTTGGCGGGCGGTTCCTTAAAAATGACATTGGCCAACTGATTGCGGAGCCCAAAGGCACTTTGATTGCTGGCGTAGATGGTATGGAAATCGGCATTGGTGTCGTAGTCGGCCAGGATACACCGGGCTTCCAAGGTATTGGCCGATACCCGCGATATGAAAAACTCTTCGGAAGCGATCGTGTCGGCTTTTGCGAATGCGGTTTCGACATTGTCTCGGTCACCCAGCTGATACCGGTAGGACACGTTGTCCGGGCATTCGAGCCAGACCGTGGGTGAATTGGTATCGGCGGCCTCCCGGGTCGAGGCGATAACCGGCAGTGGCTCGTAGTCGACTTGAACCAGTTCGGCGGCGTCTTTTGCCTGGAGAAGAGTTTCGGCGACGACGAAGGCGATGCCGTCACCGACATAGCGGACACTATCCGATGTCAGCGGGTAACGTTCGGGGATGAAAACATGATCGGCGCCGAAATTCGGCACGCCGGGAATGACGCTCGGCAGTTTCCCCAGCCCCGCTTCCAAATAGTCGTCCAGCGTCAGAACCAGCAGAACGCCCGATGCTTTTTTTGCTGCCGTCGTATCGATGGCGGTGATTTTTGCGTGGGCGTGGGGCGAGCGTACGACGCAGGCGTGCACCAGGCCCGGTAGGGCGACATCATCGACGTACCGGCCGTTGCCTTTTAAAAATTTGGGATCTTCCGTCCGCCGGACCGATTGATTGAGGCCGAACTCCCCCATTCAGGTTCCCCTAATTCTAATTTTTAGTTGGCCAAATCATAAAGGGTCACGTCCCTTTATCAAGACACCAAAGCCGTAACTAACGGCGCGGTTTGTCCCATGGCTTGGCGGGCGGCTTTTTAGGTAGCAGTGGCTGATCGTAGTCCGGCTTAACGCTTACCGTATTGGGAAAGATGGAGCGGCCATGGCGGCGTTCTTCGAGATCAATGACATTAGGATTGTCAGGTCCGAACCGTCCCGCGCCGTCGAACAGGGGCACTGATTTTCTGCGAAAGGGAACGACCAGGATCATGCCGGCCAGAAAACCACCGATATGAGCCCACCAGGCGGTGTTGCTTTCCTCGCCGGACGAAAGGCTCAGAAATTGGAATCCGATCCAACTGCCCAGGACAATAATCGCAGGCAGGCGAAGGGGAATGATATTCATAAACAGAACCAATAGGCGCGCTTTGGGGTGCAGCACCAGATAGGCGCCGAGAACCCCGGATATGGCGCCGCTGGCCCCGACCAAAGGCACGGCGGAACTGGGTTCCATAACGGCATGGGACAGACTCGCCAGGACACCGCAGAGCAAATAGAAAACCAGATACCGGAGGTGCCCCATGGAATCTTCCACATTGTCGCCGAAGACCCAAAGGAACAGCATATTGAAAATCAGGTGCATCCAGCCGCCGTGAAGGAACATACTGGTCACCAGCGTCACGCTGGAGGGCAGCAATACGAGGTCCGGGCTCAGTTCACGGTTGCCGAACAACACGGCGGGTATGCTGCCCAGTCCAAAAATGGCCTTACCCTGTTCCGCGCCCAGGGACAACTGCCACAGAAAGACGACGACGCAAATGGCGATCATGGCTACCGTCACATACTGGAAGGAGATTCTTTCTAGAACGTTGTCATCTTTGATAGGCAGCAGCGCCATAATTTACGGTCCTAATGATTCGGGTTTACTGGTAACACCCTGCTTGGCGGGCCTTTTCAATAACCTTGGCCAGGATATCGTCAATGGTGGGCGTCGGCGTATCGATCAAACGTCCCATTTCAGCCACGGCCCCTACCAGGGCGTCGATCTCCATAGGCCGGCCCCGTTCCAGATCCTGAAGCATGGAAGTCTTATGAGCGCCGACCGCCTGGGCGCCGTCAATCCTTTTGTCCACATCGACGGCGAATTTGACGCCCAATTTTTCTCCGATTTCCTGGGCCTCCACCATCATAGCGCGGATGGTGGCGCGGGTCTTCGGGTTGGCGCACAATTCTTCGAGAGTGGCGCCGGTGAGGACGCTCATCGGATTGAGACTCAGATTTCCCCATAACTTGACCCAAAGTTCATCTCTGATCCTCGGCCGCACCGGCGCGCGCAGTCCCGCTTGGACCAGTTCCCGGGCCAAAGACTGAACCCGTTCCGTCTTTTCGCCACCGGGTTCACCCAGGCTGAACCGATCGCCTTCAATATGCTTAACGATACCCGGTTCGATGACTTCCGCCGCCGGATAGACGATGCAGCCGATGATCCTATCCGGTCCGATCCGGTCCCACTGTTTGCCGCCCGGATCGACGGTTTCCAGCCTTAAATCCCGGTACTTACCGTCGAGGTTATAAAAATACCACCAAGGTACACCGTTAACCCCCCAAACGACGGCAGTATCAGGTCCCAGTAGCGGCTGAATATCTTCCACTATTCCCGGTACGGAATGGGCTTTAAGGGTTATGATAACGTAGTCTTGAGGACCGGCCTCCGCCGGATTATCAGTTGCCAATGGATTTGCGGTCAGGCTCTCGCCGTCCTTAATAAGCCTAAGACCGTCGTTCTGCATGGCTTCAAGATGGGGTCCGCGGGCGATTAGGGTCACGTCGGAACCGGCCAGCGCCAGCTCCGCTCCCAGCAACCCGCCGATGGCGCCCGCGCCGTAGATACAAATTTTCATAGGCAAAACCTATCCAATAAGATCACTTTTGGATAGGACAATCGTGTTCTATGACGTGTATTCAGAGAAGGCGGATATATTTATGGCCCGATCAGGTTTAGCCACATATTCCGGTGCACGTTCCGGATCAAAACACTCCGAATTACAATGGGGACAATTCATGAGGTGGTCGTCGCGAAATTGGCCGTCGCCGCAACGCTCACAAAAAACCCCATTGCAAACCGAGCATTCATAGATGAAATATCGAATGGATACAGTCAGCCCCGATGTTTCCGTACTTGCGGCGCAGGTTGGACAATAGTCTATTTGCGGATTCAACATGTTAAATTCCCCTACGCTGCAACAGGTCCGCTTCCTCCCCGAAGGCTTGACCCTGTTTATCTTTAATTCGTTCCTACGCATTCATACGAATATAGATACGTATTAATACGTAGATTTTAGATTTATTCAAGAAATAATCGCAATAAGTTTAAATTCTACCTTCGATTTCTAGTGTAATTCCAGGCTTGTGATCGTGGACGAATACAGGCATTTTCCCGTCGGAATTAAGAACATCAGGACAGTTTAATGAGTGGAATGATCTATCCGTATTTGGGTGTTTGGCCGGAGATTGCCGATGATGCCTTTATCGCGCCGAACGCCACGATCATCGGTGACGTCAAAATCGGCTCCGGGTCCAGTATCTGGTTTGGCTGCGTCCTAAGAGGGGACGCGGCTGGGATCGTGATCGGTAAAAACAGTAATCTCCAGGACCACACGATAGTGCATGGCACCGAAGGTGCGCCGAAAATAATGATCGGTGACGATGTATTGATTGGACATCGGGCCATCATCCATGGCGCAAATTTGGAGACCTTCAGCTTTGTCGGCATGGCGGCCACGCTGTTGGACGACGTGGTGGTCGAAGGCGGCGGCATGGTGGCGGCGGGCGCCATGGTGACGCCCGGAAAACGTATTAAATCCGGTGAAGTTTGGGGCGGCACTCCGGCAAAATTCCTGCGTCCCATGAAGCAGGAAGAAACCGATCATCTGCCCCACGGCACGGAAAACTACCGGCGTCTCGGCTCGGAATACATTGACATGTTGCGTGAAATTGAGGGCGAGAAGTCTTACAATGTGGAATAGTCCGGTTCAATTATCCGAAAACCGTGTTATTTTAGAATTTGAAGGCGTTTGTAACCTGTTAACGAATTTAGGCCATTGTCTGCCTTTTGAGATGTTAACCAGGGATTATTGGGCCTTTTCTGGGGCCGATAGGGGATGAAAGTACCATGAGGGAAACAAATTCTTCGCACACGACGATGAGCGTGGCCAACGTGGCGCGCAAATTTGGAACCAAAAATTTGCTGGCGACGGTAGCCGTAACGGCCTTACTGGCCGGCTGTTCTTCCGTGCCGGATGCCGTCAATCCAGTCGAATGGTACAAAGGCGTGCGCGATGCAATTTCCGGTGATGAAAAAAAGTCTGATGAGCAAAAATCTGGGGAGCAGGACAAAAAGGATGAAGCGCCAAATCGGCTGGTGACCGACCGAAACAAGCCGGCGCCGGGTGCGGATGAAGAGTTTCCGAAATTGTCTACCGTGCCGGAACGCCCCAAGACGTCAACCGCCGACGAACGCAAAGAAATCAAGGAAGGGCTCGTCGCCGATCGGGAAGGCGCCAGGCGTTATTCAAGCGATGTGATCCGCCGCCAAGGCGAAGCAAGCAGCCCATTACCCCCGCCGTCACCCGTCGTCAAAGCACCGGCTATGGCGCCCAAAGTGAATCTGCAACCGCCGCCGGCGCCGAAACCGGTAGCCAAGGTGGCAACCAAACCGGCGCCCCAACCGGCGCCTCAACCGGTTGTAAGGCCGGCACCCAAATTAAAGCCGGTTCCTCAACCGATGACCAAACGGATGCCGGACCGCACGTCTACAGGCCAGTTATTGGCTGTCGTGCCCGAACAACCCAAAGTCAACATTCCCAGGGTCAATCCGAATCCGCCGCAATTGGCGGTGGTGCCGGGGTATGAAACCATTACCAGCGGCAGTCAGGAAGCGACCGTCGTGATCTCGGGTTCCGGCGTTCAAACGTATCCGGGACGAAGCGCTGCCAGGACTCGGCCGGCTAGACGAAGCGCTTCCAGCGGCGTGTCTGGGGTCAGGTCGTTGTCGGAATTTAATTCGGCGCAGGTCAACGGTTCCTACCAGGTAGCCACCATCGTGTTCGACAACGGGTCGGCGAAAATCAGGAGCCGCGCCAAAAAAGTGCTGCGTCAGGTGATATCGCAATACAAACAAACCGGTGGAACCATTCGGGTCGTCGGCCACGCCAGCAGTCGGACCCGGGCATTGGATCTCATCCGCCACAAAATGGTGAATTTCAAAGTTTCCGTCGCCAGAGCCGATGCTGTGGCCAAAGAATTGGTCAAGTTGGGCGCCAAGGCGAATACGCTTTACGTGGGAGCCGTTTCCGATTCGCAGCCGAAATATCGGGAATATATGCCAACCGGCGAGGCGGGTAACCGAAGGACCGAAATTTATATCGATTTTTAGTCTTTTCGGTAGTAAAACACCGAACTAAGATTTTTATCGATTTCTTGGCGTTTCGGCGCTACACCATCGTTTAAAGATTGATCGAGGACCGGTTCCCCGTGGGGGCCGGGACCTTTGTTAGTTTGTTGTTTTTAGGTCCGAAGGTTACTGAGACATGGAACAGGAATTCCATAGAATCAAGCGCTTACCGCCGTATGTCTTCAATGAAGTCAACGAGATGAAAGCGCGCGCCCGGGCCGCCGGCGCCGATATTATCGATTTCGGCATGGGCAACCCCGATTCGGCCACGCCGCCCCATATCGTTGAGAAGATGATTGAAACGGTGAATGACCCGCGTACCCACCGGTATTCGGCGTCGCGGGGCATACCGGGGTTGAGGAAAGCTTTCGCCGCCTATTATCAGCGCCGTTTCAACGTGGAAATCGATCCCGACCGGGAAGCCATCGTCACCTTGGGCTCAAAAGAGGGATTGGCCAATTTGGCATCGGCCATCACCAGCCCCGGCGACGTGATCCTGGTGCCCAATCCCAGCTATCCGATTCATCAGTTCGGGTTCATCATTGCCGGGGCGGCCGTCCGCAACGTGCCGGTTGCGCCCGATGGGGAATATATGGAGGCCTTGGAAAAGGCCGTTATCCACAGCATTCCGAAACCGACGGCTGTGGTGCTGAATTATCCCAACAATCCGACCGCCATGATAACGGACCTGGATTTCTACGGCCAGGTGGTGGATTTCTGCAAACACCACGGCATTTATATCCTGTCTGATCTGGCTTACTCGGAAATCTTCTTCGACGACAACCCGCCGCCGTCGATCCTGGAAGTGCCGGGCGCGCGTGATATTGCCGTTGAATTCACCTCCATGAGCAAAACCTATTCCATGCCCGGTTGGCGGATCGGCTTCGCCGCCGGCAACAGTCACCTGATCAGCGCGTTGGCCCGCATTAAATCGTACCTCGATTACGGTGCGTTTACGCCTATCCAGGTGGCTTCCACGGCTGCCTTGAACGGTCCGCAGGATTGTGTCGATGAAATTCGGGCACTTTACAAAAAGCGCCGGGAAGTGCTGATCGAAAGTTTTGCATCGGCTGGATGGGAGGTGCCGAGTCCGCCTGCCACCATGTTTGCCTGGGCGCCCATTCCGCCGGCATTTGAGCATTTGGGTTCGGTTGAATTTTCCAAACTTATCCTGCGCGAGGCCGAAGTCGCCGTATCTCCGGGTGTCGCTTTTGGTGAACACGGCGATAGCCACGTTCGAATATCCCTGGTGGAAAATGGCCAACGCATCCGTCAGGCCGCCCGTAATATTAAAAGCTTCCTCGGTTCCTACGATAAGGTGCTGGAGGAATCGGAACGTCAAAGGGCCGCCGCATCGTGAGCGAAATTTTGAGAGTGGGCATGGCGGGCCTCGGCACCGTCGGGGCCGGTACGGTTAAACTGCTGGCGGATCAAGCCGAAAATCTGCATCTCAGGAGCGGTAAGGAAATCCGCGTAACTGCCATTTCGGCCCGCGACCGGAACAAAGACCGAGGTGTCGATCTCAGTGGCATGACCTGGCACGATAATGCCGCCGATCTGGCCACCGATCCCGAAGTGGATGTGGTTGCGGAAATGATCGGTGGATCCGACGGTATCGCCAAGCAGACCGTCGATGCCGCCATCGCCAATGGCAAACATGTGGTGACCGCCAACAAAGCGCTGCTGGCGCTGCACGGTACCGAACTGGCCAAGGCGGCGGAAAATGCCGGCGTGACTATTGCTTTCGAGGCGGCCGTCGCTGGAGGAATTCCGATTGTCAAAGCCATCCGGGAAGGACTGGCGGCCAACGGCTTGTCCCGTGTCTACGGCATCCTCAACGGCACCAGCAATTATATCCTGAGCGAGATGCGGCAAACCGGTAAGGATTTCGAAGTGGTCCTCAAGGAAGCGCAGGATCTGGGCTACGCCGAAGCCGATCCGTCCTTCGACGTTGATGGAGTCGATGCCGCCCACAAGCTCGCCATCCTGACCAGCCTGGCTTTCGGCTGCGAGGTCAATTTTGACGGTGTCTATGTGGAAGGCATCCGCCACGTGTCGCCCCTCGACATACAATTCGCCGAGGAATTAGGGTATCGCATCAAGCTGCTGGGCATCGCGCGGCTGACCGATAAGGGCGTCGAGCAGCGCGTGCATCCTTGCATGGTACCCCTGAATGCGCCGATTGCTCACATTGAAGATGTCTTCAACGCCGTGGTGGCCGATGGCGACTATGTCGACACCACCATGTACGAAGGCCGGGGTGCCGGTGAAGGTCCGACCTCGTCCGCCGTCGTCGCCGATCTGGTGGATATTGCCCGGGGTCACGACGTCAGCACGTTTTCGGTACCGGCGGATAAGCTGCGGCGGATCGATACCGCACCCATGTCGGCCCATATCGGGTCCTATTATGCGCGCATGATGGTGGTTGACCGGCCCGGCGTATTCGCCGAGGTCGCCGGCGCATTGCGGGACAACAATGTCTCCATGGAACAGGTTCTCCAGCATGGCCGGTCGGCCAGCGAGGCGGTGCCCGTGGTGCTGACCACCCATGAAACCGACGAGGCGTCGATGTTGGCGACCTTGGATGCCATAGAAAAATCCGAAGCGGTCGTGGAACCGCCCAGAATGATTAGAATTGTTTCGTTTTAGTTGAATTGAAAAGACCTGAAGGGGGCCTGAAAAATATGAACGACCAACCCGCCAAGATGGATAGAAATCTGGCATTGGAAGCCGTCCGCGTGACGGAAGCGGCGGCGCTGGCGGCGTCCCGGCTGATGGGGCGCGGCGATGAAAAGGCGGCCGATCAAGCGGCTGTCGACGCCATGCGTAGAGCGCTCAACAGTTTGCAGATTAAAGGCACGGTCCGCATCGGCGAAGGCGAGCGGGACGAAGCGCCGATGCTGTACATCGGTGAGGAAGTCGGCACCGGTGACGGCCCCAAGATCGATATCGCGCTCGACCCCCTGGAAGGTACCACCATTACCGCCAAGGGCGGTCCCAACGCGCTGGCCGTGGTCGCCATGGCCGAGGAAGGCGGTTTTCTCAATGCGCCGGATACCTACATGGAGAAAATTGCGGTGGGCCATGGTTTGCCGGAGGGCGTGGTTGATTTGGACGAAAAGGTTGAGGTCAATCTGAAAAATCTAGCCAAAGCCAAAAACGTCGAAATCGGCGATCTGGTGGCCTGTATCCTGGACCGGCCCCGCCATGACGAACATATCGCTAAATGCCGCGAAGCGGGCGCGCGGATCATGCTGATCGGCGACGGTGACGTCAGCGGCGTTATCGCCACCTCACAGGAAGAGGCCGGTGTCGATATCTATATGGGGGTCGGTGGCGCGCCCGAGGGTGTTCTGGCTGCCGCGGCCCTTCGTTGCATCGGCGGTCAGATGCAGGGCCGACTGGTCTTCAGAACCGCCGACGAGCGGGACCGGGCGACGCGCCTCGGCGTTACAGACTTCGACCGCAAGTACGAGCTCAACGAACTGGCCGGTGGCGAGGTTATGTTCGCTGCAACCGGTGTTACGTCCGGGACCATGCTGCGGGGTGTGCGGCGTATCCGCAATGGTGCGGCGACCCAATCCCTGGTGATGCGCTCTAAATCCGGTACCGTGCGCTATATTGAAGCCGAGCATAACTTCGATCGTAAGGCGAACTACGACTTTGACGAAAAGTAGTTAGGTAAATGGGATCATCGGACAATCTGCTTTTTGAGGTTGACCGGTCCTATAGTGGTAAGCGCTGGCTCGAAAGGGATAACGACGCTAGGGCCTCCTTAGCGCTGGCCCAGCAATTCGATTTGCCGGACATTGTCGGGCGCATTTTGACCTCGCGCGGAATTGGCGCCGATGAGGTCGACAGCTTTCTCGATCCCCGGCTCAACAAACTTTTGCCCGACCCGGCCCATTTGCTGGATATGGAAAAGGCGGTCGTCCGGCTGGTCGAAGCGGTGCTTGCCAAACAGAATATCGCGATCTTCGGCGACTATGACGTCGACGGGGCGACCTCTTCGGCTCTGCTGGCGCGGTATTTTAAAGCCGTTGGTCTGCCCGCCCGCATCTACATTCCCGACCGGCTTTCGGAAGGGTATGGGCCCAACGTCCCGGCCATGGAAAAGTTGAAAAAAGACGGTGTCGATCTGGTCATTACCGTCGATTGCGGCACCACCTCTTATGAGCCCCTCGAGGTGGCCCATAACGCCGGACTGGATGTCATCATCGTCGATCATCATGCGGCGGAAGCCGGTTTGCCCAAAGCGGTGGCCGTGGTCAATCCCAACCGCATGGACGAAAGTAGTCCTCATGGTCAGCTGGCCGCCGTAGGCGTTGCCTTTCTGGTGGTGGTCGGGATGAACCGGGGTTTGCGGGAGGCCGGCTATTTCAAAGAAGCCGCTCAACCGGAGCCCGATCTTTTGCAGTGGCTCGATTTGGTGTCCCTGGGGACCGTCGCCGATATGGTGGCGTTGACCGGCGTCAACCGGGCGTTGGTGGTGCAAGGGCTTAAAGTAATGAAACGCCGTCAGAACAGCGGACTCATCGCCTTGGCCGATGCGGCCGGGATCGACGAGGCGCCGGCGGCCTATCACCTTGGATTTATACTCGGGCCCCGGGTGAATGCGGGTGGCCGGGTGGGCGAGTCCTATTTGGGGGCGAACCTGTTGGCCAGCGATGATCCCGTCGAAACACGACAGATCGCCGAAAAGCTGGAAGCCTATAACAAGGAACGCAGGGAAATCGAGGATGTGGTTCTGACCGAGGCCGTGGCCCAGGCGGAATCTCAAAAAAGCGATTCCATGATCTTTGTGGTCGGGGAGGGGTGGCATCCCGGTGTCATCGGCATCGTCGCCAGCCGCCTGAAAGAACGATTTGGGCTGCCGGCCTGCGTGGTTTCCGTTGAAAACGGCAAGGCTACGGGGTCTGCCCGCTCGGTCAGTGGTCTGGATTTAGGCGCCTGTGTGATTGCCGCCCGCCAGCAGGGGCTGCTGACCAACGGCGGCGGGCATGCCATGGCGGCGGGATTTTCCCTGACCACCGACCATTTGGATGAATTACACCAATTCCTGTCGGAACGCATAAAAAAGCGCATCGAAGAAGCCGACATTCAGCCCACCCTGAAGGTGGATGGGGCGCTGACCATTGCCGGGGCGTCCATGGATTTGGTCAAGAAAATACAACAGTTGGGGCCGTTCGGCAGCGGCAACGCCGAACCCCGGTTCGGGTTTTCCAATATCCGGATTACCAAATCCGATCAAGTGGGCGAGTCCCACGTGCGCTGTTTTTTTGCCGACGCGGGCAACGCCAGCCTGGCCGGTATCTCCTTCCGCAGTCTGGATACCGACCTGGGACGGGCGCTGCTGGGTCAGGTAGGTCAACCGCTTCATGTGGTCGGCCGCTTGCGGGAGAATGTCTGGCAGGGGCGGTCGTCGGTACAGCTTTTCGTCGACGACGCCGCACCCGTTCACTAAGCTAAGCCGATGCAGAAATCTCCGGTATTTCTGGTCGCTGTCATGTGCACGGCCGAGGTTCTGACCATGGTGGGCGTGTTTGCTTTTCCCGCCTTGATGCCGGAGTTCATGGATATCTGGTCGCTGAGCAATACCGAGGCGGGTTGGATCGCCGGCATTCTGCTGGGCGGTTACGCCCTGGCCGTACCCGTCCTGGTCAGCCTGACCGACCGCATCGATGCACGGCGCGTTTATATGGCGGGCGCCTTGATCGCCGCGCTATCCCTGGCGGGGTTCACCTATTTCGCCGCCGGATTCTGGTCGGCGCTTTTCTTCAGGATTCTGGGCGGCGTCGGGCTGGCGGCAACCTATATGCCGGGACTGCGCGTGCTGGTGGACCGCTACGGCGGCGCGCGGCAGGCCCGCTCTGTCGCTTTCTACACGGCCAGTTTCAGCCTCGGGACGGCATGTTCCTTTTTCGTTACCGGCCAATTGGTGAAAGTATTCGACTGGCAGACCATCCATTTGATTGCGGCGCTGGCGGCCGTGGCCGCGGCGGTTCTGGTTTTTGCCACCATGAAACCGATTGAGCCGCAGGCGCCGGACGAGGACACGGCGTTGCTGGATTTCAGACCGGTTTTGCGCAACCGGGAGGCCATGGGTTATGTGCTTGCCTACTGCGTCCACAGTTGGGAATTGTTTGCCATGCGCTCCTGGCTGGTGGCATTTCTGGCGTTCAGCCTGACCTTGCAACCGGCAAACGGTCTGTCGGGGCTGGGATGGCTGACCCCCACCTTGGTGGCCGGCCTGAGCGCCATGGTCGCCATGATGACCAGCATCGGCGGCAACGAACTGGCCGATAAATTCGGCCGTCGCCGCATGGTCTATGTGTTTCTCATATCGGCGGGCCTGATGGCCCTGTTCCTGGGTTTTTTGCCGGCTCTGCCTTATGAAATCGTGGTGGTGCTGGTGCTCATCTACGCCGGACTGGTGCAGCTTGATTCGGCAACCCTGACCGCCGGGGCCGTCATGGCTGCGGAAAAAGGCAGGCGGGGGGCGACCCTGGGTCTGCATGCCCTGATCGGCTTCGGCGGCGGCGCCGTGGGACCTTTGGTGGTCGGTGTCGTATTGGATTTTTCGGCCAAAATGGCTGGGCCCGCCGATCCGGTATTTCCTTGGGGCATGGGGTTCGCCTCCATGGGCGCGGTGGCTCTGCTGGGCCCCATGGCGTTCTGGTTTCTGCGCCCCAAACCGGCCTAAATTTCTTGCTATTTGGGCTTGATTTAACCGCTCCGGACCGGTAGATATTCGCCCCTCAGTGACCCCTTCGTCTAGCCAGGTCTAGGACGCCAGATTTTCATTCTGGTAACACGGGTTCGAATCCCGTAGGGGTCACCATTTCTTTTATTCCGCCGCCGCGTGTATCCCATCGGGCGGCTTTTTTTGTGGGTAAATGGAGTGAGTGGGGCACAAAGCTGAAGGGGACATGTCCTTGTTACGTGTCCCCGGGGCTGTTTCTGGATGCCGGCTGGCGGGCCCGTTATCGCCTTAACTTTCGCTGGCCGAAATTGAACCGTATTTGACTCAATTGCCAAGGTAATTGTAGGCTTTCCGGCGTTGAAATATCATAAAGTGCCTTTAAGGATGTCTCAAATTTTGAGAAATTAGCGCATTGTATCGAGGCATGATGTTAGAGTTTTATGACATATAAACTGAGACATATTTTCAAGTTTTCCCTCTTTTTATACACGGTTACATTTTCGCACGCCCATTCTGCTGAAGTCGTTAGAATCACAAATGGGGAATGGATGCCGTTATTCTCTAAATCACTAAAAAATTTCGGCGCCCCCTCTAAACTCGTGTCGGATGCATTTTTGCTGGAAGGAGTGATCGTAGACTATGATTTTTTTAACTGGAACCGAGCCTATAAGATTTCAGAGCGCGGTGACTGGGATGGTACGATTGGCTGGCCAGACAGCAATAAACGGCGAAAAACCCACTATTATAGCGAGCTCCCGATTAGTACCGGAAACTGGGTTTTATTTCATCGCAAGGACTTGAAAATCAAGGAATACACAACCGAAAATCTGAAAAAATATATTTTCGGAGTGACCCTTGGCGACTGGGCGATGGATGGCACCGACGAATTTACGCAGGCACTGAATAGCGGTTCTTTCAAAATTCGAAAAGCAGCCAAGGATAAACATATGTTTATGATGCTATCTCACCGGCGAATAGATATTTTTCCCCAGCAAATTGATGTTGGTAAATTTCAAATTGAACAGCTTTTAAAAAATAAGCGTTTGAATGAACGCGAGGTGCAAAATATTACGTACTTTAAAAAGCCGTATCGAAAAATGCCTTTGTACCTTTTGTTATCCAAAAAAGTTGAGCGCAACAAACGGTTGATAAAAATGTTTAATCGGGGCATGAAAAAATTAATCGATATGAGAAAAAATAATTGATGTTTAGTGTTGTTTTGCATGAATCAGATAGGGAACCTTATGACGAGGTGCTGATTTCGTGAACTTCGTTCGATATTGCGTATTTATAAATTCTTTAAGGCTGATTATATTGTGACCATCAGTGATAACAATTGAAGCAGGGAAAAAGAAAATGGCAACTTACGAATGCGATGTTTGCGGAATGAGTGTCAATGCCACATGCGGCAAGTGCGATGCGCCGCTGGTCAATGACACGCTGAATTTAGACGATGGCAACTCGGTGCAAATTTCCAAATGCCCGAATGATCATGGCAAAATTAAATCCCCCATGTGCTGCGGCAAGGACATGGCCTATAGCGCCTAATTGCACCGGAAATATTTTGGACTTTCCGTTCAGGGAGTACCTCTTAAAAAAGGGCCGCTAAATAGTGGCCCTTTTGATTTTTACGTTCTTTAGTCTTCAGGTTCAGGAAAATTTATTTCGTAGCCCGTTGGCAAACCGATCCATTCTCTTGCTTTTTCCATATCCCGGAAAACTTTTCGTTCCACCGGGTTGTCCGTGAATTTGGCTGATTCAATGAATTGGTGAATTTTAGCGTAGCTTTGGGCATCACCCACAACCATGGCGGCCTTACATCGGCCAAACTTGAGATTATACTCCTTTACAATCCGTTTGGATTCCGCCGCAATTGACGTGAATTCCAAATCCGCCGGTATGTGCTGGTCGCGAAAGTCGTGGATAAAATCCATGCCCGTTCGATAATCCGGGTGGTTCAGACGGTCGTCGCCTGATTTCGCAATGTTGTCGAAATCGAAAGGACCGTCATGTTTGATAAACATGCAATTGACAACCGGGTCGATTAGAATTGTGTAGGGCATGGTCGTTCATCACTTAGTATAAAATTAATTATAAGCCGATCATAAGAGTGCGTTCAATTGAGTGATAAATTTTAGTGTTCGTTACCGAATTTTAGGCGGCAGATCTTCATCGAATATAATGACGTTATTTTTCAGGCCGTATGCAGCTGATCACTACAATATTTCTTCGAGTAGAGGATATTTGATCTCGTAATCCTCTGGCAAGCCGAGCCACTGCATCGCGCTTTTTACATCGCGAAACGGCTGCCGCTGTATCATCTTGGTGTTAAGCCGGTAGATGGCGCTGAATTGATGAATAGATTTGAAATCATCGGCGTTACCAAGGACCCAGGCCGCCTTCCGGCCTTCACCCAATGCCTCGTCGTGGGCCAGTATCCGTTCCTTTGCCGCATTGGAGAAATACTCCAGATTGTAGTTGGGGTGCAATGCTGTCCTGGTGAGGTCGCGCAGCAAATTCATTCCTTTGCTGTAGTCGGGCGAAGCCAGCAATTCGATGACCTGGTCGGACATTTCATCGTAGCTGACCTCGCCGTGGTGCTGGACGAATACGCAATTAACATTTTTATCAATGTAATAGAGGTATGCCATTATGAATATATGGGCATAAAATCTTGTCGAACCAAGAATTCGAAAGTAATTTTTTATCTCGTGCACCGACACACTTGGCAAAAATGCAGCGTCGATTTGTACCGGGTTGATCGGCCCGCTCTGTGCACTTAACTTCTGAACAAAGAAGGACTAATGCCGGGATACCTTTAAACTCTATAGTAGTAACTACGTATTGTCCTAACTGACAATTCATGGCAACTTTCGGCCACATCTTGTATAAGATGTCATCGAGACAAAATTGCCCCATGGCCATGGACGATAAATCAAAAAATTCCAATGATCAGACCAGTCTTGACGAGGCGAAAAAAGCGCTTCGTGAGGCGGAGTCTGCCCTTGAAGCTGTAATCAAAGAGAACGTCACGCTTAAAAAAGACATTCGACAGCAGGAAAAGGAATTCGTTCACGACATTAAAAACCTGATTATGCCGGTGAGTGGTTATATGCAGCTTATCGAAGACGGCGCCATGGACTCCGGCATGATTCAGAAATATGCCGGTGCTCTGCACACGTCGATGATCAGGGTTACGGAGTTGTGTGACAGCATGCTGGGGCGGGAACCGATATCCGCGGCCAAGCTGCCCAAAGACGCCCGCTATCAGGATGTGAAAATGGGCGACATAATTGAAGAAGTCGTTGAATTTTTCTCTCAAATGGCGGCGGAGAAAAACGTGACCTTGACGGCGGAAGTGTCGCCGGATTTTCCTGATATAAATACCATTCCACAAAATATTCGACGGGCAATGTCGAATCTGGTGACCAATGCGCTGAATTTTACGTCCTCAGGCGGCAATGTCGCCATCAAGGCGGAAGTGGACATAAAGGACGATGCCGTCGTTCTGGTGGTGCGGGATTCAGGCTCGGCAATTCCGACCGATCAGATAATGAGCATTCTTAGCCCCGGCTCGAACGTGCCGGGCCATAAGACGGAACGTGGTTCCGGTCTCGGTCTTAGAATCGTTTACAAGATGATGCAGGAACTTGGCGGCACCATGGCCATCACCAGCGAGGCGACCAAGGGAACGACCGTTACCCTTTCTTTTCCTAAATCCCTCCACACATCCGACTAGGCGAATTTACGAATAACGTCGGTCTTTGGCCGCTATTCGATAATTTCGTACCTCGGGGTTTCGTTTTCACTTTCAAGCAGCAGGTTAATCTCGCGTTTCAGTTCGATCATCCGAAGCTCTCGTCCGACCGCCACACTGTTAAAAGCTTCTAGTTCCTGGACTTTTTGGTCCAGCTCGAGCCGGTTCCGGTGCTGTCTGGTTATATCCTTGAAGGTAATGACAACGCCTTCTGCGATAAATTTTCTGGTGAATTCCAAAACCCGGCCGCTCAAGCTTTCCTCGGTGAATAGTTCATCCGGTCGAGTCATACGTTCCCGGGCAATTTCTTTTGGATCGCCGGGGCCGAAATCTCCGCGTTCCGCCTGAAACAAAATTAAATCGGCGATGGGAAATCCGATTTTGAGGTAATCTTCCGGTAGTTCGAGAAGCGATTGGACCTTTGAATTGAACATTTCGATTTTGTTGTCTTTGCCGATGACGATTATTCCCTCCGTCATATTATCCAAGGTTCCACTCAGTTGGGCTTCCCGTTTCAGTAGCCGTTTTTCGATTTCTTCTTTTGCCTGGGCTTGCTCTTCAAGGGAAGAAACGCTTTTGGCCAATTCAGCGGTCGCCTCTTGGACCCGCAAGGAGATCAAACGATTCCGCTGCAAAAGAAAACCGAAGAACAGGGCCAATAAGGTAATAACCGTTACGCCGGTTATGAAAGCGAAATCGGCCAGCCCCTTCGACGGTCCATCGGAAAACTCTTTATCGGCGTACCACCTGATCGCCAATTCGGCGCCGCCGCTAACCGTCCGCGTGGTAACCGAATGCAGAGCGTTGTCGATTGGTTTTCCGAACACTCGTTGAACGTCATTTTGCCCCTCGGTATTTGGGTACTTCCCCTCCAAAAAGAGGGTTAGACCTTTGGGAAGGTGAAGGGTTGAAAGCCCGCTTATCAGTTCATGATAATTGACCAACCCCAAGATGATTATTTTGGCATTTGCTTCCGATGTACCGATGGTGATCGGAGATACAACTTCACTATGGGGCTCAATCTGAAAAGGTTGACCAAGGATCAATTCCCCGAAACGTGCGTCGGCGACTTTAATGGCGTTTAAAATCTGCGGCTGCCGCGACAAGGGTTTGGCCAACGGCAGCAGGCCTTCGGAATCGGTTGAATATTTAATTTTCCAGCCATCACCGGAATCATATCTATACACGGCGGCGCCCTCCAGAAAAAAGGCGGTTGCTCTTGCTTCCAAACCGTCATAGGCGTTGAGGAATTCCGGCTCGGTCACATTCCCGCTGTTCTCAAACAGCACGGCCAGCCCTGAAATGGGTGCATAACTTTCCTCGATCCAATTCAATAATGTGGCGGATAAAGACTGGGCGACGTTATCCGCTTCTACCTTCCAGTTCTCGAGGGCGTTGGTGCGTAGCGCCTCGCTAGCCTGGAAGGTGGCGATAAAACCAAAAAGCGCGGCAATAACAAGTGTCGCTATTCTGACGGCAAACATGTTATCTGATTTCCTTATTGGTCATCGGTTTTGGGCTCTCTATTTCAACCAGTTATTGACGCTGAAGATCGGACGAAAACCTCTTGGCGGAAGGGAGGTTGAGCTGTCAAATTTTCGGATATTCTTTTTGTCGACGACAATAACTTTTGGTGCGACGTGTTTAATGAAGGTTTTTCCCTCCAGGGCGCGCACGGCTAAATCAACCGATATGCGGGCCTGTATGGCTTGCAAGTCGGTTGGTGCGGCGACAACGCTGCCGCGCCGGATGCCGCGGTGGATTCCAGGGCCGAAATAGTAAGACAGTACTTTGATTTTCTTTTTCAACTTACGGCGCCGAAGCAATTCGACGGCGGCATTGGCGGTAACCGTCGTGCCGACAATAAAGTCCAGGTCAGCGTGTTCATTCAAAGCTTTTTCGACAAGCCGTCCTTGCGTCGCCTTACCCGTGTCGCCATGAGCGGAAACCACAATTTTGATTAAACTGCCTTTGATGGCCTCGCGGAACCCCTTGTCGCCTTGCGAAACCCAGGCTGCGCCGTCCGGACCCGGGAACCAGGCGATTTTTATCTGCTTAGCACCGGTAGCGAAGTTTTTACGGATATACTCGGCAGTTTTAAAACCTGTATCCCAATAATCCACACCTGCCCGGGCAGTAATTTTAGTCGACGACAGTCCGTTGATCATGTCGATTACCGGGCGGCCTTTCGCGGTGTACTTTTCCACCAGATCGTTAAGTCCGTCGGCGCTGATACCGGCCAAAATTAGACCTTCGCCGCCCTTTGCCATGCAATCCTGGACCTGTTTTCGTTGGACATTAAGATTACCGTACCCACCGGCCTCGACAATCCTAAGCGCAACGCCGAGCCGTTTGGCTTCGTCGATTAGACCGAAATTTACAGCGCCCCAATAGGGGTCTTTCAAGTGCGGAATGGAAACGCATATCCGCCATTGCCGTCCGGCTTTGGATAATGCCGTATATTGGCCCGTTTTACGTTTCAAGGAAGAATTAAAGGGCGGATCCCAGACATCCACAGCAATGGGAAACCACCGATCCGCAGTGTGCGCCGATGTACTCAATATCAAAACAGCCAATGCCCCGGAGAGCGAAACCAGAAATTGTGCGCCCCTGGAATTACGCGAAAGCAACATTTCAGTCCCTCAAATCATCTTTTATTTTCGACATACTATCACACTGGTTACTGTATTCTGTAATTTCTCCGTTCAAAAGATTAAGTAGGGCCTGTGAAGCGGCGGCTCAAGGGGGGCAATCATTTTTGGACCATTGAAGATCGTTTTGTTAAATTTTAGCAAAGCAGCCGGTCGTTGCAGTACTCTCTGTCGGTAAAGAACCGTTTTATGCAATCGGCAGAAACTCTGGAGGATAAAATGGAAGATTCAAGCGGGCCATCCAGTCAAAACAACCAGATGGGCCCACGCGATCTGAGGGAATGGTTGGAGCGGGTGGAAAACGATGGGAGTTTGCACCGCGTGACGGCGCCGGTAGACCGCGATGAGGAACTGGCGACAACGACCTATATGACCGCTCAGCAGGAAGATTCACCGGCGCTGTTATTCGAAAATATTTTGGGTGATCAATCAGGAACGCGGGTGCTCAGTAATATGCTCGGCGCCAGCAAGCGCCGCTTTGCCCTGGCGGTCGGACTCGATGCGGATTTAACGACAAAGGAAATGATCCTTGCCGTCAGGGAACGGGCCGACCGGAAAATTGCGTCGACCATGGTCGATCAGGAAGAGGCGCCGGTTAACGAAATCATTCTGACCGGCGACGAAATCGATCTGACAAAGTTGCCGGTGCCGAAATTCTGGCCCGGGGATGGCGGGAATTATATCGGCACAGGCGATATCACGTTTACTCGAAATCCCGATACGGAGCGCATTAATGTCGGCTGCTATCGGCAGATGCTGCACGGCCCAAACCGTGTTGGTATGTATTGCTCTCCCGGAAAGCACGGTCTGCTGGATCGGGAGGCCTGGTGGGCCGACGGTAAAGCGTGCGAAGTGGTCGCCGCTTATGGAATAGATCCGGCGCCTTTCATGGTGGCCGCGCAATCCTATGGAGCCGACGTTTCGGAACTGGATGTTATCGGCGGATTGTTGGGCAGGCCGATGGAGCTGACGGCGGGGGTTGAAACATCGTTGCCAATTCCGGCAAGGGCCGAAATCGTCATTGAGGGCACCGTCGAAGCCGATGACGTGGCAATGGAAGGCCCCCTGGGTGAATTCACGGGCTACTACGGCAGACCGGAGGGGCTGCAGCCGGTCATCCGCGTCAAGGCGCTGCATATGAGAAAGGACCCCATTCTGACAACGGCTCTGATGGCCGACTATCCCGCCTGTGAAATCGGCGCCTATTATTCGATCATGCGGTCGGCGGCGATATGGAACGATTTGGAGCGGTTTGGCATGCAGGGGATCAGAGGCGTGTTTTGCCATCCGGCCGCCGCATCCGGTTGGGGGATGACGGTTGTCTCATTGGAACAGAAATATGCCGGGCATGTGACGCAGGTTCTGTCCGCCGTAGCCCAATGTCCCGCCGGGGCATATTTTACGAAGTGGATAATCGCCGTCGACGATGATGTCGATGCCACGGATTTCAATCAAGTTCTATGGGCCATGAGTACGCGCAGTAATCCCGTAGACGATGTGGATTTTCAACGTAAGACGTGGTCGACGGGCCTTGACCCGAGCCAGTTTCCTGAAGAATTGAGACCCTACGGCTCGAAGGCTCTAATCGACGCCTGTAAACCGCACCGCCATATCAAAGATTTTCCCGACAGAACTATTGTCAGAAAGGAAATCCGAGACCGCGTTGCCGATCGCTGGGAGGAGTTCGAACTGCCAGGCCGCCCGCCGGATATTTCGACGCTCGAAAACTGATTTCGGGGTTGTTATTTCAGACCGCTTGCCTTGAGAGAACCCGAATAGGATTGATCTTCTTCAAGGATATGGGTCACCCACCAATCTTTAATCAGAGCCAGTAAGTCTTCCGTAACCGTCTTTTTGTTCTCTAAAACATCGACGCAGAGAATGGCTATTTTTTTTGTAATTTCCAGGTGGCGTTGCTTGTGTTCTTCGAGATCGGGATAATTAGCCTCCGCCATCAAACTCTCTTCCAGGGCAAAATGCGTGTTGGTGTACTGGCGAAGTGCATCAAGAGTGTCGCTGACCAATTCAGGATCATTTTTTATTTTTTCTTCATCCGTCAGCCGGTTTACGATTTTAAAAATCACCTTGTGCTGCCGGTCCAGCTTATCAACGCCGACGGAGTAGGAGTCATTCCATTCAATTTGTTCCAATAGTTTATTCCTTCGTCGCTACTGATCGCGTCCATGCCTCCAACTAATCGTATATAGTGATTGTCTCGGGAAATGCCAGCAATTAACCTTATTCTGAATTAGGGAAATAGACTTTCATGGACGTACTTGAAACACTGACCCTGGCATTGGGTGCATCGTGGGCGAGCGGTATAAATCTTTACGCCACTGTAGCCGTACTCGGGTTTCTCAACTTGTTCGGTATCATCACGCTGCCGGAAAACCTGCAAATATTATCAAGTCCCATGGTATTGGGGATTGCTGTCCTGATGTATTTTATTGAATTTTTCGCCGACAAGATTCCCGGCGTGGATTCCATTTGGGACGTCTTGCAGACATTTATTAGGGTACCGGCCGGCGCGATGATGGCGGCAGGCGCCGTCAGCGGATTCGACATCGGCGTGGGAGAGGAAATCCAGACCGGTATCGCCATGCTCCTGGGTGGATCAATCGCCACCGGCGCCCATTTGACCAAGGCGGGTACGCGCGCCGTGATAAACACGTCTCCGGAGCCGGCCAGTAACTGGTTTGCATCGATTTTCGAAGATATCTTGGTGTTCACAGGCATATCCATGGCGGTGTTTAAGCCGATAATATTCATCGTGGGATTCGGTATTTTCGCCCTGTTGGCGATCTGGCTGGTTCCCAAGATTTGGCGCGGAATCAAGCGTGTTTTCGGTGGCGTTCGCCATCCTGTCGACACCGTGAAGGCAGGCCGATCCGTACAGATTTCCGAGAGCGCCGAAAATAAGCCGGTGACGTTGTCGTTGAGCGGAAAAGAATAAGCCTGGACCGGTCTATACGATTCACCTTTTTTAAAGATTCTTATTCTAGGGTACTTCTCAAATATCAAGAGGAGACCGCAGAATGCGTTACTCAGTAAGATACCAATGCAACAACAAACAATGGCAAGTTACCGATAGCGCCAATGCCGATCAGGTCATGGGAGTCCATGGATCAAAATCGGATGCTTACCGACATGCTTATGCAGCTCAGGAGCGCTGGCGCAAATATGATCCGGTTGCCAGACATCTCGCCAGGATTCGCAAAATTATGCCGCGGACTCTCGTCGTCGGCTAATCTCATTACTGCATCGGCGAAAACGGCGCCGGCAGCAGAATTTTGTTTTCCTGCTTGAAAAAATCCTTACCCCCACCTTTGGGCGGCCAAATTCCTCTTTCCGCCGCTTCTTTCCTTACACTGGCCCGTTGGTCCAGGCTTTCATACGGCCAAACATGAACGATTTTGTTGACCGTTCCCAAATCCACATTCATTACAGCGCCCAGGGACGAAAATTTACATCTATCCTCAATGCTGCTTTGCCACCGGTCCTGGGTGCTCTTTAGCGAGCCTGGGACAAGCTCATAGCTGCGCAATTCGTAGTAGGGGCCGTGATTTCCCGGCGTCAGTTCGGGAGACATTTCCCAGGGAACCATGATTTCAGACACCTGATGGACGATAAAGTCGGCAATTTTCGGCGGCCAATAGTCCTTTGATCCCGCCTCTTTTCGAATGCTGGCTCGTTCTGCGGTATCGGCATACGGCCAAACATGAATGATCTGGTTGAGAGGACCGATTTCCGTATACCAGAAGGCTGCGAGTTTCGAGAGTTCCTGCCGGTGTTCGTAGGCATCGCCAAACCTTTTGATGACTTCTTGAACCGATCCGGGCTTTAAGTCGTAGGTGCGGAATTCATATATCACGTTGGTCTCCCTGCTGGTTTGATTAACTTTTTTTGCACTATAGCGTTCCGGTACTGATTGAAAAGCCGGAGTGTTTGTTCGACCGGGTTCAAGTGTCTGGACAGAGCCGCACTGAAACGATTTAATAAGGGGGAAAATTCATTCAATTAAAAAAATAAATACAACCTTGGAGCCGGGGTGCGTTGAATCATATTAAGTATGCTATTTGTACGGCGCTGATAATTGTGTCGACCGTCGTTACCGGGACGTCATTTGCAGGAACAACCGGCGGTGTCTACGATATGTCGCGCCTGCTCAATCAGTCACATCCATTTGTTAACGCGCCGTCGTCACCACGGCCATTCGATGCCGGTAGAACGGTGCGGGCGCCGGCCAACCCGCAATCGGATGCGCCGCCGGCACCGGTTATGATACCAGCTTCCACAAAACCCGCCGCCATGAATCGCAGCGGCGCCGGAATTATTTCGGAAATAAGACTGGGTGCGCTGGTGCACGATGAGGGGCCGTTCAGTCATCGTAAGGAAGGCGGATACGACGGCAGTCTCGAACTACTGTTCAAGTCGCCTGATTTTTTGAAACCGGTTTGGGAACCTCGCCCTCATTTGGGTATTCAGGTCAACAGTCAGGGTGATACCCATCAGGCATACCTGGGTCTTTCCTGGGAGTGGAGCTTCTGGCAGGGTGCCTTTTTCGGTTTTTCCCTAGGCGGCGCCTACCATACGGGTGAAACCGTGACGGAAAAGCTGGACAAGAAATCCCTGGGATGCAGTGTGTTGTTCCGCGAGTCCCTGGACTTGGGCTATCGCTTTAACAATGCTCATGCTCTCATGGTGCATCTCAATCATATCTCCAATGCCAAATTGTGCTCCACCAATGAAGGTATGGAAAGTTTTGGCCTGAGATATGGGTATCGATTTTAGGTATCCTACGGATAATCATCGGGGAGAATTTTTTCCTTCCGGACTATTGAATACGGCTCCCAGGACCACAAACTATAAATCTGATATTCCAGTAACAGGTTAACCGCGCCTGTTCGTTTTCTGAATGAAGCCAATGCTGGGGGGCACGGGAAATTTCGTACAAAAAACAGGATATGGCTGAAATTCTGGCATTGCTGCCGGATGCTGCATTCATCCATGATAGTGGAACGGTCATCTGCTGCAACGACGTCATGAACAAATTATTTGCGGCAATCGAAAATGACGAATTGATCGGCCTAAACGTCGAAACAATGGTTCATCCGGAAGATATTGACGTGCTGAGACGGCGTGTCAAAGAAACGGAAAAATACGGCACAGCGCAAACCTCGGCGACCTATCGCTTTCTTCGTGTAGATAAATTGCCGTTTCATGCCAATATCAGAGCGCGGTTGATTGAAGTTGGCGGAAGAAATATGCATCTTGCGATTATCAGAGATGTTTCCCACCAGATCGCTGTGGAGGAAAACCTCCAAAGGAGCGAGGAACAATTTAGAGAATCTTTTGAAAAAGCTCATATCGGCATGGCGACGGTCGAACCTGACTGGCGTATCAGCCGGGTCAACCAAGCCCTCTGCAAGATGCTTGGCTATACCGACGAAGAATTGGTCGGCAAGAGCATTCGGGACATAACTCACCCAGACGATATCGAGTTCAATAAAACGGAATGGGATGATCTCATCGCAGGCGATATCAACTCGTTTCACATCGAAAAAAGATACATCTGCAAAAATGGTTCGACAATTTGGGTGTCGATGAACTGCGCCATGGTCCGCGATCAAAATGGCGATCCTTTGCATTCCGTCTCCCAGATCGAAAATATCACCGAACAAAAACAAAATCGGACCGATTTGAGTGTCGCTAAAGAAGAAGCAGAAAAAGCCAGCAACATAAAATCGGAATTCCTGGCCAATATGAGTCACGAACTCAGGACACCTTTAAATGCTATCATCGGATTTGCTGATATCCTTGCCAACGACGTGGCCGGACCTTTGGCGAATGAGAAGCAAACGGAATATGTCACCAATATTCTTCAGTCCGGCAATCATTTGTTGGGGTTGATCAATGAGATTTTGGATTTATCCGTTATCGAGTCCGGTAAGATGGAGCTCCACGAAAGTGATTTCCATTTGTCGAAATGCATCAACAGTGCGTTCCACCTGGTGCAAACCAACGCAGATTTAGAGGCCGTTCATTTGATCAATTGTATCAACGGGAGCACAACCAAAATTCACGCTGACGAAACGCGCTTTCGGCAAATACTCGTTAATTTGCTGACCAACGCCATAAAGTTTTCGAAGATCGGGTCAAGCGTATCGGTGGAAGGCAAAGAGACACCCGACAATGGCTATGCCATCACCGTTAAAGATCAAGGCATCGGAATGAGTAAAGAGGATTTGGAGATCGCCCTGACGAAATTCGGTCAGGTGGGCAGGGTCGGCATGATTGAACATGAAGGTACCGGACTGGGATTGCCATTGACCAAGGGTTTGGTTGAAGTCCACGGCGGTACTTTGTTGATTGAAAGCGAAGTCGACGTCGGGACCACGATCACGATCCTATTACCGGCTGAACGGGTAACGGCGGGATAGACCCGACTTTATTTGGCCGTCGCTTGCTCGATACGCGGATAGAAAACACCAAGGGTGATTCCGCGTACGACCATGAAAATCATCAGAGCGGTCCAAAGACCATGGTTCCCGTAGTCGTCTTTGAGTATCAAAGCGCAGGCGACGAAAACGGCCAGTGATATCAGCATGCCGTTACGCATTTCCTTGGTGCGCGTGGCGCCGATAAATATTCCATCAAGCATGAACGACCATACCGAAATAACGGGGGAAATAATCAGCCATGGCAGAAAGGTCAATGCTTGGCTGCGCACTTCTTCGATATCGGTTAACAAACCGATGATCAATCCGCCGGCCAAGCCATATACCAAAGCATAGAGGCCCGCGATGATAAGCGCCCAAAGGCATGAAATTTTCACCGCCGACCGCAAGGCCAGCCGATCTTTGGCACCGACGGCTCCACCTACCAAGGCTTCAGCGGCGTGAGCGAAGCCATCCAACCCGAACGAAAGAAAATGTTGGAATTGGATAAGCACGGCGTTGGCGGCCAAGGTGATGTCACCGAGTTTGGCGGCCTCAGAGGTAAAAAAAGCAAAAGCCGAAATAAGACAGAAAGTACGGATAAAAATATCAATATTGACCCCGAACATTCTTTTGATTTTGGCTCGGTCGAATAAATTCACCCTTTTTTCAGCCAATCCATTGCCGTAGCCGATCATTTTGAGATGATGCCGGAACAAGAACAGTCCGCCGCCCGCCGCGCTGATTTCCGCGATTACCGTGGCGCCCGCCACGCCGGCCACGCCCCAACCGAAACCAATGACGAAAAGCAAATCTAAGAGGATATTGAGGCCGTTCATCCAGACCTGCAGCATCAGGGCGGCGCGGGTGTTGCGGACGCCGATAAACCAGCCCACCAGGCAGTAGTTGATGAGGACGGCGGGCGCACTCCAAATCCGGATGAAAAAATATAACTGCGCGAATTCCTCTACCTTGTCACTGGCGTCGAAAAGTATGAGGGCGAATGTTATGATCGGCCATTGAAATAGCCAGAGGGCGAGGCCGATAACGCCACCGATTAAGGCCGCGCGAAGGAACAGGGCTCGGGTCTCGATTAAATCGCCGGCACCAAAAGCCTGCGCCGTCAGGCCCGTCGTGCCCATGCGCAAAAAACCGAAGCCCCAATAAATGTATTGGAAAATAATGGCGCCGACGGCGACGGCGCCCAGCAGATAGGCGTGTTCCAGATGACCGATGACGGCCGTATCGACGGCACCCAATAGCGGCACCGAAATATTGGCCAGAATGATCGGTCCGGCGAGACGCCAAACCGTTCGGTGGCGATCTTTGATATTGGAGTTATCAGAAATCTGGGGATCGGTAAGCACAGCTACTGATAGCTGCCTTGAGCACCGCCTGTCACGAAGAAAAAGAGATGATCTATATAACCCCCGGGCCGCGTAATGCCGTTACCCGGCAAACACAGGATTTGCTGCTTTGCGGACCGCCTTCATAAGGTGTACCGCAATGCATGCAATGAAGTCGGCGGTCCTTGCCGCCTCTGCGGCCGTCATTTTGCCGATTCTGGCTCTTCCGCCGGTCTTCACCAGACCGCCTTTCAAGGGGGAAGCGCCGTTCAATGAAATTCATAACGCAAGGCTCCTTTATTCGTCGATAAAATCGGATGCTTCTCCATGGCACCGTTAGGAGTGTCTCATATGGCTTCGAATATTTCAGTGTCCGCCATCACACCTTATCGGCAGATATCCTAATTTCTCGATTTGAACCGGATATTCACGATTTGACATTGGCCCGATCAATCTGAATATTGTTATCCCATGCCGGAAAACAGCGAAAAATCAACGCCGATCAGAGTTGCCGTCGCCGACAAAAGCCCCCTGGTACAAGCGGCGCTCGATCACTTGATTTCCTATGACGCGAGGTTTGAACTGGTTTCCGTCTGTGCCGATGGTGAAACTCTATTGCAGAAAATCGATCAGACTGTTCCCCATGTTATCGTATGCGGGTGGGTGATGCCGGTGGGGGACGGGAAGTATATTCTGGATCATCTTCAATCCATTGCCAATGGTCCCAAGGTTGTCGTCTACACCGGGGCGGAGGGTGATTTCCTTCCTTCCATCGTGATGGCTCACGGCGCCGCCGCCTTGGTGTCGAAAAGCGAACAACCGGATGAACTCCTGAATATTATTGAAAGCGTAGCCCACGGAAAAATGGTCTTTCCCTATCTGGATGTTAAATTAATTAACGACAACCCTTTGACGTCTTTATCGAAAAGGGAACTGGAAGTCCTCTCCACTTTGGCCGCAGGCCGGACCAACAAAGAAATCGCCCGCGAACTGGGCGTATCTGCCAACACGGTTAAATTCCACATCCGGAACCTGTACCAGAAATTGAACGTGCGAAATCGCAGCCAGGCCATCAGCCTGTACCTCAAATCATAACCTCCCATTCACAAGGGTAGTAAAAACACTACCCAAAAAACCAAACCCCACCCACCATAGGGGTGTTTTACATCCATTCGTTGTTAATTATGGTGCCTAACCATTTGAAACATAGAGATCATTAATTCTCATGTTTTAAACCTATATTATTAGGCTCCTACCCGAATGTGCCGAATGTGGGAGCCTATTGTACTTAGTGGGGGTTGCTTTGGACGCGCATCAACTGTTGACTGACTATCTCGACAACTGGGCCGGAAATTTTACCGATAGGTCGGCAATTGCCGAAACGGTCCGGGCGATTGCAGACGGTTGCATCGACATTGGCGAGCACGTTGCGAGGGCAGACCTCAACGGCCACAACGCGAAAATCGTCGGTGATAACGCCGACGGTGATGCGCAAACGGGTCTGGATGTTCTTGCCAATGACATCCTGGTAGACCGTCTACAGCAAACGCAAGTGGGTTTGATCGTTTCCGAGGAAATGGACGAACCGTTGTTGGTCAGTCCTCATGGCGAACTGACCGTGGCCTTCGACCCTCTGGATGGCTCTTCGAATATTGATACCAATGTTTCAGTGGGAACGATTTTCTCGATTTTTTCCAATGCCAACAGTCAAATTCAGTTTCCGAAGAATTTGGATTCGCTGTTCGGCGACAATCAGCGGGCCGCGGGATATGTAATTTATGGTCCGGCGACAATGCTGGTCTTCAGTTGCGGCGAAGGTACCCACATTTTTACCCTGGTCCCCGACACCTCGCAGTTTCGTTTAACCGCCGCCGATGTTCATATCCCAAAACACGCCCGGGAGTTTGCGGTAAATTTATCCAATTACCGTCATTGGGACGAACATATCAGAACCTATATTGACGATTGCCTCGACGGCGAAAAGGGTGTCAGGCGGGAAAACTACAATATGCGCTGGATCGCCTCTCTGGTTGCCGAGTGTCACAGGATACTCTCCCGGGGCGGCATATTTCTGTATCCGGGCGACCGCCGGACCGGCTACCGGGATGGCCGCTTAAGGCTGCTCTATGAAGCCAACCCGATCGCCTTTCTTATTGAGCAGGCGGGTGGCGCTGCGTCCACCGGGCGCGAAAGAATTCTCGATCTGGAGCCTTCGGACATTCACCAGCGTGTGCCGTTCATATTCGGATCAAAGAATGAAGTCGAGCGGGTCGAGCGCTACTACGCCGAACTCCATCACACCGGTCTTCGATCACCCTTGTTCGAATACCGCGGTCTGTTTCGCAACTGATTAACGGATAAGGGAGGAAAGAAATGTCGCTGAATCACCCCATCATATCCGTTACCGGATCGTCGGGTGCCGGAACAACATCGGTCAAACAGACGTTCAAACTCATTTTCTGGCGGGAGAAAGTCGATGCCGCCTTTATCGAAGGCGATGCGTTCCATGCCTTCGACCGGGCCGGCATGAAGGAAAAAATGACGGAAAATTCCGATATGGGAGACCGTCATTTCAGCCATTTCGGTCCCGAGGCAAACTTATTGGAGGAGTTGGAGGAGGTTTTCGCAGCTTACGGTGAATTTGGAAGCGGCCGCACGCGTCATTACGTGCATGACCATGAAGAGGCCAACACCTACGGCGTTCCCCCCGGCACCTTTACCGAATGGGAGGAATTTCCGGACAATTCGGATCTATTGTTCTACGAAGGTCTCCATGGCGCCGCCGTCACCGACCAGGTGGATATTGCAAAACACGCCGATCTTAAAATCGGCGTCGTGCCGGTCATCAATCTCGAATGGATTCAAAAGGCCCATCGAGACAAGGCGACGCGCGGCTATTCGACCGAGGCCGTGACCGATACCATCCTTCGGCGGATGCCGGATTACATCAATTACATCTGTCCGCAGTTTTCGAAAACCGACATCAACTTTCAACGTATTCCCACGGTCGATACCTCCAATCCGTTTATCGCCCAGTGGATACCGACGGCGGACGAATCCATGGTTATCATCAGGTTCCGCGATCCCCGCGGTATCGATTTCCCATACTTGGTTTCCATGATCCATGACAGCTTCATGTCGCGGGCAAATTCCATCGTTATTCCGGGCAGCAAGCTCGATCTCGCCATGCAACTCATTCTGACGCCCATCGTTATGCAATTAATCGAACGAAAACGTTAACAACGACTCACACACAAGGAGAGAAAAATGGACCAGTCCAACCGCTATGTTGATTTCAACCTCAAGGAAAAGGATTTGATCGCTGAGGGCCGTCACGTTCTTTGCGCCTATAAGATGATGCCGAAAGCAGGCTATGAGTATGTCTCGACGGCGGCCCATTTCGCGGCTGAATCCTCAACCGGCACGAATGTCGAAGTTTCCACAACCGACCAATTCACCCGAAGCGTCGACGCCATCGTCTACGAAGCCGATGAAAAAACCGAGACCGTCAAGATCGCCTATCCGGTGGACTTGTTTGACCGCAATATGATCGACGGGCGGGCGATGATCGTCTCTTTCCTGACCCTCGCCATCGGCAACAATCAGGGAATGGGAGACGTCGAATACGCCAAGATGCATGATTTCTACGTGCCGCCGAGTTATCTCAAACTGTTTGACGGTCCATCCACCACGATCGCCGATTTATGGCGGGTCTTGGGGCGGCCGGTCGTCGATGGTGGGTTTATCGTCGGCACCATCGTTAAACCGAAACTGGGTCTGCGGCCGCAGCCTTTTGCCGACGCCTGCTATGACTTTTGGCAAGGCGGCGATTTCATCAAGAACGACGAGCCGCAGGGAAATCAGGTTTTCGCACCGTTGAAGGAGACCATAACAGCCGTTGCCGACGCCATGCGGCGCGCCCAGGACGATACCGGAGAGGCCAAACTGTTCTCGGCCAACATTACGGCAGACGATTACCATGAGATGCTGGCCCGAAGTGAATTCATCCTGGAGACATTCGGCGAGAATGCCGACCATGTCGCCTTTCTGGTCGACGGGTATGTCGGCGGACCCCAGGCCATCACAACGGCGCGCCGGACTTTTCCCAATCAATATATTCATTACCACCGAGCCGGCCACGGCGCAGTAACCTCACCGCAATCGAAGCGTGGATATACGGCTTTCATTTTGGCTAAAATGGCCCGCCTTCAAGGCGCCTCCGGCATCCACACCGGCACCATGGGGTTCGGTAAAATGGAAGGGGAGAGAGGGGACACCGACATGGCCCATATGATCGCCCAGGATAGTGCCGACGGGCCGTTCTATCACCAGGAGTGGCTTGGCATGAACCCGACCACGCCGATCATTTCAGGCGGTATGAATGCGCTGCGGATACCAGGGTTCTTTGAAAACCTCGGCCACTCCAATTTAATTTTGACGGCCGGGGGCGGATCATATGGTCATATCGACGGACCCGCCGCGGGCGCCAGGTCACTTCGTCAGGCGGAACAATGCTGGAAGGCAGGTGCCAATCCGATTGAATTTGCCCGGGACAACCACGAATTTGCCCGGGCCTTCGAAAGTTTCACCCACGATGCGGACCAATTATACCCGGGTTGGCGGGATCGCCTTGACGTAGCTGCCTGATCGGTGCCGATCACTGGGAAGTAGTGTCGTGCCTATTCGGACGGGGGTACAAGCGGCAGATCGAAAAAGAATGTGGTACCTTCCCCGAGATGGGAATCAAAGTCGATATGACCGCCGTGCCGGTCGATGATGGCCTTGGAAATGCTGAGCCCAAGGCCTGTCCCCTGCACGGCTCTTTTGTCCGTTGAATCGATCTGGCTGAAACGATCGAATATCTTTTCCCGATATTCTTCTTCAATTCCTGGACCCGAATCGGAGACTTCCACCCTGACATTCTCACTATTCTTCAGGATCGAAACCCCGACCTGATCACCTTCGGAGGAGAATTTCGCGGCGTTGGAGAGCAGGTTTGACATGACTTGACTAAGCCTGTCCCGGTCGGCCATGACGAAAGCATTGTTTTCACGATTGTTAATGATGAATTCGACACCACATTCATCGCCGTAAATTTTAATTTGTGCCACGGCTTCTCCAACCAGGTCATTGAGATCGATGTGGGTGAAGTTAAATTCTATACCTTCCGTCTGAAGTTTTTCGATATCCAATATATCGTTGACCAGCGCGACCAACCTTTCTGAATTGGTTTCGGCAATGTTGAGTAATTTCGAAATGGCCGGGGAAATTTCACCCTGCGTCCCTCCGGAGATGAGCCCTAAAGCCCCGACAATTGCCGTAAGGGGAGTTCTTAATTCGTGGCTGACGATGGATACGAATTCAGATTTCAAACGGTCCACTTCCTTTCTTTCGGTGATATCCCTTATAATTATCAACCCGGATTTTGAGCCCTCCCAGGAAATGGAGACACCGGCAATTTCACCCGAAAACGTACTGCCGTCCCACTTTAAAAACTCCATTTCATCAAATCCGACCCAGCCTCTTTCCAGCCGCTTTTCTCTCTGATTTCTTGCCAAATCCCGAAAATCCGGATGAATGAAATCAAAAATGAATTTACCCACCAAGCCATTCGGGCTGGTCGAGCCAAAAAGATTTTCAGCTGCGGAATTCGAAAATTGTATTTTTAAATTATCTACGACGATCATTGCTTCCGGCGACAGGTCAACCAAAGACCGGTATCTTTTTTCACTTTCCTGAAGGGCGATCGCGGCGGCTTTGCGATCCGTGATATCGCGGCCTACCGATTGGATTTCCAACACCTCGCCGTTGTCATCGATAATGGCTGTATTGGACCATTCGAAAATCCGAAGCTGGCCGTCGGCTGCTTCTACGTGGTTTTCGATATTCTGGTGCCGGAGGTCTTTTGAAAACGACACAACATAGGCTTTGAGATTCTCCAGCTCTTCATGGGGCACCGCGTCGTAGAGGGAACTGCCGAGGAGAGCGTCTTCATTTTTCCCCACGTACCGGCAATAGGCCTCGTTTACAAAGGTGAAATTTCCGTCCGGGGTGAAATGGGTGATGAGTTCAGCCTGCAATTTGATGACGTCATGGTAACGTTCCTCACTTTGCCGCAAAGAAATTTCAACTTTCTCGCGTTCGTCTATTTGATTCTCAAGCTCTCTTGTCCGCTCTGCGACTTGGTCTTCGAGGTCCGCTTTATGCTTTTCCAGTGCCGTAATTGAATTAAAAAGCGCTTTGTTCAATCCGACAATTGTTGCGATTACCCCGCCACCGATCAGCGTAAAGCCAACCAAAATGGTCAGCCAGGACCGAAACTCTTGATTGTATAAGTTGGAATCAAAGTGGAGACCGATAAGTTGTGTCGAATAGGCGAAACCAAAAAGGGCGATTGAAATTGTTCCCAGAAACAGCACGAGGATGCCGGTTCGAACGCCAAATAGGACAGTTGCGAATACGGTTGAAACGATAAAAGCAGGATGCCCTGCGCCATTGAGGGCGAAGTTAAAGAATCCACCTAAGCCGACGATGAAAATGATGCCGATAACAAAAACCGCCCGCGTCGTGAATCCTAAATGCCGCCGCGCCAGTGTTACGGCCCATATGGCGAGGGCCAGGAAAATTTGCAGGATCATAACCGGTTGCCAACCGATAGACTGAATTCGCAGAAGACTGCCAAGCAGGATGGGGCCGGCGACGATGGAAAGGGTGATCAAAATGGCATTCGAAATTTGGCTGCGGATATCAGCCAAGTTATGAAATTTATCGCTGTCAGCGTTCATTGTTTATTTAATACCGGAGTTAAAATTTCAGCGATCAAATTTGCGTCACCCAAACCCTTAGGTGCCGACACGAATCTGTCGAACTTGTTGTTATAGATTATATTTTTAGGCGATATTTCAAGTTCTGACGGCGCTTTTTTGCGTTTCCGGTTTATTATTATTATAGTTTAATATCCTAATTGGCATCTACGGCGATTCTGGTGCCGTTCAAGTAAATTCTGCGATGGGGGAGAAGTAATTAAAAAAAATGAGTTAAAGCCAATAATAGTTTTAATTTTTTCAGGGAGGGAAATATGAATAGTATTAAATCAGTTACGTTAAAATCGGCGTGCATGTTGGCCGTAATGGCAGGGTACTCTGATCTGGCAGTATCCGCCGAGTTGAAAATCGCTCATTTCGTTACGCCGAAAAACAGTTACTCCAAATGGATTGCCGGCTGGGCCAAGGAGCTTGAGGCCAAATCGAAAGGTGAATTGACCGTCAAGGTATTTCCCGGTGCGCAATTGGGTCCGCCGCCGAAATACTATGACATCGTCCGGCGCGGCCAGGCCGATATCACTTGGATGGTCCACGGGTTTACGCCGGGCCGATTTCCGCTGACTGAAATCTCAAATCTGCCGTATATGGTTCAGAGTGCTGAAGTCGGCGCCAGAATGCTGAACGATCCAACGTTGCGAGCGAAATATCTCGACCAGGAGCATAAGGGCGTCAAACCGCTGATGTTATGGACCCACCAGCCAGGCGTTCTTCATCTCGCGAAAAGGGCGGTTCGCCGCATTGAAGACATGAAGGGGTTGCGTATCCGTTTCGCGTCGGGACCGGTCAAAGACATGATCGTCGCTCTGGGTGGAACACCGGTCGGTATGCCGCCGACCCAAATGGCCGAGGCCATGCAGAAAGGCACCATCGACGGCGCCTTTACCGACTATGTGGGCGCCGGTTTGGCGTTCAAGCTGGGACCGGTCACCAAATACACCACGGAGACCTATTCCTACGCCGTCAGCTTTTGCCTGTGTATCAACAACAAAAGCTACAGCGGATTGCCGGCTAACCTGAGAAAGTTAATCGACGATTCCATGGTTGGCCGCGAAAAGGATCACGGCAAGGCCTGGGATGATTTTGACGAGTTCGCTAAAAAGCTGATGATGAAATCAGGCATGAAACCCATTGAGCTATCGGCAGCGGAAGATAAGCGGTTCCGTACCGCCAGCAAAAAGGTCATTGAAGCCAAGCTAGCGGCTTTGGAGAAAAAGGGACTGCCCTCCCGGGCGGTTTACAAAATGATGAAGGATTTGGCGGCTAAACATTCCAAAACGTCCAAGAACTTCTGGAAATAGCCAATTTTTCATTACCAATATTTGTTACAGCGAGTGGCGAGGCCTTTTGGCCTGGTCGCCTCGTTGATCCTGGTCTTTATGATGCTGTTCACCACCTACGCGGTGGCGATGCGGAATTTTTTCGATGCGCCGGTTCTGGGCGTCGTCGATATTATGGAACTGGCGTTGGTCGGATTGATCTTTATCGCCATGCCCGGCGTGTTCCTGCGCGACGAAAATGTCACCGTCGATGTCATCGATCAACTGGTATCCCGCAAGTGGCGGGCGGCTTTGCGCTTTTTCGGCCTCGTGCTGACGCTCGGTTTTTTGATCATGATGATGAGTGAAATGATGGAGCCGGCTTTGGACAAGCTGGAATTCGAAGAGGTCACCATGACCCTCGAAATCAATCGCTTTATCCATTGGGTGCCGATCATAGTCGGCTTTGCCTTGTCCATATTGGCGACGATCTGGCTGATCTACCTCTACGCCCGTCATGGCGTTCCCAAAGATCACAACCTCGACGGTCCACAACATGACATCGCGGCCGATGGTAACTGACCAGGGATACGACCGATGAGTACCCAAGTGATCGGTGTTATCGCCATGGCCGGATTGTTCGGCCTGATCCTGCTACGTGTGCCGGTCTCCATCGCCATGGGGCTGGCGGGATTTTTCGGCTACGCCGCCATTGACGGTTGGGGCCGGGCTCTGATCACGGCCGGACTGGTCCCTTATGATTTAACCGACAAATATTCACTGACCGTGGTGCCGCTGTTTGTTCTGATGGGCGCGGTGGCCACCAGATCGGGTATTTCCAACGATCTCTATCGGGCGGCGAATGCGCTGTTCAGTGGCTTTCGGGGGGCGTTGGCCATGGGAACGGTGGGTGCCTGTGCCGGATTTGGCGCGATCTGCGGATCTTCCCTGGCGACGGCGGCGACCATGACACGGGTGGCCGTTCCGCAAATGAGGAAATACGGCTATGACGAACGGCTGGCTACCGGGGTGGTCGCCTCGGGCGGCATTCTCGGCGTGCTGATCCCGCCGTCGGTGGTGCTGGTGATTTACGCCATCATGGCGGAGGAGGGGGTTCCCCAATTGTTCGCCGCGGCCTTGCTGCCGGGACTGGCAGGTGCGGCGCTGCATATCGTGGTGATCACGGCGGTCGGTTATCTGCAACCCCACCGCCTGCCCAAAAGCGATTCCATCAGTCTGATGGAACGCCTGCGTGAAATGAAACGGCTGTGGAAAATGGTGATATTGTTCGGCATCGCCGTGGGCGGCATTTACTCGGGCTTTATGAGTCCGACGGAGGCCGCTGCCGTTGCCGCCTTTGTCGCCATTTTGATCGGCTTTGTCACCCGGACTTTGAGCTGGCGGGACTTCGTGGAATCCCTGGTCGAAACCATCTGGACCACCGGTACCCTGTTTTTCATCATTATCGGCGCCTTCCTCTTTTCCTATTTCATGGCGCTGACCCAATTGCCCAATGCGATCACCGGTTGGGTTCACGGGCTTGGCGCGCCGCCATGGGCCGTGATCCTGATGATGGTGGCGTTTTATGTGGTGCTGGGATTTTTCCTCGACGCCATCAGCATGATCCTCATTACGGTGCCCGTGTTTTTGCCTCTGGCTGAAGCCGTCGGCTACAGCGGTATCTGGTTTGGAATTTTGGTTTTGGTTGCCGTCGAAGTAGGTATGATCACGCCGCCCGTTGGCCTGAATATTTTTGTCATCCGCGCCCAGATGCCGGATATCGCCCTCAGGGATGTCTATTGGGGCATCGTGCCGTTTCTGTCGGCTCACTTTGCTTTGATTGCAATCCTACTGTTGCTGCCGGGCATCGCACTCTGGCTGCCGGGGGTGTTTTATAAATGACCGCGGATGATTAGAAAAAAAAGGGAGGCCGAAGCCTCCCTCATCTTAATACACAGAGAACTAGACCGCTTTGATACCAGATAGGAAGGTTTCAACTTCGCTGCGTAATTGATCGGCCTCGCTGCTTAAGGTCGAAACGGATGCCGACATTTGATCAGCCGCCTGTCCCGTTTCGTTGGCGCCGTTGGAGACGTCGACGATGTTGACCGTGACGTCTTGGGTACCGGTGGCCGCCTGCTCGACGTTACGGGCGATTTCCTGCGTCGCTGCGCCTTGTTCCTCCACGGCGGCCGAAATGCTTGAACCAATTTCATGAATTTCACCGATAATCGAGGTGATATCCTGAATGGCGTCAACCGATTCATTGGTGGCAGATTGAATGCCACTGATCTGGGTGCTGATCTCCTCGGTGGCCTTGGCCGTCTGATTGGCCAGATTGCCCACTTCGGAGGCGACCACGGCAAAACCCTTACCGGCTTCACCGGCCCGGGCCGCTTCGATGGTGGCGTTGAGGGCCAGCAGGTTGGTCTGGCTGGCGATATCGTTGATCAGTTCGACAACCTCGCCGATCTTGGTGGCGGCTTCCGCCAAACCTTTAACCTGATCATTGGTCTTGCGGGCTTCGTCAACGGCCTTGGAGGAAATAGTCGCCGATTGACTGACTTGGCTGGAGATTTCAGTGATCGACTTTGAAAGCTCCTCTGCCGCCGCCGCCACGGTCTGGACATTGGCTGAGGCCTGCTCGGCCGCCGCCGAGACGGAGGTTGCGTGTTCTGAGGTGCTCTCTGCCGTCGAATTAAGCGCCTGGGAAGTAAGCCCCATATTTTGAACCGCGTCGGAGACCGTGCTCAGCACTCGGGAAACGCTGGAATCGAAGGTTGCCGTCAAAGCGCTGATCTTGTCGGCACGCTCTTTTTCCACACGGGCGCGTTCGGCCTGTTCTTCGGCCTTTTGGTGCTCGGTTTCCCGTTCGGCGGCGAGACGTTGTTCCTCCTCTTCATGCTCTTTGGCTTCTCTCGCGGCCTCGGCCTCACGTTCACGCCGTTCACGCTCCAACTCTTCTTCGCGGCGTTTTTCGTCGGCTTTACGCTCATCTTCCTCGCGCTGCTTTTGTAGCTGCCGTTGCTCCTCGGCATCTTTCTCCAACCCGATGCGTTCGATTGCGTTCTCTTTAAATACCTCGACCGCATCAGCCATTTGACCGATTTCGTTCGAGCAACCGACACACGGAATATCAACATCGTTATTGCCGTTTGCTAATTCCGTCATGGCAAAATTCATTTTACCCAGGGCGCCGGATATCGCTCTTCCAATCAGGAAAGACAGCAACAACACGAGGACGGCGATGCCGGCCACGGTGCTGTAAATAATTGTGCTCGATTCCCTTTGAACCGCAGCAACGCCTGCAGCGGCTAATTTGGAGTCTTCTTCACTATCGGCGGCCATGGTTTTCAGCTTCGGTGTAACCTCGGCAAAAAGTTTACTGAGATTTTTGGTGTCTGCTACCAAAGGAACTCTGATGGCAGCCAGTTCGGCAAAACTTTTGTGATAGCTGGTCATTTTCGTTGAAATATCGGCCTTTACGTCGTCGGGAATCGGCGATGTTGCTAAGGCCGCCGTGAATTCCTGATGACGCTTTACCATCCGACCCACATATTTTTTGTTGATCCTCATGAGAAAATCTTTTTCATGCCGTCTCATCATAAGCATGATGACCGTAAGATCAGAATTATTTGCCTCCTTGAGTTTGGTTTCCACGTCATGGACGGCTTTTCGCAACTTTCCGCGCAAACCGGATTTTTCGTTCAGGCCCAATTTTTCCCAGCTGGCCACCACATGCTTGAATTGCGCGTCATATTTCAAGTAACCCGCTTTGATGCCGTCCAGTAAGGTGAGGATTTCGGCTTCGTCGTGATAGGGACGCATTTCCTCGACGTGTTTCCGAATAGAGGCCGATACTTTACCGTGAGCTGCCACATACTTACTGTCGAGCCGGATCAAGAAATCCTTTTCACGCCGCCGGGCATTCAAAAATTCATAGCCAATGGCCTTGGTAATGGCGTGACCATCATCCACACGCTGCTTCTCGGCAGTAAGTCGCTGCGTTTCGTTTAAATTTACATATAAAACGGTGCCGACGACAACGAACCCGATGAGCGCTACCGCTGTAATAATACCAATCTGAATGCTGATCTTTAAATTGTTCAGAAATTCCATGACTTCACTCCTCGATCCAAAGAAATAAACCGGTTTACCTGCAATAATTCATTATTCTGTTTTTAGAATTGCAAAGGAGTGGTTCGCGGAAGGCATATACAAGAATAAATATTATTTTGTATTCAATTCGAAGTCGTTGATCAAAGTCAAAAAAAAGACCGTTGAAATGAAATGAAACATTAAGAAATAGAAATAAATATGTCGGTTAGTACGTATATTTACATGAGTACTATTTGATGCTGTCATGTATTTACTTAAAAAAATCGCTACAAATCTGCCAATCATACAAATTTTTTAAACGCGAACTGACGCTGAGATCGCTGATCCCTTTCGAGCACGATGAAAACGGGCAAAACAAATTATTGGATTGAGCCCTATAGGCTGTCGAAAAAATCAGACATTTTTTGGCGCTCCGCCGCGTCCGGCAGACGTCCTTCACCGGCAACCAGATTATCGGCCATATGCGACGGATTGCCCGTGGCGGGAATAGCGCAGGTGACGGCTTCAAAAGACAGAATGTATTTGAGAAAAAATTGCGACCAGTTGGAGCAGCCGAATTCGCCGGCCCATTCGGGAACGTCCCGACGGCGAACGGATTTGAACAAGCGGTCCTGATCAAGGGGCCGGTTGATCAAAGTGGCGGTACCTTGGTCGGCGCAGAGGTCGAGAAAATAATCCTCGGCATCCCGCTGACCGATGGAATAGGGGAATTGACAGAAATCGATCCAAGGATAGGCCTTCAGGTAGCGGCCCAGTTCGCCAAAGGCCTGGTCCGTATAGTGGGTGATGCCGATATATTTTATTTTCCCTTCGGCCTGCCAGTCCCGCAAGGTCGCCAAATGGGTGTCGCAATCCACCAGATTATGAACCTGCATCAGTTCGATGGAAGAACATCGCAGCAGCCGGAGTGACTCCTCCATTTCGCCGATACCGGTCTGACGGCCGCTGGTCCAAACCTTGGTGGCGACGAAAGCCCGATCGCGACCCCCGATTTCTTCAAGCACTTCTCCGGCGACGGCTTCAGCCTTGCCGTACATGGGTGACGAGTCGATTACGGATCCACCGGCCTCAAAGAACAGCCGCAGGACCTCCTGAAGGTCTTTTCTTTTGCCGGGCGTAAGGGAGACATCAAACGAGCGGTAGGTACCCAGACCGATAACAGGTAAGGCCTCACCCGTTGACGGTATCGGCTTGGTGAGCATTTATTGGCGGGAGGCCAGTTCGATCTGGCCGGGCAGTCTGAGTTCCAGACACGGGCGGCGGTTTTTCTTCAACAAGCGGCAGGCCCGGTAAGCTGTGCGCTTGCCGATGCCCAAAATGCGCGCCCGGTAGAGAACGCGGTTGCGCGATTTCTGCAATGGCATCACTTTGATTTTGCCTTTGCTCAATACGCGGGCGTATTTCTGGCTAATCGTTTTCGCCAGCTTGTAAGCCGGGTTTTTGGAATAAAAGGCGCCGACTTGAATTCCCCAGATATCGTTCTCGGCGGTGAGCTTGCCAGGGTTTTTATTTTTAGATTTCGTGTCCGGCGCTTTTGCCATCAGAACCGGTTGCCCGACTTTCTTGAAGGTCCGGTTGAGCAAATTAATCATGTGCCGGTCTCTGGATTTCGGTGTGTTACCGCCGAATACGACGCCAATCAGCCGGTGATTGCGGCGCTTGGCCGCCGTTACCAAATTATATCCGGAAGCCCTGATATATCCCGTCTTCATTCCCTCGGCGCCGGGATAGTATTTGAGGACCTTATTATGAGTCCGGTAGGTGCGGCCTTGAAAGGCGAAGGTCGTTCGTTTGAACAAATGGTAATAATGAGGAAACCGTTTGTAGAGCGAGCGCGCCAAGGTGGACATATCGCGTGCCGTTGACAACTGTCCCCGGTGGGGAAGACCCGATGCATTGCGGAAGGTGGTCCGGGACATACCCAGTTTGCGCGCTTTGGCCGTCATAACCAGAGCAAACCTGCGCTCGTCTCCGGCCAGGGCTTCGGCCACGACGGTGGCCACATCATTGGCGGATTTGACGATCAGCGCCATTACCGCGTCCTTGACCGAGATCGACTGCCCCCGCTTGAGGCCGAGGCGGGACGCCGGCCGGTTGGCGGCTTTGCGGGAAACGGATAGGCGGGACTTAAAGGTCAGTTTTTTCTTATCGACGGCTTCGAACAGCAAATACAAGGTCATCAGTTTGGTTAAGGAAGCCGGATAGTTCCGGGTGTCCGCATTGACGGCGTGACGGACCTTACCCGTTTGAGCATCAATGATGATGGAGGCGTATTTTGCCTGAACATTCCCGGCGCCGGTCAGCAGCAGAGCGACAGCTAGCGCGCCAAGGCTTATAATTCGCCGAGCCATTCGCGGACTAAATATGAAGGCTTTAAAAATCAGATTGTCTCCCGACCGTCCCCAAGTAAATGTATTCGCCTCTCGGACTTAATTGTGTCCTTATTGTGGACCGGAGTGTAGGGATCACTTCCGAGACTGTCCATTGAATAGGCCTGATTTCTCACATAAAGGTTCAATTTGTATAACAATCCAAGATTCATCACTTGAAATCAAGATGTTAGGTGTACACTACCTTATCAGTTTTAGGCAATCGCCGTGAACAAAGTATTAACAGGAGAACTTTGGTGAATTTTGCAAATCCGCTGAGGCGAATCGCGCCAATTCTATTAACCATTTTCGGCGTGTTGTCGGCGTGCGCGTATACCGGATCCGACGAAGGATTTTATCAGCCGATAACCAGAAAACTCACCTGGTTCAGTTTCGTCGCGGGAGACGATATCCGCGCGGGGTGCGCCGCCAGCCAAGAGGACCGCTATCGCTTGGTTTATAACGGCGTTTACAACGAACAGGTTCGCGCCTACGACTTGGTTAAATCAGCTGAGCCCGGGCGCTATAATATGAAGATTCAGGTGACCGGCGAAGCGGATTTGAGCAACCTGACCACGGAATTGTCCTCACCGGATTTGCTCAAACCATGGCGTCCCAAGGTATCTTCCACCAATCTTCCGCAACGGGATTTCGAATTATTCGTCCGGGCGTTGAACAGCAGCGATTTCTTTGATTCGCCGCCGCCTTCGGAAAAATTACCCTCAATCGGGTTTTATTGGGTCGTTTCCGGCTGTCGGGCAGGAAAATTTTATATCAATGCCTATCTTTGGCCTTCGAAACGTTATCAGGGAATCGTCTTCGAAAAACTGGTAAATACCTGGGATTTCACGGATATTCCGATAAATCCGCCTCGGGAAACGACGGTATTTGATGTTTATGGCACCAATGACGAAGAGGAATTCCGCAACCATTTTACACTCGAATTCGGCAGTGATGGTTTATTGAGGCACTAAGTCCGAATTCTGTATAATGGCTGAATACAGCCGATTACTGATGAAATTGGCCGAAATTGGGAAAGTAATCTTTTTAATTTGATCGAAAATCCCAATATTATAGGATGAAGGCTCTAACGGGAGATATTGCGAATAAATGATTTCAGACCATATTTGTTAAGTCATATAATTGAGTTTAAATTGAATACAGAACAATCGGAGCCGAACGAATAATAGTAGCCATGAAACGCGACGACGATGTGAATGACGGCGGTGGTCGTGACGAAACGGAACATGGGGTTGCCGTTAAAAGCCGGTCGAAGACCAAAAAACCGTCGATGTATAAAGTACTGATGTTGAATGATGACTATACGCCGATGGAGTTCGTCGTATATGTGCTGGAAAAATTCTTCAACAGGAACCACGAGGACGCCACCAAGATCATGCTGCACGTTCATCAGAAGGGTGTCGGTGTCTGCGGCGTCTACACCTATGAAGTCGCAGAGACAAAGGTGAACCAGACGATGGATTTGGCCCAGCAAAATCAGCATCCGCTCCAATGCACGATCGAAAAAGATTCTTAGGGGGAAAACGATTGAACCGGAAACTTCGATAGTTCCAATAAATTAACGCGTAAGGTAAAAGTCTGAAATCATGCTGTCTCGTAATTTAGAACAAAGTTTGCATCGTGCCCTCGCCCTGGCGACGGACAGAAACCACGAATACGCCACCTTGGAGCACCTGCTGCTTGCTCTGACGGAGGATCAGGACGGCATATCCGTTTTACGCGCCTGTGGCGTCGAGATCGAAAAATTGCGTAACGATCTCATGGAATTCATCGACGACGAGTTGGGTGATCTGATTACACCGAAATTGACGGAGCCCAAGCCGACGGCCGGTTTTCAAAGAGTGGTCCAGCGTGCCGCCATTCATGTGCAATCCTCCGGTCGCGAAGAAGTGACGGGCGCCAACGTGCTGGTCGCCATTTTCTCCGAGCGTGAAGCCCACGCGGTATATTTCCTGCAAATCCACGATATGACCCGTTTGGATGCCGTAAACTACATTTCCCACGGCATTGCTAAAGTTCCGGGCTTTTCCGAGGCCAAGCCCGTTGAAGGGGTGGATGAGGAAAGCACCGAAGACAAGAACGTCAAAAAAGGTTCCGAAGCCCTCGATTCCTATTGCGTCAATCTGAACAAAAAAGCCGAGGACGGTAAAATCGATCCGCTGATTGGCCGTGAAGCCGAGATCGAACGCACCATTCAGGTTCTGTGCCGCCGGACCAAGAACAACCCGCTTTATGTGGGTGATCCCGGTGTCGGCAAGACGGCCTTAGCGGAAGGCTTGGCGCGGCGGATCATTGCCGGCGAAGTGCCCGAGGTGCTGGCCGACAACGTAATTTATTCTTTGGACATGGGGACCCTACTGGCGGGCACCCGGTACCGCGGCGATTTTGAGGAACGCATCAAGGCGGTGTTGACCGAACTGGAAGAGATGCCGGAATCGATCCTGTTCATAGATGAGATCCATACGGTTATCGGGGCAGGGGCCACCAGTGGCGGTTCCATGGACGCTTCCAATCTTCTGAAGCCGTCGCTGCAGAGCGGCACCTTGCGCTGCATCGGGTCGACAACCTACAAGGAGTTTCGCGGCCATTTCGAAAAAGACCGGGCCCTGGCCCGGCGTTTCCAGAAGATCGATGTTTACGAGCCGTCGGTTGAAGATGCCGTCAAAATTCTTCGGGGGCTGAAACCCTATTACGAGGAACATCACAAAGTCCGCTATACGGCGGAAGCGATCCGGCAGGCGGTGGAACTATCATCCCGCTACATTCACGACCGCAAGCTTCCCGATAAAGCCATCGACGTTCTGGACGAGGTTGGCGCATCCCGCATGTTGGTGCCGGAAAACAAACGCAAGAAAACCATCGGCGTCAAAGATATCGAAACGATAATTTCAAAAATGGCGCGCATTCCGCCCAAGAGCGTCTCTCGTGACGATAAGAAGGTGCTGGCGAATCTGGAGCGTGATTTGAAAACCATGGTGTTCGGGCAGAACCCGGCTATCGACGCCTTGGCCAGCGCCATCAAGCTGGCCCGCGCCGGATTACGGGAACCAGAGAAGCCCATCGGTAATTATCTGTTTTCGGGGCCGACCGGTGTCGGCAAAACCGAGGTCGCCCGCCAACTTTCCATGAGTATGGGAATTGATTTGGTGCGTTTCGACATGTCCGAATACATGGAACGCCATACGGTTTCCCGGCTGATCGGCGCGCCGCCGGGGTATGTGGGCTTCGATCAAGGCGGTTTGCTGACCGACGCCATCGACCAGCAGCCCCACGCCGTATTGCTGCTGGACGAGGTGGAAAAAGCGCATCCCGATCTATTCAATATCCTGTTGCAGATTATGGATCACGGCAAGCTGACGGACCACAACGGTAAGTCGGTCGATTTCCGCAACGTTGTGCTGATTATGACCACCAACGCTGGCGCCTCTGAGATGGCAAAACCGGCCATCGGGTTTGAACGTGAGGAACGCACAGGCGACGATGAAGAAGCGATTGAACGGATGTTCTCGCCCGAATTCCGCAACAGGTTGGACGCCGTCATTCCGTTCGCCAATTTGTCGCCCGAAATCATGAGCAAGGTGGTAGACAAATTCATTATGGAACTGGAAGCCCAATTGAGCGACCGCGACGTTACCATCACCTTGACCGATCAGTCCCGCGAATGGCTCGCCAAGAAAGGGTACGACAGACGATTTGGCGCCCGGCCGCTTGCCCGGGTCATTCAGGAACATATCAAGAAGCCGCTTTCCGAGGAGTTGCTGTTCGGGCATTTGGTCAAGGGTGGTATAGTCAAGGTGACAGCCGAAGGCGGCAAGATTGCCTTCGAATACCCCAAACTGGCACTTCCCGGTGGCACGGATAAAAAGAAAAAAGGCGGCGGGAAAAAACCCGAACTCGTTAAGTAGTAAAAAAAGCGGCTTTCATTAATCGCCATATCCCGGAAGAGGTGTCAAATAAATCAACGGATTATTTGATGCCCAATATTCGTTTGGCGTTGCCGCTTAATATCCGTTGCTTCGCGTCCATTTCGAGACCGAGTTGATCCATCATATCGAGTTCGAGTTGGATCGTCGTATAGGGCGCATCGGTTCCAAATACCACGTTATTGACGCCAAAAAATTCAATGCCGTTTCTGACTGGCGAAACCGCGCCGTGCAAAGCCGTGTCACCGTAAAACATTTTCACCTGATCGATCGGCGGGCGGCGCATAAAATTGAACTCCTGGTCCGGGTTTTGGTATTCCATTTGCCTGATTTGGCGAAGCAGGGAGTTAGCGATTCGCTGCGAATGTTGCGGGATAATGCCACCTAAATGATGAGTGATTATTTTAATTTCGGGATGGCGGTCGAATAGGCCCGTAAGCACCAGTCGCATCATCGCTACCGAGGTCACATAGGGCCAGCCCACCATTTGCCACATATCAAATAGCGATTCCTCCTCATCATAAAAATCGCTCACTTTCTTAGGGCGACCGGGATGCATCCAAATTGGTTTGTTGTATTCCGCCATGGCTTCAAATACAGGCTGGAAATCCGGATGGTCGATGCATTTTCCGCCAACATCTGTGTAAATCTGGATGCCGCCGGCATTTAAATCACGAATCGCCCGATGCAATTCGTCCATTGCCTTGTCCATATCCAACATCGAAAGGGATGCAGCAAACGTTACAAAACGGTCCGGATTCTTGGCAACCAATTCTGCCATCGCATCATTCGCTACCTTTGCTACTTCGGCCCCTTGCTCTGCGTCGGCGATGGCTTCGATTGGTGGGCTTACCAAGGTAATCACTTGCCGATAGTCATCATACTTGTCCATCACACGAAACCGCTTATCCATGTCAAAAAGCATGGGAATAGGATCGATATATTTCCGCGCGTAGGTATCGCTGGACAGTACTTTTTCCACCTTGTCGTAGATCGCTCGCGGGTAGACGTGGGTAAACATATCGATAATCATACTATTCTCCTGAGATAACATTTTTATAGGCAACACCAGTCTTCGCGATGACGGCATGAATT